>NZ_JCALCL010000001.1:0-997781 GCF_059812325.1 Mycobacterium sp. NGS61
GATGACGCGGCGATCGCAAGCGCGGCGAAGCCGGGCGCCGCGGGTCGACGCCATTGGATACGTGGAAGCGTCTGGAGTAGAACGGGAGCCATGCCGAAAATCACTGATAGCGTCACCACTCCCGACGGCACCTGTCCGGTGCGCTTCTTCACGCCCGACGGCACGGGCCCCTGGCCCGGCGTGATCATGTTCCCCGACGCTGGCGGTGTGCGCGACACCTTCGACGAGATGGCGGCCAAGCTGGCCGGATTCGGTTACGCCGTGCTGCTTCCCGACGTGTACTACCGCGAGGGTGACTGGGCCCCGTTCGACATGACGAGCGCCTTCGGCGACGCCGAGGAACGCGCCCGCATCATGTTCATGATCGGCACCTTGACGCCGGACCGGATCACCCGGGATGCCGGCGCCTACTTCGACTATCTGGCGAGCCGTCCCGAGGTCACCGGGGATCGCTTCGGCGTCTGCGGCTACTGCATGGGTGGCCGCATCTCGGTGCTGCTGGCCGGACGGCTGCCGGAGCGGGTGGCTGCGGCAGCATCGTTCCACGGCGGCGGTCTGGTGACGGACAACGAATACAGCCCGCACCTGCTGGCCGACCGGATGAACGCGGTGGTGTATGTGGGCGGCGCCGAGAAGGACCCGTCGTTCACCGCCGATCAGGCCGAACAGCTCGGCAAGGCACTGACGGCCGCGGGCGTGCGGCACACCATCGAGTGGTACCGGGCCGGCCACGGGTTCGCGGTACCCGACAATGGCCCCTATGACGTCGCCGCCGCCGATCGGCACTGGGCGGCGTTGAGGGAGACCTTCGAATCGGCGCTCAGTTAGCAGTCAGCTGACCGGCAGGTCGACCAGTTCGGCCAGGCGCGACCGGTGCCGGTACTCGGTGCCGAACGCCAACTGGTCGCTCTTGGCACGCTTGAGGTACAGGTGCGCGGGATACTCCCAGGTCATCCCGATGCCCCCGTGCAACTGCACGCACTCCTCGGCGGCATGCACGGCCGCGCCGCTGCAGAAGGCCTGCGCGACGGACGCCGCGACCGCCGAATCCTGATCACCGCGGGCGTTCGTGTCGGCAGCGTAGCGGGCTGCCGACGTCGCCGAGCTCACCTCGAACCACAGATCGGCCAACCGGTGCTTGATCGCCTGATACGACCCGATCGCACGACCGAACTGCTTGCGTTCCTTCACATATCGCAGTGTGGTGTCGAAACACCACTGCATCAGCCCGAGCTGCTCGGCGGCCAGCAACGCCACCCCCAGCTGTAACGCCGCGGTGATCGCATCCGCCCCCGCGCCGACCCGCCTGGACGCGGCACCGGAAAATCGCACGTCGGCAAGGGGTCTGGTCATGTCGAGGGCCAGCACCGGCGACACGTCGACGCCGGTCGCATCCCGCGAAACAGTATGCAGCTCAACGCCATCGACCCCGGCGACCGGCACCACAAGCACGTCGGCTTCAGCAGCGCCGGCGACAGTGTTGACCACGCCGCTCAGCCCGTCGGCGCCCGGCAACCCCGTGACCGCATCCCACGGCGCGGTGGTCAGCGGCACCACCAGTGCAGCAGTGACCTCGCCGCAGGCCAGCGCGGACACCGTCTCGGTGTCTCCGGCCGTCAACAGCGCCACCGTCGCGACTACCGCGCTGGACAGGAACGGCACCGGAGCGACGGCCCGGCCGATCTCCTCCATCACCACCGCGGCCTCGCGTGCGCCGGCACCCGCCCCACCGAGCGATTCCGGTACCAGCAGGCCCGCCACCCCAAGCTCCGCGGCCAGCGTGTGCCATACCGGTGAAAAGTCTTGCGGCGGAAAATCATAGGACTTGGTGACGGTTTCCGGCGGGCACCGCTCGGCGAACAACTGCCGAACGTTCTCGCGCAGTGCCTCCTCGGTGTCGGAATACAGCAGGTCTGTCATCGGGGGATGTCCTTCCAGGCGACGTCCTTGTCGACGCGGTGTTCCCCGGGCAGACCCAGTACCCGCTCGGAGACGGTGTTGCGCAGGATTTCCGACGTTCCGCCTTCGATCGAGTTGCCGCGAGCCCGCAGGTAGCGATATCCGGGGCCGCGGCCGGTCAGGTCGACCACTTCCGGGCGGCGCAGCGTCCAATCGTCGTAGCGCAGCCCGTGCTCACCGTGCAACTCGACTTCGAAACCCGAAATCGCTTGGGCCAGTTCGGCGAACATCACCTTCATGCCGGCGCCTTCGGGCCCGGGTTGCCCGGCGACCGCTTGCTGGCGCAGCCGTTCGCCGCTGAGCCGGAAGACTTCCGCGGCCACCCATAACCGCATCAGTTCGTCGTGCATTGCGGGGTTGCGTAGCCCGGGCCGGTCCCGCCAGGCCCCGGTGACCTTGCCGATATGACCGCCTTCGCGCGGCACCCCGGCCCGCGTGCCGATTGCGACGCGTTCGTTGTTCAGTGTGGTTGTGGCAACCCGCCATCCGCCCCCTACCGGACCCAGCCGGTTGGCGTCGGGCACCCGGGCGTCGGTGAGGAACACTTCATTGAACTCCGCCTCGCCGGTGATCTGCCGCAGCGGCCGGATCTCCACCCCCGGTTGCGTCACATCGCACAGAAAGTATGTCAGGCCAAGGTGTTTGGGAACGGTGGGGTCGGTGCGGGCGACCAGGATGGCCATGTGCGCATGCTGGGCCTGCGACGTCCACACCTTCTGTCCGTTGACAATCCATTCATCGCCGTCGCGTACCGCGCGGGTGGCCGCGGCGGCCAGGTCTGATCCCGCTCCCGGTTCACTGAACAACTGGCAGTAGATCTGCTCACCGGTGAACAACGGGCGCAGAAACTTTCGTTTCTGCTCGTCGGTACCGAACGCCGCGATGGTCGGCGCCGCCATCCCCATGCCGATGTAATTCTTCGGGGTGCCGCCCACCGGTGCGCCGGCCGCGGCCAGTTCCAGGTCGACCTTCTCCTGTGCGGCCCGGGGCAGGCCGAGCCCGCCGAAGCCCACCGGCAGGTGCACCCACGCCAGTCCGGCGTCGTATTGAGCGCCGAGGAATTCCCGCGTTTCGGTGCTGGCGGGAGGGTGCCGGTCGAGTAACTCCTGCACCCGTTGGGCCAGGTCCTCGCTGATCATCTGGCCTGAAATCCCTGCGCTGCGCCTAGCAGCAGACCACCGTCGATCACCATGGTCTCGCCGGTGATCCAGCTGGCGGCATCGGACACCAGGAACGCCACCGCAGCCGCGACGTCGTCTGGTTCACCGATCCTGCCCAGTGCGATGGAACTGGCCAGCGGATCTTCGTGGTCCTTCCACAGTGCCTCGGCGAGCTTGGTGCGCACCACGCCCGGACAGATCGCGTTGACCCGTACCCGCGGCGAAAGTTCAAGTGCCAGTTGCTTGGTCACGTGGATCAGTGCGGCTTTGGTGGCGTTGTACATGCCCATGGCCGGCGACTGATGCATGCCGCCGATCGAAGCGGTGTTCACGATTGCACCGCCGTGCTCACCCATCCCCGATTTGACGACGAGCGACGTCCACAACAACGGCGCCCACAGGTTGACGTCGAAGATCTTGCTGAACCGAGCGTGGTCCTGGTCGATCAGCGGTCCGTAGGCCGGGTTGGTACCGGCGTTGTTGATCAGGATGTCCACCCGGCCGAAACGCTCGAGCGTGAGATCGACGCACCGGCGCGCGGCGTCCTCGTCCACGGCGTGCGCGCCGACGCCCAGCGCAGTACCGGCGACCTCCGCTGCCGCCGCCTCGGCCGCTTCCTGCTTACGCGCGGTGAGGACGACGTTCGCGCCGGCCTCGGCGAGCTGTTGCGCGATCGCCAACCCGATGCCGCGGGAGGCGCCGGTGACGATAGCGGTGCGGCCGGTCAGGTCTGTTGAAGTCATGGTGGGAACGCCTTCTGTCGCTTGGAAGTAGGGTTGCGATCTGCGAGGTTTGAATTTGCGCACGCGTGGTATGCGAAACGCATGTTATCGAAATTCATTTCACTGAAACCACTGGTGGTGGCCGGGGCCGTCGCTACAGCGATCGCTGCGGCGCCACTGGCCTCCGCCGACGTTGTCGCGTCGGGGCCGGGCGCTCCCAGCACCGGCATCACCCACTTCATCCCGCTTGACCCCGGCGGCGGCGGTTGCGACCCGAACGGCAACTGCGGCTCCGGCGGCGTCAACGGCGGACCTGGTGGCGGTCCTGGCGGTCAGGGCTGCATTCCGGGCGTCGGCTGCGGCGAGGGTGGCCAGTTCTTCGGTCCGAACGGGATTCCCGGCGGCGAAGGCTGTCTGCCCGGTGTCGGCTGCGGCTCTGGACACGGCTAGACACATCCTCACCCTCGGTGGCCCGGGAGCCTGGTGATCCAGGCCCGGGTCGCCGCGGGATCGACGACGTCGTCCAGTTCGAACGTGGTGCCCGCACGCAACGCCTTGCCGTGTTCGTACGCGGCTGCGACGAGTTTGTCGAAGAGTGCCTGCCGCTCTGAGTCGTCAGCGGCGGCGGCGAGTTCCTTGCTGAAACCAAGTCGCACAGCACCTTCCAGCCCCATGCCGCCGATCTCCCCGGTCGGCCACGCGATCGTGAACTGCGGCGCGTGGAACGATCCGCCGGCCATGGCCATCGCACCCAGTCCGTAACCCTTGCGCAGGATGACCATGCCGAAGGGCACCGTCAACTGCGCGCCGACAATGAACATGCGGCCGAAACGGCGTACGGCAGCTTCCTTCTCTGCTTCCGGGCCCACCATGAATCCCGGTGTGTCGCACAGCGAAACGATCGGCAATCCGAACGCGTCGCACCTCGACAGAAAATCGCCGGCCTTATCGGCGGCTTCGGCGTCGATGGCACCGCCGAGGTGGTGGCTGCTGTTGGCGATCAGCCCGTATGCCACGCCCTCAACACGCACCAGTGCGGTGACGATGCCGACGCCGTACTCCGGCCGCAGTTCCAGCACCGACCCGACGTCCGCGATCGAATCGATCGCCCGGTGCACGTCGTAGGCACGTAGTCGGTTCTGCGGCACCACTTGCCGGGCAAGCCGAGGATCGGGCGCCTCCCAGTCGCGGACGTCACCCTGGAAGTACGACAGATAACGCTTGGCCAGCGACACGGCATGCGACTCGTCGCGGGCCACCAGACTGACCACGCCGTTGCGCCGCTGCACCTCGATAGGTCCGATCGCCTCCGGGGGGTAGACCCCGAGCCCGCCGCCCTCGATCATCGCCGGCCCGCCCATGCCGATGTTGGCATCCGGCGTAGCGATGATGACGTCACACACCCCGGCCAGCGCGGCGTTGCCGGCGAAGCAACGCCCGGACACGATCGACACCAGCGGGACGCGCCCGGACATCTCTGCAAGCACCCGGAACGTCGGCACATCCAGCCCGGCGTGCCCGCCTACGTCGGTGTCTCCGGGCCTGCCGCCGCCGCCTTCGGCGAACAGCCCCACCGGCAACAGTTTCCGGACTGCCAGGTCGAATACACGGTCGGTTTTGGCGTGATTGCGCATGCCTTGCGTCCCGGCGAGCACGGTGTAGTCGTAGGACACCACCACCACCTCAGCGGCCTCGCGCCCGAAGGTATCTGCGCCGATGGTTGCCAGGCCTGCCACCAGGCCGTCCGCCGGAGTGTTGGCGATCAAGTCCTCCTCGGTACGCCTGCTGCGCTGAGCGGCGATCGCCAGCGCACCGTACTCGATGAAACTGCCGGGATCGACCAGGTCGGCGATGTTCTCGCGGGCGGTCCGCCGGCCCTGCTTGTGCCGTTTGGCCACTGCCGCGTGGCGGGCCTCGTCCAGAGTCATCGCATGCCGCCGCCGCACCTCGTCGAGATCAGCCCGGGGGCGGTCGAGATCGACTGCGGCTGAGCTGGATCCCTTGTCCGCACCAGCTCCGGCGCCGGCGAAGACCACGAGCGGGTCGCCGGTGCCGACGACCTGACCCGGCGCAACCAGGCTGCGAACCGTCCGCAGCGACTGCGGCGCCACCAGCACGTGCTGCATCTTCATCGCTTCGAGCACCACCACCTGACCGCCTGCTGCCACGTCCGCTCCCTCGGGAACCACCTCGATCACCGTGCCGGCCAGTTGGGCACGCAACACTTCTTCACCCGGGTAGAGCTCGACATGGGTGTGCTGGTGCTGCTGGTGTGGCTTCACGGCGGCCGTCAGCTCGGGGAGCTTGTCGTCGAGCAGGCTCGTCGATGCCGTACCGGATTGAAACTGGCTGTCGGACATGAGTTCTCGTAGTAACTCGATGTTCGTGCCGACGCCTTCGATGCTGAACTCCGCCAACGCAGTGCGCGCCTTACGGACCGCGGCGGAAAACGACGAGCTCCGTACATGGGTGACGACCTTGGCGAGCAGCGAGTCATAGCTGGGGCTCAACACCAGGCCCGCGCGGCCGTAGGTATCCACCCGCACCCCTGGTCCGCTCGGCGGCGAGAATACGCTCAGGGTTCCGGTAGCCGGGAGGACGGAACCGTCGGCCCCGAAAGTCTCTGCGTTGACCCGGGTTTGAATTGCGATACCTGTCCGCGCCGCAGGCTCGCCGATCACTTCGATGCCATCCGAGCCGATTCCGGCCGGCAGACCCAGCTCGTAGAACGACGCGCCGCCGGCGATGGCCAACTGCACTGCGACCAGATCGACCCCGGTCACCTCCTCGGTGACGGTGTGCTCCACCTGGATCCGTGGGTTGACTTCGAGGAACACGAATTCATCACCGCTGAGCAGGAATTCGACGGTGGCCACACCACGTAGCCGCGCCCGCGCGCACAACCGGACCGCTGCCTCGTGCAGACTGCGCCGCAACTGGTCGGAGAGCTGTTGTGCAGGAGCGATTTCGATGAGCTTCTGAAAGCGCCGCTGGATGCTGCAATCCCGGTCACCCAGGGCCAGCGCACGCGTCTGGTGACCCATCGGCGCGGCAACGATCTGCACTTCGATGTGCCGTGCGGTGGGCAGCACCGCCTCGGCGAACAAGCTCGAATCGGCGAAGCCCAGCTGCGCCTCCGCGGCGCATTGCCGAAAGGCAGCGTCGATCTCATCGACGCTGTGTACCTTGCGCATGCCGCGGCCACCGCCTCCGGCCAGCGCCTTGATCATGATGTCGCCGTCCTGGGCCGCGAAGAATTCGCGGACGTCCTGGATGCTGCTCGGCCCGTCGGTAGCCGGAAGCACCGGCACGCCGGCATCGGTTGCGGCGGCGCGTGCCGATGACTTGTTGCCGACCAGGTCCAGCACCTCGGGGGCGGGCCCGACGAACGTGCGCCCCGCGGACGCGCAGGCGCGGGCGAAATCTGCGCTCTCGCTGAGGAATCCGTAACCGGGATGAATCAGTCGCGCACCACAGCGTGCTGCCGCGGCGAGGATCGACTCCCCGTCCAGGTAGGCGGATACCCCGTTGCCGGGCAAAGCGATTGCTTCGTCGGCGGCGTGCACGTGTGGACTGTCGGCGTCGTCGGCGGCATAAATTGCCACCGTCCGGATACCTAATTCGATTGCGGTGCGCACGATGCGCAGGGCGATTTCGCCGCGGTTGGCGATGAGCAGCGTCGTGTGGTCATCGCGCGGTGGTGGCCGCATGGGCCAAGCCTACGGACCGCTCAGAAGACACCCTGGGTGGGCATCACGATCGGCTTGACGCCGTACCGCGGCACTGACCCGCGGCCGGATCCGTGCGCGACTGCCACCATGCCGGGAGCTACCGACGGCTCTTCATCCTTGTCGCCAACCGTCCAGCCGGTGGCTTCCACGGCCGGGCGCTCGGTGGTCACCGGCGCGGCGACCGGCCAGTTCGCCGGCACCGACAATTCGCCGACGAGCAGGGCTTTGCCCAGGTGAGCCACCGGCGGCGCGCCCGCGTTCATGGAGCGCGTCAACGGCGCGGGCCGGATACCCGAATCGGCCGCGCCGGCAATGGTTTCGATCTCTTCCTCCTCGTCGCCGCCCATCGGCCAGCCGACACCGTAGTCCCAGTAGGTCGCTCGCTGATGGTTGAGCGATTCGACCCACCAGAGGTCGGCGCGATCGAATGCGACCAGCAGCTCCATCCAGTTCGAAGCCTCTGCCGCGCCGGGGGCCGCGAGACCGGTGACCGCCTCCGGACCGCTGGCGATCAGGCCACGGAGCTCCGCCGGACCGGTGGCGGCGGCCTGCCCCACCGCGGCGGACTGCGCAACGGCGGCGGCCTGGTTAGCGGCCCCGGCCGCATCGGCGACGGGCGCCGGGTCGGTGAGGGGATTCAGTTTGGCCGCCGCGGCCGAGCTAGCGGCGTAGCTGTACATCGCCGAAGCGTCCTGGGCCCACATTTCGCAGTAGCGAGCCTCGGTGGCGGCAATGGCCGCCACGTTGTGCCCGAAGGTGTCGGTCGCTACCAGTCGGGCAAGCAGCGCGCGGTTTGCGGCCACCTCGGCGGGTGGCACCGTCATGGCATATGCCTGCTCGAAGGCCGCCGCGGAGGCCATCGCCTGCGTCGCGGCGAAGGCCGCGCATTCCGAGGTGTAGGACAGCCACGCCACGTGGGGCTGCACTGCGGCCGCCATCAGCAGCGACGCAGTACCCGTCCACTCGTCGGTGATCAACCGGGTGATGACCGCATCGAAGGAGGATGCTGCCGCGTTCAACTCCGAAGCGATGCCGTTCCACGCGCCAGCGGCCGCGAGCAAGGGCGAAACGCCCGCGCCGGAGTACATGCGGGCGGAGTTGACCTCCGGCGGCAGCGCTCCAAAATCCACTAGGCAGGTCCCATCCCGGTCGAGGCCGCGGCCGTCGACACTCCCCCAGGCATCTACGTCAGCAACAATCTTCCGTCAGCGACAGTCTCGTCGCCGGACTGCGGCCCTAACTCATGGCAAATTCTAATGAACACAACGGTTGCCGTAATTACCTGGTGACGGGTATCATCCCGCCGTCTTTTCATGCGAGTCAGCGCAACGCCGGTCCCCACTGAACCTGCTCGCGGAGTCGACCTTTGAGCAGTTTGCCACCTGCATTGCGGGGCAGCGGCGTCGTTACGACGCAGACGTACTGCGGTATTTTGAAGTCGGCCAGCGAGTTGCGGCAGTGGTCGAGGACCGCGGCCACATCCACCTGTTCTCCGCACAGCACGGCACCGACCTTCTCGCCCATGACCTCGTCGGGCACCGCGAGCACACAGGCGTCCAGGACACCGGGCGCTCCCAGTAACGCCGCCTCGACCTCGACGCTGGAGATGTTCTCCCCACCGCGATTGACGATGTCCTTGAGCCGGTCGACGATGTGCACGCGGCCGGCGTCGTCAACTCGGACCACGTCGCCGGTGTGCAGCCAGCCGTCCACGACGGTGGCGGCGGTGGCCTCCGGGCGGTTCCAGTATCCGGCGGTGATGTTGGCGCCTCTCGTCACCAACTCGCCGACGAGACCACCCGGCTTGTCCTCGAGTGGGATCAGGCCCAGATCCACCGAGGGAACCGCATAACCGACCGAGTCCGCGTGCTCGATCGCCTCCTCGTGGGGCAGGACGGTCATCAGCGACGCACTCTCGGTCATGCCGTATCCGTTGAACACCCTGGCTTTTGGAAACGCCGACTTGACCGCCTGCACCAACGCGGGCGCGATCGGTGCGCCGCCGTAACCGGCCCAGCGCACACCGGACACATCCGTTGCGCCAAAGCTTTTGTACCGCAACAACAGCGAGTAGATGGCAGGGACGGTGACCAGGACCGATATCCGCTCGGCAGTCAGGGTGTCCATCAGCTGTTCGAGATTGAGAGCGGCCATGATCACCGCCGCCCCACCCAGCCGAGTCGCGGCCAGAAGCTGTGAGTTGCAACCTGTTACGTGAAACAGCGGCACCGAAATCAAGGTGCGCAGATCCGCACCGATGTCTCTGGGCTGTTGCAGGCATCGGACCGCATTCTCGGTGTTGGTCATAAATGCCTCGTGCGTGGTCGGTACCCCTTTGGGATGACCGGTGGTGCCCGAGGTGTAGAACAACGCGGCGACATCTGTGCTGGTGAGGTGTTCGGTCACATAGGGCGAGCCGTCAGGCAACGGTGCGTCCCCGGCAAGGTCGACATGGGCTCCGGCATCGGACAACACGAAGTCGACCTCCGGCTGGGCAGAGCGCGTATTGACGGCCACCGCAACGCCTCCGGCCATCACCGTGCCCCAGAACGCCAGCACCCACTTCACCCCCGCGGGATAACGCACCGCGACGCGCTCGCCTGGTTTCAGACCGCCCGCTCGCAGCCCGCCGGCTACCCGTGCCGCACGGTCCCACAGCTGGCGATAGGTCAACCGTTGCGAACCGAGTTCGATCACGGCTTCGCTGTCCGGGTGGGCGTCGACCTGCTCGGCGAGCATGTCCAACAGGGTGGCCGGGAGGTCGTCGTAGTGCGGGACGCCGCGCGCATCCACCGACACCCCCGTTCGCGGGAATGGGTTGTGGCTGCGCGGGATTTCGATGACGGGGGCAGTGGTGGGCATGCCCGGACCTCGCTCTCGGTGGTCCTGAATGTCGACGATCGCGGATTCCGCCATCATGCCCGAGGCATCCTCCGGTGTCGACGCCGACTCTCAGCCTCACAGCTACGCTGTGCTTGATTCTGTTGCAGCGCAGGCTATTCCATGAGTGTTGCTGCGACCGTGGCCCCAAGGTTCCAGCACGCTTCGAGGTCGGCCTTGGTCGGCTTGCCCGATACCAGCACATGGTCGGCGGCTTTCATCCAGCCCAGGCCGGCGGCGATGCCTTCGATGGCGCGTTCGGCGCCCTCCGTGCCTTCGTTGCCGTGCAGGTAGACCCCGAAAGGGCGGCCACGGGTGGAGTCGAGGAGCTGGTAATAGCTCTGGTCGAAGGCGTGCTTGAGAGCCCCCGAGATGTAACCGAGGTTGGCCGGGGTGCCCAACAGGTAGCCGTCGGCTTCGAGCATCTCGACCGGGGACGCCGTCAACGCCGGGCGCCGGATGACCTCGACGCCCTCGATCTCGGGGTCGGTCGCGCCGGCGACGACTGCTTCGAGCATTTCCTGGCAGTGCGGGGACGGAGTGTGATGGACGATCAACAGCTTCTTGCTCATCCTCGCGCCTCCAGCTGCACGGCGGTCTTCATCGCCTCGCGAGCTCTACGCCTGTCGCCCGCGTAGTCGTACGCCCGCGCCAGGCGATACCAGCGGCGCCAATCATCGGGGTCGTCTTCCACCTCGGAGCGCACGGTGGCGAACAGTGCGTCGGCGGCATCGCGCCGGATCCGTCCGGACGCTCGTCGCGGCAACGTGCTGACGTCGAGTTCCATTCCCTCGTAGGCTATTTGGCGGGCCAGCTTCTGGTGCGCAAACCCGGCCCGGAGCGTCGCGACCATCGCCCACAACCCGAGGAACGGCAGTACCAGCACCGCGAGTCCCAGACCCACGGCGGCCGGCCGACCCGACTGGATCATCACCACGGCGACGCGGCCGAGCATGACGAAGTACGCCAGCATCGCCACGCACAGGAAGGTGATGAGCAGCTGAATTCGTACCGTGCGGGCGGAGTCCGTCATTGCAGGTTGAGCAGCGACTCTATGCCTATGGTCAGGCCGGGGGTCTCCTGAATGCGTCGTACCGCCAACAGCACACCCGGCACGAAGGAGGTGCGATCGAGGCTGTCGTGGCGGATGGTCAGCGTCTCTCCCTCGGTGCCGAACAGCACCTCCTGGTGGGCGACCAGCCCGGCCAGCCGCACCGCATGAACCGGCACGCCGTCGACGTCTGCGCCACGCGCTCCGGGCAGGCTGGTGCTGGTGGCATCGGGGTTGGGCGGCATATCTTTTCGGGCCGCGGCAATCAGCTTGGCGGTGCGGGTCGCCGTGCCCGACGGGGCGTCGGCTTTGTGCGGGTGATGAAGTTCGATGACCTCGACCGAATCGAAGAACGGTGCGGCCTGCTGGGCGAAGTGCATGGACAGCACGGCCCCGATGGCAAAGTTGGGCGCGATCAGCACAGCGGTCCCGGGCTTGGCGGCCAGCCAGGACTCGACCTGGTCGATGCGCTCCGCAGTGAAGCCGGTGGTACCCACGACAGCGTGAATTCCGTTGTCGATCAGGAACTCCAGGTTCCCCATCACGACGTCGGGATGGGTGAAGTCAATGACGACCTCGGTGTTGCCGTCGGTCAACAGGCTCAGCGCGTCCTCCGCATCGACCGCTGCCGAGAGGGTCAGATCCGGTGCCGCCTCGACCGCCCGCACCATCGTCGCGCCGACTTTGCCTCGAGCTCCCAGTACGCCTACCCGCATGGTCTGCAGCCTACTGTTCGCCTGTCGGGGCTCTGACCGGTCGGTAGGGCTCCGTAGGCGCATCCTTGCGGCGGGGCTTCCTGTCGTAGTATTTGCCGCAAAGCACTAAGCGGTGTGCCGGGAAGTCTGGTCGGCGGTGTGAACGTGTTCGCGTGCCGCAGCCGAAGGATCGAGGTCACCGTGTCCGAAAGTGCATTCAAGCGTGCCACCTTGTTGCTCACCCGCGGGTCCTGGTCCGAGGCATCGCGGATCTCAGCGATCCTCCGCAAGGAAACGGTGGGTGGCGCGCTGCTGCTGGTCGCGTCCGCCATTGCGTTGGTCTTGGCCAACAGCCCCTGGGCGTCGGCCTACGATTCGCTCAAGAATCACCGACTGGGCGCCGATGTTCTCGGCCTTGATCTGAATGCGACGCTCGGAACCTGGGCGTCCCAGGGACTGCTCGCGATCTTCTTCTTTGTCGTGGGGTTGGAGCTCAAGCGCGAATTCGTTGCCGGAGACCTGCGCGACCCTGCGCGTGCCGCGTTGCCCATCGTGGCGGCGGTGGGCGGAATGGTTTTGCCCGCTGTGGTTTTCGTCGCCGTCACCGCCCACGTCGGCGCAGGTGTGACGAGGGGGTGGGCCATCCCGATAGCCACCGACATCGCTTTCGCTGTCGCGGTGCTGGCGGTTATCGGAACGCACCTGCCGTCGGCTCTGCGCAGCTTCCTGCTGACCTTGGCCGTCGTGGACGATTTGTTGGCGATCACCGTGATCGCGGTCTTCTACACCGACCAGATCCGCTTCTGGGCCCTGGTCACCGCTGCGGTGCCGTTGGCGCTGTTCGCCGTCTGCGTGCAGCGGCGGGTGCGTGCCTGGTGGGTGCTTATCCCACTCGCGCTGGCGACCTGGGCGCTCGTCCACGAATCCGGCGTACACGCCACCGTCGCCGGCGTCCTCCTGGGTCTGACCGTCCCGGTGGTTCGCAGCACCGATGCCGGCGGGCCCGAAGCCGGGCCGGGGCTGGCCGAACATTTCGAGCACCGCTTGCGTCCGTTGTCTGCGGGTTTCGCGGTGCCTGTCTTCGCGTTCTTCGCCGCGGGTGTGACGGTCGGCGGGGTCGACGGATTTCTCGACGCGCTCGCCGACCCGCTCACCATCGGCATCGTCGCCGGGCTGGTGATCGGCAAGACCTTCGGCGTCTTCGGCACCGCTCGCCTGGTAGCAGCAGCTACCCGGGCCACCCTCGATGCCGGGCTGCGGTGGGTCGACGTATTCGGCCTCGCGCTGCTGGCCGGGATCGGATTCACGGTGTCGTTACTGATGGGAGAACTCGCCTACGGCGCCGGCTCCAAGCGCGACGAACTCGTCAAGATCGGTGTCCTGAGCGGGTCGTTGATCGCAGCTACCGTCGCGGGGGTAGTGCTGAGGTTGCGCAACCGCCACTATCGGACACTGTGCGCGGAGGAAGAGCTGGACGCCGACCACGACGGGATACCCGATGTCTACACCCGGGGCCGAGGCGACGGGATCGGGCACCCGTAGCGCATCTCTAAGCTGAGGAATCGATGTCCAAATCCGACGGCGGAGGTGCGCGCGTGAGATCCAGCGACATCCGGATCCGCGAAGCAAGGCCGAAAGAATTCGCCAGGGTCGCTGCCATGCAATACCCGGTGTGGCGGCAGTCCTGGCGCGGGATCGTGGCGACGCACGTACTGGACATGCTCAGCACGCCCAAGATCTGGGTGGACATCACCTATCCGGTGACTCTGCGGCGTGGCGGCTGGCGGATGTGGGTCGTGGAGCTGCGGGGCCAACTGATCGGCATGGCGCTGTTCGGCCCGGACCTGAGCAGTCCCGAGCACATTCAGCTCGACGCGCTCTATGTCGCCGAACAGCACCAACGGCACGGTGTCGGTGGACTTGTGTTGGACAAGCTGACGCAGACCTTCCCGGACAACGACGTGATTCTGTGGTGTGCTGACCAGAACCGGTTGGCCCGCGACTTCTACGAGAAGAAGGGTTTCCAGCTCGACGGCCGCACCTACGGGATGATGCTGCTGCCCGGCGTGACCGTCCCACACGTCGGCTACCGCTTGTACCGCTCGGCACCGCCCGAAACCAGCGCCGAAACGTCTGTGCCCAGCGCCAGCCCGTCAGCGATCGCGTCCCTGATTACGCCCCGAACAAGCAACCCGATACAGCCGTATGTCATCGACGTGCCCGACTCCGAATTGGACGACCTGCGCCACCGGCTGGCCCGCACCCGCTGGCCGGCCGAAATCGCCGATGCTCATTGGGATTACGGCACCGACCAGGTATTCCTCAGGGACGTGATCGAGCATTGGCTGCACCGTTACGACTGGCGGCGCACCGAAGCCGAGATCAACGCGGTGGGATCGTTCATCACCGAGGCGGCCGGTCAGCGCGTGCACTTCCTGCACGCGAAGTCCGAACACCCGCATGCGATCCCGCTGGTGGTGACGCACGGCTGGCCGGGATCGATCGTCGAGTTTCTGGACGCTCTACCGTTGCTGCGGCGGCGTTTTCACGTCGTTGTCGTGTCGATGCCCGGGTACGGGTTCTCCGGGCCGACGCGGCAACGGGGAGTCGACGTCGCCCGCGTCGCCGCCGCCGTTGCCGAGGTGATGGCCCAACTCGGGTACGAACGCTATGTCGCCCAGGGTGGGGACTGGGGCGCGCTGGTCACCCGCTATCTCGGTGAGCACTACCCGCCGCATGTCGCAGCGATCCACACCAACATGTTGTTCGCACCGCCGGATCAGAACGATCCGAAACTGTTGGCCGACATCTCCGAATCCGAACTCGCCGCGATTGCGGCCAGTATGGAGCGCACCACGGATGGCACCGCCTACCTGGAATTGCAGTCCACGCGGCCACATTCGCTGGGGTTCGGGTTGGACGATTCACCGGTGGGCCTGGCGGGTTGGATACTCGAGAAGTTCCACGCGTGGTGTGACATCACAGCCGGCATGCCGATCAGCACCGACCGGCTGATCGACAACCTGATGATGTACTGGCTGACCGGCACTGCGACGTCGGCGGCGCGCCTCTACTGCGAATCGCGACGGGCCGGCACCGGCGCGCTGGACGAGTGGACCGGCCGGGTCGACGTGCCCACCGGATACGCCGTCTACCCCGGCGAACTGCTGCAGACACCGCGGGCCTGGGCGGCTGCCCGTTACAACCTGGTGCACTATGCGGTCCAAGACCGGGGTGGTCACTTCGCAGCGTTCGAACAGCCCGCACTGTTCGCCGCCGATCTGACGCAGTTCGCCGACACCCTCGAGCAGACGTCGGTCTTCTAGACGTCGACGACGACCCGGTCTCCCCGCGACCGCGACACGCATACGAGCATCTCGCCGTCACCTTCCGCGGTGCGGCCGCGCCGATCTACCTTTCCGGCAAGCACTTTGACTTTGCAGGTGCCGCAGAAGCCCTGCTGACAGGAATAGGCAGTGGTGGGATCGTGGTCGAGCAGGACATCGAGCGCCGAACGGTTCGCCGGAATGTTCAGTACGTCCCCGGATCGGGCGAGTTCGAGCTCGAACGGAGCACCGTCGACGATCGGCGGCGGACTGAACCGCTCGTAATGCAGTGGTGCATCGGCATATTCGTTGCGGGCCACCCGGACCGCCTCGAGCATGGCGGCCGGTCCGCAGACGTACACCGCGGTTCTCCGACCGGCACCGGCCAGCAGATCGTCGACCGGCGCGAAACCGCCGCGCTCGTCGTCGGCCCACACCGTCACGCGTTCCGGCGCCACCGCCACCACCTCGTCCAGCAACGGCATGTATTCCCGACTACGGCCGGTATAGATTGCGCGCCAATCGATTCCGCGTTGCTGCGCGACCCGCATCATCGGCAGGATAGGCGTGACGCCGATGCCGCCGATCACGAACAGCACATCGCGCTCGGACGCACCGAGATAGAACGCGTTGCGAGGTCCTTCGAACACCAGCGTGTCACCGACATCGAAGGCGTCGTGCATCTCGATCGAACCGCCGCCACCGTCCTCGATGCGGCGCACCGCGATGCGGTAGTCCGTACGCCGCCCGGGCGGACCGCACAGCGAATATTGCCGACGCCGCCCCGAGGGCAGCTGAACGTCGACATGTCCACCCGGCGTCCAGGACGGCAACAGTCCCCCGTCCGGGTCAGCCAGCGTCAGGGCCACCACGTCCGGCGCCACGAGTTCGCGTCCAGTCACCGTCGCACGGTGCGTCCGGCGCACCGGCAACACCCGCGACGGCGTCCACCGCGAGGTCGCCGACAACCCGCCCATCACGGTGCGCAGTCCCCACAACACCGTCAGGAAGCGGTCCCGGTCCCGGCGACCGTACAGGTCGGCGGGTCTGCTCGTCCAAATACTCCCCGGCATTGTCATAGTCCTATTTCTGCGTTCTGACGCTGATGCGGCGCATCGCGTGACCGAGTCTGGACTCGGCGGCGACGGGCACCACCGGCGCACCGGTCCGGACGGCCTTGACAATTGCCTTGGCGCTCTTGGCAATGTCGGCGCTGGCGGTGCCCAGGCGGACGACTGTGACGGTGATGCCCTCCTCAGCGAATTCGGCGCGCAGGGATTTGCTGTCGTTCAGCACCGCAGCCGTGGTGGTGCTGGGGCTGATGGATGTCGAGGGCAGGTATGCCGCGTCCGCGGCGACATTGATGATCGTGCCGCCCTCGCCGCGTTCAACCATCTGGGCACCGAACGCCCGGCTGGTTCCCCACCAGCCCGCCCTGCCGATTTCGGCGTTATTCACCAGGATGTCGATCACCCCGTGCTCGTCGCGCACTCGTGCGGCGAGGTCGTTGATCGCGTCGTCGTCGGTGCTGTCGACCCGGTGTACCGCAACCGCAGCACACGCCGCGCGGACGGCGTCTGCAGTCTCATTGGCAGCGGCCAGGTCTGGATCGACGATCACCACCGCGCGGGCACCGTGGCGCGCCAACTCCACCGCAGCGGCCCGGCCGAGGCCCGCGCCCGCCCCGGTGACCAATGCCAGTTTGCCGCGCACCTCCCGCGGGCCGCCGCGGACCACTGAGGCGCCGCGCGGCGAGTCACCCTCCACCGCCTGGTCGATCCACTCGCCCGTCAGTCGGGCCACGACATCGGGCCGCGAGGTGACCACCCAGTGGCCGCCTTGAATCGGAATCACCCTGCCGCCCTGCGGAATCGCACCGATGTACCGCTGCAGGGGCGGCTTGATGAAAACGTCCTTTCCCGGTACCAGCACCTGGACGGCGACCTCGATTTCCGGCAGTCCGTCGCCCGGCGACACCAGCGGTCCGGGCAGGTTCTCCCGGTAGAGACTCAGCCCGTTGACGTAGTCGCCGATCGCACGCGGCGGGCGGACGCGCCGGCTCAGGGTGCTCGTCTGGCCGATACGCTCCGCAGCCTCAACGACTTTCACGCCGAGCCCGGAACGGAACGCCAACTCCGGTACCCGCGGGCACAGCAGCAGTCCCAGGTACCCCGAGGACATCACCTGCCCGGCAACCTCGGCGGCGGACCGCGGTGTGCGCACCGATCTGAGAAACCGGCCGGCAGCCGGTAGGTGCGGCCCCGATATCGAGGTGAACGAGGCGATCTTGCGTGCCAGACGCCGGTCGCTGACCGCGGCCCAACCCTGAACCGATCCCCAGTCGTGCGCGAGCAGGTGCACCTGCCCGACACCGAGGCTGTCGATCACCGAGTCCAGGTCGGTCACCAACTGTTCCAGCGCGTACCCGGATCTGCTTGCCGGACAACCTGATTCGCCGGCACCACGCACATCGTAGGCAGCGACGTTGTACCGCGGCACCAGCTTTTCGGCCACGCCGTCCCAGATCCGGTGGTTGTCGGGATAACCGTGCACGGCCAGCACGGACGGGCGTCCCGGGTCGAATTCGCTGTACCGGTGAACCGCCAGGGGGACCCCGTCGGACGCGGCGACAATGCTCATCGGTCAGTGCGAGGCGCGGGCCGCCGGCGACACCGCAAGATATTCGACGGCACGCTCCAGCCCGCCCAGTTCCGACGGATGGAAGCCCGGACGGTAGTACGAGCCGACCGCCCGGATCAGCGGTAGCGGTCCCGGCACCAGTCCGCGACGCGCGGCCTTCAGGTAGTCCCGCCAGCGCGCCCGGGTGCCCGGTGGCACGCACGGGTCGACTGAGAACATGAACCGCACGCCGCGGATCCACAACAGCAGCAACACCGGCGCGACCACCAGCTGGGCGCGTACCTGCCGCCAGTACCCGGACCGCAGGTGCTTCATGGTGTCGAAAGCCACGGCTTTGTGCTCGACTTCCTCGGCACCGTGCCAGCGCAGCATGTCCAACATCACCGGATCGGCGCCGGCGGCGTCGAGTGCAGGCGAATCGAGCACCCACTCGCCCAGGACGGCGGTGTAGTGCTCCACCGCGGCGATCATCGCCACCTGCTCGAGCAGCCAGGAATGCCGCCGCCGTTCGCTCCGGTAGGACCGTTCGCCGAGCAGCCGCTGGAACAGCCAGCGGATCTGGTTGGTGAACGGTGTGAGGTCGATGCCCTGGGCGTCGAAATGGGCGAGCACGCCGGAGTGCGCCTGGGAGTGCATGGCCTCCTGGCCGATGAATCCCTGGATGTCCAGCCGCAGTTGGTCGTCGCGGATCAGCGGCAAGGTCTTCTTGAAGACCTCGACGAAGAACTCTTCCCCGGCCGGCAGCAGCAGGTGCAGGACATTGAGCACATGGGTGGCCATCGGCTCATTGGGCACGTAGTGAAACGGCAGCTCCGTCCAGTCGAACTCGACGTTGCGTGCTTCGAGGACCAGTCGTTCGTGGTCGGCGGCGGTCGAATCCGTCGAGTGCGGACCCACTGCCCTGTCGTCGACTGTGCTCATCAAGGCCCCCTCGCCTCGGCTTTTCCCGGATCAGTCTAGCCACGAGAGCACAGTATGCGATACCCGCGGTACTACCTTTTTTCGGCCCGCTGCTTGAGCCGCTGCAGCGTCAACTCGATGTTTTTGGTGTTCTCCGCGGCCCGGTCGGATACCCCGGTGGCGAGGCCGGCGATCTTGCGGAACCAGCCCGGCCGCCGGTCCCAGGTACTTTCCGTCACACGGCACCCGCCGCCGGTCGGGACCAGCTCGTACTGCCAGCGGGCGATGGGAATGACCGTGTGCCGCACGTCGAAGGCGAACAGGTGTCCGGGCTCGGCGTCGGTGACGGTGCACTTGGTGGCCCAGCGCTTGCCGCTGTTCTCGTTGTGCCCGACGAACACCGCGCCCTTGCTGATCCCGTCGCCCTTGCGCAACTCCATCTCGACCGTTTCCTCGGCCAGCGCGGCCAGCGTCGACAGGTCGGTGAGCAGGCCGTACACCTCGTCCGGGGTGGCGTTGATCTGCACGGTGGCGGTCGCGGAGGGGGCAGTCATCCGCTGATCTTAACCAGCGCCCGGTCGGCGTCCGCCGGCGTTGTCGGGAACAATGAAGTACCCACACCAGGCTCGGCAGGAGGCGATCATGCGAGTCGGAGTTCCGACCGAGACCAAGAACAACGAATTCCGGGTGGCTATCACCCCGGCCGGGGTCGCGGCGTTGACCCAGCGCGGCCACGAGGTCCTGGTCCAGACCGGCGCCGGGGAAGGTTCGGCGATCTCCGACGAGAAATTCACGGCGGCGGGTGCACAACTCGCCGACACCGCCGCGCAGGTGTGGGCCGAAGCGGACCTGGTGCTCAAGGTCAAGGAACCGTTGCCGGCCGAGTACGGTCACCTGCGCGCGGATCAGACCCTTTTCACCTACCTGCACCTGGCCGCATCGCGCTCGTGCACCGACGCGTTGTTGAAGGCCGGCACGACGTCGATCGCCTACGAGACCGTGCAGACCGCCGACGGCGCCCTGCCGTTGCTGGCCCCGATGAGTGAGGTCGCGGGCCGGCTTTCGGCGCAGGTCGGCGCCTACCACCTGATGCGGACGCAGGGCGGCCGCGGCGCGTTGATGGGCGGGGTGCCGGGAGTGAAGCCGGCAGACATCGTGGTGATCGGCGGCGGCACCGCTGGGTACAACGCCGCCCGGGTCGCCTGCGGTATGGGCGCGTCGGTCATGGTCCTGGACGTCAGTCTGGGCAAGCTTCGGCTGCTTGATGCGGAGTTCGCCGGCCGCATCGGCACCCGCTACTCATCGACCTACGAGTTGGTGGGGGCGGTCAAACGTGCCGACCTGGTGATCGGCGCAGTGCTGGTGCCCGGCGCGAAGGCGCCCAGCTTGATCCCCAATTCGCTTGTGGCGCAGATGAAGCCGGGAGCGGTGCTGGTCGACATCTCGATCGACCAGGGTGGTTGCTTCGAGGATTCGCGGCCCACGACCCACGACGAGCCGACATTCGCCGTGCACGAGACGCTGTTCTACTGCGTGGCCAACATGCCCAGCGCGGTGCCCAAGACGTCGACCTATGCGTTGACGAACGCGACGATGCCCTACGTGCTCAAGATTGCCGACCTGGGCTGGCATGCGGCGTGCCGCTCGGATCCGGCGCTCGCCAAAGGGCTTTCGACGCACGCGGGCGCCCTGCTGGCCGACCATGTGGCCGACGACCTGGACCTGCCCTACACCGACCCCTCCGGTTTGCTGGCCCGCGACGATCAGCGCACGTAGGGCGCCAGCGCGGTGACGATGTCGCCGGCCGGGCCGGGCTGCACTTCCCGGTAGGCCTCCCCCGCCCACAGGTTGGTGCCGTGCGGATCCTCTTCCTGGATCGCCGCCGCGCGGATCGGCTTGGTCATCTGATTGACCTCGGGATAGCCCAGCGGCGCCACGTGATCGAGCAACCGGGTGAAGTTGTTGGCCAACCCCCGGGCGTAGCGACCGGAGAACGCGCGGGTGACGACGGTGGCGTCGAACAACGGATTCTTCAGTGCGACACGGTAAGCGGGATGGGTGCCGGCTTCGTCGGCCAGCAGCAGCGCGGTGCCGACCTGAGCGGCCACCGCGCCCCGGCGCAACGCCGCGGCGATGTCTTCCACGGTGCCCAACCCACCCGCGGCGATCAACGGCACCTCGTGCGCGGCGCCGATCTGCTCCAACAGCTGGTGCAGCGACTCGGAACCGGGTTCCATGTCCGGCGCGAACGTGCCGCGGTGCCCGCCCGCGGCGGGCCCCTGGACCACCAGGTTGTCCGCGCCGGCGGCAACGGCTACCCCCGCCTCGTACACCGAGGTCACCGTGACCGACACCAGCAGTCCCAGCGCACTGAACCGGCGGATCACGTCCGGTGGCGGAGCGCCGAAGGTGAACGACACCAGCTCCGGGCGCACGTCGGCGATCACTTCGAGTTTGCGGTCCCAGTCGTCGTCGTCGCCGTGCACGGGCCGACCCACGTCCACGCGGTAGTGGTCGGCGACCTCTTCGAGATCTTCGGCGTAGTACTCCAGCGCCGCCCAGTCGGCGACGCTCGGTTGGGGCACGAACAGGTTGGCCCCGATCGGACCGGTGGTCGCGGCGCGCGCTGCGGAGATGTCCGCGGCGAACTGGTCCGCACTGAGGTAGCCACCGGCGACCATGCCGAGGCCGCCCGCATTGGACACCGCCGCCGCCAGCGCCGGCGTTCCCGGGCCACCCGCCATCGGCGCACCCACGATGGGCGCTGCGATGTCCCAGAAACCCAGTACCATCGGGCTAACCTACCACCGCTCGAAGTTGTTGCGGCAGCGATCGTTTCGACTTATGCGGGCCGAGCACAGCCGCTCCGAACGGTTTGTTCAGCAGCCGCCGCGCCACCTCGTTGACTTCGTCAACGGTGACTTTGTCGATTTGCCGCAGCGTGTGCGCAATATTGCGGTGCGCGCCGTAATTCAGTTCGCTGCGGCCGATGCGACTCATCCGCGAGCCCGAATCCTCCAGCCCCAGGACCAGTCCACCGCGCATGGAACCCTTGGCGATCCGGCACTCCGCCTCGGTGATCCCATCCCGCGCAACAGATTCCAGCACCGCGGTAGTGACCTTCATGACATCGGCGAACCGTTCCGGCAGGCAGGCCGCATACACCGACAGCGCCCCGCTGTCGGCGAACAGGTCCAGCGCGGAATAGACCGAGTAGGCCAGCCCGCGGGCCTCGCGCACCTCCTGGAACAACCGCGAGCTCAGCCCGCCGCCCAGCGCGGTGTGCAACACCGACAGCGCCCAGCGGTGCTCCCACCCCCGGCCCGGCGTGCGCACACCCAGCGAGACGTGGGTCTGTTCGGCGTCGCGGCTGCCCAGCACCAGGCCGGGCCGGCCGCTCACCCGGCCGGCACCCCGGCGCGGCGCCACCGGCCCCCGGCCGCGCACCAGCCGTGGCCCGAAGTGCCGGCGCGCCAAGCCGACTACCTCGGCGTGGTCGACGTTGCCGGCCACCGCGATCACCATCCGCTCCGGGGTGTAACGCCGCAGATGGAACGAGTGCAACTGCGACCGGGTCATCGCCGACACCGATTGCGCGCTGCCGATCACCGGACGGCCCACCGGATGGTCACCGAACAATGCCGTCATGAACATGTCGGCCAGCGCGTCCTCGGGGTCGTCGTCGCGCATCGCGATCTCCTCGAGCACGACGTCGCGTTCCAGTTCGACGTCGTCGGCGGCGCACCGGCCGTTGAGTACCACGTCGGCGACCAGGTCGACCGCCAGCGTCAGGTCGGTGTCCAGCACATGGGCGTAATAGCAGGTGTGCTCTTTGGAGGTGAAGGCGTTGAGCTCACCGCCGACGGCATCCATCGCCTGCGCGATGTCCACCGCGGTGCGGGTCGGGGTGGACTTGAACAGTAGATGCTCCAGGAAGTGCGCGGCCCCGGCCACCGTGGCGCCCTCGTCGCGCGAGCCGACCCCGACCCAGACGCCGACGGAGGCGGACCGGACCGCGGGTAGATACTCGGTGACCACCCGCAGCCCGCCCGGCAAGGTGCTACGACGCACCCCCGGCGACCGTTCAGCGTTTCGTGCCACCCGCAGCGTCAGCTGCTGACCGGCGCGGCATCCGCCGGCGCAGCGTCAGCGGGTGCCGCGGCCGCGCCGTCCTCAGCGACCAGGACCAGCGAGATCTTGCCCCGCTTGTCGATGTCGGCGATCTCCACCCGCAGCTTGTCTCCGACGTTGACCACGTCCTCGACTTTCGCGATGCGCTTGCCCCGGCCCAGCTTGGAGATGTGCACCAGGCCGTCACGACCGGGCAGCAACGACACGAACGCACCGAAATCGGTGGTCTTGACCACGGTTCCGAGGAACCGCTCGCCCACGGTCGGCAGCTGCGGGTTGGCGATCGCGTTGATTCGGTCGATCGCGGCCTGCGCCGACGGGCCGTCGGTGGCGCCGACGAACACGGTGCCGTCGTCCTCGATGGAGATCTGCGCGCCGGTCTCCTCGGTGATCGCGTTGATGACCTTGCCTTTGGGCCCGATGACCTCGCCGATCTTGTCTACCGGCACCTTGATGGTGGTGACCCGGGGGGCGTACGGGCTCATCTCGTCGGGCCGGTCGATGGCTTCGGCCATGACCTCGAGGATCGTCACGCGGGCGTCTTTGGCCTGGGCCAAGGCGCCGGCGAGCACCTGGGACGGGATCCCGTCCAGCTTGGTGTCCAGCTGCAGTGCGGTGACGAAGTCCTTGGTGCCGGCGCACTTGAAGTCCATGTCGCCGAATGCGTCCTCGGCGCCCAGGATGTCGGTCAGCGTCACGAAGCGACGTTCGCCGTCGACGTCGTCGGAGACCAGGCCCATCGCGATGCCGGCCACCGGCGCCTTCAGCGGCACACCGGCGTTGAGCAGCGCCAGCGTCGACGCGCACACCGACCCCATCGAGGTCGACCCGTTGGAGCCGAGCGCTTCGGACACCTGACGGATCGCGTACGGGAACTCTTCGACACTGGGCAGCACCGGGATCAGCGCCCGCTCAGCCAGCGCGCCGTGCCCGATCTCGCGCCGCTTGGGCGACCCGACCCGGCCGGTCTCGCCGGTGGAGAACGGCGGGAAGTTGTAGTGGTGCATGTACCGCTTGGATGTCTCGGGTCCCAGCGAGTCGATCTGCTGGGCCATCTTGACCATGTCCAGGGTGGTCACGCCGAGGATCTGGGTCTCGCCCCGCTCGAACAGCGCACTGCCGTGTGCCCGCGGCACCACTGCGACCTCGGCGGACAGCGCGCGGATGTCGGTGACGCCGCGGCCGTCGATGCGGAAGTGGTCGGTCAGGATGCGCTGGCGGACCAGCTTCTTGGTCAGCGACCGGAACGCGGCGCTGACCTCTTTTTCCCGGCCTTCGTAGGTGCCGGCCAGCCGCTCGAGGACCTCGGCCTTGAGCTCGTCGGTGCGGGCGTCGCGCTCGGCCTTGCCGCCGATGGTCAGCGCCTTGGCCAGCTCGTCGGTGGCCACCGAGGACACCGAGTAGTACACGTCCTCCTCGTAAGCGGGGAACGTCGGGTACTCGCTGGTCGGCTTCGCGGCCGCGTCGGCGAGTTCCTGCTGCGCGGTGCACAGCGCGGCGATGAACGGCTTGGCCGCTTCCAGACCTTCGGCCACGATCGTCTCGGTCGGCGCCTGCGCGCCGCCTTCGACGAGCTCGATGACCTTCTCGGTGGCCTCGGCTTCCACCATCATGATCGCCACGTCTTTGTCGTCAGCTTCGCCGACTATGCGACCGGCGACCACCATGTCGAACACCGCCCGCTCGAGTAGCTCGACGGTCGGGAAGGCCACCCACTGGCCGTCGATGAGCGCCACCCGCACGCCGCCGATGGGGCCGGAGAACGGCAGCCCGCTGAGCTGGGTGGAGGCTGACGCGGCGTTGATCGCCACCACGTCGTACAGGTCGTTGGGGTCCAGGCTCAGGATGGTCACCACCACCTGGATCTCGTTGCGCAGCCCGTCGATGAACGACGGGCGCAGCGGCCGGTCGATGAGCCGGCAGGTCAGGATCGCGTCGGTGGACGGCCGGCCCTCACGCCGGAAGAACGAGCCGGGAATGCGGCCCGCAGCGTACATGCGCTCTTCGACGTCGACCGTCAACGGGAAGAAGTCAAAGTGCTCTTTGGGGTTCTTGCTGGCGGTGGTCGCCGACAGCAGCATGTTCTCGTCGTCGAGGTAGGCGACGACGGCGCCGGCGGCCTGCAGGGCCAACCTGCCGGTCTCGAAACGCACGGTGCGGGTGCCGAAGCTCCCGTTGTCGATGGTGGCGGTGGATTCGAACACGCCTTCTTCAATTTCAGTCGCAGACATACGTCAGTGCGGCCTCTCTGGTTATTCAGCTGTTTCGCGTCGTCACGCGGAATCCAGAGGGCGGTCACGAGCCCGGATGCGGCTACGGCCATCGATCGAAGCGGCCGACCTGTCCCAGATCCGGGGAGCCCGGCAGCCACTACCGAAGACCGCCCGATTCAGGCCGGGTCCCTCGAACTTGCAGTGACTCGCTGGAACGGCGCCCGCGGATATGCGTGAGCCGCACCAGGTTGCTCGGGCCGAACCGGCCCAGAACGCCCTCACTCTACACTGGCTAACTCCCCGGATCGGCGCAGACCCGAGGGCGCAACTTCTATTTCGGCACTCCGGCGGTGACATTTTCCACGCACACAGCGAAGCGCCGCTGCGCATAGGTGTAACCCAGGCCGCTGGCGCATTGGTCCACGCTGACCGGAGGGTCGAGATCGGTGAGGATCTGCGTAGCTCGCTGACGGTGCGGTGCAGCGCCGTCGTTGCAGTCGACCCGGAACGGGTCCGCGACGTGGTGCGGGTCCACACTCATGCATCCGCCGATCACCCAGTCGATGTCTAGACACAGAGTGTTGTCGGTGCCGCTGATCGCGTTGTGCGTCGTGTAGGACGAGTCGACGTCGGCGGGGCACTTCGCCCCTGCGGTGGCCAGCGCGGCGACTTTGAAGTTGGACTCGGGGCTGCCGCACGTAGCTCTGGCCGCCTGCGGTCGGTCGGCCGTGCCGCCGAGCTTGAGACAATCCCCCACTTTGATGTCGCCGAGACCGGGCCCGCTGGCCTGCCCCGCACACCCCGCTGATGCCGTCACCATCGAGACCAGGACCAACCCGGTGCTCGCGGCGCGCACGGCGCCACGGATCAGCGGCGCAGACCCAGCCGTTCGATCAGCGAACGGTAACGCTCCACGTCGACCTGGGTCAGGTACTTGACCAGCCGCTTGCGCCGACCCACCAGCAGCAGCAACCCGCGCCGCGAGTGGTGGTCGTGCTTGTGCACCTTCAGGTGTTCGGTCAGATCCGCGATCCGCTTGGTCAGCAGCGCGATCTGCGCCTCCGGCGACCCGGTGTCGGTCTCATGCAGACCGTAGGAATTCAGAATTTCTTTCTTCTGCTCGGCGGTAAGCGCCACGAAAACATCTCCATCAATAGGTCCGCGATCAGAGTCAACGGGCACGGCCACCGCGAACCGCAGCGCATGCCGTCGGGCAGTTTAACAGCGGCGGGCCGCCACCATGCAATCCTGCGGTCGCAGGCGCGGCGCAGCCGGGCGCGGCGGGCCGCCACTAGCTCAGCAGTTTGCGGGTGCGGTCGGTGTCATTGCCGATCTCGGCGACCAGATCTTCGGCCGAATCGAATTTCTGCTGACCGCGGATGCGGGTGACGAAATCCAATGCCACATGCTGCCCGTACAGGTCAGCCTTGGCGTCCAGGACGAATGCCTCGACGGTGCGGGTACGCCCGGAGAAGGTCGGATTGGTGCCGACCGACACTGCTGCCTGGTAGCGCTCACCGGGGACGACGGTGCCGGTGGCCGGTCCGTGCCCGAGCACGGTGAACCACGCCGCATATACGCCGTCGGCCGGGATCGCCGAGTGCATCGGCGGCGCCACATTGGCGGTGGGATATCCCAACTCGACCCCGCGCCCGTATCCGCGCACCACCACGCCCTCGACGCGGTGCGGACGCCCCAGCGCTTCGGTGGCCGCCGCCATGTCCCCGGCGTCCACGCAGGAGCGGATGTATGTCGACGAGAACGTCACGGTCTCGTTGCTGTGGTGCTCGGACAGCAGCGACATCGACTCCACCGCGAAGCCGAACCGCTCGCCGGCCCGGCGCAGCGTCTCCACGTTGCCGGCCGCCTTCTTGCCGAAGGTGAAGTTCTCCCCGACCACGACCTCCACCACGTGCAGGTTCTCCACCAGCAACTCGTGCACGTAACGCTCGGGGGTGAGCTTCATGAAGTCGGTGGTGAACGGCATCACCAGGAAGACGTCGATGCCCAGTTCCTCGACGAGTTCGGCGCGGCGGGTCAGCGTGGTCAGCTGGGCGGGGTGACTGCCGGGGTGCACGACTTCCATCGGATGCGGGTCGAACGTCATCAGCACCGAGGGCACCCCGCGCGCCCGGGAAGCCTTGACCGCGTGCGCAATCAACTCCGCATGTCCCCGATGCACGCCGTCGAAAACTCCGATGGTCAGCACGCATCGGCCCCAGTCTGTGGGGATCTCGTCCTGGCCACGCCACCGCTGCACGAGCGCAAGCCTAATCGTCCCGCTTAGCGTCCCGGCAATCTCGGGACAACCGTTTAGGCGTGCATTGCCTAAGATTCGTGTTTGTGAGGGCCGACGAAGAGCCTGGTGGACTCACCGCGGTTGCCCAGGACTATTTGAAAGTCATCTGGACAACTCAAGAGTGGTCTCGGGAAAAGGTGAGCACCAAGTTGCTCGCCGAGAAGCTCGGGGTGTCGGCCAGCACGGCTTCGGAGTCCATTCGAAAGCTCGCTGAGCAGGGCCTGGTCGACCACGCGAAGTACGGCGCGGTGACGCTGACCGAGTCCGGCCGCCGCGCGGCGCTGGCCATGGTGCGCCGGCACCGGCTACTGGAGACCTTCCTGGTCAACGAGCTCGGCTACGGCTGGGACGAGGTACACGACGAGGCCGAGGTACTCGAGCACGCGGTGTCGGACCGGTTGATGGCCCGCATCGACGCCAAGCTGGGCTTCCCCCAGCGCGATCCGCACGGCGATCCGATCCCGGCCACCGACGGGCAGGTCCCGACACCGCCGGCTCGGCAACTGTGGGCGTGCGGCGACGGCGACACCGGCACAGTGGCCCGGATTTCCGACGCCGACCCGGAGATGCTGCGATATTTCGACAGCGTGGGGATCAACCTGGACTCACGGCTGCGGGTGCTGACCCGCCGGGAGTTCGCCGGGATGGTCTCGGTGGCGGTCGAATCGGAGGACGGTGCGACGACGGTGGATCTGGGCAGTCCGGCCGCGTGCGCGATCTGGGTGGTGGCTTAGCCGCTGACCGGCGCTTTCGGCGCCGTACTTCCTCATCTGCGCACGGCCGGCTGCCTCACAGGGTCGCCGGGCGGAGCACCACTGCGGACCGGGTCCGCGAACCCTCGTCGCGCAGCAGCGCAATTACCCGCCCGTCGGCGTCGGTGGCCGCGTAGACACCGTCGATTCCGGCCGGCGCCAGGGCGCGGCCGTGGCTGGTGGCCACAGCCTCCTCGGCGGTGAGGTCGCGGCGCGGGAACATCAGCAGGCAGGCCTGGTCCAGGCTGAGACTCAGCCGCGGCCGCTCGGCCAGTTCCTCGAGCGACACGGCCTGGCTCAGGTCGAAGCGGCCGACGCGGGTGCGCCGCAACGACGTCAGATGACCACCGACGCCCAGCGCCTCACCCAGGTCGCGGGCCAGCGCGCGGATGTAGGTGCCCGACGAGCAGTCCACCTCAACGTCGAGATCCAGCAGGTCCACTCCGCGTCGGGTGGCCAGCACCTCGAAGCGGTCGATGCGCACCGGTCGGGCCTGCAGGTGCACCGCCTCCCCCGCGCGGGCCAATTGGTACGCCCGCCGGCCACCGATCTTGATCGCGCTGACCGCCGACGGTATCTGCTCGATGTCACCGCGCAGCGGGGCCAGCGCCGCCTCGATCGTCTCATCGGTGAGGTGCGAAGCCGGAACCGATTGCAGCAGTTCACCTTCGGCGTCCTCAGTGGAGGTGGTCTGCCCGAGCCGGATGGTCGCGGCATACGACTTGGAGGTCATGGTCAACAGGCCCAGAATTTTGGTGGCCCGCTCGATTCCGAGCACCAGCACGCCGGTGGCCATCGGATCCAGCGTGCCGGCATGACCCACCCGGCGGGTGCCGAAGATCCGCCGGCACCGGCCCACCACGTCGTGGCTCGTCATGCCTTCCGGTTTGTCGACGATCGCCAGACCGGCCTCGCTCATAACACGATCGCGGTCAGCACCAAGCCATTTGCCACCGACCAGCGTCCGGCCAGCGTCGTCAGCGGTGGGCCCGACAGCGCGGCCGGGTCGATCAAAATGCGGGAGACGAACCGCCCGCTGGACTCGGTGTCCGCCGAGAAGGTGATGTGCGCGTCTTCGAACCCCAGCCACCGCTTGGTCAGCGGGAACCACGCCTTGTACGTTGCCTCCTTGGCGCAGAACAGGATTCGATCCCAGTGCAGCGCGGACGGCAGCGCCAGCGGCAGCTCGGTGCGTTCGGCGGGCAGGCTGATCGCGTCCAGCACACCATTGGGCAGCACGTCGTGGGGTTCGGCGTCGATGCCCACCGAACGCACCGCCTCGCTGCGGCCGACGACGGCGCCGCGGTATCCGGTGCAGTGTGTCAGGCTGCCGACCACACCGTCGGGCCAGCAGGGTTCGCCCTTGTCGCCCTTGAGGATTGGCACCGGCGCTACCCCGAGTTCGTCGAGCGCGATCCGCGCGCAGTGCCGCACGGTGATGAATTCGTTGCGCCGCTTGGCCACCGACTTGGCGATCAGCGGCTCCTCCTCGGGCAACGGCACCAGCCCGGGCGGGTCGGAATACAACTCGGCGTAACCCATGTCGTCGACCAGGGTGCCGGGCAACAACGTCGACACCAGTGTGCGCGCCGTCACCGGTTTTGCCGTTGCCGCAACTTTTCCCGGAACTGGGTGGCCTGCGCCTTCATTTCCGGAGTGATGACGAAGTGGCCGCCGAAGTCGTTCAGGTACCCCGGCGCGTACTGCGGGTCCGGCAGCACCTGACGCAGCCAGCTGTAGGGCTTGCGGCGCCGCCACTCCCGCGGGTAGCCGACCGACACCTCTTCGAAGCGCACATCGTCATACCAGGTCGTCCGCGGAATGTGCAGGTGCCCGTACACCGAACACACCGCGTTGTAGCGGGTGTGCCAGTCCGCAGTCTTGGTGGTGCCGCACCACAGCGAGAACTCCGGGTAGAACAGCGCGTCGCAGGGGTTGCGCACCAGCGGGAAATGGTTCACCAGCACGGTCGGCTGCATCCAGTCCAGCTGTTCGAGGCGGGCCCGGGTCTTGGCGACCCGGTCGCGACACCACGCGTCGCGGGTGGCGTACGGCTCGGACGACAGCAGGAATTCGTCGGTGCACACCACGTTGCGCTCTTTGGCGATGGCCATGCCCTCGGCTTTGGTGGCGGCTCCGGCCGGCAGGAAGCTGTAGTCGTAGAGCAGGAACATCGGCACGATGGTGGCCGGGCCGCCCCGCTCGGTCCAGACCGGGAAGGGGTGCTCGGGGGTGACGACACCCATCTCGTCGCACATATTGACCAGGTAGTCGTAGCGGTCGCGCCCGAAGATCTGCATCGGATCGCGGTTGGTGGTCCACAACTCGTGGTTGCCGGGCACCCAGATGACCTTCGCGAAGCGGCGGCGCAGCAAGTCCAGCGCCCAGCGGATTTCGTCGGTGCGTTCGGCGACGTCGCCACAGACGATCAGCCAGTCATCCGGCGACGACGGATGCAGCGACTCGGTGACCGGCTTGTTGCCCAGATGCCCGGTGTGCAGGTCCGAGACAGCCCACAGCGTCGGCTGTCCGGTCGATTCGTGTCCTGCCACGATTAACCAGCCTAGCGACCCGCGGTCGGTGTGCTCGTTTCCCTGTGACCGCGCAGAGGCTACTTGTACACTCCCGGCAAGGGTGCTGCCGAGAGCAGGGGGTGTCGTGTTCGCCAAAATGCGTCTGGCTGCAGCGTTCGGTGCGCTGGTCACAGCGGTCACGGTGGGGGTGGCCGGCTGGCAGGACGGCCCCCCGCCGACCCATCGTGGCAAAGTCGAACTGCGGTCCACCGCCGCGCCGATGGAAACCACGATGAAGAGCCCGATCGTGGCCACCACCGATCCGAGCCCGTTCGACCCGTGCACCGACATCCCGCTGGAGGCGGTGCAGCGGCTGGGCCTGGCGTTCACCCCGCCCGAACCGCAGGAAGGGTTGCGCTGCCAGTTCGACGCGGGCAACTACCAGCTGGCCGTGGAGCCGATCGTCTGGCGCACCTACGCCCAGACCCTGCCGCCGGACGCCATCGAAACCACGATCCAGGGTCACCGCGCCGCGCAGTACTGGGTGCTCAAACCCACCTACCACAACAGCTTTTGGTACATCTCGTGCATGGTGACGTTCAAGACCAGCTACGGGGTGATCCAGCAGTCGCTGTTCTACTCCACGGTCTACTCCGAGCCCGACGTCGACTGCCCGTCGACCAACCTGCAGCGCGCCAACGAACTCGCGCCGATGTACAAGTTCTAGTCCCGGGTTGCGCGGTGCGCGCCCGGCCTTCCCTAGGCTTGGCACGTGAGCACCACATCGATCCCGCACGACGAGCCGAAGCTACGCACCCGCGCCACCGGAGCCGGCGGCCGAGCGGCTTTGGGCGCACTCGGCCTGGCTCTGCGGCTGCCCCGGGCAAGGACCCGCTACACCGTCACCCGGGTGAGCATCCCGATGCGCGACGGCGTCGAACTGGTGGGCGACCACTACGCGCCCGCAACGGCCAAGCCGGCCGGCACCCTGCTGGCCCGCGGCCCGTACGGACGTAAGTTCCCGTTCTCCCTTGCCTTCGCCCGGTTGTACGCTGCCCGCGGCTACCACGTCGTGTTGCAGAGCGTGCGGGGAACCTTCGGCTCCACCGGTGACTTCGAGCCGATGGTCCACGAAGCCGCCGACGGCCAGGACACGGTGCAATGGCTGCGTCAACAGCCGTGGTTCACCGGCCGCTTCGCCACCGTGGGCCTGTCCTACCTCGGCTTCACCCAGTGGGCGCTGTTGCAGGACCCGCCGCCGGAGCTGGCCGCGGCGGTGATCACGGTGGGGCCGCACGACTTCCGCGACTCGGTGTGGGGCACCGGCACATTCGCCGTCAACGACTTCCTGGGCTGGAGTGATCTGGTCGCCCGCCAGGAGGATCCGGGACGCCTCCGGACCGGCCTTCGCCAGCTGCGGGCACCGCGCAAAGTGGCCCGCACGGTCCGCGAGGTGCCGCTGGGGCCGGCCGCGCGGACCCTGCTCGGCGCCGGCGCGCCGTGGTTCGAATCCTGGGTCGAACACACCGACGCGCACGACCCGTTCTGGGACCGGCTGCGCTTCCCTGACGCACTGGACCGCGTCGAAGTACCGGTGCTGCTGCTGAGCGGGTGGCAGGACATCTTCCTGCGCCAGACCCTGCAGCAGTACCGGCACCTGCGCGACCGCGGGGTGAACGTCGCGCTGACCGTCGGGCCGTGGACCCACACCCAGATGCTGGTCCAGGGGCTGCCGACCTGCGCGCGCGAAACCCTGGACTGGCTGGACACCTATCTGGGCGGCGCGCCGGCCCTGGACCGTCCCAGCCCGGTGCACATCTACGAGGCCGGCGTGGGGTGGCGTCACCTGCCCGACTGGCCACCGGCCACCAGCGAACACGCGCTGTACCTGCAGCCCTATGGACACCTGGGCGACACTCCGCCGACCACCAAGACGCGACCGGCGAATTTCCACTACGACCCGGCCGACCCGACCCCCACCACCGGTGGTCCACTGCTGTCACCGAAGGGCGGCTACCGCGACGACACCCATCTGGCGACGCGCGACGACGTGCTGAGCTTCACCGGCGCCGCGCTCCCCCACGACCTGCACGTCTACGGCCAACCCGTCATCGAACTGGAGCACAGCGCCGACAACCCCAACGTCGACCTGTTCGTGCGGGTCAGCAAGGTCAACGCCAAGGGCAGGTCCCAGAATGTCAGCGACGGCTACCGGCGCCTGGCCACCGACGAGCCCGGCACCCGACGGGTCACCATCGAACTCGACGCGATCGCGCACCGCTTCGAGGCCGGTTCCCGGATCCGGGTGCTGATCACCGGCAGCTGGTTTCCGCGTTACGCGCGCAACCTCGGTACTGACGAGCCGGTGCTGACCGGGCGCCAGATCCGCCCGGCGACGCACTCGGTGCACTTCGGGGAATCCCGGCTGTTGTTGCCGGTGCAGGCAGACTCATCCGACCGCGCGCCGGACCCGGGCCCCGATCCCGGCTAGCGTCCCGTCGTCGTGCACCGGCGCCGCCAGCGCAGGCTCGACCGGCAGCGGCACCCAACTGGTGCATCCCGCATAGTCGGGGGTACGGGTCGGCTGGACCGGCTCGACCAGCGGCATCGCCTGGACGACCAGCACCGCCAGCTTGTGTTTGGGCCGGAAGTCCAGCCGGTCCGCTTGCACCGACTCGGCGGTCCAGATGTGCAGATCCTCGATCTCGGCGAGCCCCTCCGGGCGGTTGACCGGCAGCGCGGCAACCACTTTCGCGGCGGCCCGCACCGTGACCTGCTGCTCGGTGCTGTCGGCGGCCGCCAGTGCGAGCAGGCTTTGATGTTCAGCCCGGACACGTTCGGCGTGGCTGTGCGCGACCGTCGGGAACAGCAGAAACTCCCGGGCGGCGACCTCGAACCGTTTCTCCCTTATGCCGCCTTTGCGCAGCAGGATGGTCTGGCGCCCGTCGAGCAGCGCGTGCACCGCCGCGCTCCACTCCTTGAGCGCGTACATCTTTCAGCGTTCTCCGCTACTGCGATCTGGCGAGCCGGGCCAGAACTTCGGGGCGGCGCAGGGGCGGCACCGTCTTGGGCGGCTGCCGTCGAGGTGCCAGCGCTTCGAGCAACCGGGTGGTGGTGGCGGTGACCTCGGCGACGGCGGCCTCGAAGGCGTCTTCGTTGACAGCGGACGGGTGCGTGATGCCGCTGACCTTGCGCACGTACTGACGTGACGCGGCCGCGATCTCTTCGGCGGTAGCCGGTGGTTCCAGCCCACGCAGCTCGGTGATATTCCGACACATGGTGTCCACGATAGGTGCGGCGCTACCAGACCGCGATCGGCCGCGGGTGCCGATCGCCACCCCGTGGGTGACTACGGTGAACCTTATGACCGACGACATCCTGCTGATCGACACCGACGAGCGGGTACGCACCCTGACCCTGAACCGGCCGCAGTCCCGCAACGCGCTGTCCGCGGCGCTGCGCGACCAATTCTTCGGCGCCCTGGCCGATTCCGAGTCCGACGACGGCGTCGACGTCGTGATCGTCACCGGCACCGACCCGGTGTTCTGCGCCGGACTGGACCTCAAGGAGCTGGGCGGGCAGACCGCGTTGCCCGACATCTCGCCGCGCTGGCCGGCGCTGACCAAACCCGTCATCGGCGCCATCAACGGCGCCGCGGTCACCGGCGGACTCGAGCTGGCGCTGTACTGCGACATCCTGATCGCCTCCGAGCAGGCGCGGTTCGCCGACACGCACGCCCGGGTGGGTCTGCTGCCCACCTGGGGTTTGAGCGTGCGACTGCCGCAGAAAGTGGGGGTGGGCCTGGCCCGACGGATGAGCATGACCGGGGATTACCTGTCGGCGGCCGACGCGCTGCGCGCCGGGCTGGTCACCGAAGTGGTGCCGCACGACAAGTTGCTGGCGACCGCGCGCGGCGTCGCGGCGTCCATCGTCGGCAACAACCAGGACGCGGTGCGCGCCCTGCTGGCGTCCTACCACCACATCGACGACGCGCAGCTCGGCGGCGGGCTGTGGCTGGAAGCGGCCGCGGCTCGGCAGTTCCGGCCCAGCGGCGACGACATCGCCGCCAACCGGGAAGCGGTGCTGCAGCGCGGACGTTCGCAGGTGCGCTGATCGCGTCACCCGCACCCCCCGGATACGCCCGGTCACGATGCCGTCCGAGCCGTCAGGCCGTGCCGGTCACTACCCAGCGTCCCGACAGCGTGCGCCAGCCGCCGAACACCAGCCGCAGCACCATGAAGGTGCTCAACCCTGACCAGATACCGGTCAACCCCCAGCCGTAGGCCAGCGACAACCAGATCAGCGGCAGGAATCCCAGCAGCGCACTGAGCACCGTCGCGGTGCGCATGAACGCGGCGTCCCCGGCGCCCAGCAACACTCCGTCCAGTGCGAAAACGATTCCGGCGACCGGTAATTGGGCCACCAGAAACCACCACGGCACTCCGATCGCCGCCAGCACCGAGCTGTCGTCGGTGAACAGGTCCGGCAGCATCGCGGATCCCGCCGCGAAGAAACCGGCCAACAGTGCGGAGGCGAGCAGCGAGAACAACGTCACCCGCCACGCGACCCACCGCGCGTGCGCCGCATCACCGGCTCCCAGCGCGGCGCCGACCAGGGCCTGCGCGGCGATCGCGAGCGAATCAAGCACCAGAGCCAGAAAGGTCCAGAGCTGCAACACGATCTGGTGGGCCCCCAGCGCGGCGGCGCCGAACCGGGCGGCCACCGCGGCCGCCGAGACGAAACACACCTGGAACGCCAGGCTGCGCAGGATCAGGTCACGTCCGAGCACCACCTGGGCGCGCAGCGCGGCACCATCGACCTGCAGCGGCACCCGCTCGGCGAGCAGCGCACGGCCGAACAGCAACGCCGCCAGCCACTGCCCGGTCACGTTCGCCACCGCCGACCCGGTCAACCCCAACCGGGGCAGACCCAACCAGCCGTAGACCAGCAGCGGGCACAGCAGCGCCGACACCGAGAATCCGGCGACCACAAAACGCAGCGGACGTCCGGTGTCCTGCACGCCGCGCAGCCAGCCGTTGCCGGCCAGCGAGACCAGGATCGCCGGCACCCCCAGGATCGCGATCCGCAACCAGGGCAACGCCGCAGCGGCGATCTCGCCACCCGCGGCGATCGCCGACACCACCGGCACCGCCGCGGCCTGCACCACGACGACGATCGCCGCGCCCAAACCCAGGCCGAGCCAGGTCGCCTGCACCCCTTCGCGGACCGCGGCGCCACGATCGGCGGCGCCGAAGTAGCGGGCCGCGCGGGCCGTGGTGCCGTAGGACAGAAACGTCAGCTGAGTGCTGACCAGACCCAACACCAGACTGCCGATCGCCAGTCCGGCCAGCGGCACCGCCCCCAGCCGACCGACCACCGCGGTGTCGAACAACAGATACAGCGGTTCGGCGGCCAGCACGCCCAACGCGGGCAGAGCCAGCCGGGTGATCTGGCGAAACTCAGCCAAGCGCCGCGCACAACGACGCCACGACGTCCTCGATGGCGCCGGCCGTCGAATAGCCGGCCGCCAGCCGGTGACCGCCACCGCCGAAACCGGATGCGACCGTAGCCAGGTCCACCTCGGTCTTGGCGCGCATCGACACCGACCACTGCTGCGGGACGACCTCCTTGAACACCGCCGCCACCTCGGCCTGCTGCGTGGTGCGCACGATGTCGACCACGCTCTCGACCTCCTCGGGACGGGATCCCGACCAATCCCGGTGATCGACGACGGCATAGACCAGTCCGCGACCGCCCGCCGCCTCCGGCACCAGCTGGGCCGACCCCAGCACCCGCGACAGCATCGGCAACCACGCGAACGGATGTGTGTCCATCAGTGCCCGGCTGACCGCGGCGTTGTCCACACCGATCTCGACCAGCCGCGCGGCCAGCCGCAGGGCGCGGGCACTGGCCCAGCGAAACGACCCGGTGTCGGTGGTCAACCCGGCGTAGATGCAGTGCGCCACACCTTGGTCGATCGGTTTGCCCCACGCGTCGAGGACCTCGGCGATCATCATCGTCGTCGAATCGGCCGACTCGTCGACGAAATTCGCGGTGCCGAACAGACCGTTGGACGCGTGGTGGTCGATAACCAGCAGTTGCCGGCCGGGGGCAGCCAGATCCCGCAACGCGCCAAGCCGGTGCATGCTGGGCACGTCGACGGTCACCACCAGATCGACGTCGCGGCGCAACTCTTCCGGCGTGACCAGCAGGTGACAGCCGGGCAGCGACCGCAGCGACTCCGGCAGTTGTGCCGGCGTGGCGAAGCTGACCTGCACCTTCTTACCGCTTTGGTCGAGCACCGCGGCGAGCGCGAGTCCGGCGCCGATGGTGTCGGCGTCGGGGTGAACATGGCAGATCACCGCGACCGAGTCGGCCGCCGACAGCAGTTCGGCGGCGCCGACTGCGTCGACGCGCGCCCCGGGAAGGCGCGGCATACCGGTCAGCTCAGTCTTCGGATCGATCGTGCGGTCGGTTGTCGTCATCGGCGTCTCCCCCGCGAACGGGCGGTACCCCCAAAGCTCCGAGTCCCCCTGAGGCCGCCGGTTCGGCCGTCGACCCACTCTCACGGTACGGGTCGGCCTCGCCGGCGGGTTTCGCGCCCACCCTGACCCGCGCCAGATCCGCATCCGCCGCGCGGGCGCGGGCCAGCAACTCCTCCATCCGCTTGACGGCGTCGGAGGTGGTGTCGCGCTCGAACGTCAGGGTGGGGGTGAACCGCACCCCGGTGCCGGCGCCCACCTTGGTCCGCAACACACCCCGGGCCCGGTCCAGCGCCGCCGCCGCGCCGGGGTAGTCCGGCTCGTCATCGAGGGTGGGGCCCATCACGGTGTAGTAGACCGTCGCATCGTGCAGGTCGGCGGTCACCTTCGTGTCAACGATGGTGATGCCGGCCAGCCCCGGATCTTTGATCTCGTATTCGATCGCCGAGGCGACGATCGTGTTGATCCGCTTGGCCAATCGGCGCGCCCGGGCCGGGTCGGCCATATCACTTCACCGCCTTCTTCTCATCGCTTCGCACTGCCTTGTCGTGGTCAGGCGCGTTCCTTCTGGACCAGCTCGAAGGACTCGATGATGTCGCCTTCCTTGATGTCCGAATAGCCCAGTGTCAGACCGCACTCGAAGCCCTCGCGGACCTCGGTCACGTCGTCCTTCTCCCGGCGCAGCGAATTGATCGAAAGGTTCTCGGTGACCACGATGTTGTCCCGCAGCAACCGCGCCTTGGCGTTGCGGCGCACCACACCCGAGGTGATCATGCAGCCGGCGATGATGCCGACCTTGGAGGACCGGAAGATCGCCCGGATCTCGGCCTGACCCAGCTGGTTTTCCTCGTAGATCGGCTTGAGCATGCCGCGCAGGGCCTTCTCGATCTCGTCGATCGCCTGGTAGATCACCGAGTAGTAGCGGATCTCCACGCCCTCGCGGTTGGCCAGCTCGGTCGCCTTGCCCTCGGCCCGCACGTTGAAGCCGATGATGATCGCATCCGAGGCCGACGCCAGGTTGACGTTGGTCTCGGTGATGCCACCGACGCCGCGGTCGATGACGCGCAGCGCCACCTCGTCGTCCACCTCGATACCCATCAGGGCCTCTTCCAGCGCCTCGACGGTACCGGCGTTGTCGCCCTTGAGGATCAGGTTCAGCTGGCTGGTTTCCTTCAGCGCCGAATCCAGGTCCTCCAGGCTGATCCGCTTGCGACTGCGCGCTGCCAGCGCGTTGCGCTTGCGAGCGCTGCGCCGGTCGGCGATCTGGCGGGCGATGCGGTCCTCGTCGACCACCAACAGGTTGTCGCCGGCGCCGGGCACCGACGTGAAACCGATCACCTGCACCGGACGCGACGGCAACGCCTCGTGCACATCCTCGCCGTGTTCGTCGACCATGCGTCGGACGCGGCCGTAGGCGTCGCCGGCGACGATCGAGTCGCCGACCCGCAGGGTGCCGCGCTGAATCAGCACGGTGGCCACCGGACCGCGACCGCGGTCCAGGTGCGCCTCGATGGCCACACCCTGGGCTTCCATGTCGGGGTTGGCCCGCAGGTCCAACGCGGCATCGGCGGTCAGCAGCACCGCCTCTTCGAGTGCCGCGATGTTGGTGCCCTGCTTGGCGGAGATGTCGACGAACATGGTGTCGCCACCGAAGTCTTCTGCCACCAGACCGTACTCAGTGAGCTGCGACCGGATCCTGGTCGGATCGGCGCCCTCCTTGTCGATCTTGTTGACCGCCACCACGATCGGCACGTCGGCGGCCTGGGCGTGGTTGATCGCCTCCACGGTCTGCGGCATCACACCGTCGTCGGCCGCGACCACCAGGATGGCGATGTCGGTGGCCTTGGCGCCGCGGGCACGCATGGCGGTGAACGCCTCGTGACCCGGGGTGTCGATGAAGGTGATCAGCCGCTCGCTGCCCTCGAATTCGACGGCAACCTGGTAGGCACCGATGTGCTGGGTGATGCCACCGGCCTCGCCCTCGCGGACGCTGGCGTTACGGATGGTGTCCAGCAGTCGGGTCTTACCGTGGTCGACGTGACCCATGACGGTCACCACCGGCGGCCGGGTCTGCAGGTCGTCCTCGTCGCCTTGGTCCTCGCCGTAGGTCAGGTCGAAGGACTCCAGCAGCTCACGGTCCTCGTCCTCGGGGCTGACCACCTGGACCACGTAGTTCATCTCGCTGCCCAGCAGCTCGAGGGTCTCGTCGCCCACCGACTGGGTGGCCGTCACCATCTCGCCGAGGTTGAACAGCGCCTGCACCAGCGCGGCCGGGTTGGCGTTGATCTTGTCGGCGAAGTCGCTCAGCGACGCCCCGCGGGCCAGCCGGATGGTCTCGCCGTTGCCGTGCGGCAACCGCACGCCGCCGACGACCGGCGCCTGCATGTTCTCGTACTCGGCGCGTTTGGCCCGTTTGGACTTGCGTCCCCGCCGCGGCGCGCCGCCGGGCCGGCCGAACGCACCTGCAGCACCGCCGCGCTGGCCGGGCCGGCCACCGCCGCCACCGGGACCGCCACCGCCGGGCCGGCCGCGGAAACCGCCGGGACCGCCGCCGCCGGGTGCGGCACCGACGCCGCCACCGCCGCGGTAGTTACCGCCGCCGCCTTCGCGTCCGCCACCGGCACCGCCGGGCCGGGCACCGCCGGGCCGGGGCGCGCCGGTGCGCGGCGGACGGGGACCGCCCGCGGCACCGCCGGGACGCGGCGGCATGCTGCTCGGCGAAGCGCCGCCGGGGCGTGGTGCACCCGGCCGGGGTGCGCCGGGCCGCGGAGCCTGCGGGTGCGGCCGCGGGATGGGCCGGTCGACGGGCTGCGCCGACGAGAACGGGTTGTTGCCGACGCGCGGGGTGCGGACCCCGGGCTTGGGCGCCGGGCCCGGACGCGGTCCGGGCGTTGCACCCGGCTGGGGTGCCTGCGGGCCGGGCTGGCCCGGGGCGGGTGTGGGTGCCGGAGGCCCGGGCGTCGGCCGTGCCGGCGCAGCAGGAGTGGGCGTGCTGGCGGCCGGTGCGGCCGGGGTGGGCGGAGCTGCGGGTGGCGCCGGGCGCCCAGGCGCTGCGGGTTTGGCAGGCGCGGGGACCGCGGCACCGTTGCCGACCGCCTTGTCGAGTGCTTGATCAAGGGCCGCATCGGGCGCCTTGGCTGCCACCTTCTCGGGGGCGCTGGGCGAGCTTGCCGGGGCCTTCTGGCCGGCGGGTTTGCTGCCGCCGAAGGACTCGCGCAACCGCCGGGCTACCGGCGCTTCCACGGTCGAGGATGCGGATTTGACGAATTCGCCCTGTTCGTTCAGTCGGGCGAGGACTTCCTTGCTGGTGACACCGAGTTCCTTGGCTAACTCGTGTACGCGGGCCTTACCTGCCACTACATCTCCTGTCTAAGAGGCGACAGTGCTGGGCCGCGCCTCGGGTATTAGCTATGACACATGGTCATCGGGACTTCACGGTGTGCTCATGTTCTTCGCTACCTGTTCTGTTACGGGTGGACTCACGTGCTCGACCACCGCGGATGTTTCCGGCGAACCGGTGATGCGCAACGCTCTGGTGAAAGCCCGCCGCCGAATCGCTTGGTGTAGGCACTGCGGAACGGGATGCAGCCACGCACCCCGCCCCGGCAGGCGTCCGGCCGGATCAACGATCACGGCGTAGCCGCCGTTCCCATCCGACCGAGCCACCACTCGAAGCAGTTCGCCGGCCAACTCTCGCTTCCGGCACCCGACACATGTCCGCACCGGTCCGCTGGGGTTATCCGGGCTTCCGTGCGCCGAGACCGAAGGCTCGCGCTGGATCACGGTTTAGTTTAGCGTCACCGGACCGGTGCCCTGAACCACCCGGCGGGCCCGGTGTACTGCGGCGGGCTAATGGTCCTGCGGCACTCCGTGGGCGGCGCCCTGCTCGGGTTGGTTGCCGGGCTGGGCCGGCGCGTCGCCCCGGATGTCGATGCGCCAACCGGTGAGCCTGGCCGCCAGCCGTGCGTTCTGGCCCTCCTTGCCGATGGCCAACGACAACTGGAAGTCGGGCACCACCACGCGGGCTGCGCGGGCGGTCGCGTCGATCACCGAAACGGAGACCACCTTCGCCGGCGACAGCGCGTTGGCCACGAACCGGGCCGGGTCCTCGTCGTAGTCGATGATGTCGATCTTCTCCCCGGACAGCTCGCTCATCACGTTGCGGACCCGCTGGCCCATCGGGCCGATGCACGCGCCCTTGGCGTTCAGCCCCGCCACGTTGGACTTGACCGCGATCTTGGAGCGGTGGCCGGCCTCCCGGGCTACCGCCACGATCTCCACCGACCCGTCGGCGATCTCGGGCACTTCCAGCGAGAAGAGTTTGCGCACCAGGTTGGGATGGGTGCGCGACAGGGTGATCACCGGTTCGCGGGCACCGCGACTGACCCCGACGACGTAACAGCGCACCCGGTTGCCGTGTTCGTAGGTCTCGCCGGGCACCTGTTCGGCGGCGGGGATCACGCCCTCGGAGGCTTTGGTTTCGGTGCCCATGCGCACCACGATCAGCCCGCGGGCGTTGGCCCGGCTGTCGCGCTGAATCACCCCGGCGACGATCTCGCCTTCGCGGGTGGAGAACTCACCGAACGTGCGCTCGTTCTCGGCGTCGCGGAAACGCTGCAGCATCACTTGACGCGCCGTGGTGGCGGCGATGCGCCCGAAACCCTCCGGGGTGTCGTCCCACTCGCCGATCAGGTTGCCCTCGTCGTCGGTCTCGTGGGCCATCACCTTGACCACACCGGTCTTGCGGTCGATCTCGATGTGGGCGTCATTCTGGTGCCCCTGGGTGTGCCGGTAGGCGGTGAGCAGCGCGGACTTGATCGTGTCGAGCAGTTCGTTGACCGAGATGCCCCGGTCCACCTCGATCGCGTGCAGCGCGGCCATATCGATGTTCATGCTCCGGCCTCCGTCCCGTGGGCCAACTCCAACTCTGCCGGTGCCGGCGGCGAAAACTCAACCTGCACAACAGCTTTGGTGATCTCGCTGAGCGGGATCTCGCGCACGGCCAGGTCGCGGCCGGTTCGGACCACCAGCGCGACCGTGTCGCCGCTGGTCTGGCCCACGCGGCCGGTCAACTGCGAGCCGTCGGCCAGCGCCAGCTCCACTTTGCGTCCGCGTGCGCGCCGGAAATGCTTGTCGCTGGTCAACGGACGGTCCACCCCCGGAGAACTGACCTCCAGGACGTAGGGCGCGCCCTGACCACCGTCGGCGCCGTCCAGCAGCGTCGACGCCACGCGGGACAGCTGTTCGATCGTGTCCAGATCCAGGGCGGTGTCGCCGTCGGCGACCACGGTGATTCGCGGCGGGCGGGTGCGGCTGTCGATGAGCACGTCATCGATCTCGTAGCCGGCGCGCGCGAACTCGTCACTGAGTAGCTCGATCACCTGCGTCTGCGAAGGTAGCTCGGTGGTCACGGCGAGCTCCTCATCTTGAGTTGTCCAAGCCAGCTATCCACGATACGCCAGGAACCGGCAATGACGCCCTGATCGCGTCGTCCGGGTATGACGGCAACGTGCCTGGCGTCGCTGCGGTGTCCTGTGATGGCAGGATGAGGGACGTGCCCAGAGCAGTACCCGTCATCAGCAGGCGGGGCGTACTCGCCGGTGGGGCCGCTCTTGCCGCTCTAGGGGTGGTATCGACCGCCTGCAGCGAGCCGGCGCCCAAGCCCCCCGCCGTCGAGGAGTTGCTGGCTCCGTTAGACCAGGCCCGCCGCGACAGTGCGCTGGCGGCCGCGGCGGCCGGAGCCGTCGGCAGCCCCCCGCAGATCGCGGCCGCGCTGACCGTGGTCGCCACCCAGCGCGCCGCGCACGCCCGGGCGCTGTCCACCGAGATCGCCCGCGCCGCGGGCAAGCTGGTCTCGTCGACCAGTGAGACGAGCAGCAGCAGCGCAAGCGCCAGCCCGACCGAGCAGGAGCCGCCACCACCGCCGCCGGTGTCCGACGTGATCGACTCGTTGCGCAAGTCGGCCGAGGACGCCAGCCGGTTGCTGGCGACGTCCTCGGGCTACCGGTCGGGGCTGCTCGCCTCGATAGCCGCATCCTGCACCGCGTCGGCCACCGTCGCGCTGGTCCCTGGAGGACCGTCGATATGACCGGCCCGAAACGTGCCCCGGCCGGCAAAGATGCCGATATCACCGCGTTCGGCGAAGCTCTGGCCGTCGAGCACGCCACGATCTACGGGTACGGCATCGTGTCCGCGATGTCACCGCCCAGCGTCAACGACCTGGTGGTGGAGGCGCTCAATCAGCACCGGCAACGCCGCGACGACGTGATCGCGATGCTGACCGCGCGCAAGGCCACCGCACCGGTGGCCGCGGCCGGCTATCAGCTGCCGTCCCCGGTGGGCAGCCCGTCCGAAGCGGCCCGGCTGGCGGCGCGGATGGAGAACGACGGTGCGACGGCCTGGCGCGCGGTCGTCGAGCACGCCGATACCGCGGAGGACCGCGCGTTCGCCGCCACCGCCCTGACCCAGAGTGCGGTGATGGCCGCCCGCTGGAACAAGGTGCTGGGCGGCTGGCCGATCACCACGTCGTTCCCAGGCGGAAACGAGTAACTCACACTGCGGCCACGGCGCAGTCGTGCGGGTGATCGGCGCCCGCAGCGCAGAGTCAATGACGTGTGATGGCAGCTACCAGGTCGGTGGCGAGGCTGTCGCCGACGGCCAACTCCGATTTCTCTCCGGTGAACCGATCACGCAGTTCCACCCGCCCGTCGGCCCAGCCCCGGCCCACCACGACGATCCAGGGCACGCCGAGCAATTCGGCGTCCTTGAATTTCACCCCGGGCGAGGCCTGGCGATCGTCGAGCAGCACCTCGACGCCCACCTTGTCCAGATCGGCGGCCAGTTTGGTGGCTCCCAGCCGGGCCTCGGGGTCCTTGTTGGCGATCACCAGGTGCACGCCGAACGGCGCTATCGACGCCGGCCAGCGCAGCCCGAACTCGTCGTGGTGTTGTTCGGCGACGACGGCGACCAGGCGAGACACCCCGACGCCGTAGGAACCCATGGTCAGCCGCACCGGCTTGCCGTCCTCGCCGAGCACGTCGGCGGTGAACGCGTCGGTGTATTTGCGGCCCAGCTGGAAGATGTGCCCGATCTCGATGCCGCGCGCCATCACCAGCGGGCCCGCCCCGTCCGGGGAGGGATCGCCTTCGCGTACCTCCGCGGCCTCGATGGTGCCGTCGGCGGTGAAGTCGCGGCCGGCCACCAGGCCGACCACGTGGCGTCCGGGCTCGTCGGCCCCGGTGATCCAGCTGGTGCCGTCCACCACCCGCGGGTCCACCAGATATCGAACACCATTGTCCTGCAAGGCTTTCGGCCCGATATACCCCTTCACCAGGAAGGGGTGCCGGGCGAAGTCGGCGTCGCCGAGCAACGCGTACTCGGCGGGGTCCAGGACTGCGGCCAGCCGCTTGTCGTCCACTTCGCGATCCCCGGGCACGCCCACGGCCAGCAACTCCCAGTCGCCACCGGGCTGGCGAACCTTGATCAGGACGTTCTTGAGGGTGTCGGCGGCGGTGACGGGGCGGTCCAGGGCGGCGTTCGCCCAGTCGACCAGGGTGGCGATGGTCGGGGTGTCGCCGGTGTCGTAGACCTGCGCGGGAGGCAGGTCGCTGGTGGGTTTCGATTCGGGGCGCGCGGTGACGACGGCTTCCACGTTGGCCGCGTAGCCCGATTCCAGGCAACGCACGAAGGTGTCCTCACCGATCGGGCTCTCGGCCAGAAACTCTTCGGAGGCACTGCCCCCCATCGCGCCGGAAACCGCCGACACGATCACGTATCGCACCTGCAGGCGCGCGAACATGCGCTGGTAGGCCTCGCGATGGGCGTGATAGGAGGTCTTGAGCCCGGCCGCGTCGACATCGAAGGAATAGGAGTCCTTCATCACGAATTCGCGGCCACGCAGGATCCCGGCGCGGGGTCGCGCCTCGTCGCGGAACTTCGTCTGAATTTGATACAGCGTCAGCGGGAAGTCCTTATAGGAGGAGTACTCCCCTTTCACGGTGAGGGTGAACAGTTCCTCGTGCGTCGGCCCCAGCAGATAGTCGTTGTCGCGGCGGTCTTTGAGCCGGAAGACGCTGTCGCCGTACTCGGTCCAGCGGTTGGTGGTCTCGTAGGGCGCGCGCGGCAGCAGCGCGGGGAACAGGATCTCCTGTCCACCGATGGCGTTCATCTCCTCGCGCACGACGCGTTCGACGTTGCGCAGCACCCGCAGGCCCAGTGGGAGCCAGCTGTACAGCCCGGGCGCGATGGGCCGCACGTAGCCGGCGCGGATCAGCAGCTTATGGCTGGGCACTTCGGCGTCGGCGGGGTCGTCGCGCAGGGTGCGCAGGAACAGCTCGGACATCCGGGTGATCACAGGCGGCAGCCTAGCCTGCGGCCCGGTGCGTCGGGCGTCACGCTGGGCGAGCGGGGTATTGGTGCGTCGAGCGTCACGCCAGTGCGACGGCGGGTCCGCGGTGCGTCGAGCGTCACGCCAGCGTGACGGCGGGTCCTCGGTGCGTCGAGCGTCACGCCAGCGCGACGGCGGGTCCTCGCCGCGTCGAGCGTCACGCCAGCGCGACCGCGGCGCCTCGGCGCGTCGAGCGTCACGCCAGCGCGACGCTCACCTGCCATCGCCACTCTGGCGTGACGCTCGGCGAAAAGCGCGGCTGGGCGAGCGTGGGGCTTGGCGACGCGTGGGGACTTAGCGAGGCCCGCGGCTCGGCGAAGGTGGGGTCTCGGCGCGTCGAACGTCACGCCAGCGCGACGCTCACCTGCCATCGCCACTCTGGCGTGACGCCCGGCGAAAAGCGCGGCTGGGCGAGCGTGGGACTTGGCGACGCGTGGCGGCTTGGCGACGTGTGGGGACTTGGCGAATGCGGGGGGCCCGGTGCGTCGAGCGTCACGCCAGCGCGACGCTCACCTGCCATCGCCGCTCTGGCGTGACGCTCGGCGAAAAGCGCGGGCTGGGCGAGCGTGGGGCTGGGCGAGCGTGGGGTTTGGCGACGCGTAGGGACTTAGCGAGGCCCGCGGCTCGGCGAAGGCGGGTTCTCGGCGCGTCGAGCGTCACGCCAGCGCGACGCTCACCTGCCATCGCCACTCTGGCGTGACGCTCGGCGAAAAGCGCGGCTGGGCGAGCGTGGGGGCTTGGCGACGCGTGGGGACCTAGCGAGGCCCGCGGCTCGGCGAATGCGGGGGCCCCGGTGCGTCGAGCGTCACGCCAGCGCGACGCTCGCGTGCCATTGCCACGCTGGCGTGACGCTCGGCGACGCGCGGGGGTAGCGGCGAATGCGGGCTCGGCGACGCGAAGGGCGCGACGACGCGAAGGGCTACAGCTCGCCCGCGTCCAGCGCTTCCTTGACCTCCTGCGCGTGCGCGACCTGCTCCGGCGTGTAACCGATGAACAGCGCCGCACACCCCACGATGACGGCCGTGCCGGCCACCCACAGCAACCCGTAGGTGTAGCCCTTGTCGAGGGCATGCAGCTGCAGTTCGTTCATGAACTTCACCGGCCCGGTGGTGCCGCCGTTGTAGAGCGTGCGCGAGGTGATCACGGCCTGGATGACCGCCAGCACCAACGGCCCGCCCAAGCTCTGCAGCATCAGCGTCATCGCCGAGACCGGACCGATCTGGTCGAACCCGACGCCGGCGATCGCCGAGAGCGTCAGCGGAACGACGACCATCCCGATCCCGATGCCGCCGACGACGATGGGCAACACCAGGTTGGGGAAGTAGGGAGCCCCGCGGTGCATGCACAGGGAGCCGTAGATCATGGCGCCCAGCAATAGCCAGCCACCGCCGATGGTCAGCACCCGCGGCGAGAACCGGGACACCAGCTGTGAGGAGATGCCCAGGCCGATCCCCATCGCAATGACGAACGGGATGAACCCGATGCCGGCGCGTAGCGCGCTGTAGCCCAGGATGTCCTGCACGTACAGGCCGATCGACACGGTCAGGCTGAACATGACGCCGCCGGCCAGGAAGATCGCGCCGAAGGTGACCAGCCGGTTGCGGTCGCGGAACAGCTCGAACGGAATCACCGGGTTCTCCGCGGTGCGCTCCACGATGACGAAGGCGATCGCGGCGGCCAGTGCCACCACGCCCGAACCGATGGTGGTCACCGAGATCCAGCCCTTTTCCGGCCCGATCGAGAAGGCGAAGACGGCCGCGGTGCAGGCCAGGGTGGCCAGCATCGCACCTGCGGCATCCAACTTCATCCGCTCGCGGTTGGTTTCCCGCAGCGCGGTGCGGGCCAGGTAGATCATCACCAGCCCGATCGGCACGTTCACCAGGAACGCCAGCCGCCAGGAGTACTCGGTCAGGAACCCGCCGACCACCAGACCCATCACCGAACCGATCGCGGTCATCGCGGCGAACACGGCGGTCGCGGCGTTACGCGCCGGCCCCTTCGGGAAGGTCGTCGCCACCAGCGCCAAACCGGTCGGCGATGCGATCGCCGAACCAATGCCCTGCGAGAGCCGCGCAATGACCAGGGTCACTTCATCCCACGCGACCGCGCACAGCACCGAGGAGATGGTGAACAGGGCGACACCGACGATGAACGTGCGCTTGCGCCCGATGGTGTCGCCGAGGCGCCCGCCGAGCAGCATCAGTCCGCCGAAGGTCAGCACGTAGGCGGTGATCACCCAGCTGCGGCCCGCATCGGACAGGCTGAGCTCGTCCTGAATCTTAGGAAGCGCGACGATGGCAACGGTGCTGTCCATGGTGGCCAACAGCTGCATCCCACCGATCGCGATGACCGCGGCGATGAACCGGTAGGAAGGCAGCCAGGTCGGGTAATACCTGCTCAGGCGCTGCAAGGTGGTCTCCACCGAATCCGTGGGACGCTCCTGTGCCGAACTTTGCGAGCGTCCATCTGTCCAAGTATGGACAACCCGCTCTGAGTCGTTGAGAGCCGTCATAGCAGGTTACCTTACAGTAATCTTAAGAATCGTCTAAAGCCCCGAGGCCCGCGACGGGTCCGATCACGATGATTGCGGGTGGTCGGATCCCCTCCGCACGGACCTTCTCCGGGGTCTCCGCGAGGGTGGCCCGCAACGTCTGTTGCGCCGCCGTCGTGCCGTGCTGGACCACCAACACGGGAGTATCCGCAGGTCGGCCGCCTTCCAGCAGCGCGGCCGCGAAGAGTTCGATGCGTTCGACCGCCATCAGCAAAACAATCGTGCCCGTCATTGCTGCCAATGCATCCCAATTCACTAACGATTCGGGATGGTCGGGCGCCAGATGGCCGCTGACCACCACAAACTCGTGATTTGTGGCCCGATGGGTGACCGGAACGCCCGCCATGGCAGGTACAGCTATGGCACTGGTCACACCCGGCACCACAGTCACCGGAATCCCCGCTTCGGCGCACGCCAGCACTTCCTCGTAACCCCGTGCGAACACGAACGGATCACCGCCCTTGAGCCGGACCACGAACTTGCCGGCCCGAGCCCGTTCGATCAGCACGGCGTTGATCGCGTCCTGGGCCATGGCGCGCCCGTACGGGATCTTGGCCGCGTCGATCACCTCCACGTGCGGGGCCAGCTCGGCGAGCAACTCCGGCGGCGCGAGCCGATCGGTCACCACGACGTCGGCCTGGGCCAGCAGGCGGCGGCCGCGCACCGTGATCAGCTCGGGATCGCCGGGTCCGCCGCCGACCAGTGCCACACTTCCGCGCACCGCGTCCTCGCTGTCGGCGAGGATGACGCCCTGCTGCAGCGCCTCGCGGATCGCCGACCGGATTGCCGCCGAACGGCGGTGCTCGCCACCGGCCAGCACGCCGACCGACAGGCCCGCGTATTCGAACGACGCCGGGGTGACCGCGGTGCCCTCGACGGCGATGTCCGCGCGGACACAGAAGATGCGGCGACGTTCCGCTTCGGCGACGACGGCCGCGTTCACCTGCGGATCGTCGGTGGCCGCGATGGCATACCAGGCGTCGTGCAGGTCACCGTCGCGGTATTCCCGCAACGTCAGCGTGATCCCGTCCATCGCCTCGACGGACTGGGTGGCGCTGCGGGAGACGACGTGCACGTCGGCGCCGCTGGCGATGAGCAGTGGTAGCCGTCGTTGCGCCACGCTGCCCCCGCCGACCACGACGACCTTCCTGCCGGTCAGTCGCAGTCCCACCAGGTAGGGGCTCTCGGTCACCGGGCAAGCCTAGTGGCGGGTGTGGCGGCGGTGCAGGCCGTGGCGTGCGCGACGAAGCGCGCCACCGCCCGGGGCGTCGCGGCGGCGTGGGTGTGCAGATACGAGGCGTGCACACCGCCGTGCACTGCGCCTTCGCGCGCCCCGCCGGCCCCCGGGTAGGCCCAGGCGGGCTGGTAGTCGTCGTTGAAAGCGATTGTGGTCCGGTGGAATTCGTGTCCGGACACCCGCTCCCCGGTCGCGTACACCGACGAATCGGCCAGCGCGACGGCGTCGCGGTAGGCCAGGGTGAGGTGCTGGGTGAAGCGCGCCGAGCCGGCCAGTACCCCGCACATCGGGTGTCCGTCGACGTCGGAGACCAGATAGATCAGTCCCGCGCATTCGGCATGCACCGGAGCGCCGGAAGCGGCCAGTTCGCGGATCTGCCGGCGCACCTCGTCGTTCGCGGACAACTCGGCGGCGAACTGCTCGGGGAACCCGCCCGGCAACAACACGGCGGTCGTCCCCGCGGGCAGGGTTTCACTGAGCGGGTCGAACTCGGCGACCTGCGCACCGGTGCCCTGCAGCAGTTCGGCGTGTTCGGCGTAGCCGAAGCTGAACGCCTTTCCCGCAGCCACGGCGATCACCGCGTCGCGGGCGCCTGCGACCGGCCCGACGGCGACCGCCGGATCCCACGCCGCGTCGTCGACCCGTCCCCCGGCGGCCGCCACCACGGCGGCCAGATCGACATGACGGGCCACCAGATCCGTCATCGCCGCCACCGCCGACCGGGCGTGCCGACCGTATTCAACGGCAGTCACCAAACCCAGATACCTGGTCGGCAGCTCCAATTCGGCGACGCGGGGAATCACACCCAGCACCGGCACGCCGGCCTGCTCGCACGCCTGCCGCAGCACCTGTTCGTGCCGGGCCGAACCGACGCGGTTGAGGATGACGCCGCGGACCCGGGTCTGGGGGTCGAACGTGGAAAAACCGTGCAGCAGCGCGGCGATGCTGTGGCTCTGGCCTCGTGCATCGACCACCAGGATCACCGGCGCGCCCAGCAGGGCGCCGACGTGCGCGGTGGACCCCACCGCCGGGCCGGTCACGGTCGCCCCGATCCGCCCGTCGAACAGACCCATCACTCCTTCGATCACCGCGATGTCGGCGCCCGCGGTGCCGTGCCGAAACAGCGGGCCGATCAACGACTCCCCCACCAGCACCGGGTCCAGGTTGCGGCCGGGACGGCCCGCGGCCAGCGCGTGATAGCCGGGGTCGATGAAGTCCGGGCCCACCTTGAACGGCGCCACCCGGTGCCCGGCCCGAACCAGGGCACCGATCAAACCCGTTGCGACCGTTGTCTTTCCGCTGCCGGAGGCGGGCGCAGCGATGATGACGGCGGGCGCGGGGGCTACCACTCGATTCCCTTCTGGCCCTTGCGCCCGGCGTCCATCGGGTGCTTGACCTTGGTCATCTCGGTCACCAGGTCGGCGGCCTCGATCAGCCGCGGCGGGGCGTCGCGGCCGGTGATCACCACGTGCTGGTGGCCGGGTCGAGCCGTGAGCGCCTCCAGCACGTCATCGAGGTCGAGCCAACCCCATTTCAAGGGGTAGGTGAACTCGTCGAGGACGTAGAAGTCGTGCCGCTGGGTGGCCAGGCGCTGCTTGATCTCGGTCCAACCGTCCGCGGCCGCCGCCGCATGGTCGACGTCGCTGCCCGATTTGCGGGTCCAGGACCAGCCCGAGCCCATCTTGTGCCACTCGACCGCGCCGCCGACGCCGTGTTCGTCGTGCAGCTCGCCGAGTCGCCGGAACACCGACTCCTCGCCCACTTTCCATTTCGCGCTTTTGACGAACTGGAACACCCCGATGCCGAGCCCGACATTCCAGGCCCGCAACGCCATTCCGAACGCGGCCGTCGACTTACCCTTGCCGTCGCCGGTGTGCACGGCCAGTACCGGGGTGTTGCGGCGCGCCCGGGTGGTCAGGCCGTCGTCGGGAACTTCGGTCGGAATGCCCTGCGGCATATCAGGCCACGCTACGAACGGCTTGGGTGAGGTGGTCGGCGTGCAGCTGTTCGAGCCGCAGCACCGGCGCGCCCAACTGGGTGGCGAGCTGACCGGCCAGACCCAGCCGCACATAGGACGTCTCGCAGTCCACCACCACCGCGGCGACATCCTCGGCGACCAGGCGGGCTGCGGCAATTTTACTGCGGCCCAACGGGTCTGGGCCGGAGGTCGCGCGTCCGTCGGTCAGCACCACCAGCAGCGGCCGCCGGCCCCGGTCGCGCACCCGCTCGCGCAGCACCAGCTCACGCGCGGCCAGCAGACCCTCGGCCAGCGGCGTCCTGCCACCGGTGTCGAAGCGGGCCAGTCGACGGCCGGCGATGTGCGCCGACGAGGTCGGCGGCAGCAACACGGTAGCGGCCTGCTGCCGGAACGTGATGACGGCGACCTTGTCGCGACGCTGATAGGCATCGCGCAGGAGCGAGAGGGTGGCGCCACTGACCGCCGCCATCCGGTCGCGCGCGGCCATCGACCCGGACGCGTCGACGACGAAGATCACCAGGTTGCCTTCCCGGCCCTCGCGGACGGCGCGGCGGATGTCGTCGGGCCGCAACCGCAACCGCCCGCCGGCCGATGCCTGCTCGGCCGCCGACAGCAGGCTGGCGAACAGGTGCAGACCGTGGGCGTCGGGGTCGGCCGGTGGTGCGGCGGCCACCACGCTGCCGGCGGCGTTGCGCGCGCGGGACCGTCGGCCGGGGGCCCCGGCACCGACGCCGGGCACGGTCAGCGCCCGGGCGCGGAAGACCTTCGCCGGCGGGGCGCTGGGCCGTGGTGGTGCGGGGTTCGAATTCGGTTGTGGTGTATCGCTCTTGGGTGTGACGCCGCCGCCCGATGGATCGGGATCCGGGTCCGGTTCGCCGTCCTGGGATTGCGCGGCCTGGGCCAGCGCTTCGTCCAGTTGGTCTTCGTCGATGCCGTGCTCGTCGAACGGGTCACGCCGGCGCCGATGCGGCAGCGCCAGCTGCGCCGCCACCCGGATGTCCTCTTCCTCCACGGTGTGAGCCCCGCGCCAGGCCGCGTGCGCGACGGCGGTCCGGGCCACCACCAGATCCGCGCGCATGCCGTCGACGTCGAACGCCGCGCACAGCGCCGCGATGCGCCGCAACTCGTTGTCCGGCAACACCACATCGTCGACCAACGCGCGGGCCGCGGAGATGCGCGCGGCCAGCTCGGCATCGGCGGGCGCGTAACGCTGCGCGAAGCCCTCCGGGTCGGCCTCGTAGGCCATTCGTTGGCGGATCACCTCCACCCGTACGTCGACGTCGCGGGACGCCTGGACATCCACGGTGAGTCCGAACCGGTCCAGCAACTGCGGACGCAGCTCGCCCTCTTCGGGATTCATCGTCCCGATCAGCACGAAGCGGGCGTCGTGGGAGTGGGAGATGCCGTCGCGTTCGATGTGCACCCGTCCCATCGCCGCGGCGTCGAGCAGGATGTCGACAAGATGGTCGTGCAGCAGGTTCACCTCGTCGACGTAGAGCACCCCGCCATCGGCGCGGGCCAGCAGTCCCGGCGAGAACGCGTGCTCGCCGTCGCGCAACACCCGTTGCAGGTCCAGCGAGCCCACCACCCGGTCTTCGGTTGCGCCCAAAGGCATTTCGACCAGGCCGGCACCTTCGGCACCCGTCGCCGCCGACAGCAGCGCGGCCAGTCCGCGCACCGCCGTCGACTTCGCGGTGCCCTTCTCACCCCGGATCAGGGCACCGCCGATCTCCGGGCGTACCGCACACAACAGCAGCGCGAGCCGCAGCTGGTCGTGTCCGACGATGGCGCTGAACGGGTAGGCCTTCATCGCTGAGCTCCCGCGCCGGGTCCTGAACCGGGCCTGAGCATCGGCACGTGCGGAATGCCGCCGTCGATGAAATCATCGCCGTCCCGGACGAACCCGTGTTGGGCCCACATGTCGACCAGGTAGGTCTGCGCGTCGATCCGGCACGGAAAGTCACCCACCTCAGCCAGCGCGGCGCGCAGCAACCGGGTGGTGTGGCCCTGACCACGGGCGCTGCGCTTGGTGCACAACCGGCCGAGCCGGAAGGCCTTCTCTCCGCCGGGGTGTTCCTCCATCAGCCGCAACGTGCAGATCACCTCTCCCTGCGGGGATTCCAGCCAGAAGTGCCGGGTCTCGGCGAGCAGGTCGCGCCCGTCGAGTTCCGGGTAGGGCCACGCCTGCTCGACCACGAAAACCTCCACTCGCAGTTTGAGCAGCTCGTAAAGAGTCTGCGCGTCAAGATCTTTGGACCACATCCGGCGCAATGCTTCACTCATCGGCGGCTCACGCGGCGTCCAACTGCAGAGCCCGGGAGGTCCAGGACCGCAACTCCTCGTACAACACCGGTTCGTCGGACAACGTGGCCCCCAGCGACGGCACCATCTCTTTGAGCTGGGGCAACCACGACTGATACCGGCCGGCGAAACAGGTTTGCAGAACTTCCAGCATGATCGGCACCGCGGTCGAGGCACCCGGCGAGCCGCCGAGCAGGCCGATGATGCTGCCGTCGGCGTCACCGACCAGCGAGGTGCCGAACTCCAGCACCCCGCGCCCGCGACGGCCCCGCCGGATCACCTGGACCCGCTGTCCCGCCACCGTCATTTCCCAGTCGGAATCCGTTGCGGCGGGTACGAATTGGCGTAACACGCGGACCCGCTCGGGTTCGGACAGCCGCAACTGGCCGAGCAGATAGGCGAGCATGGTCGTCTGCGTGGCGCCGACACCGAGCATCGGCACCAGATTCCCCAGCCGGATCGACCGGGCCAGGTCACTGAAGTGCCCGTGTTTCAGGAACTTCGGCGACCAACCGGCGTACGGCCCGAACACCAGCCACGGCTTGCCGTGCACGAAACGCAGATCCAGGTGCAGCGCGCCGAGCGGCGGGGCGCCCGGCGACGGCACGCCGTACACCTTGGCGCGGTGCCCGGCGGTCAGCGCCGGGTTGGTACAGCGCAGGAAGCGGCCGCCGATCGGGAACCCGGCGAAGCCCCGGATCTGCCTGATGCCCGATTTCTGCAACAACGGCAGCGCGTCGCCACCGGCGCCGACGAACACGAACTTGGCGGTGAGCTGGCGCTTTTCGCCGGTGCGGCGGTTCGCGACCGTGATGGTCCAGCCGCCGTCGGACCGGGGGGACAGGTTGAGCACCTGATGACCGAACCACGCCGTGGCGCCGCCGCGCACGCAGTAACCGACGAGCTGGCGGGACAACTCGCCGAAGTCCACGTCGGTGCCGTCGGCGGACCAGTTGAGCGCCACGGGCTCGGTGAAGTCGCGTCGGGCGGACATCAACGGCAGCCGGCGCGCGAATTCGTCCGGGTCGAGAATCAATTCGGTGGCGGCGAACAGTGGGTTGGACGCCAGCGCGTCACGGCGGCGCCGCAGATACTCGACACCGTCGGCGCCGCGGACGTAACTCACGTGCGGGACGGCGTTGAGGAAGTCGCGGACGTCGGTCAGCATGCCGTTTTCCACGGCGTACGCCCAGAACTGGCGGGTGACCTGAAACTGCTCGTTGACCAGCACCGCTTTGCTGATGTCGATCGTGCCGTCGGGCCGCTGCGGGGTGTAGTTCATCTCACACAACCCGGCGTGGCCGGTGCCGGCGTTGTTCCACGGACTGCTGCTTTCGGCGCCGACGCCGTCGAGTCGCTCGATCACCGTGATCGACCAGTCCGGCTCCAGCCGGCGCAGCAGCGCCCCCAGCGTCGCGCTCATGATCCCGGCGCCCACCAGCACGACGTCGGTTCTGGTTCGCTGTGACACCGGCTGATGATCCTTCCCTGCGTATGCCGGTCCCAGGTTATCCCGATGGGTCCGGGCCCAACGACCCAAGCGCCCGACGGCCCGGCACCTTTGTGAGCACCACCGGGACACCTTCTTTAAGCTGGCCATCGTGACTGGCTGGGTGCCCGATGTGTTACCCGGCTACTGGCAGCACTCGATCCCGCTGGGGGCCGATCCCGACGGCGAGGGCGACATCGTCGCGACCCTGGTCCGACGCGGGCCGCCGGCGGCTACCGAGCACGCGGTGCTGGCCGTCCACGGCTACACCGACTACTTCTTCCAGACCGCCCTGGCCGACCATTTCGCCGAGCGCGGCTTCGGGTTCTACGCGCTGGACCTGCGCAAGTGCGGCCGGTCGCGGCAGCCCGGGCAGACCCCGCACTTCACCACCAGCCTGGCCCGCTACGACACCGAGCTTCGCCGCGCGGTGACCCTGATCCGCGCTGAGTCCGGCAATCCCACCGTGGTGATGTACGGGCATTCCGCGGGCGGGCTCATCGTGTCCCTGTGGCTGGACCGCCTGCGGCGCCGGAACGCGACCGGGTCCGCCGGCATCGGGGGCCTGGTGCTCAACAGCCCCTTCCTCGATCTGCACGGGCCGGCCTACCTCCGACTCGGCGTCACGTCGGCGACCATTGCGGCGCTGTCGCGGGTGCGGGGCAAGGCGATCGCGCGGGCCGGCGGTGCCGGCGGCTACGGCTCCAGCCTGCACCGCGACTACCACGGCGAGTTCGACTACGACCTGCGGTGGAAGCCCTTGGGCGGCTTCCCCATCACCTTCGGCTGGCTGCATGCCGTGCGCAGCGGCCAGGCCCGCCTGCACCGGGGACTCGACGTCGGGGTGCCCAACCTGATCCTGCGCTCGGATCACACCGTGCCCGAAGACGCCGGCCCGCAGGCGCTGCAATGCGGTGACGCGGTGCTCGACGTCCGCCAGATCGCCCGCTGGGCCGGCTGTATCGGCAACCGCAGCAGCATCGTTCCGGTTCCCGACGCCAAACACGACGTCTTCTTGTCGCTGGAGCAACCACGCCGGTTGGCCTACCGCCATCTCGACCGGTGGCTGGACGATTATCTCTGCACACGGAAAGGCTGACCGCTGAATGGAAACCTACGATCTCGCAATCATCGGAACCGGTTCGGGCAACTCCATTCTCGACGAGCGTTACGCCGACAAGCGGGTGGCGATCTGTGAGCAGGGCACCTTCGGCGGCACCTGTCTGAACGTGGGTTGCATTCCGACCAAGATGTTCGTCTACGCCGCCGAGGTCGCCGAGGCGGTACGCGGGGCGGCGAAGTTCGGCATCGACGCGCACCTGGACGGGGTGCGCTGGGATGACATCGTCTCCCGTGTGTTCGGCCGCATCGATCCGATCGCGAACAGCGGCGAAGACTATCGGCGTTCGCTGCCCAACGTCGAGGTGTACGGCCACCACACCCGTTTCGGGCCAGCCCAGGACGACGGCCGCTACCTGCTGCGCACCGAGGCCGGCGACGAGTTCACCGCCGAGCAGGTGGTGATCGCGGCGGGTTCGCGACCAGTGGTCCCGCCCGCGATCCAGAACAGCGGTGTGACCTACCACACCAGTGACACCGTGATGCGCATCCCCACCCTGCCACAGCACCTGGTGATCGTCGGAAGTGGTTACGTGGCAGCGGAATTCGCGCACATTTTCGCCAGCCTGGGTAGCCGGGTCACCATCGTGATGCGCGGCGGCACCATGCTCAAGCACTGTGACGACGCGATCTGCGAACAGTTCACCCGGATCGCGTCCGCCAAATGGGAGCTGCGGGCGCGGCGCAACGTCGTCGACGCCGAGAACCGGGACTCGGGCATCACCGTCAAACTCGACGACGGGTCCAGCATCGAGGCCGACACACTGCTGGTCGCCACCGGCCGGATCTCCAACGCCGATCTACTGGACGCCGAACAGGTGGGTGTCGATGTCGAACTGGGCAGAATCGTGGTGGACTGTTACCAAAGAACCTCTGCGCGTGGGGTTTACGCCCTCGGTGACGTCTCATCGCCCCATCAGCTCAAACACGTCGCCAACCACGAGGCCCGGGTGGTGGCGCACAATCTGCTCACCGACTGGGACGACACCGAGTCGATGGCCGTCACCGACCACCGATTCGTTCCGTCCGCCGTCTTCACCGACCCGCAGTTGGCCAGCGTCGGACTGACCGAAAACCAGGCACTGGCAGAGGGATACGACATTTCCGTCAAGATTCAGGAGTACGGCGACGTCGCCTACGGCTGGGCGATGGAAGACACCACCAGCATCGTCAAGCTGATCGCCGAACGCGGCACCGGCAAGTTGCTGGGCGCGCACTTCATGGGCTACCAGGCCTCGGCACTGATCCAGCCGTTGATCCAGGGCATGAGCTTCGGTCTCACCGCTGCTCAGATGGCCCGCGGTCAGTACTGGATCCACCCGGCGTTGCCCGAAGTGGTCGAGAACGCGCTGCTGGGCCTGGCGTGAATCAGCCTGGCCCGCTCGCAGCCGTGCCACACTGACCGCGTGCCCGGCTCGATCTGCGATGTGCTGCCCAGCGTGGCGGCACTGTTCGGGGTGCCGGACGGAGTCGACGTACTCGGGCTGGCGGATTCGGTCGGCGGCACCGACCGCGTCTGCATCGTGCTGGTCGACGGGATGGGCTGGGAGTTGCTGGCCGACCTGGCCGCGGACGCGCCGCTGCTGGCCTCGGTGCTCGCCGGCGGCACCGGACGGCTGCGCCGCCTGGACTGCACCTTTCCGTCCACCACCCCGGCCAGCCTGGTGTCACTGGGCACCGGAGCCCCGCCCGGCCAGCACGGGGTACTGGGCTTCACGGTCAACGTGCCCGGCACCAAGCAGGTGCTCAATCACATCCGCTGGCGCGACGACCCACCGCACGCCCAGTGGCAGCCGTTGCCGACGTGGTTCCAGCGGCTGTCCCGCGCCGGGGTCGGCACGCGCGCGGTGCTGCCGGAGTGGTTCCGCGGCAGCGGACTGACCGAGGCGGCGTATCGCGGTGCCACGTTCGTCCCGGCGCGTTCCGGTGCGGACTACGCAGCCACGCTGGCAGCGGAGGTACGCGCGGCGCCCGGCCTGATCTACGGCTACACCGCCGACCTGGACACCGCCGCCCACGTGTTCGGCATCGGCTCACCAGCCTGGCACGAAGCGGCGAGCGGGGTCGACGCCCTGCTGCGCAGCGTGACCGAGGCGCTGCCGGAGAACGCCGTGCTGCTGGTCACCGCCGACCACGGCGGTCTCAACGTGCCCACGGACGCCCGCATCGACATGGACGCCGACCCGCGGCTCACGGCGGGTGTGCGGGTGGTGGCGGGCGAACCGCGGGTGCGCTACCTGCACACCGAACCCGGCGCCACCGACGACGTGGTGGCCACCTGGACCGAGCTGCTCGCCGGCCGCGCGCAGGTCCGCACCCGGGCCCAGGCCGTCGCATCGGGCGTCTTCGGGCCGGTCCGCCCCGACCACCTGCCCCGGATCGGCGATGTCGTGGTCACCTGCACCGGCGAGGCGGCAATCCTGGCGACCGGCCACGAACCGCCGGAGTCGGCCCGTCTCGTCGGCTTTCACGGCGCGGCGACCGCCGCGGAACGGGCAATTCCGCTGATCGAAATTCGGAGCGAACTCAAATGTTGAGTCAGGTGGCTGACACCACGGGCTCGGGATAGGTTGAGAACGTGGATCTGCTGGTCGCGGGCCACGGCTGAGGAGATGTAGCGATGGATTACGGCTGCCTGGCACCGGAGATCAACTCGGCGCGAATGTATGCCGGTCCCGGCGCGGGATCGTTGCTGGCGGCCGCGACAGCCTGGAACCAGTTGGCCGACGGGCTGGACGAAGCGGCAGCCGACTTCCGGAGCGTGACCACCCGGCTCAACGGCGGGTGGCAGGGTCACGCCGCCATCGCGATGACCCAGGCCGCCGCGCCCTACCTGGGCTGGCTGGGCGCCGCCGCCGCCAAAGGCCGGCAGACGGCCGCACATGCCGCGGCAGCCGCGAGTGCTTACGAAGAAGCGCATGCGGCGGTGGTGCCTCCTGCCGTCGTCGCCGCCAACCGGTCCCGGCGCACCTCGATGGCCAGCACCAATTCGCTGGGCCAGGACAGCGAGTCGATCGCCACCGTCGACGCCGACTACGAACAGATGTGGGCCCGGGACGTCGAAGCCATGTACAGCTATGCCGACGCGGCTGCCGCGGCCTCCCGGGTGACGCCGTTCACCTCGGCGCCGCTGGCCGTCGACCTGCCGGTGCTCGCCAGGTCGGGCGAGGTCAGCGACCCCGACGTGATCGCGGCCGGATCGCAACTGATCTCCAGCCTTCCGCAGGCACTGCAGGCGCTCGCGTCGTCGCCGTCGGCCGCCTTCGATGCCGCGCTGATGTCGATGTCCTCCTCGCTGGTGCGGCTGGGTTCGTTGGCCGCGCCGGTAAAATTCCCGATGCAGCTGCTGAATTTCCTGGGCCGCGGACCCCGGCGGGCGGCGGCTTCGGTGACGGCACGCTGGGGCGGTGGGGCGCGGATAGGTCGATTGTCGGTGCCGCCGGCCTGGAGCGACATCGAACCGCCCAGCCCGGTCAGCGTGGACTTCCGCGCCTCTGCCCGCCGGATGCGGATGATCGGCGGGCGGGCCGTCTGCGCGCGGCTGATCTGCTCCTGACTCAGATCGGGGTCACGTAGGCCGAGCTGATGCCGCCGTCGACCAGGAACGTCGACGCGGTGATGAACGACGCGTCGTCACTGGCCAAGAACGCCACCGCGGCGGCGATCTCGTCCGGATCGGCGAACCGGCCCAGCGGCACGTGCACCAGCCGGCGCGCCGCCCGCTCCGGGTCTTTGGCGAAAAGTTCCTGCAGCAGCGGAGTATTCACCGGACCCGGGCACAGCGCGTTGACGCGGATGCCCTGCCGGGCGAACTGCACACCGAGTTCGCGTGACATGGCCAGCACGCCCCCCTTGGAGGCGGTGTAGGAGATCTGTGACGTCGCCGAACCCAGCACTGCGACAAAGGATGCCGTGTTGATGACCGCACCCCTGCCGGCCGGCACCATGTGCCGCAACGCCGCCCGGCAGCACAGGTACACCGACTTCAGGTTGACGTCCTGCACGTGCTGCCAGGCCGCCAGTTCGGTGTGCTCGATCAGGTCGTCCTCCGGCGGTGAGATACCGGCGTTGTTGAACGCGATGTCGACCCCACCGCAGGTGTGGGCGGCGGCGTCGAACAGCTTGTTCACCGACTCCTCGTCGGAAACGTCGACGTGCACATACAGACCGGACAGTTGCTCGGCGGCCGCGCCGCCGGCCTCGCCGTCGATGTCGGCGATGACGATGGTGGCACCCTCGGCGTGCATGCGGCGGGCGGTGGCCAAACCGATGCCGCTGCCGCCGCCGGTGATGACGGCCACCCGCCCGGCCAGCCGTTGCGTCAGGTTGATCACGGACTCTCCTTGATCGCGATGAAGACGTTCTTGGTCTCGGTGAAGTGCAGCGGCGCATCGGGTCCGAGCTCGCGGCCCAGCCCCGACTGCTTGAATCCGCCGAACGGGGTGCTGTAACGGACCGAGGAATGCGAATTCACCGACAGGTTGCCGGACTCGACCGCGCGGGACACCCGCAGCGCCCGGGACAGATCGTCGGTCCAGATCGACCCGGACAGACCGTATTCGGTGTCGTTGGCCAGCTCGACGGCGTCCGCCTCGTCGTCGAAGGCCAGCACCGTGACCACCGGTCCGAAGATCTCGTCGGTGACGCTGCGGTCACCGCGTTGCGGGGTGAGAACCGTTGGTGGGAACCAGAATCCGGGGCCGGCCGGGGCGACGCCCTGAAACGCGACCGGGGCACCGTCGGGCACGTAGGAGGCCACCCTGGCGCGGTGCGCCGCCGATACCAGCGGGCCCATCTCGGTGTCGCGCTGGGCGGGATCGCCGACCACTACGGCTTTGACGGCCGGCTCCAGCAGTTCCATGAACCGCTCATAGACGTTGCGCTGCACCAGGATTCGGCTGCGGGCGCAGCAATCCTGTCCAGCGTTGTCGAACACCCCGGCCGGTGCGGTCGCGGCCGCACGCTCCAGATCGCAGTCGTCGAAGACGATGTTGGCGCTCTTGCCGCCCAGTTCCAGCGTCACCCGTTTGACCGCCGCTGCCGCGCCGGCCATCACCTTCTTGCCGACGTCGGTGGACCCGGTGAACACCACTTTGCGGATGTCGGGGTGGGTGACGAACCGCTCCCCCACCACCGCACCCTGGCCGGGCAACACCTGCAGCAGGTCCGGGTCCAATCCGGCCGCGGCGGCCAGCTCACCGATTCGCATGGTGCTCAGCGGCGTCCATTCGGCAGGCTTGACCAGTACCGCATTGCCCGCCGCCAGAGCGGGCGCGATGGCCCAGGTCGCGATCACCATCGGGAAGTTCCACGGGGTGATCACCCCGACCACGCCCATCGGTTCGTGGAAGGTGACGTCGATGCCGCCCGCCACCGGAATCTGCTTGCCGCACAGTCGTTCCGGGCTGCCGGCGTAATACTGCAGCACATCGCGGACGTTGCCGGCCTCCCATTCGGCCGAGGTGATCGGGTGTCCGGAGTTGGCCACTTCCAGCGCGGCCAGTTCGTCGAGGTGGGCGTTGACGGCGGCGGCGAACGCCCGCAGGCCGGCGGCGCGGTCGGCCGGCGCGAGCCTGGCCCACCGTTTCTGGGCCGCCCGGGCGCGGCCCACCGCGTCGTCGACGGCCGCCGCGTCGGCGTGCTCCACCGAGCGCAGCACTGCCGCGGTGGCGGGGTTGAGCAGCTGTACCGCAGTCACCGGCGCGTCCTTGCCGCGTCGACCAACGCAGTGAACAGCCGCAGGTCGTCCAGCGACTTCTCCGGGTGCCATTGCACCGCAAGGCAGAACGTGTCACCGGGCAGCTCCACGGACTCGACCACCCCGTCGGCGTCCCAGGCACCGACCACGAGTCCGTCGCCCACCTTGTCGATGGCCTGGTGGTGATAGCACGGCACGTCGGTGGACTCACCCAGCAACGCCGCCACCCGGGTGCCCACCACCGTGCGCACCGGCAGCCTGCTGAACACCCCGTCGCCGGCCCGGTGCCCGGAGTGGCCGAGCACCTCGGGCAGATGCTGGTGCAGGGTGCCGCCGAAGGCGACGTTGAGGATCTGCGCGCCCCGGCAGATGCCCAGCACCGGCAGCCGCCGGTCCAGCGCGGCCCGTAGCAACGCGAACTCCCAGGCGTCCCGATCGGTGCGCGGCGCATCGGTGGTGGGGTGCGGCTGTTGGCCGTAGCAGGCAGGGTCCAGGTCGTACCCCCCGGTGATCACCAGCGCATCCAGGCGGTCGAGCAGCGCATCGACGGTGTCGGGCGCCACCGGCTGCGGCGGCAGCAGGACCGGGACGCCACCGGCGAGCGCCACGCCCTCGAAGTAGTCGGCGGGCAGGTAGGCGGCCGGGATGTCCCAGACCCCGGTGCGGACCTGCTCCCGATACATGGTGAGCCCGACGACCGGAGCTCGCGCGCTGTCCCTAGAGCCGTTCAAAGCCACGAATCCTCTCCCAGTCGGTGACCGCCGCGTTGAACACCGCCTGTTCCACGTGCGCGTTGTTGAGGTAGTGGGCGACCACCTCGTCGCCGAACGCCGCACGGGCACGTGACGAGGCCCCGAATGCCGCGGCCGCCTCGGTGAGCGTGCCGGGCAGTCGCTCCACATCCTGGGCCTCGTAGGCATTCCCGAGGTACGGCTCGCCGAGCTCGAGACCCTGCTCGATACCGTACAACCCGCCCGCGACGAGCGCCGCCACGGCGAGGTACTGGTTGACGTCGCCGCCGGGAACCCGGCACTCGACGCGGATACTCGGTCCGTGCCCGACCACCCGCAGCGCGCAGGTGCGGTTGTCCAGGCCCCAGGCCACCGCGGTGGGCGCGAAGCTGCCGTCGGCAAAACGCTTGTAGGAGTTGATGTTCGGCGCATAAAACAGCGTGAACTCCCGCACGGTGGCCAGCAGCCCGGCGATGAAGCTCCGGAAGGTGGCCGACATACCCTGTGGCGCATCGGGATCGGAGAAAACCGAGCCCTCGGTGTCGCGCAGCGAGACATGGATATGGCAGCTGTTGCCTTCGCGCGCATCGTATTTCGCCATGAACGTCAGGCTCTTGCCGTGCCGGTCGGCGATCTCTTTGGCACCGTTCCTGTACACCGCGTGGTTGTCACAGGTGACCAGCGCCTGGTCGTAGCGGAAGCCGATCTCCTGCTGGCCGGCATTGCATTCGCCTTTGCTGGTCTCCACCCGCAGCCCCGCGCCCTGCATGCCCAGCCGGATATCGCGCAGCAGCGGCTCCATCCGCGTGGACGCCGCGATCGCGTAATCGATGTTGTAGTCGCTGGCCGGGGTCAGGTCACGGTAACCGCCGGCCCAGGCCTGCCGGTAGGACTGGTCGAAGACGATGAATTCCAGCTCGGTAGCGACGTCGGCGACCAGCCCACGCTCGCCCAGCCGATCGAGTTGGCGGCGCAGCACCGCCCGCGGCGACACCGCGACCGGACTGCCGTCGGCCCAGGACAGGTCGGCCAGGACCAACGCTGTGCCCGGCAGCCACGGCACACGGCGCAGCGTGCTCAGGTCCGGTGTCATCGTCATGTCGCCGTAGCCGGTCTCCCAGCTCGACATCGCATACCCGGCAACGGTGTTCATGTCGACGTCGACGGCCAGCAGATAGCTGCAACACTCGGCGCCGTGCCCGGCCACCTCGTCGACGAAGAACCGGCCCGCCACCCGCTTGCCGACCAGCCGGCCCTGCATGTCGGTGAACGCCACGATGACGGTGTCGATGTCACCGGCAGCGACCAGCCGTTCCAGGTCAGCCTCGGAGAACCCAGTCATGCTCGTCAGTCAACCACCTGGAAACCTCACCAACCGCTGGTACGCAGGATGATCTCGGTGGCCAGCTGCGCGGTCGTCTCGTGCGCGCTGCGCCGCCCGAGCATCTCCACCACCCGGTAGTCACCGAAGACGAAGCGCTGGCTGTCCCGGGCGGCGTCGCGCACGGTCGGCACGCTCACCAACACGGTAGTGGCGATTTCCACCGGCGGGCACGTGTCGTCGGGCCCCTCGCCGCCGTTGATCCGCGGATGTGGCCGGTCGATCGCGACCAGTCCGGCGAAGCGACCCAACTTGGTGGCGGCCAGCACCCACGCCAACTCCGCGCCGCTGCGATCGCCGACCACCACCGCCCAGCCGATCCCGAGCGAATCGAGGATGCCGATCACCGACTTCGGGGTCAGGCGCGGGTCGGCGCCGATCACGACGGTGCGCAGCGAGGCGTTGTGCAGTCGCTCGCAGAGGGGGTCGTAGGCGGCGGGGGCGCGTTGCTCGGCGGCCAGCACCACCACGACAGTGCCCTTCTCCGGGCCGGACACGCCCACCGGGACCGGGAAGCCGTCGTGCGTGGTCATCATCGTCGGGGGCACCACCGCAAATTACCGGAAATCGCCGCCCCGGGCAGCGGACGGCATCGCTGTGTGGGCCGGCCCCGACACTGGACGGCAGCTCAGGGCAGCGTGAGGATTTCGGCCCCGGTTTCGGTGACCAGCAGCGTGTGCTCGAACTGCGCGGTCCACTTGCGATCACGGGTGACCACTGTCCAACCGTCGTCCCAGATCTCGTAGTCCAGCCCACCCAGGTTGATCATCGGCTCGATGGTGAACGTCATCCCCGGCTGAATTACCGTGTCGACGGCGGGCTGGTCGTAGTGCAGCACGACCAACCCGTTGTGGAATGTGGTGCCGATCCCGTGCCCGGTGAAGTCACGAACCACGTTGTAGCCGAACCGATTTGCGTAGGCTTCGATGACGCGTCCGATCACCGACAGCGCCCGGCCGGGCTTGACGGCCTTGATCGCCCGCATCGTCGCCTCGTGGGTGCGCTCGACCAGCAGGCGGTGCTCCTCAGAGACGTCGCCGGCCAAAAACGTCGCGTTGGTGTCGCCGTGTACGCCGTTGATGTAGGCGGTGACGTCGATGTTGACGATGTCGCCGTCCTCGATCACCGTCGAGTCGGGAATGCCGTGGCAGATCACCTCGTTGAGCGAGGTGCAGCACGATTTCGGGAAGTGCTTGTAGCCCAGCGTCGACGGGTACGCCCCGTTGTCGACCATGTATTCGTGGGCGATGCGGTCGAGTTGGTCGGTGGTGACGCCCGGGGCGACGGCCTTGCCGGCTTCCTGCAGCGCCCGGGCCGCGATCTGGCCGGCGACGCGCATCTTCTCGATGACCTCGGGCTCCTGCACCCACGGCTCGGTGCCTTCCTTGGCCGTGGATTTGCCGACGTATTCCGGGCGCGCGATCCACGTGGGTACCGGCAGCGTCGGGGACAGCACGCCGGGGGAAAGCGCGGTACGAGCGGGCATGGCAGACAGCTTAGCGAGGCGCACCCGGCGCTGCCGCTACGAGCGGCCGTCGAACAGGTGCGGGCGGCGCAGCAGCGCCCGGCGCGGACCGCGAATGATCACCGAGCCGAACACCAGCTGACCGGTCAGCACGACGTGCGGATTGCCTTCCGCCGGCGGGTCTTTGCGACGATCGCTCGCGCTGCCCACGTAGGCCTCGACATTGTCGATGGAGGCGCTGGCGCCCTCCGGCAGACGCAGATCGAGGTTGCCGAACTTCATGTCGATCTCAATGACGACCACGGGCCCCGCGAAGCGCGCCTTGGTGAGATCGAGGTCGATGTTGCCGAACCTGCGCACCAGCGTGAGCCGGGTCGGCACCGTCCACTCCCCGTGCCGCTTGAGCGAACCGGCCCAGCCGCGCAGTTCCACCCGGTCGGTGGCGGAGCTGACGATCGCACCTGGTCCGGGCAGGTCGCCGACCAGGCTGTCGAGCTCGTTGCGGGTCCGCGCATAGGCCACCTGGGTGGACCGTTGCTCGAACTCGTCGATGTCGATCAGCCCGAGCGCCAGGGCATTGTGCAGGCGGCGCATGGTGCCGTTGCGGTCGGCGTCGGAGACCCGCAACGCCATGTCCCCGTCCGTCACGGCCTACTCCGGTCTTTCGCGCACACCCTCGCAACTTACCGCCGCCGGCGGGTTCGATGACTATCAGGCCAGGTAGCCCGGCGGCAGCGAGTCGAACATCACCTTGGTCATCCGGACCGCGTATTCCGAGCTGCCGCCCCCGACGATCAGCGCCGCGAAAGCCAGGTCGCCGCGGTATCCGGCGAACCAGGAATGCGAGCCGCCCGCGAATTCGGCCTCACCGGTCTTGCCGTAGACCTCCCCGCACCCGGCGATCTCCTTGGCGGTCCCGTTGGTCACGACCAGCCGCATCATCGGCCGCAGTGCCTCCACCATCTTTGGGCTGATCGGGGTGTTGTCGCCGTTGACCGTGGTCGGCCGGCCGGCGATCAGCTGCGGCACCGGGGTTTTGCCGGCGGCGACGGTGGCCGCCACCAGGGCCATGCCGAACGGGCTGGCCAGCACCCGACCCTGCCCGAAGCCGTCCTCGGTGCGCTCGGTCAGATCCACTGTCGGCGGTACTGAGCCGGTCACCGTGGTGATGCCCTCGACCTGGTAGTCCAGTCCGATCCCGTAGCGGGTGGCCGCCTGGGTCAGCCCGCGCGGTGGGAGTTTGCTGCTCAGTTCGGCGAAGGTGGTGTTGCAGGAACTGGCGAAGGCACGCGACAGCGGCACCACGCCGAGGTCGAAGCCGCCGTAGTTCGGGATGGTGCGATGGCCGATGTCCAGGTGGCCGGGGCAACCCAGCATGGTGTTGGGGGTCGCCATGTCGCGGTCGACGGCCGCGCCGGCGGTGACCATCTTGAAGGTCGAACCCGGTGGATACAGGCCGGTGGTGGCCGGCAGGCCCTCGGCGCTGGCCCCGGCGTTCTGTGCGATGGCCAGGATCTCCCCGGTCGACGGCTTGATCACCACCAGCATCGCCTTGCCGCCGCGGGTGTCCACCGCGTGCTGCGCGGCGTTCTGCACGGCTCGGTCCAGGGTGATCGACACCGACGGCGCCGGCGAACCCTCGACTTCGTGCAACACCGCGACGTCCACACCGTTCTGGTTGGTGCTGACGATGCGCCAACCGGCCTGGCCGTCGAGCTGGTCGATCACGGCCTTGCGCACTTCGCTCATCACTGCCGGCGCGAAGTGGGGATCGGTGGCCAACAGTTCGGGTCGTGGTGTGATGACGACGCCGGGAAGCTGGCCGATCGCCGGAAAGACCCGGTTGCTGTCGTCGGGCAGCAGGGTGACCAGGTCGACGGGCCGGGTCGCCGAGCTGGCGGTCTCGGCAAGCAATTGCGGGTCGTTGAGCTGGTCGTTGAAGGGACGCAACGCGTCGATCACCGCATGCGATGTCGCGCTCAGTTCCGGCCCGGCCTGGGTGGCGTCCAGCGAATAGTTGTACAGATAACCCGGGGCCAGCACATCGGTGCCGCCGAATTCATTGACCGAGGCGCGCCGGGGCTGGTCGGCGCGCAGTGCGAACGTCTGGTGTTCGCCCAGCTTGGGGTGGAGCCCGGTCGGGGTCCAGCGCACCTGCCACCGTCCCTCGTCACGGGCCATTTTCAGCTGGCCGTCATAGCTCCAGGTCCGGTTCTTGGGTAGATGCCAGGTGAAGCGATACACCACCATGCCGGTGTCCTCGGCGTACTTCGAGCTCAGCACCTGGGCGTCGAGATGGGTGGCCTGCAGGCCGGCCCATGCGGCGTTGAGTGCTTCGCGGGCCTCGTTGGGCGCGTCGCTGAGTCGCGCGGCGGTTGCGGTGTCGCCGACCGACAGCGCGGCCAGGAACTTCTCGGCGGCCGGTCCGGGGCCCTCGGGTTTCGGGGTGCACCCGGGCAGGATCGTCAGCACGATCAGCAGACCGACCACCGCTGTTGCCAATGTTGTTTTTGTGACCATCGATGCTGATGTTAAAGCTGTGACCGCGCGACGACGGCCGACACACCGAGACCGAACCGTTATGGCTTGGACCCGGTCGGGCCCGGCGCGGTCAGTCCAGCAAGATGGTGGCGAAGGTGCCGACTTCTTTGAACCCGATCCGGGCGTAAGCGGCCCGCGCCACCGTGTTGAAGTCGTTCACGTACAGGCTGGCGATCCGCCCGCTGCCGACGATCACGGCGGCCAGCGTCGCGGTCCCGGCCGTGCCCATTCCGCGGCCGCGCAGCTCGGGATGGACCCACACACCCTGGATCTGTCCGACCGATGGCGACTGTGATCCCACTTCGGCCTTGAACACGACCTGGCCGTGTTCGAAGCGCGCCCACGCCCGTCCGGCCGCGATCAGGCTGGCCACCCGGCGGCGATAGCCGCGGCCGCCGTCGCCGAGCCGCGGATCGACGCCGACTTCGCCGATGAACATGTCCACGGCGGCCACCAGATAGGCATCGAGTTCCTCCGGGCGCACCTGGCGCACTTCGGTGTCCAGCGTGCACTGGGGATGGGTGTTCAGCGCCATCAGCGGCTGGTCGGCGCGCACGTCACGCGCCGGACCCCAGGCTGGTTCCAGACGCTGCCACATCGGCAGCACCAGATCGGCCCGCCCGACCAGCGACGAACACCGCCGCGCCGTGCTCTTGGCCTCGTCGGCGAACGCATTCAGATCGATCAGGTTGCCCCGCAACGGAATCAGGTTGGCGCCGGCGAAGCACAGCGACTCGTCCACACCGCCGCGCGTCCACAGTTCCCCGCCGATCGAATTGGGCTCCACGCCGTAATCGGCGACGCGCGCGGCCACCATGCACGATTCGACCGGGTTCTCGCCGAGGACGCGCCATACGGCGGCGGCATCACGCACCACCGACACCCGTCTCTCGCCAACCAGGCGCAAGATGGGCGGAGCCGACATCTCAAAACTCTCTGTCGTGCGTGTCGAGGGCCGGTGAGTCAGGCCTCTATCAGCTTACGGTCACAATAGGCGAACCGCTCGCTGCCGTCCCGGGATTCTCGGTCGCGTCGGCCTCCGAGCCCATCTGCTCGGCCAGCCGCATGGCCTCTTCGATCAGCGTCTCGACGATCTGCGATTCGGGCACCGTCTTGATCACCTCGCCCTTGACGAAGATCTGGCCTTTCCCGTTGCCGGAAGCCACGCCCAGGTCCGCCTCGCGGGCCTCGCCGGGGCCGTTGACCACGCACCCCATCACCGCGACGCGCAGCGGCACGTCGAGTCCGTCCAGTCCGGCGGTCACCTCGTTGGCCAAGGTGTAGACGTCGACCTGAGCGCGACCGCAGGACGGGCAGGACACGATCTCCAGACCGCGCGGGCGCAGATTGAGCGACTCCAGGATCTGGGTGCCGACTTTCACTTCCTCGACCGGGGGCGCGGAGAGCGAGACCCGGATGGTGTCGCCGATGCCCCTGGACAGCAGCGCACCGAAGGCGACGGCGGACTTGATGGTGCCCTGGAACGCCGGTCCGGCTTCGGTGACACCCAGATGCAGCGGATAGTCGCACTGCTCGGCCAGCTGCTGGTAGGCCGCGACCATGATCACCGGGTCGTTGTGCTTGACGCTGATCTTGATGTTGCCGAAACCGTGCTCCTCGAACAGCGAGGCCTCCCACAGCGCCGACTCGACCAGCGCCTCCGGGGTGGCCTTGCCGTACTTCTGCATGAAGCGCTTGTCCAGCGAACCCGCGTTGACGCCGATACGGATCGGGATGCCGGCGGCGCCGGCGGCTTTGGCCACCTCGCCGACCCGGCCGTCGAACTCCTTGATGTTGCCGGGATTGACGCGGACGGCCGCGCACCCGGCGTCGATGGCGGCGAAGATGTACTTCGGTTGGAAGTGGATGTCGGCGATGACCGGGATCTGGCTGTGCTTGGCGATCTCGGCCAGTGCGTCGGCGTCCTCTTGGCGCGGGCATGCCACCCGGACGATGTCGCAGCCGGCCGCGGTCAACTCGGCGATCTGCTGCAACGTGGTGTTGACGTCATGGGTTTTGGTGGTGCACATCGACTGCACCGCTATCGGATGGTCGCTGCCCACCCCGACGTCGCGCACCATCAGCTGACGCGTTTTACGGCGGGGAGCCAGCGTGGGCGCCGGGGGCTGCGGCAGGCCCAGGCCAACGGTCACTGTTCTGCCTTCTCTCTATTTACTGGAACAGGCGGATCGGGTTGACCAGGTCGGCGGTGACGGTCAACAGCATGTACCCGACCACGAAAATCAGCACGACGTAGGTCGCCGGCATCAATTTCAGATAGTTCACCGGGGCGGCGGCCACCTTGCCGCGCGCCGACCGAATCGTGTTGCGGATCTTCTCGTACACCGCGACCGCGATGTGGCCGCCGTCGAACGGCAACAACGGCAACAGATTGATCGCGCCCAGGATGAGGTTCAGCTGGGCCAGGAAGAACCAGAACGCCACCCACAGGCCGTGGTCGACGGTGTCGCCGCCGATGATGCTGGCGCCGACGACGCTCATCGGGGTCTGCGGGTCCCGCTCTCCGCCGCCGATGGCATTGACCAGGGCACCAACCTTGGTCGGGATGGCGGCCAGCGATTTGCCGACCTCGACGGTCAACTGCCCGGCGAAGACGAACGTTCCCGGCACCGCGGTGAGCACGTTGTAATGGGTGGGTTCGTTACGGGTGGCGCCCACCCCGATGGCGCCGACCGTGGCGGGTTCGAGTTGCTTGCCCTGCGCGTTGGGGACGTAGCGCTGGGTGGATTCGACGGTCACGTTCGTGGTGATGGTCCTGCCGTCCCGCTCGACGACGACCGGGACGGTGCCGTGCAGCTTGCGCACCGCGGTGGCCATTTCCTCGAACGAGGACACCGGGGTGTCCCCCACCTTGACCACCACGTCACCGACCCGGATCCCGGCCTGGGCCGCGGGGCCCGGACCGTTGCACTTGTCCAGCTTGCCTTTGCTGGTTTCCGGTGCCACGCAACTGACTTCGCCGACGACGGCTTTGGTGGACGGGTGCAGGTTGGGCAGTCCCCAGATCAGCGCGATCGCGTACATCAGCACCAGGCAGATGACGAAGTTCATGCCCGGCCCGGCGAACAGCACCGCCACCCGCTTCCAGGTGGCCTGCTTGTACATCGCGCGGTCCTCCTCGTCAGGCGCGAGTTCCTCGACCGGCGTCATCCCGGCGATATCGCAGAAGCCGCCCGCCGGAATGGCCTTGAAGCCGTACTGGGTCTCGCCGCGCCGGGTGGACCACAGCGTGGGACCGAAGCCGACGAAGTAGCGGCGCACCTTCATGCCGGTGGCGCGCGCGGCCCACATGTGTCCGCACTCGTGCAGGGCGACCGAGATGAGGATGGCAAGTGCGAACAGCACAATGCCGACGACGAACATCATCAGCCTGATACGACCTTTCTCACGCCAGCGACTCCGACCGACGCCGAGCTTGTTTTCGCGATCGCGCGCTGTGCCCGCTCGCGGGCCCAGCGCTGCGCCTCGAGTACCTCATCCACGGTAGCGGGTACCTGGCCGAATTGCGGGGCCCACCGGTCGGCGGCGTGCAACACATCAGCGACGGTGTGCACGATCGCGGGGAATCCGATCCGGCCGCCGAGGAAGGCCGCAGCCGCCTCTTCGTTGGCCGCGTTGTAGATGGCGGTCATGCAGCCGCCTGTTTCGCCGGCAGCGCGGGCCAGTTCCACGGCCGGAAAGACGTCGCTGTCCAGCGGCTCGAATTCCCAGGTCGACGCCGTGCTGAAATCACACGCGGCGGCGGCACCGCTGACCCGGTGCGGCCAGCCCAGCGCCAGCGAGATCGGCAGCTTCATGTCCGGCGGACTGGCCTGGGCGATCGTCGAGCCGTCGATGAAGGTGACCATCGAGTGCACGATCGACTGCGGGTGCACGACGACATCGATGCGGTCGTAGGGGATGCCGAAAAGCAGGTGGGTTTCGATGAGCTCGAGCCCCTTGTTGACCAGCGTGGCCGAGTTCAGCGTGTTCATCGGCCCCATCGACCAGGTCGGATGCGCGCCGGCTTGCTCGGGGCTCACGCCGTGCAGGTCGTCGGCCGACCAGCCCCGGAACGGCCCGCCCGAGGCCGTCAGCACCAGCTTGGCGACCTCGTCGGCGGTGCCCCCGCGCAGGCACTGGGCCAGCGCGGAGTGTTCGGAGTCCACCGGCACGAGCTGGCCCGGGCGCGCCGCTGCCAGCACCAGAGGTCCGCCGGCGATCAGAGATTCCTTGTTGGCCAGGGCGAGGCGGGCACCGGATTCCAGTGCGGCCAGCGTCGGCCCCAACCCGAGGGCGCCGACCAGGGCGTTGAGCACGACGTCGGCGTCGGTGTCCTGGACCAGCCGGGTGGCGGCATCGGGGCCGCGGTAGGGAATGTCGCCGGCCCGCTCCGCGGCGGCCGCGTCGGCCACCGCGATGTTGGTCACCCCGGTCTCGGCACGCTGCCGCAGCAGCGTGTCCATATTGTGACCACCGGCGGCCAGCCCGACCACCTCGAAGCGGTCCGGGTTGGCGGCGATGACCTCGAGCGCCTGGGTACCGATCGAGCCGGTGCTGCCCAGCACCAGCACCCGCAACCGGCGTTCGGCCGGCCCGTCATCGCCGATAGTCACCCGTCCATTGTGCCGCCAGGCACCGTCAGACGATCATCGAGCCGCGAGGCACCGTCCAAAATCAGTCCGCGGCGGGCACCGTACCGAATGACTGACATGTTGACCCTCGCCCTAGTCGGCTTCGTCGGTGGCCTGATCACCGGGATCTCGCCGTGCATCCTGCCGGTCCTACCGGTCATCTTCTTCTCCGGAGCCCAGCGCACGCCGACCGCTCAATCCGACAGCGCGGTGGCGGTCAAGCCAGAACAGTCCCGCGCGCAGCGGACCCGGCCCTATCGGGTGATCGGCGGTCTGGTGCTCAGCTTCAGCGTGGTCACCCTGCTGGGCTCGGCGCTGCTGTCAGCGCTGCGACTGCCCCAGAACGCACTTCGGTGGGCGGCACTGATCGCATTGCTGGCGATCGGTGTGGGCCTGGTGTTCCCGCGCTTCGAACAACTGCTGGAACGGCCGTTCGCCCGCCTACCGCAACGTCACATCGGCAGTGCCGCCGATGGATTCGGTCTCGGCCTGGCACTGGGCGTGCTCTACGTCCCGTGTGCGGGCCCGGTGCTGGCCGCCATCGTCGTAGCCGGGGCCACCGCGAAGGTCGGCGTGGGCACCGTGATGCTCACCGCGGCGTTCGCTATCGGCGCTGCGGTGCCATTGTTGTTCTTCGCACTGGCTGGACAGCGGATCACCCAGCGCGTCAGCGCCTTTCGACGGCGGCAACGCGAGATCCGGATCGGCGCGGGAATCGTCACTATTCTGCTCGCGGTCGCCCTGGTGTTCGACCTGCCCGCGGTGTTGCAGCGAGCGATTCCCGACTACACCTCGTCGCTGCAGCAGCAGGTCGCCGGATCACGGCAGGTCCAGGAAAGGTTGCGGGGCGTCGCCAGCGGGCAGCTGGCCGATTGCAGCAATGCGTCGACCCAGCTCCAGAACTGCGGTGCGGCACCGGATTTCAAAGGGATCACCAGATGGCTGAACACCCCCGGCGGCGCACCGGTCGCCCTGGATTCGTTGCGCGGCAAGGTCGTACTGGTCGACTTCTGGGCCTACTCGTGCATCAACTGCCAGCGCGCCATCCCGCATGTGGTCGGCTGGTATCGGGCTTACCGGGACAGTGGGTTGGCGGTGATCGGCGTGCACACGCCCGAGTACGCCTTCGAGAAGGTGCCCGCCAACGTCGCCCAGGGTGCGGCCGATCTGGACATCACCTACCCGGTCGCATTGGACGACAACTACTCCACGTGGACCAACTACCACAACCTGTACTGGCCGGCCGAATACCTCATCGACGCCGACGGCGTGGTGCGGCACACCAAATTCGGCGAAGGTGACTACAAGCAGACCGAGTTGCTGATCAGGCAGTTGCTTGCCGACGCCCAGCCCGGTGTCCGGCTTCCTGAGCCTGTCGACGCACCGGATCTGACACCCACCACTGTGCTGACCCCGGAGACGTACTTCGGTGTCGGCAAAGCCGCCAACTTCGGTGGCGGCGGCGCATACGACGAAGGCGCGGCGACGTTCAGCTACCCGCCGAACCTGGCGTCCGACAAGTTCGCACTGCGCGGCCGCTGGTCACTGGACTATCAGGGCGCCACCGCCGGCGGCGACGACTCGACGGTCAAACTCAACTACCACGCCAAGGACGTGTACGTGGTGGTCGGCGGCACCGGCACCCTGAGCGTGACGCGGGACGGCAAGACCACGACGCTAGCCATCAACGGACCCCCGACCAGCCATCGGATGGTGGCCGGCGAGGCGCTTGCCACCGCAACCGTCGAGGTGCGCGCCAGCAAGGGCTTGCAGTTTTTCTCGTTCACTTACGGCTGAACCCATCCAGGTGTCGGTCCACTCCGAATCACTGGGGTCGGGGGGTCTCAGCACATAGCGACGAGCAAAGGAACGAGCGACGATGAAGACGCAGAATTCAATCGCAGCAACCGGTTTCGCGGCCGCCCTGGTGGCCTGCGCGGTAGCTGTGTCCCCGACCGCGTCGGCGGCCGATCTGGTGGGCCCGGGTTGTGGGGATTATGCAGCCATGAACCCCACCGGTCCGGCTTCGGTGCAGGGCATGTCGCAGGTCCCGGTGACCGAGGCAGCCGCGAACAACCCGATGCTCACCATGCTGACCTCGGCGCTGTCCGGCGGGCTCAACCCGCAGGTGAACCTCGTCGACACCCTCAACAGCGGCCAGTACACGGTGTTCGCGCCCACCGACGCCGCCTTCGCCAAGTTGCCGGCGGCCACCGTCGAGCAGCTCAAGACCGACGCACCGATGCTGACCAGCATCCTGACCTACCACGTGGTCAACGGTCAGGCCAGTCCGGCCAGGGTCGCCGGCACCCACCCGACTCTGCAGGGCGCCAGCCTGATGGTGACCGGCCAAGGCAACAACATCCGGGTCAACAATGCCGGTCTGGTCTGCGGCGGCGTCTCGACGGCCAACGCTCAGGTGTACATGATCGACACGGTGCTGATGCCGCCGTCGTAACAGGTGCTTCGCTGCTCGCCGGCGGACGGCTGTGCCAGAATGTCAGGGTCTGAATCCAGTCCAACCGGAGGGATCGCCGTGGCAAGTACTGAGGTGGAGCCGTACGCCGGCGTCGACGAAGCTGAGGTGCCGTCCGCGCGGTGGGGCTGGAGCAGGATCAACTACCGCACCTGGTACGGCGTCGGTATCGCCAGCATCGTGCTGCTGCTGGCGTTCCTGCGCGGCAACCACGTGGGACACGTCGAGGACATCTTCTGTGTCGGGTTCGCCGTGGTCGTCCTGTTCATTCTGGTTCGCGACATCTGGGGACGACGCCGCGGCTGGTTGCGGTAACCCGGCCTCAACCGGGCCCGGCAGGACCACCCTGCCGGTGCGGTGCGGCGCGGTTGCGTCGGCGCCGCCCGGCGCCCAGCGCCGCAATCACCACCAGCGCCAAGCCCAGCAACCACGGCCAGCCGCCATGCTGGTGCACCCAGCCCGCGACGGCGCCCTGCAGTCGTCCGGCAGCGGCGATCACCGCATCGTCGGGACTGCCGTTCGCGGTGAAAAGCCGAACCTCATAGAGGCCGTAGTAGCCGACGTACAGGCCGGCCAGGATCAGCACAACCCCGCCGGCCCGGCTGACACACGGTAAAACCCGGCGCACGCGCTCGACCAGCGTGGCGCTCGCCGCGGCCGCCCCCACCGCCAGGACCCCCACCACCAACGACAGCCCGGCCACATAGGCGGCGTAGACCGCGATGCCGTCGAGCACCGAACCGCTGCGCAGCCCGGCGCCGGTGACCGCCAGAAAAGGTCCGACGGTGCACGACAACGAGGCGATCGCGTAGCTGACGCCATAGCCGAACATCGAACCCAACCGCGCGGTCGGCGCCCAGCGCGGACCGAACGGGTTCGGTGCCGGCAGCTCCCGCCCGGCCAGCAGCCAACCGCCGAGGCCGATCAGCACCAGCCCGATCAGCACCGTCGCATACGGCAGGTAGCGCTGCACCGTCGCACCGGCCGAGATGGTCAGCAGCCCGAAGGCGCCGAACACCGCCACAAACCCCAGCACCATTCCCAGCGTCGCGCCCACTGCGCGGCCGAGCGCCACGATCGGACGCCGGGATCGTTCGCCGCGCACCACCAGCAGCAGGTACGCGGGCAGCAACGCAAAACCGCACGGGTTGAGCGCAGCCACCAGGCCGGCGGCGAATGCCAGTCCGAGCAGGGGCTGACTCACCCGGTCAGGACAGCGCGGCGACCCGGGCGGACAAGTCCTGCTGGGACATGGCCGAGCTGGTGTTGTTCACGAACGTGGACGAACCGTCGGAACGGTAGAACACCCAGGCAGGCTGCCAGGGCACGTTGTAGCGGGCCCAGATCGCACCGTCGGCGTCGTTGAGGTTGGTGAAGTTCAGGCCGTACTTGGCGACGAAGTCCTGCATCTGCCCGATGTCGGAATGCGCGGCGATGCCGACGAAAGTCACCTTCGGATTGGCTGCCGCCACCTGGCTGAGGGTGGCCGCTTCGGCGTTGCAGAACGGGCAGAAGGGGGTCCAGAACCACAAGACCGCCGGTTTGCCCTGCAGGCTGGCCCCATCGAACGGGGCTCCGCTCAGCGTGGTGCCGGTGAAATTCAGCCGGTCGTCGGCGGCCACCGCGCGCGGCGCGGTAACCAGGCCCGTCATCAGGACGACCGCGACGGCGGTGGCGGCAAAGATCTTGAGTGGGAACATCAGGCATCGGAGCACGGCACACCTCATTCGGTCGGCGGTTTACCCAGCACACCGGTTACCCCGCCGGACGGTTCATCACGCCTCGGGCCCGCTCCAGCTACCCGCCTTCGGCGGCCAGCTGTCCGCAGGCCCCAGCCCAATCGCCCGCGCTCCAGCTACCCGCCTTCGGCGGCCAGCTGTCCGCAGGCCCAAGCCGAATCGCCCGCGCTCCAGCTACCCGCCTTCGGCGGCCAGCTGTCCGCAGGCGGCGCTTATCTCGCGGCCGCGGGTGTCCCGCACCGTACATGAAACACCTTGCGCGCGAACACGTTTGACGAATTCCCGCTCCACCGGCTTGGGACTGGCGTCCCAGTCGCTGCCCGGAGTCGGGTTCAACGGGATCAGATTGACGTGCGCCAGCGGACCCAACGCCCGGTGCAGCAGCTTGCCCAACATGTCCGCCCGCCACGGATGATCGTTGACCGCACGGATCAGCGCGTACTCCACCGACACCCGCCGGCCCGTCACGTCCGCGTAGTGACGGGCGGCTTCGAGCGCCTCGGAAACCTTCCACCTGTTGTTGACCGGAACCAGGGTGTCGCGCAGTTCGTCATCGGGAGCGTGCAACGACAACGCCAGCGTCACGCCGAGCCGCTCGTCGGCCAGCTTGCGGATCGCCGGAGCCAGACCCACCGTCGACACCGTCACCGACCGGGCCGAGATCCCGAAGCCGGACGGCGGCGGCTCGGTGATGCGGCGCACGGCGGCAACAACTCTGGCGTAGTTGGCCAGCGGCTCCCCCATACCCATGAACACCACATTGGACAACCGCTCGCCGAATTCATCGCGCGACGCGACCGCTGCGGCGCGCACCTGCTCCAGGATCTCGGCGGTGGACAGATTGCGGGTCAGCCCGCCCTGGCCGGTGGCGCAGAACGGGCAGGCCATCCCGCAGCCCGCCTGCGAAGAGATGCACACCGTGTTCCGCTGCGGATAACGCATCAGCACCGACTCCACGGTGGCGCCATCGGCGCACCGCCACAACGTCTTTCGCGTCTGACCGGAATCGCAGGTAACTTCGCGGTGCGCGGTCAGCAGAGCGGGGAACATGCTCGAGGCGACCTGGTCGCGAACCGCGGCCGGCAGATCCGTCATCTGGTGTGGATCGGCGATCAGCCGCCCGTAGTACTGGCTCGCCAGTTGCTTGGCGCGAAACGCCGGCAATCCCAGCTCCGCGACTGCCGCCACGCGACCGGCCGCATCGAGGTCGGCCAGGTGCCGCGGTGGCTTACCGCGGCGTGGCGCATCGAATACCAACTCTTGGACCATGACCAGTCCAGTATCAGGGCAACAGCGTCAAAACGGTCCACGCGGCCACCGCTGAGGGCAGCACCCCGTCCAATCGATCCATCAACCCACCGTGGCCGGGCAGCAACCGGCCCATGTCCTTGATCCCCAGATCACGCTTCACCTGCGACTCGATCAGGTCGCCCAGGGTGGTGGTCAGCACGAAGAGCAGACCCAGCAGCACTCCGACCCACCACCGCTCGCCGGCCAACAGCGTCGCGGTCAAGATCGTGGCGGTGATCCCGCAGATCAACGAGCCGGCGAAGCCTTCCCAGGATTTCTTCGGGCTGATCGCCGGAACCATCGGATGCTTGCCGAACAGCGCCCCGACGGCATAACCCCCGGTGTCGGAGGAGATGACCGCGATCATCATGCAGAACACCCAGCCGGGGCCGTGCTGCGGGTCGTAGACCAGCATCGCGGCGAACGAGGCGAACAGCGGCACCCAGGCGGCCAGGAAAACGGTGGCCGACACATCGCGCAGGTAGTTACTCGGCGGCGGTGTCCCGTCGGCCTCCGGCTTGGCCTGCATGAACAGCCGCCAGATCAGGCAGATGACCACCATGCCGCCGAATCCGGCCGCCGCGCCGGCAGCACGATAAGGCCAGGTCAGCCACACCGTCGCCTGTCCGCCGAGCAGCAACGGAATGACCGGGATCAGGTAACCGGCCTCGCGCAACCGCCGGACCACCTCGTGGCTGGCCACCAGCGTGGCCAGAGCGCAGTACAGCACCCAGAAATGCGGCACAAAGAGCAGGGTCGCAATCAGGACCGCGCCGATGCTGACGCCCACCGCGATCGCAGCGGGCAGGTCGCGGCCAGCGCGGGACTTCTTCTTGGCTGGCTGGGACGCCTCGACCGGCTCCTCGGTCGGGCTGCCGGCTTCGGCATCGGTGGTTGCCACGGAGGTGAACTGTCTGGACTGCTGTAGGCCGCTAGACCTCCAGCAGCTCGCCTTCTTTGTGTTTGACCAGCTCGTCGATCTGGGCGACGTACTGGTGGGTCGCCTTCTCCAGATCTTTCTCCGCTCGGCCGACCTCGTCCTCGCCGGCCTCGCCGTCCTTACGGATGCGGTGCAGTTCCTCCATCGCCTTGCGACGGATGTTGCGGATCGAGACCCGGGCGTCCTCTCCCTTGGCCTTGGCCTGCTTGACCAGATCGCGCCGACGTTCCTCGGTGAGCTGCGGTATCGCCACTCGGATCAACGTGCCGTCGTTGGTGGGGTTGACACCCAGGTCAGAGTTGCGGATCGCCGTGACGATGGCATTCACCTGGCTGGCTTCATAGGGCTTGATGACGACGAGCCGCGCCTCGGGCACGTTGATGCTGGCCAGCTGGGTGATGGGCGTGGCTGCGCCGTAGTAGTCGATGACGATCCGGGAGAACATGCTCGGGTTCGCCCGGCCGGTCCGAATGGTCGACAGGTCGTCGCGGGCCACCGAAACGGCCTTTTCCATTTTCTCCTCGGCGTCGAAGAGAGCCTCGTCAATCATCTGCACCGCTCCTCTCCCCCGCACGCGGGTGGTACCCCGCATGGCTTGTTGTGTCGCCGTCGGCAGGCATCATGTCCGCGTCATCTCAGGTGGTGACCAGTGTCCCGATCTTCTCACCAGCGACCGCCCGGGCGATATTGCCGTCGGTCAGCAGGTTGAACACCAGGATCGGCATGCCATTGTCCATACAGAGACTGAACGCGGTGGCATCGGCCACGCGCAAGCCGCGGTCGATCACCTCGCGGTGGCTGATCGCGCTGAGCATTTCCGCGTCCGGGTTGTCCCGCGGATCCTCGGTGAACACACCGTCGACCGCTTTGGCCATCAGCACCACGTCCGCACCGATCTCCAACGCCCGCTGGGCGGCCGTGGTGTCGGTGGAGAAGTACGGCAGGCCCATGCCGGCGCCGAAGATCACCACGCGCCCTTTTTCCAGGTGCCGCACCGCGCGTAACGGGAGGTACGGCTCGGCCACCTGGCCCATGGTGATCGCGGTCTGCACCCGCGTGGCGATGCCTTCCTTCTCCAGGAAGTCCTGCAAGGCAAGGCTGTTCATCACTGTGCCGAGCATGCCCATGTAGTCCGACCGGGTGCGTTCCATACCGCGCTGTTGCAGCTGCGCGCCGCGGAAGAAATTGCCCCCGCCGATCACCACGGCGACCTGCACCCCGGAGCGAACCACCTCGGCGATCTGCCGAGCCACCAACGCGACAACGTCGGGATCCAGCCCCACCTGACCGCCGCCGAACATCTCGCCGCCCAATTTGAGCAGCACGCGAGAGAACTTCGACGGCGGGCCGGAAACCGCGGCGGTCGCCGACACGCCGTTGCTCTCCGCAGGCTCTGTCATCGGTCTCCTCGCAAGAAAGTGTCATCCCAGCAAACCACCCGGCACGACCCCTCTCATCCTGCCTCATCTTCCGCTACCGACGGGGACGGGGTCCCGGAGTCGTCGTACAGGTTTGGCGGCGCGGCACCGTGGGAACCCGCTTTGCGCCGGGGTGACATGGGGGTCTTGAGAAAAGAATCGCGTTGCCCGGCAGTGTGTTGACCGCTGGTTCGGTCGGCACCACCCCGACAGACGCCTACCGATGCGGCCGATCAAGGAGGAATTCATGGCGGACAGCAACTCTGGACCCGCGGAAGCGGTCAAGGGTGTCGTCGAGGACGTCAAAGGCAAAGCCAAAGAAGCGGTCGGCACCGTGACCGGTCGCGGCGACCTGATCAACGAGGGCGAAGCCCAGCAGGACAAGGCCGAAGCTCAGCGCGACGCCGCGAAGAAGGAAGCGCAGGCCGAGGCGGCTCGCGGTGCGGCCGAAGTCGCCGAAGAGCGCCAGAAGGCCAACCAGTAGAACTTGTCACAAGGATGGGCCCGGTCTGTGTACACGGACCGGGCCCATCGAACATCTCCGGGTAGGGTTTCCGGCGCTGTAACAAAGTTGGAATAATCGCGGGCGCAGGCAGTTTGCGCTGGGGGCGGATATCCACGGGGCTGCGGCAGGGACCGGCGGCACGCCGGTACCACCCTCGAGGCCTGGAGATACCAGTGGACGTTCTGCTCCTCACCAACGACAACCATTTCGAATCCTCATTGCAGCTGGGATCTTTCGCCCTCACGGTGCGCAGCGCGCCGTTGAACGACGGTGATTTCTGGCGGCTCGACGGCGCCGACGTCGCAGTGATCGACGCCCGCACCGATTTGGTGGCCGCGCGGGCCGCGTGCCGCTGGCTGACCGCCACCGCGCCGGCACTGGCGGTCATTGCCGTGGTGACCCCGACAGACTTCGTGGCCGTCGACGTCGACTGGAACTTCGACGACGTGCTGCTGGCCTCCGCCGGGGCGGCCGAGTTGCAGGCACGGTTGCGGTTGGCGATCACCCGTCGTCGCAATGCCGTGGGCGGCACTCTGCAGTTCGGCGAGCTGGTGCTGCATCCATCCAGCTACACCGCGATGCTGCGGGACCGGGACCTCGGGCTGACGTTGACCGAGTTCAAGTTGTTGAACTTCCTGGTCCAGCACGCCGGCCGCGCGTTCAGCCGGACCCGGTTGATGCACGAGGTGTGGGGTTATGAGAGCAACGGGCGGGTCCGCACGGTGGACGTTCACATCCGTCGACTGCGCGCCAAGCTGGGGCCCGCGCACGAGTCGATGGTCGACACCGTCCGCGGGGTGGGCTACATGGCCGCCACCCCGCCGCAACCACGCTGGGTTGTCGGCGAACCGGTGCTGAGTCCGGTATCCGACGCCGTCGCGCGGTGACCCGCTAACCGAACAGCGGCAGCGTCCGTTTGCGGGCCAGCGCATCCATCCCTGCTTGAATGCTGTCTTCGACTTCCCGGTACTTCGCGTCGATGTACTCATCGTCGCCGGCGCGGGCGGGATCCGAGTCGATCTCGACAGGCGGCATGAATCGCGTCCTGATCTTGGCCGGCAGCGGCAGTTGCGGCAGGGCCGCCGGGGCGATACCCCAGGGCAGCGAGACCGCGAGCGGAAAGACCTTCAGCCGCAGCAGTTTGTCCAGCCGCAGCGTCTTTGACAGTTGGTCGCCGCGAATCAGCACCGGCATCGCGTCGGCGCCGCCGACAGTGGCGATCGGCACGATCGGCACCCCCGCCCGGATCGCCATCTTCACGAATCCCTTGCGTCCGGCGAGGTTGGCGCGGTCCCGCTCGCTCCAGGGCCGCAGCGAATCCACTTCGCCGCCGGGCCACAGGGCCACGTCGCGCCCCTCGGCCAGCGCCGTGGCGATCGCGTCCGGCGCCGCCGGCAGCACGCCCATGGACCGGAAGTAGCGCCCGATGCCGGGAATCGCCATCAACGCGTCGTGCGCCGTGCCGTGCAGCGGGCGGTCCGGACCGAACCGCCGCCACCACTGCAGGCCCACCGTCCACGCATCCCAGACGAATGGCGCGCCGGAGTGGATGCCGATCAGCAGAACCGGGGACTCCCCGACGTTTTCCCAGCCGTCGATCTCCATCCGGAACCAGTAGTCGACCAGCACGTTCCAGAAGAACTTCTGCCGTTGCATGGTGGCTTCGTCCTGGCCGTCGAGGGACCAGTCCCCGGCCCGATCAGCAACCCAGCCGCTGACGCCGCCGCTCTGCTTGTCGCGCTTTTCCGCCATGGTCGAACGGGCTTCTTCGGCGTGGTGGCGTGCCTGCTCGAGAACGTCTTCCGATCGGTGATCTGTGTGGGTCATGGCTTGTGGCATACCCCACATGTCCATAGAAAACTCCGATAAACGAGACCTCCCCGCGCCGGTTGAGTGGCGCGGGGAGGGTCGTCTAGCTACGGGTACCGACTATTACGCGGGTTCCGACGGGTTGGGCTCCGCGGCGTTCGGGCCGGGTACCGAGTTCGGGCCGGTCATCGAGTTCGGCGCCGCAGGGTTGGGGCCGGTCATCGAGTTCGGCGCCTGGTTCGGGCCGGGCACCGTGTTCGGCGCCTGGCCGGGCACCGTGTTCGGTGCCTGACCGGGCATCCCATTGGGTGCCTGGTTCGGCAGGGCGTTGGGCGCGGGAGCGGCGGCCGAACCACCCTCCCAGACCAGCGCGTCCTGCATGCCGTCGTTGTAGACAACGCGGGTCGGTGCAGCACCAGTCACGTCGAAGTAGATCTTCCCGCTGGTCATCCCGCCCTGCGTGATCGGCGCGGGGCTCAGTCCCTCAGGAGTTGCCTTGGTGCTGATGACGCGGTAGTTCGTGCCATCGGCGGTACGCGCGTTGAAGTTGGTCACGACGGGCGTGACGACTCCGTTGGTCGCATGCACCTGGACGTCGGCCTGCCAGAGCTGGCCCTTGACGGTGTAGCCCGGGATGGTGATGGTGGCGGGCTGCAGGTTGCTCACGGTGTACTCGGTGCTCAGCGGCCCGTCAACCAGGGTTTCGGGGGTCCCGAGACCGTCGACTATGGTGGGCGCAGCCGAGGCCGCTGCCGCACCGAACAGGCTGACAGCCGCGATTCCGGCGGCACCGATGACCGTTTTTGCAGTGGTAGTGCTGAACTTCACGCTCAATCCTCTCGTTTGGTGTCGTTCTCAGCAGTCAGCGTCTTACGTTCGCTGTGCCAACCGCACTTGCATCCCATTACCCACCGCACACCTACTCAAACAGCGCCGGGCTGGCAGAATTACCACACGCGGGGCCGCTAGCTGCGTAAACAGCGCACAAATTGACCTGTGCCACAATAATGATTTCGTCACATCTTCAACATTGGCACCACCGTAATTCACAATGCCGGACCGAAAACCTATCCGTCGAATGTCAAATATCCAGGATTAGCACCGGACCGCCGCTGCGCATTGAATACTTTTTTGCCCACCATTGTTGGCAGACCGATCGAGGTGAAATTCTCGGGATGCACCCGCGCCGGAGGAATACCTATGTCAATATCCTTGAGATGGATGCCACCGAGGACGCCCCGCTTGGTTATCTGCTGTATCGAGTGTCATCGGTACTGCGACCCGAGGCGTCCGCGGCGCTGAATCCGCTGGGCCTGACGCTGCCGGAATTCGTCTGCCTGCGCATCCTGTCCCAGTCGCCGGGATCGTCGAGCGCTGAACTGGCCCGTCATGCAAGCGTCACGCCACAGGCGATGCACACGGTGCTGCGCAAACTGGAAGACCTCGGCGCGGTGGACCGTCCGGCCTCGGTGTCCTCCGGGCGTGCCCTGCCGGCGTCGCTGACCGACGCCGGTCGCGAGCTGCTTCACCGTGCGGAGGCGGTGGTGCGTACCGCCGACGCCCGCATCCTGGCCAAACTGACCGCGGCCGAGCAGGCCGAGTTCAAGCGACTGCTGGACAAACTCGGGTCGGATTGACGCTCAACCCTGAATCCGCGCCCACGGCCGCGCCGCTTCGAGTTCGTAGGCCAGCTCCAGCAGCCGCGACTCCTGGCCCAAGTCGGCGGACAGCATCATGCCCACGGGCAGGCCGTTCGCGGACTGGCCCACCGGCAGCGAGATGGCCGGGTCGCCGGTGACGTTCTGCAGCGGTGTGAAGGCCACCCAGTCGACCAGACGATCGATGACCTGCTGGTAGTCGGTCGGCGCCAGGAAGCCGACCGGGGGCGGCGGATCGGCCAGGGTCGGCATCAGCACGGCGTCGTAGTCAGCAAAGAACCGGGCGCTGCGCCGCCGCAGCCTGCGCAACCGGGCGATGGCCAGCGGGAGCCGGTGGATGTGGCGCCGGGTGTGCCGGTACAGACCCATCGTCAAGGCATCCAGACGGGAGCGGTCGAACGAGCTGCCGAAGACCCGCCGTCCGGCGCTGACCTGCGCCAATGACAGGAAACCCCAGTACAGCACGAAGTCGTCCTGGAAGCCGGCGTGCACCGGCAGCTCGTCGAGGGTTTCCACCCGGTGCCCGAGTTCCTCGAGCAGTGCCGCCGTCTTCAGCGTGAGGTCCCGCACCTCGGGTCCGGATTCGCGATGCATGGACCGGGTCGTGACGGCGATCTTGAGCCGCTGCCGGCCCGGCCCGCTCACGTCACCGATCGGTGGCAAAGTGTGATTGCGGAAGCTGCGTTCCGCCTCGCGGTACCAAACGGCGGTATCGCGCACCGAGCGGGTGAGCACGCCGTTGGCGACGATGCCGACCGGTAGCCGGCGCAATTCCGGGTCCAGCGGCAACCGGCCCCGGGACGGTTTCAACCCGACCAGCCCGGTGCACGCCGCCGGGATCCGGATCGACCCGCCGCCATCGTTGGCGTGGGCGATCGGGGTGACGCCGGCGGCGACGAATGCCGCCGACCCCGACGACGAGGCGCCCGCGGTGTGCTCGGGGTGCCAGGGGTTGCGCACGGCCCCCAATCGGGGGTGTTCGGCGGCAGCGCTGAACCCGAACTCCGAAAGTTGGGTTTTGCCCAGCACGATCAGCCCGGTGTCCAGCAATACCCGGGTGACCACACTGTCGCCGGACGCCGGATACGGTTCCCACGCGTCCGTGCCGTGCCGCGACGGCAGCCCGGCGACGTCCACGTTGTCCTTGATGAAGGTCGGGACGCCGGCGAAGAAGCCGGTGCTCGGCCGCGCGGCGGCGGCGGCGCGCGCCTGATCGAAGCCTGCGCAGGCCAGCGCGTTGAGCGCCGGGTTGACGGCGTGCGCACGCGCAATCGCAGCCTCCAGCACCTCGGCACGGTTCAGCTGGCCGGACCGCAGGGCCTCAGCCAGCGCGACGGCATCCAGGTCACCCAGGGCGTCGTCGCCGAATGCGTGTACGCGCGGCATCGGGAACCGGCGCTAGGCCTGGCCCACCTCGAACCGGACGAACCTGGTCACGGTGACGCCGGCCTCGTCGAGCAGGGCCTTGACGGTCTTCTTGTTGTCCGACACCGACGGCTGCTCGAGCAGCACGGCGTCCTTGAAGAACCCGTTGAGCCGGCCCTCGACGATCTTGGGCAGCGCCTGTTCCGGCTTGCCCTCGGCCTTCGCGGTCTCCTCGGCGATGCGGCGCTCGCTGGCCACCACGTCCTCGGGGACGTCCTCCCGCGACAGATAGCGCGCCTTGAGCGCGGCGATCTGCAGCGCGACGGCGTGTGCCGCGTCGGCGCCCCCGTCACCGGTGTACTCGACCAGCACCCCAACCGCGGGCGGCAGGTCGGCGGCACGCTTGTGCAGGTAGGCCTCGACGGTGCCGTCGAAGTTGGCCACCCGGCGAAGCTCCAGCTTCTCCCCGATTTTGGCCGACAGCGCGGCGATGGCCTCTTCGACCGTCTGGTCGCCGGTGCTGGCTGCCTTGAGCGCGTCGACGTCGGTGGCCTTGGAGGCCACCGCGGCTTCGACCACCTTGTCGGCCAGCTCCTGGAACTCGGCGTTCTTGGCGACGAAGTCGGTCTCGCTGTTCAGCTCGATCAGCGCGCCGCCCTTGGTGGCGACCAGGCCTTCGGCGGTGGCCCGCTCAGCGCGCTTGCCGACGTCCTTGGCGCCCTTGATGCGCAGCGCCTCGACCGCCTTGTCGAAGTCGCCGTCCGTCTCCACCAGCGCGTTCTTGCAATCGAGCATGCCGGCGCCGGTCAGCTCGCGAAGTCGCTTGACGTCGGCAGCGGTGTAGTTCGCCAATGCTCAGCCTTTCCTAGGATGCGTCTGTGGTTGGTGCGCCGGCGGCGGTGTCAGCGCCGGGGGCGGCGTCGGTGCCGGCGGCAGCGCCGGCCAGCAGTTCCTGCTCCCATTCCGGCAGCGGCTCGGCGGCCTCAGCTTCCGGCTTGCCGTCGCTGCGGCCCGCGCCGGCACGCGCCTGCAGACCCTCGGCGACCGCCTTGGCGATCACCGTTGTCAACAGCTCGGCCGAGCGGATCGCGTCGTCGTTGCCGGGGATCGGGTAGTCGACCTCGTCGGGGTCGCAGTTGGTGTCCAGGATCGCGATGACCGGGATGCCCAGCTTGCGGGCCTCGCCGACGGCGATGTGCTCTTTGTTGGTGTCCACCACCCAGACCGCAGACGGCACCTTGGCCATGTCCCGGATACCGCCCAGGGACCGCTCCAGCTTGTTCTTCTCCCGGGTCAGCATCAGGATTTCCTTCTTGGTGCGACCCTCGAAGCCACCGGTCTGCTCCATCGCCTCGAGCTCCTTGAGGCGCTGCAGCCGCTTGTGCACGGTGGAGAAGTTGGTCAGCATGCCGCCCAGCCAGCGCTGGTTGACGTACGGCATCCCGACCCGGGTCGCCTCCCTGGCGACCGAGTCCTGCGCCTGCTTCTTGGTGCCGACGAACAGCACCGTCCCACCGTGGGCGACGGTTTCCTTGACGAACTCGTATGCGTTGTCGATGAAGGTCAGCGTCTGCTGCAGATCGATGATGTAGATGCCGTTGCGGTCGGTGAAGATGAACCGCTTCATCTTGGGGTTCCAACGACGGGTCTGATGCCCGAAGTGCGCGCCGCTGTCAAGCAGCTGCTTCATGGTTACGACAGCCATGGTGAAGCCACGTCCTTTTCTCGGTTGTCGCCCGGCGTCGGGTGAAGCCGGGCCCTGGCGCCTGCTGCGATGCCGAACCCGCTGCCAGGTACACCTGGTCACGGGACCGCTCGGCATGCTGATGCGGATCCCTGGACTACTGGGTCGCGATGCAGACGCGCGAAGTCAGCCCGCTTGTCACGAGCTGCGCCGAGAAGTTTACACCGACTCGGCGACCGGAATTCCCACGCCGCAGAGCTGTCCACAGCGACTGGTCCGATCCCGCGCGTGCGGCTGCACTGATCAGGTGCGATGGCTGGTAGTGGTGTTGTTCCTGTGCTGGGTGCTGCTGAACGCACCGCCGGCAGACGCCGACAACGGGCGGTTCAGCTGGCCGCTGCGCCCGCCGCCGACGGTGGTCCGGGTATTCGACGCGCCGCGCCCGGATTGGCTGGCCGGGCACCGCGGTGTGGACCTGGCCGGTCGACCGGGTCAGCCGGTGTACGCCGCCGGCGAGGCGACAGTGGTGTTCGCCGGGTCGGTCGCCGGACGGCCGGTGGTGTCGCTGGCCCACCCGGGCGGATTGCGCACCAGCTACGAACCGGTCCGGTCAGCGGTGCGCGCGGGACAATCGGTGACGTCGGCGACGGCGATCGGTGACCTGCTCGCCGGGCACGCCGGTTGCCCGGCGCCGGCGTGCCTGCATTGGGGCGCGATGGGGGGGGCGGCGTCGCGAGCCGACTACGTGGACCCGCTCGGCCTGCTGGCGGTCACGCCGATCCGGCTCAAACCATTGCCGGGTCAGGCGCGCGGATGAGCCTGGTCGTGTACCGCGCGCAGCCTGGCCACCGCGACGTGCGTGTAGAGCTGGGTGGTGGCCAGGCTGGAATGGCCGAGCAGTTCCTGGACCACGCGCAGGTCGGCGCCACCTTCGAGCAGGTGGGTGGCAGCGCTGTGCCGCAGTCCGTGCGGTCCCATGTCGGGCGCGCCGTCCACGGCGGCGACGGTTTGGTGCACCACCGTGCGGGCCTGCCGGACGTCCAGACGGCGGCCGCGGGCCCCCAGCAGCAGCGCGGGACCGGACTCGGCGGTGACCAGTTCGGGACGCCCGTGCGTCAACCACGCCTGCAGCGCCGCGGCGGCCGGCTGCCCGAACGGCGCGGTGCGCTGCTTGTTGCCCTTGCCGAGCACCCGGACCACTCGATGCCCGGTGTCGACGTCGTCGACATCCAGCCCGCACAGCTCGCTGACCCGGATCCCGGTCGCGTACAACATCTCCACGATCAGCCGGTCCCGCAGGGCCAGGGGATCGCCCTGCTGCGCACCGGATTCGGCGGCCGACATGGCGGCCAGCGCCTGGTCCTGGCGCAGCACCGCAGGCAGGGTGCGGTGCGCCTTGGGGACCTGCAGGCGGGCGGCGGGGTCGTTTGCGATGATGCCGCGCCGCAGCGCCCACGCGGTGAAGGCTTTGACCGACGACGTGCGCCGGGCCAGGGTGGTGCGCGCGGCGCCGGCGCCGGCCGCGGCGGCCAGCCAGGCCCGCAGCACCGGCAGGCTCAGCGTCTGCAGACTGGATCCACGCTCGGCGAGAAAGTCCAGCAGCGCCCGCACGTCCCCCAGATAGGCCCGACGGGTATGCGCCGACCGGCCGCACTGCAGGTCGAGATATTCGTCGAACTCGTCAAGGATCGCCTGCACTCCCCCACGCTCGCAGACGCGGCACGGCGATTCAGCGGACGCGCCGCAGCGTGTCCGGGGTGAGATCTGTCAGCGTCGGATAGCCGTCGACGGCCATGATCAGGTCGGCTTCGGCGAGCAGCATCCGCAGCACGTGCACCAGGCCGTCGACGCCGCCAAGCGCGAGGCCGTAGGAATAGGGCCGGCCGACGCCGACCGCGGTCGCACCCAGGGCCAGCGCTTTGATGATGTCGGCGCCGCTGCGGATGCCCGAGTCGAACAGCACCGGCAGCCCGTCCGCCGCCTCGACCACGTCCGGCAGGCAGTCCAGGGCGGGCAGCCCACCGTTGGCCTGCCGACCGCCGTGGGTCGAGCAGTAGATGCCGTCGACGCCGCCGTCCTTGGCGCGCCGCGCGTCGTCGGGATGGCAGATCCCTTTGAGGATCAGCGGCAGGTCGGTCAGCGAGCGCAGCCAGGGCAGGTCGTCCCAGGTCAGCGGGTTCCCGAAGGTCTGGGCCCACTGCAGCACCGCGCCTTGCGGGTCTTCCTCGGGCGGGCGCGGCAGGCTGGCGCGGAAGACCGGGTCGCTGGTGTAGTTGCTCAGGCACAACCCGCGCAGCTGGGGAAAGTTGGCGGTGGTGAGGTCCCGCGGTCGCCAACCGGGAATCCAGGTGTCCAGCGTGACGACGATCGCCTTGTAGCCGGCCGCTTCGGCACGCTGCACCAGGCTGGCGGCCAGTTCCCGGTCCTTCGGGGTGTACAGCTGGAAGAAGCCCGGGGTGTCGCCGAATTCGGCCGCGACGTCTTCCAGCGGGTCGGCGGTCAGCGTGGACACCACCATCGGCACTCCGGTGCGGGCCGCCGCGCGTGCGGTCGCCAGGTCGCCGTGGCCGTCCTGCGCGCACAGTCCGATGACGCCGATCGGCGCCATGAACAGGGGCGAGGGCAGTTTCAACCCGAACACGTCGACGGAGAGGTCGCGTTCGGCGGCGCCGATGAACATGCGCGGCATCAGGCCCCACTGATCGAAGGCTTCCCGGTTGGCCCGCTGGGTGCGTTCGTCGCCCGCTCCCCCGACGACGTAGGACCACACTGACGGCGGCAGGGCCATTTCGGCCCGCAGCTCCAGTTCCGCGAAACTCATCGGCAGCTTGGGAGCGATCCCGGAGAGTCCTTGGAAGTAGATCTCGTACTGATAGTCGCCGTATGCCATGAGCTAGAGGATGCCAGTGGCCCGCGCTACTGGTCCGGGCCCTCCGCCTCGGCGAGTTCCTTTTTCCACTCCCGGAACGACTCTTCGGTGCGCCCGCGCCGCCAATATCCGGAGATCGACGCCCACTGGGCATCGACGCCGCGTTCCTTGCGGATGTAGGGCCGCAGGTTGTGCATGACGGCTTGTGCTTCGCCGTGGATGAAGACGTGCACCTGCCCCGGCAGCCAGGGCGAGGTGGTGACCGCCTCGATCAGCGGTGCGTGATCGCCCGCGCGGTCTTCGGGAACCAGGTCGGCGCGGCCGCCGCGCACAATCCAGAACACGTCCACACCTTCGGGTGCGGTCAACGGGATTTCGTCCTCGGGAAAGCCGACCTCGATGAAGGCCTTGCCGACCGCAGTTTCGGGCAGTGCCTCCAGCGCTGCGGCGATGGCGGGCAACGCGGATTCGTCTCCGGCCAGCAGATGCCAGTCGGCGGCCGGGTCGGGAGTGTAGGCGCCGCCGGGGCCCATCAGATAAATCGGCTGGCCCGGTTCGGCCGCGGCCGCCCACTGTCCGGCCACGCCGTGCTCGCCGTGCACCGCGATGTCGACGGTGATCTGGCCGGCCTGTTCATCCACGCGGCGCACGGTGATGGTGCGCACCGAGGGCCGGTGCGCGGGGGGCAACTCGGCGAAGCTGTCGATCGTCAACGGCTGGGGTAGCCCGTTGATGTCGACGTTGTCGGGGACGAACACCAACTTGACGTAGGAGTCGGTGAACTTGCTCGGCACGAAGGCGTCGAAATCCTTGGCGCCCAGCACCAACCTGACCATGTGCGGCGTGAGCTGTTCGGTACTGACGACCTCGAATGCCTGCAGCGGCCGACCTGCCACCGTGTCCTCCTGTCCCGCGGTCGTCCCGTCCCGCGCCGCGATACCCACACCCGACCCCAGTCGACTATACGAGTCGGGTTTTGCCGCGACCGTGCCGTGCGATCCGCCACCGGCCGTCGTCGCACTCGACCAAGCCGGCAACCTCGAGCAGCGCCAGTGGCCCCAGTACCTGTTCGGGAACCAGGCCGGACGCGACCGCGATCTGTTCGACGGTGGCCGCGCCACGGCCCGGCAACGCGTCGTGCACCCGTTGCTCGGCCTCGCTCACACCGTCCAGCACGGTGGCGGGCCGTGACTCCTCGGGCGCCAGTTCCCCGATGCGGCCCACCATTTCGACGACATCGTCAGCACGGGTGACCAGCTCCGCGCCGTTGCGCAGCAGTACATGACATCCCGCTGAGGCCGACGACGTGACCGGCCCGGGTACCGCGGCCACTACCCGCCCCAGCGCGCGCGCCCACGCTGCGGTGTTGGCGGCACCGCTGCGCAGCCCCGCTTCCACCACGACCGCGGCGCCGGCGACGGCGGCCACCAGGCGGTTGCGGGTGAGGAACCGGTGCCGGGCCGGCCGGGTACCGGGCGGGTACTCGGTGACCAGCAGCCCGTGCCGGCTGATGCGGTGCAGCAGCGCGGAGTGCCCGGCCGGATACGGCACGTCGATCCCGCCGGCCATTACTGCCACCGTGCTGCCCTCGGCGGCCAGCGTTGCCCGGTGCACCACACCGTCGATGCCGAAGGCACCGCCGGAAACGGTTGCCACCTCCCGGTCGACCAGACCGGCCGCCAGATCGGCCGCCATGTGCTCGCCGTAGCTGGTGGCGGCCCGGGTGCCGACGATGGCGGCCGACCGGTGGGACACCTCGGCCAAGTCGACGGGCCCGATCGCCCACAGCGCCAGCGGCGGCCCGCCGCGCGATGTGACCGCCGCGTTGTCGAAGGCGGCGAACGCCAGCACCGGCCACTCCGCGTCGTCGGGTGTGATCAACCGGCCGCCGCGCCGCTCGAGCAGCTCCAAATCCGCTGCCGCCTGGTCGATGTGGCGCCGGGCCTCGGTGCGTCGGGCCAGATCCGGACAACCCGGTAGCCCGGCCTCCCCACGCTTGATCCGCTCGGCCGCCTCCTGCGCCCCGACGCATCGCACCAGCGTGGCGAGCTCCGCGCAGGGCGGTTCGACGACCCGCGACAGGTAGGCCCATGCCCGCGACTGCGGATCGGTGGCGCTCATCGTGCCGCCCCCGCCTGCCGGAAGCTGAGCGCGGTGGCGACGTCGTCGCGGCCAGGTGACGTGCGCCCGGCGAGGTCGGCCAGACTCCAGGCGACCCGCAACGTCCGATCGACCCCGCGGATGCTCAGCACCCCGCACCTCAATGCGGTGTGCAGTGGCTCCATCGTGGCGTGGCCGAGCCGGAATTTCCGGCGCAGCAGCGCGCCGGAGACTTCGGCGTTGGTACGACAACCGTGCGGCCGCCACCGGTCGGCTGCGGCCGCCCGGGCCTGCGCCACCCGGTGCCGGACCTGCGCGGTGGATTCACCGTCGGCAGGCGCGAACGCTCCCGATCGCACCACGGTCATCTGGACCCGCAGGTCCACCCGGTCGAGCAGCGGACCGGACAACTTGCTCAGGTACCGCCGCCTGACCGCGGCGGGACAGACGCAGTCCTGCGGGTCGGCCGGCGCGCACGGACACAGGTTCGCTGCCATCACCAGCTGGAACCGGGCCGGGTAGCACGCGACGCCGTCGCGGCGGGCCAGCCGAATCTCACCGTCCTCCAACGGTGTCCGCAATGCGTCCAGGGCGCTGGCGCCGATCTCGGCGCACTCGTCGAGGAACAACACGCCGCGGTGCGCGCGGCTGACCGCACCTGGGCGGGCCATCCCGCTGCCGCCGCCGACGAGGGCGGCCACGGTGGCACTGTGGTGCGGCGCCACGAACGGCGGCCGGGTGATCAGCGGTGTGTCTCCGGCCAGCAGGCCGGCCACCGAATGGATCGCGGTGACCTCCAGCGCCTCGCTGTCGGTCAGCGGCGGCAGCAGCCCCGGGAGACGTTGTGCCAGCATCGTTTTGCCCACCCCCGGTGGGCCGGTCATCATCAGGTGGTGCGCCCCCGCGGCCGCCACCTCGACAGCGAACCGGGCGTGGGACTGACCGACGACGTCGGCCAGATCCACCACCGGCTCGTCGGCGGGCGCCGACCCCAGCACCGGGCCGTCCAGGCCGCCGCTTCCGTTCAGCCAGCCTTTCAGCTGTCCGAGGGTGCGCACCCCCCATACCTCGATACCGTCGACCAGGCAGGCCTCGGGCAAATTCGCGCTGGGAACCACGACGGCGGGCCAGCCGTCGCGCTTGGCGGCCAGCACCGCGGGCAGCACCCCCCGGACCGGACGCACCCGGCCATCCAGCGCCAGCTCGCCGAGCAGCACCGTCTTCTCCAGCCGGTGCCATGACCGCTTGCGCTGCGCCGAGAGCACCGCGGACGCCAGCGCGATGTCGTAGACGGATCCCATTTTCGGCAGTGTGGCCGGTGACAGCGCGAGCGTGAGCCGGGCCTGCGGCCAGTCGTTGCCGCAATTGCTGACCGCCGCGCGCACCCGGTCCCGGGACTCCTGCAACGCCGCGTCGGGCAGGCCGACCAGATGCACGCCCGGCAGTCCCGAGCTGATATCGGCTTCGATTTCCACGATGTGCCCGTCCAGGCCTTGCACGGCGACCGAGAATGCGTGCCCGAGCGCCATCACCCGACCGCCTTGAGGTGGGTGAGCTCCGGGACGCGCCGGCGTCCGATGCGCACCGCGATCACGTCGATGCGGATCACCGCCCAGCGCTGCTGCTGACCGGCCAGCCAAAGTCCCGCGAGCCTGCGCAACCGGCGCACCTTGGCGTCGGTCACCGCCTGCGCCACGCCACCGTATCCGTCCGTCGTGCGGGTCTTGACCTCGACGAAAATCACTGTGCGAGTGGCTATATCAGCAGCGATCACGTCGAGTTCCCCGTAGCGGCAGCGCCAGTTCCGGTGCAGGATGCGCAACCCCAGGCCGGTCAGGTGTGCTACGGCCAGCTGTTCACCGAACGCTCCGAGCTGCGCCCGGGTCATCGTTTCTTGGCTCGTCATGAGGCTCACCCTGCAGGCGGGCCCCGACACGGCCGGTGGTGGCGGATGCGCAGCACCCGGTTGCGCCGCTACCTATCCACACCCGGGCATTCATCCACAGCCCGAGCAGACGCGGCCGTCAGGCGCGCTTGCTGGGCACGATGATCACGACGATCAACGTCAGGATGCTGAAGAACAGGCCGCACAGTCCCCAGATGACAGCGCTGCGTCCCTTCATCGACGCGATCACCGCGCAGACGATCGCCGCGATCACGCTGCCGACCATGACGAAGATCCCTTTGATCCCGCGCAGGATGAACCCCGCTGCCTCGGGATTGCTTTGCGCGGCGGTAATGACTTCGTGCAGCATGGCCGTCTCCTGGACTGAGTGAGGTGAGCTCGGTGAAGCGCTAGGACCGGCTACCCTCGCGGCCCGGGTCTCAATCCACGGTGACCCGGTCCACCCGGGTGTAGACGTTCATCGAATCCGCGCGCAGGAACGCCACCAGCGTGATCCCGGACTCTTCGGCCAACGAGACGGCCAACGACGACGGCGCCGAAACCGCGGCCAGCACCGGAATCCCGGCCATCAGCGCCTTCTGGGTCAACTCGAAGGACGCCCGCCCGCTGACCAGCAGCACCGTGCCCGCCAACGGCACCCGCCCGTGTTCCAGCGCCCAGCCGATCACTTTGTCCACGGCGTTGTGCCGGCCGATGTCCTCGCGTGCGGCCAGCATCGTCCCGTCCACCCCGAACAGCGCCGCGGCGTGCAGCCCGCCGGTGGAGGCGAAAACCTTTTGGGCGTCCCGCAATTGGTCCGGCATCGCCTCCAGGCTGGCCGCGGCAACGGTGGCGGGATCATCCCCGGGCGCGTGCCGGCTGATCAGCCGCACCGCCTCCAGTGACGCCTTACCGCAGACCCCGCACGACGACGTGGTGTAGAAGTTGCGGGTCACATCCAGATCGGGCACGTCGACACCCGGCGCCAGCGTCACGTCGAGCACGTTGTAATTGTTACCGCCGTCGGCATCTTGGCCTGCGCAGTAGCGAATCGTGCGTACGTCCTCGCGCCGGACAAGCACTCCTTCGGTGAGTAGAAAACCTTGTGCCAGTTCAAAATCGGCACCCGGGGTGCGCATGGTCACGGTGACCGCGGTGCCGTTGACGCGGATCTCCAACGGCTCCTCGACGGCCAGCGTCTCCGGCCGGGTGATCGCCCGGCCGGCGGCGAGATGCCGAACGCGCCGACGCGCGGTGACGTGTCCCACTAACCGCCCGGCTCCACTCGGATCACGATCGCCTTGGACACCGGGGTGTTCGATTTCGCCGCGGTGTGGTCGAGCGGCACCAGGGCATTCGTCTCGGGGTAGTAAGCGGCCGCATTGCCGACCGGCGTCGAATACTGCACCACCAGAAAGTCTTTCGCCCGGCGCTCCTTGAGCCGGCCTGCACTGTCGGTCCACTCCGACACCAGATCCACCCGGGCGCCGGGGGTCAGACCGAGCGCCTCGATATCGGCGGGGTTGACGAACACCACCCGGCGGCCGCCCTTGACCCCTCGGTAGCGGTCGTCGAGCCCGTAGATCGTGGTGTTGAACTGGTCGTGGCTGCGCAGCGTCTGCAACACCAGCCGCCCGGGTGGCACCTGAACCCACTGCAGCGGATTGATGGCGAAGTTGGCTTTGCCTGTGCTGGTACGGAATTCGCGTGAATCGCGGGGCGGATGCGGCAGCTGGAAGCCGTCGGGCCGGCGCACCTTGCGGTTGTAGTCGGCACAACCGGGCACCACCGCGGCGATGGCGTCGCGGATGGTGTCGTAGTCGTCGGCGAACCGCTCCCATGGCACGGGGTGCGCCGGGCCCAGCAGGGTCCGGGCCAGCCGGCAGACGATCTCCACCTCGCTGCGCAACTCGTCGCTGGGCGGCTGCAGGCCACCGCGGGACAGATGCACCATCGACATCGAATCCTCAACCGATACAAGCTGTTTGCGACCGCCGCGGATGTCGCGGTCGGTGCGGCCCAGGGTGGGCAGGATGAGCGCGGTGCTGCCGTGCACGATGTGGCTGCGATTGAGTTTCGTCGAAATCTGTACAGTCAGCGCGCAATTGCGGAGCGCGGCCTCGGTGACGGCGGTGTCCGGCGTGGCCGAGGCGAAGTTGCCGCCCATGCCGACGAACACGCTGGCGCGGCGGTCCCGCATGGCGCGGATCGCGGCCACCGTGTCATACCCGTGCGCACGGGGGCTGGTGATCCCGAACTCACGGTCCTGAGCGGCCAGGAACGGTTCGGGCATCTGCTCCCAGATGCCCATGGTGCGGTCGCCCTGGACATTGGAGTGTCCGCGCACCGGGCACACTCCCGCGCCGGGTTTGCCGATCATGCCGCGCAGCAACAGCACATTGGTGATCTCGCCGATCGTGGCAACCGCGTGCGTGTGCTGCGTCAGGCCCATTGCCCAGCACACCACGGTGCGTTGGGACGCCATCAGCATCGCGGCGACGCGCTGGAGTTGCGCACGTCCGATGCCGGTGGCGGCCGCCACGTCGTCGAGGTCGATTTCCAGGGTGCGCCGGCGGTACTCATCGAAGCCGGCACAGTGCCGGTCGACGAATTCGCGGTCGATCACCGTGCCCGGGGCGCGCTCGTCGGCCTCGAGCAGCAGCCTGCCCAGACCCGCGAACAGCGCCATGTCGCCACCCAGCCGCACCTGGACGAACTCGTCGGTGATGGGAATGCCCCGGCCGAGCACCCCGTGCACCTTCTGCGGGTCCTTGAACCGGATCAGTCCCGCCTCGGGCAGCGGGTTGACGGTGATGACCCTGGCGCCGTTGTCTTTCGCCTTCTCCAGAGTCGAGAGCATGCGGGGATGGTTGGTGCCCGGGTTCTGTCCGGCGATGACGATCAGGTCGGCGTGCACCACGTCGTCGACGGTGACCGAACCCTTTCCGATGCCGATGGATTCGGTCAGCGCCGAACCCGAGGATTCGTGGCACATGTTGGAGCAGTCGGGCAGGTTGTTGGTGCCGAAACTGCGCACCATCAGCTGGTAGCAGAACGCGGCCTCATTGCTGGTCCGCCCCGAGGTGTAGAACACCGCCTCATCCGGGCTGTCCAGGGCGTTGAGCTGATCGGCGATCAGCCGATAGGCGGCTTCCCAGCCGATCGGCCGGTAGTGGTCGTCACCGGGCCGCAGCACCATGGGCTGGGTGAGCCGACCCTGCTGGGAAAGCCAGTATTCCGGCTTCGCTGCCAGGTCGGCGATCGAATGCCGGGCGAAGAACTCCGGGTCCACCACCCGCTTGGTGGCTTCTTCGCCGACCGCTTTGGCGCCGTTTTCGCAGAACTCGGCCAGCTTGCGGCCACCGTGTTCCTCCGGCCAGGCGCACCCCGGACAGTCGAAACCGTTGCGCTGATTCAGCTTGGCCAGCGCCCGCGCGGTGCGCACCGCACCCATCTGCTCCAGGTCGCGCTGCAGCGACACCATGACCGCGCGCACTCCCGCCGCGTCCTGCTTGCGCGGCGTGACGGTTACCGCGTGTTCGTCGTAGTCGGCGGGAATGTCACCGGGTCCGCCGGAACGCTGAAACCACACGGCGTCAACGTACCCCGATTCGGGCGCACTCCACCGAATCCTGCTCGGTCGGGCACACTCAGCGACGACGTACGTCACCAAATGTGTGCGCGATGCCACAGTTGGCTACTACTACCGGGTTCAATACCACTTGGAGGGTACGAGGGACCATGAAATTGATCGCGCCGGCCGACTCGATGTTCCTGCTCGGGGAATCCCGCGAGCACCCGATGCACGTCGGCAGCCTGCAGTTGTTCCAGCCACCTGATGGCAAGGACGAAGACTTCGTGACCGAGGCCTACGAATCGATGCTCAACCGCACCGACGTCCAGCCGACGTTCCGCAAGCACCCGGCGTTCGTGGGTCCGGTCACCAACCTGGCGTGGTCGGAGCAGAAGGACATCGAACTCGACTACCACTTCCGCCGGTCGCACCTGCCCCGTCCGGGCCGGGTCCGCGAGTTGCTCGAGGTGTGTTCACGCTGGCACGGCAGCCTGCTCGACCGGCACCGCCCGCTGTGGGAAGCGCACCTCATCGAGGGCCTCAACGACGGGCGCTACGCCGTCTACACAAAATTCCACCACTCGCTGATGGATGGTGTCTCGGCGATGCGGCTGATGCAGCGCGCGTTCACCAACGACCCGAACGACGACGAGGTCCGGGTGCCGTGGGAGCTGAAACCGCGCCACAAGCCGGACTCGGGCGGCGGCTCGTCGCCGCTGCAGGCGCTGACCGGTGCGATCGGTTCCGCAGCGGGTCTGGCGCCGTCGACCCTGACGCTGGCGCGCGCCGCCCTGATCGAGCAGCAACTCACGTTCCCCTTCCGGGCCCCCAAATCCATGTTCAACGTGCGGATCGGCGGCGCGCGGCGCATTGCCGCGCAGTCGTGGCCGCTGGAACGCATCTTCAGCGTGAAGAAGGCCGCGAACGTCAGCTTCAACGACGTGGTGTTGGCGATGTCGGCGGGCGCACTGCGCACGTATCTGATCGAACAGAATGCCCTGCCCGACGCGCCGCTGATCGCGATGGTGCCGGTGAGCCTGCGCAAGGAGGACAGCGACGGCGGCGGCAACTCGGTGGGAACCGTGCTGTGCAACCTCAACACCCATGTCGAAGACGCGGGCGATCGGCTGCGCGGGATCAACTCGTCGATGACCGAACAGAAAGAGCTGTTCAACCAGCTCCCCCAGGTTCAGCAGCTGGCATTGTCGGCGTTCCTCACCGGCGGCCTGTTCCTCGGTCTGGTACCCGGATTCATCCGCACCGCACCGCCGCCGTTCAACATCGTGATCTCCAACGTGCCGGGCTCCAAGGAGAAGTTGTATTGGCGCGGCGCGGAGCTGGTCGGCAACTATCCGCTGTCGATCACGCTGGATGGGCAGGCGATGAACATCACCGTGACCAATAACGGTGACAATCTGGACTTCGGTTTGGTGGGCGCCCGGGGCAGCGTGCCGCACCTGCAGCGGATGCTCAGTCATCTGGAGACGTCGCTGAAAGACCTCGAGCGCGCAGTCGGCGTGTGACGCCTGTGACGACCGCGCTAGTCTACGGCCAGCACCCGCTGCGCCGAAGGGAGGTGACGACTTGGTCAACGAACCGAGCGCCGCCGACGGCCCGACCCCGGGTGGGTCGACGGCCGATCCCGCGACGGTGTTCGCCGCCCTGGCCGAGATCCTCTACCAGGGCACGGACCCGACCCAGATGTATGCGGCGATCTGCGTGGCCGCCACTCTGGTCGTGCCCGGCTGCGACCACGCCAGCCTGCTGGTCAAGCGCGACGACCGCTACGTGACGGTGGGTGCCAGTAGCCGACTCGCCTACCAGGTCGACGACCTGGAACGACGAGCCGGCGACGGTCCGTGCATCGACGCGATCGAGGAGGAGACCCCGCAGATCGAGCCGGACCTGACCGTCCCGAACCAATGGCCCAGGTTCGCCGAGCGCCTGGTCGCCGAAACGCCGGTGCGCGGCGCGATGGGCTTTCGGCTGCTGATGGACAGGCGCAAGAACGCTGCGTTGAACCTGTTCAGCGAAACGCCCAACCTCTTCGATGCCGAAGCCGCCGGACGGGCCGCGGTGCTGGCGGCGTTCGCCGGTGTGGCCATCAACGCGATCGCGCAGGGCGAGGACGCCGCCAGCCTGCGCCGCGGCTTACTGAGCAACCGGGAAATCGGCAAAGCCGTGGGCATGCTGATGATGCTGCACCAGATCGGCGAAGACGAGGCCTTTGATCTGCTGCGCCGGCACTCGCAGAGCCTGAACATCAAACTTGCCGACGTGGCGCGCCACGTCGTCGACGCCCGCGGTCAGCTGCCGCCCGGCTGACTACTCCGGTAAGCGGAGTTCGGGTTTCTCCACCTCTTCGATGTTGACGTCCTTGAACGTCACCACCCGCACCTGTTTGACGAACCGGGCCGGACGGTACATGTCCCACACCCACGCGTCGGCCAGGCGGAGCTCGAAATACACCTCGCCGTCGGCGTTGCGCGGCACCATCTCGACACTGTTGGCCAGATAGAACCGGCGCTCGGTTTCCACGACGTAGCTGAACTGACCGACGATGTCCTTGTATTCGCGGTACAGCGAGAGCTCCATCTCGGTTTCATACTTTTCGAGATCTTCTGCACTCATCTGCTCAGACGTCCTCTTCCCGGATCTTGGGCTCCATCTTTCCTCACTGACAAACGCCGCTCTCGGGCGGACCACCGGTGGTGAGCACAGTCCCGGTCGCGACCCGGCGCACGTTGATGAACGAACGGCGATGTTCGGGGCACGGACCCAGCCGGGTCAGCGCCCGGCTGTGCGCGGGGGTGCTGTAGCCCTTGTGGTCGGCGAAGCCGTAGCCGGGATGATCGGCTTCCATCGCGACCATCAACCGGTCGCGACTGACCTTGGCCAGCACGCTCGCCGCGGCGATACAGGCCGCCGCGGCATCCCCGCCGATCACCGGCAGCGACGGCACCGCCAACCCGGGGACCCGGAATCCGTCGCTGAGTACATAGCCGGGCCGCACCGACAGGCCGGCCACCGCGCGTCGCATGCCTTCGATGTTGGCCACGTGCACGCCGCGGCGATCGACCTCGGTCGAGGGAATGAACACCACGTGATAGGCCAGCGCGTAGCGGCGGATCAACGGAAACAACCGCTCCCGTACCTTCTCCGTCAGCTTCTTCGAATCATCAAGGGCAGCAAGGCTTTCCAGGCGCCCCGGACCGAGGACGCAGGCCGCGACCACCAACGGGCCGGCGCAGGCGCCGCGACCCACCTCGTCGACCCCCGCAACCGGGCCCAGTCCGTTGCGGTACAGCGCGGACTCCAGGGTGCGCAACCCTGACGACTTGCGGATCACCGTCCGCGGCGGCCACGTCGTGGCCATCGTCACTGAGCCTGCTGAGGGTTCACCGAACCCACGCCACCCCACCGTTTCGGCGGCCACACGATGAAGCGCGCTTTGCCGATGACGTTGCCGACCGGAACCGTACCGGCGGTCGGGTCACCCGTGCACAGCATCGGGCAGTGCGCCCGGGAGTCCGCCGAGTGGGTCCGGTTGTCACCCATCACCCACAACCGTCCCGGCGGCACGGTGACCGGCCCGAACTCACTGCCCAGACAGGGATACACCGACGGGTCGGCCATCATCGTGTTCGGGTCGAGGTACGGCTCCTTCAACGTCTTGCCGTTGACCGTCAAGCCGGTGTCCGCCCGGCACTGGACTGTTTGTCCACCGACCGCGATGACGCGCTTGACCAGGTCATTTTCGTCGGGCGGCACGAATCCGATGAACGACAGCGCGTTCTGGATCCAGCGCATCGCGGGGTTGTGCGAGCGGATCGACTTGTAGCCGAGGTTCCACGACGGCGGGCCCTTGAAGACGATGACGTCACCCGGCTTCGGTTCGCCGAAGCGGTAGGTGAGCTTGTCGACCATGATGCGGTCGCCGACGCAGGTCGGGCAGCCGTGCAGGGTCGGTTCCATCGATTCCGACGGGATCAGATACGGGCGCGCAACGAACGTCAGCATCACGTAGTACAGGACGATCGCGATCACCAGCAGCGACGTCAGTTCCCGCAGGGTGGACCGTTTCGGCTTCGCATCCTCGGCCTCGGGCGCCGTGTCGACCGGCTCGGCCTTCCCTGCAGCGGTCGCGACGGGCTCGTCGGACGCGCTCGGGTCGAGCGACTGCGGCGCCGACCGCACGAGGTCAGGGTCCGAAGACGAGTCCTCCGGAGGGGACTTTTCCGTTTCCGTCACGAGCTCAGCGTAGCCAGGGCTCGAAGCTCTCGCGGTCAGCGCTGCTGGGCGAGGTCAGCGCTTTTCCTTGATCTTGGCCTTCTTGCCACGCAGCTCGCGCAGGTAGTACAGCTTGGCGCGACGGACGTCGCCCCGGGTCACCACCTCGATGTGATCGATGTTCGGCGAATGCACCGGGAAGGTCCGTTCGACGCCCACGCCGTAGCTCTCCTTGCGGACCGTGAACGTCTCGCGGATGCCACCGCCCTGCCGGCGGATCACCACACCCTTGAACACCTGGATACGCTCCTTGGCGCCCTCGATGACCTTCACGTGCACGTTGATGGTGTCGCCCGGGTTGAACGCGGGGATGTCGTCGCGCAGCGACGCCTGGTCGACGAAGTCCAGCCTGTTCATTGGAAAGACACTTCCTCGGGGTCGCGGCCGGATGAACTACCCGCACGCAGGCGCGCGGCGATCACCAAGCCGATGGGTTTCGGGCTTCTCAAGTGCGTCTCGCAGCAGGCGGCAGGCACGGGCCGGCCGACGACCGCCGGAGACAACCGCCCAATTGTGCCAGATGGTGCGCATGCAGTGAAAATCACAGGAAACTGTAGTGGTTCGCGTCCGCCCTGAAGCGCCTGCAAATGGTACATATGACAGGGGTTCAAACCGCGCGGAATCTATACCTGGACCAGCCCCGGAAGTTCGGGCCCGGGACAGCATCCGGCGCGGCTGACCCCCGCCCACTAGAGACGCCCACGGGACGGCTGAAGGAGTGCGATGCGAGCCCGGCCGCTGACCCTGCTGACCGCCGTAGCCGCGGTGGCGCTGGTGGTTGTCGCGGGTTGCGAGGCGACGGTGCACGCCAAAGCATTCGACTCCCCCGCCCAGCCGGTGTCGGAGTCGCCGACCCAATCGCAGCCGCAGCTGGTCGAACTGCTGCTGCGGGTGATCACGCCCAGTGGCAACCCGACGGCGCTGCCCATGCTGCGGCCCGGCGGGCTCGACGGAGTGCAGGCGCGGGTCCAGCAAGCCACCGAGCAGGCCGCGGCCAGCGGGGCGATCCTCTCGGTGGCCATCCTCGACCGGGCCACCCACCAGTTGGTCTCCAACGGCAACGACCAGATCATCGCCACCGCCTCGGTGGCCAAACTCTTCATCGCCGACCAGCTGTTGCTGCAGGAATCCGAGGGCAGGTCGGTGCTGTCCGCCGACGACCACCAGGCACTGGACGTGATGCTGCAGTCGTCCGACGACGACGCGGCCGAGCGGTTCTGGGGACAGGACGGCGGAGATGCCATCGTCACCCAGGTCGCGGCCCGGTACGGGCTGACCGCCACCACACCACCCAGTGACGGGCGGTGGTGGAACACCATCAGTTCGGCCGCCGACCTGATCCGCTACTACCAGGGGTTGCTGGACGGCTCGGGCGGTCTGCCGCAGGACCGGTCCCGGCTGATCTTCAACGATCTGGCCCGGTCCACCCCCACCGGGGTCGACGGGTACCCGCAACGGTTCGGGATACCTGACGGCCTGTACGCCGAACCCGTTGCGGTCAAACAGGGTTGGATGTGCTGCATCGGCGCGGACTGGATGCACCTGTCGACCGGTGTGATCGGCGCCGACCGGCGCTACATCATGGTGATCGAGTCGCTGCAGGCTGCTGACGACGCCACCGCTCGCGAGACGATCACCCAGGCCGTCAAGACGATGTTCCCCAACGGCCGCATCTGAGCGCCCGCGGTCAGTCCAGCAGTTCGGGCCGCCGCTCCCGGGTGCGCTGCATCGACACCTCCCGGCGCCAGGCCGCGATGCGGGCGTGGTCGCCGGAGAGCAGAACCGGCGGGACATCCAGGCCGCGCCAGCTCGGCGGTCGCGTGTAACTCGGGCCTTCCAGCAGTCGGTCCAGCGCCGGTGAATGCGAATCATGTTGGTGCGATGCGGGATTGCCCAGCACCCCGGCGAGCAGCCGCAGCACGGATTCGATCATCACCAGCGCCGCCGACTCGCCGCCGGGCAACACGTAGTCGCCGATCGACACTTCTTCCACACGCATCCGGCGGGCCGCATCGTCGACGACACGTTGATCGATGCCCTCGTACCGGCCACAGGCGAACACCAGGTGAGTTTCGGCGCTCCAGCGTTGCGCGGTGGCCTGGGTGAACAGCGCGCCCGCCGGCGTGGGAACCGCCAAAAGTGTCTGTTCGGTGCAGATTTCGTCCAGGGCGTCGCCCCAGACCGGTGCCCGCATGACCATGCCCGGGCCACCGCCGTAGGGCGCGTCGTCCACCGAGTGGTGCACGTCGTGGGTCCAGCGTCGCAGGTCGTGCACCTGCAGATCCACCAGGCCCGACGCAATCGCCTTGCCCGGCAACGACTGTCGCAGCGGTTCCAGGTAGGCCGGAAAGATCGTGACGACGTCTATTTTCATGGGATGCGCACGGTCAGCCCGGGTCCAGCAGACCGTCGGGCGGTTCGATCTCCACGGTGCCGTCTTCCAGCGAGACCGAGGTGACGATAGCGCTGACGAACGGCACCAGCACCTCGCCGGAATCGCCCGTGACAGCCAGCAGTTCGGCCCCGGCGGTGTGCAGCACCTCGGTGACGACACCGACCTGCCGCCCGCCGGTCGTGGTGACCCGCAGACCTTCCAGCTGGTGGTCGTAGTAGGTGTCCGGTTCCTCGATCGGCGGCAGTTCGTCGGAGTCGATCAGGAACAGGCTGCCCCGCAGCGCATCGGCGCCATCCCGGTCGGTGACCCCCGCCAGCCGGACCAGCAGCCGGGTGCCGTGCGGACGGGCGCCCTCGACGACGTAGCTGCGTTCGGGACCGGGATCGCGCGGTTTACGGGTCCGCAGCCTGCTGCCCGGCGCGAACCGGACGTCGGGATCGTCGGTGCGGACGTCGACGACGAGTTCGCCGGTGATGCCGTGGGCCTTGGCCACCCGCCCGACGATCAGCTCCATTCGAGCGCTACTGGTCGGTGTCCACCACGTCGACGCGGATGCCGCGGCCACCGATCCCGGCGACCAGGGTGCGCAGCGCGGTCGCGGTGCGTCCCCCGCGGCCGATCACCTTGCCCAGGTCGTCGGGGTGCACGTGCACCTCGACGGTGCGGCCGCGGCGGCTGGTCACCAGATCCACCCGGACATCGTCGGGGTTGTCGACGATGCCGCGAACCAGATGCTCAACGGCGTCGACCACGACAGTGCTCACAGCCCCGCTCAGCTTTCGGCTTCGGCAGCCGCCGCCGTTTCGCTCGGCGTCTCGGCGGCCGGCTCGGCAGCGGTCTCAGTGGTCTCGTCACCCTTGGCGGCCTTCTTCGGCGCCGACTTCTTCTTCGGCTTGGTGGCCTCGGTGGTGGGCCCGCCGTCGGCTGCGGCCAGGGCGGCATTGAACAGTTCGAGCTTGCTCGGCTTGGCGGGCTTGACCTTCAACCGGCCCTCGGCGCCGGGCAGGCCCTTGAACTTCTGCCAGTCGCCGGTGATCTTGAGCAGCTTGAGGACGGGCTCGGTGGGCTGTGCGCCGACCGACAACCAGTACTGGGCACGCTCGGAGTTGATCTCGATCAGGCTCGGCTCTTCCTTGGGGTGGTAGCGGCCGATGACCTCGATCGAGCGGCCGTCGCGGCGGGTGCGCGAGTCGGCGATCGCGATGCGGTACTGGGGATTGCGGATTTTGCCAAGCCGGGTGAGCTTGATCTTGACAGCCATAACTGAACTCCTGTGGGTGTCACGCTGCAATTCAGCAACCGGGGCGGAACGCCCGGGTCCGGTTTTGCCTCGCGTGTTGTGACCGGGTGCGATCATGATCGCGCCGCGGACAGCCGCCTATTGTGCCAGAACGTGGCGATCCGGCGGTAATTCGCTACAGCACCTTCTGAAAGGTCTTGGTCTCTACGCGCCGCGTCATCCGCCAGCCCTGCGGCGTGCGCACGAATTCGTCGTCGTACCAGAGACCACAGAACAGGATCTGGTCCTGCTGGCCGCCCAGCACCATCGGGTTGAAACAGATCACCCGCGAGGACGCGGTGTCGCCCTCGATGCGGACCGAGAAATTCCCCAGCATGTGCGCGTAGACCGGGAAATTCGGCAGCACCTCCGACAGCCACTTCTTGACCTCGGGATACGGGCCGTCGATACCGCCGAGTTCGCGGTAGTCGATATAGGCATCCGGCGTGAAGACGCGGTCCAGGTCGTCGAATCGACGCTGGTCGATGGCGGTGGAGTAATCCACGAGTAACTGCTGGATCTCCAGGCGGTCAGAAATCTCGGCCAGGCTCAACATGGGAACGATTCAACACCGCGGCGTAGCCGGGTTAAACTCTGCGCCCATGCGAAAGCTCGTGGCTACCGCCGCCGCGCTGGCGATGATCTGGGCCGCAGGCGTCACGTCCCCAGTGTCGGAAGCCGACACCGATGTGCAGCAGGTGGCCGGTTCGGTGCCGATCCCGGACGGGCCGGCGCAGACCTGGATCGTCGCCGATCTGGACAGTGGGCAGGTCCTGGCCGGCCGCGACCAGAATGTGCCGCACCCACCCGCCAGCACCATCAAGGTGCTGCTGGCGCTGGTGGCGCTCGACGAGCTGGACCTGAACTCCACCGTGGTGGCCGACCTCACCGACACCGCAGCCGAGTGCAACTGCGCCGGGGTGAAGCCGGGCCGCAGTTACACCGCCCGCCAGTTGCTCGACGGCCTGTTGCTGGTGTCGGGAAACGACGCCGCCAACACGTTGGCGCACATGCTCGGCGGCCAGGACGCCGCGGTGGGCAAGATGAACGCCAAAGCCGCGTCGCTGGGCGCCGGGAACACCCACGCGACGACCCCGTCCGGATTGGACGGCGCCGACGGCTCCGGTTGGACGACCGCCCATGATCTCGCGGTCATCTTCCGCGCGGCGATGGCCAACCCGACGTTCGCCCGCATCACTGCCGAACCGTCGGCGATGTTCCCCGGCGACACCGGCGACCAGCCGATCCTCAACCAGGACGAGCTGCTGGTCCGGTATCCCGGCGCCATCGGCGGCAAGACCGGTTTCACCAACGCCGCCCGCAAGACCTTCGTGGGCGCGGCCGCGCGCGGTGGCCGCCGGCTGGTGATCGCCATGATGTACGGGTTGGTCACCGCGGGTGGCCCAACGTACTGGGACCAGGCGGGCAACTTGTTCGACTGGGGATTCGCGGTGGGCCCGCAGTCCGGCATCGGCTCGCTGTAACCCCGGCCACTCGCCCGCGAGCGGACGCAGAATCGCACGAAATCGCTTGTGCTCGTGCGATTCTGTGTCTGCTCGCCCAGAGGTGCGGGCGCTCAGGCGCGCGGGTTCGGCCACGCCGCGGTGAGCAGCTCGGTCAGCACCGGGATCCGGCGCTCGGCGATTTCGGGTTGCGGCAGTACGCCTTCGACGATCGCGGCACCGTCGAAGACATTGGTCAGCAGCGCCACCAGGACCGGCAGCGTGTCCTGCGGGATGTGTTCGGTCCCCGGCATCGTGCGCGCCGCGTCGTACATCTTGGCGCGGTATTGCCAAAGTTCGTGCTGCAGGGTCGCTTTCAGTTTCTCGTCGGTGCGCGCGGCGATCATCAGCTCGTAGAGCACCGCGTTGGTGGAGCCGGCGGTGATGTCGCGCAGGATCGCCAGCGCCGACTCCAGCGCCGGCCGGTCGGCCGGAATCTCGGCGACCTGTTTGGTGAACGTCTCGATCTGCCGGCGCAACACCTCCGAGGCCGTCGCGGCCATGAAGTCGCCCATGTTGTCGAAGTGCCGGAACAGCGCACCCACCGACACCCCGGCGCGTTTGGTGATCACCGCCGCCGAGGCTCGGGCGTACCCGGACTCGACGATGGTGTCGATGCACGCGTCCAGCAGGCGCCCGACGGTCTCCTCGCGACGCTGCTGCTGCGTCCTGGCCATCTCAGGCCGGCACGCTGACCGCGGCCGCCTGCCGCTCACCGGCGCGCAGGTAGCGTCCCGACTTGACGGTCTGGCCGTAGCCCTCGCGGAACTCGCCGTCGCGGAAGACCACAGCGCCGCCCACCCCGGTGGCGACCACGGTCGCGTCGTTGCGGTTCACCATGCGGCTCAGTCCGCCGTAGAACGGGACCTCGGACTCGTGGTAGGTGTCCACCGAGTCGTCGAGGTGGGCGGGGTCGATGACGACGAAGTCGGCCCGGTCGCCTTCGCGCAGGGTGCCGGCGTTGATGCCGAACCACTCGGCGACCTCGGCGGTCAGCCGGTACACGGCTCGTTCCACGGTCAGGAACGGCTTGCCGGCCTGCAGTGCGTCCCGCGTCCGCTTGAGCAGTCGCAGCGGGAAGTTGTAGAACGCCATGTTGCGCAGGTGCGCGCCCGCGTCGGAGAACCCCATGTGCACGCTGGGATCGGCGGCCAGTTTGTCCAGCAGCTTGGGCCGGTGGTTGGCGACGATGGTCGTCCAGCGCACATTGCGCTCCCCGTTCTCGACCAGGATGTCGAGGAACGCGTCCAGCGGGTGCAGTCCGCGCTCGTCGGCGATCGCGCCAAAGCTCTTGCCCACCAACGACTTGTCCGGGCATTCCACGATGACAGCGTCGTGGAAGTCACGGTGCCACAACGACGGTCCGAGCTTCTTGCGGTCGAACTGGCGGCGGAACCGGCGGCGGTAGGCTTCGTCGGCCAATAGCTCGTTGCGCTGCAGTTGGTCCCGCAGGTGCAACGCCGCGGTGCCGGCACCGAACTCCTCGAAAACCGGCAGATCGATTCCGTCGGAATACAATTCGAACGGCACCGGCAGGTGCTGGAACCGCACGCTGGAAGCCAGCAGCTTATTGAGCAGCCGGGTACCGCGGCCGAACACATGCACCCCCATCGGCATCGACTTGGCGTCGGCGGAGACCAGCATGCTCATCCGAACACCCCTGCGGCGGTTGAGGATTCGACTGCTGGTGAGGAAGAACATCAGCGGGGACAGCGGGCTGTTGACGTTGGGCGCGCTCTGCAGGATGCGGCCGCGCTTGCGCAGCACCTTGATCAGCCGGCGCCGTTCCCGCCACGTCGCGAAGGTGGACGGCAGCGCACGGGACCGGAAGCGGTCGCCGTCGAGCTTGTCGATCGGCGCGTCCATCCCCGACATGCCCAGCATTCCGGCGTCCAGCGCCTCGTCGAGCAACTTCGCCATCTTCTCCAGTTCGGCGTCGGTGGGCCGCACTGTCTCGTCGGTGGCCCGCTCCAGGCCGAGCACCGCGGTCCGCAGGTCCGAATGACCGAGCATGGAACTCACATTCGGCCCCAGCGGCAGTGCGTCGAGCGTCTCGATGTACTGCTGAGGCGTCGACCAGTTCTTGTTGCTTTCCAGCGCACCGAGGACGAAGTCGCGCGGCACCGCCTCGACGCGACTGAACAGGTCGGCGGCATCCTCGGAGTTGGCGTAGACCGTCGACAGCGAACAGTTGCCCAGCAACAGGGTGGTCACCCCGTGCCGCACCGACTCGCGCAGTCCCGGGTCGAGCAGGATCTCGGCGTCGTAGTGGGTGTGCACGTCGATGAAGCCGGGCAGCACCCATTTGCCGGCCGCGTCGATCACTTCGGGACAGCCGGTCTCGTCCAGCGGCACCGACGACACGGCGGCCACCACGCCATCGCGGATGCCCAACGTCCTGGTCTGCGGCACCGCACCGGTGCCGTCGAACCACAGGCCGTCACGGATGATCACGTCGTAAGTCACAGTTCCTCCAAGTCGTGGGCTGCCGCGACGCTAACATAGATAGCGATCGCTCGCAATCTTTTCAAGGGCTGGCCGCGGGGTCCGGGACGTCGACGCCCGGCGGCACGTTTCCGCTGCGGTGCGCTGCAGCCGGGACGCGGATGACGCCACCGCGCCGGCCGCACTCGTCGCCGGTCACCGTGGTCACCATCTCGCCGACCAGCTCTGAGTGGGAGCGGGGCCGCAGCGACAGCACCTGCGTGGCTTGCTGATGGTTCGCCGAAGTCTCGGAGGCCGCGCACGGAACGCGCACGGTTCTCGGCCGCGACCGCCACTGCCCGTCGGCGAATTCGAACACCATCACGGTGTGGCCGTGGTCGTCGAGCAGAATCGCCGCGGCCCGGCAGCCGCCGGAGGTGCACGACGAGCGGATGGCCCAGCTGGTGGTCACGTCGGGGGGCTGTGGGTCAGGCCGGTTGTCGAAAGTCTGCTGGGAGCGTTCTTCCTCGATGCGATAGGTGCCGTCCAGTGGAACCGGGGCGGCGTGGTGGCGCCGGTCGTGAACGACCGTCTTGCCTTCGGCGAACAAACCGATCGCCATGATGGTGGCGGCCAGTGCGAGTATGCCGCGGCGCAGCCAGCGTCGCGAAGTGGTCAACGGCGAAAGCCGGCGGACCGGCTGTTCGTCGGGATCGGGGCCGTCGTCGGCGCCGTTGACCGGGGCCATGCGGTGATAGTAGCCAGACCGGCGGATGCCCGCTGCGGCCAGCCTCAGCTGGGCTGAAAGACTTTGCCGCGCAACACAACCAGATCGGGCCGCGACAGCACGTCCGGTCCCTGGCGCGGATCTTCGGCGTAACACAACAGGTCGGCCGAAGCGCCGTGGTCCAGCCCGGGTCGGCCCAACCAGCGCCGGGCGTCCCAGCACGCCGCACCCAGCGCCTCGGTGGGACTCATGCCGATTCCCTTCAGCGCCTCGACCTCGTCGGCGACCCGGCCGTGCCGGATCATGCCGCCGGCGTCGCTGCCCGCGTAGATCGGCACTCCGGCCGCCCGGGCCGCGGACAGGCGTTCGTTGCGGCGGGCATACAGCTCCCGCATGTGAGCGGCATAGACCGGGTAGCGCTGCGCCGAGTCGGCGATACCCGGGAAGTTCTCCAGGTTGATCAGCGTCGGCACCAGGGCCGTGCGGTGTTCGAGCATCATGGCGATGGTGTCGTCGGTCAGTCCGGTGCCGTGCTCGATGCAGTCGATGCCGGCCTGGATCAGCTCAGGCAACCCGTCCTCACCGAAGATGTGGGCGGTGACCCGGGCGCCGTGCTCGTGCGCAGCGTCGATGGCGGCTCTGAGGACGTCGTCGGACCACAGCGGGGCCAGGTCGCCGATGCTGCGATCGATCCAGTCCCCGACCAGCTTGACCCAGCCGTCGCCGAGTCGCGCCTGCTCGGCGACCGCAGCCGGCAGGTCCGCTTCGTCCTCGAGGTCCAGCGGCAGGCCGGGGACGTAGCGCCTGGGTCTGGCGAGGTGGCGCCCGGCCCGGATGATCCGGGGCAGGTCCGGGCGGTCGTCGAGGCTGCGGGTGTCGATCGGCACGCCGCAGTCGCGCACGAGCAGTACACCCACGTCCCGCTCGGTCTCGGCCTGCGCGATCGCCTCGTCGAGTTCGACGCCGCCGTCTTTGCCGAGTCCGATGTGACAGTGCAGGTCGACCAGGCCGGGTATCACCCAGCCGTCGGCGAAGATCGTGTCGGCACCGGCCACCGATTCAGTGCTGATGCGGCCGTCGGCGACCCACAGCTCGATCGGGCTTTCGTCGGGCAGGGTCCGCCCCCGCACGTGCAGGTGCACGGCGCGACTACTTCTGGCCCGGGAACTTCAGCTTGGACAGGTCGAAGTCGGCCAGGCCGGGTGGCAGCTCGTTGAGGCCCTCCGGCATCTGCGACAGATCCGGGAAACCGGCCGGCATCCCCGGCATGCCCGCGCCGAACGGGCTCTTGACCTTGGGCGGCGTGGGACCGCGTGCGCCCTTCTTGCCTTTTTTGCCCTTGGCTGCCTTGGATTTGCGCGTCGCGGACTTGCGCCCCATGCCTGGGATGCCCATGCCGCCGAGCATCGACGACATCATCTTGCGCGCTTCGAAGAAGCGGTCCACCAACTGGTTGACCTCGGCGACGGTGACACCCGAACCGTTGGCGATGCGCAGCCGCCGCGAGGCGTTGATGATCTTCGGGTCGGCCCGCTCCTGGGGGGTCATGCCGCGGATGATCGCCTGGATGCGGTCCAGCGACTTGTCGTCGACCTCAGCCAGCGCGTCCTTCATCTGCGCCCCACCGGGCAGCATGCCCAGCAGATTGCCGATCGGGCCCATCTTGCGCACGGCGAGCATCTGCTCGAGGAAGTCCTCCAGGGTGAGCTCGCCGGCACCGATCTTGGCGGCGGCCGCCTCGGCCTGCTGGGCGTCGAAGACCTGCTCGGCCTGTTCGATCAGGCTCAGCACGTCGCCCATGCCCAGGATGCGGCTGGCCATCCGGTCGGGGTGGAAGACGTCGAAGTCCTCGAACTTCTCTCCGGTGGAGGCGAAAAGGATTGGCACACCGGTGACTTCGCGGACCGAGAGCGCCGCGCCACCGCGAGCGTCACCGTCCAGCTTGGTCAGCACCACGCCGGTGAAGCCGACGCCCTCGCCGAAGGCCTGCGCAGTGGCGACAGCGTCCTGGCCGATCATCGCGTCCAGGACGAACAGGGTTTCGTCGGGGTCGACAGCGTCGCGGATGGCGGCCGCCTGTGCCATCAGCTCCTCGTCGATGCCGAGGCGTCCGGCGGTGTCGACGATCACGAAGTCGTGGTGCTTGGCTCTGGCTTCCGCGATGCCGGCGGCCGCGACGGCGACCGGGTCACCCGGGCCGGACTCGGGTGAGGCGCCGGGGTGCGGCGCGAACACCGGAACGCCGGCGCGCTGCCCGACCACCTGCAGCTGGTTCACCGCGGCGGGCCGCTGCAGGTCACAGGCCACCAGCAGCGGCGTGTGACCCTGATTTTTCAGGCGATAAGCCAGCTTGCCGGCCAGCGTCGTCTTACCCGACCCCTGCAGACCCGCCAGCATGATCACCGTCGGCGGCGTCTTGGCGTAGGCCAGCTCGCGCGTCTGGCCACCGAGGATGCCGATCAATTCCTCGTTGACGATCTTGACGACCTGCTGGGCCGGGTTGAGCGCGGCGGACACCTCGTGGCCCCGGGCACGTTCCTTGATCCGGTGCACGAACGCCCGGACCACCGGCAGCGATACGTCGGCTTCGAGCAGCGCAAGCCGGATTTCGCGGGTGGTGGCGTCGATATCGGCGTCGGTCAGGCGGCCCTTGCCGCGCAGCCCCGCCAGCGCACCGGTCAACCGGTCGGAGAGCGATTCAAACACGTAGGCAAGCCTAGTGGTGTGGCCTGAAGTCGCGCGGCCGGGCGGCGACACTGAAACCCGGGCGGCGACACTGAAACCTGGGCGGCGACACGCCGCGGGACCTCGCCACCCGTACAGTCTCGACGAAGCGCGAGCGAACTGCGCCGGGCTGGCCCGACGTCGCCGAGGCTCGAAACCCGCGACGCGCCGCGGTAGGCTCACGTCGCTACCGCACCGAAAACCGTTGCCATGCTATGTTTTACAGCCCAGCACAGACCGTCACGGGGGGATTGTTGTCGTTGCAGCCGGTCGGACACTTTCCAGCCGACACAACGCGGTCGCTACGTGGCTGGCAGCGCCGCGCCCTGGTCAAGTACCTGGGCACCGAGCCGCGCGACTTCCTGGCCGTCGCCACCCCGGGGTCCGGCAAGACCGCCTTCGCGTTGCGGATCGCCGGCGAGCTGATCGCCCACCGCGCGGTCGAGCAAGTCACCGTCGTCGTGCCCACCGAGCACCTCAAGATCCAGTGGGCGCAGGCCGCCGCCCGCCAGGGGCTGTCGCTGGACCCGAAGTTCTCCAACTCCAACCCGCAGACCTCCCCGGAATATCACGGCGTCGTCGTCACCTACGCCCAAGTGGCCGCGCACCCGACGCTGCACCGGGTACGCACCGAGCAGCGCAAGACCCTGGTGGTGTTCGACGAGATCCACCACGGCGGTGACGCCAAGACGTGGGGCGAGGCCATGCGGGAGGCCTTCAGCGACGCCACCCGCCGCCTGGCCCTGACCGGCACGCCGTTCCGCAGCGACGACAGCCCCATCCCGTTCGTCACCTACGAACCCGACGCCGACGGGCTCAGCCGGTCTCGCGCCGATCACACCTACGGATACGCCGAAGCCCTGGCCGACGGCGTGGTCCGCCCGGTGGTGTTCATGGCCTATTCGGGGCAGGCCCGCTGGCGGGACAGCGCCGGGGAAGAACACGAGGCGCGCCTCGGTGAGCCGCTGTCGGCCGAGCAGACGGCGCGGGCGTGGCGCACCGCGCTGGATCCGGCCGGAGAGTGGATGCCGGCGGTCATCACCGCGGCCGATCGCCGGCTGCGTCAGCTGCGCGAGCACGTGCCGGACGCGGGCGGCATGATCATCGCCTCCGACCAGACCGCGGCCCGTGCCTACGCCAAGCTGCTGATGAAGCTCACCGGTGAGGACCCCACGGTCGTGCTCTCCGACGACCCGAAATCGTCGGCCCGGATCAGCGAGTTCTCGGCCGGCACCAGTCGGTGGCTGGTCGCGGTGCGGATGGTGTCCGAGGGTGTGGACGTGCCCCGGCTCGCGGTTGGCATCTACGCCACCAGCGCCTCGACCCCCCTGTTCTTCGCCCAGGCCATCGGCCGGTTCGTGCGATCCCGCCGGCCCGGTGAAACGGCCAGCATCTTCCTGCCGTCGGTGCCCAATCTGCTGCAGCTGGCCAGCGAGCTGGAAGCCCAGCGCAATCACGTGCTGGGCAAACCGCACCGCGAGTCGCTCGACGACCCGCTGCTGGACGACCCCGCCGTCAAGGAGCAGAACGAGTCCGGCGAAGAAAAGGGCTTCGTCTCGCTGGGGGCCGACGCCGAGCTGGATCAGGTCATCTTCGACGGGTCGTCGTTCGGTACCGCCACCCCCGCGGGCAGCGACGAGGAGGCCGACTATCTCGGCATTCCCGGCCTGCTCGACGCCGAGCAGATGCGTGCGCTGCTGCACCGCCGCCAGGACGAGCAGCTGCAGAAGCGTGCGGCCGTCGCTGGACCGGCGGTGCCGGTCACCACCCACGGACAGCTGCGCGAACTGCGTCGCGAGCTCAACGCGCTGGTCTCGGTGGCACATCACCGCACCGGCAAGCCGCACGGCTGGATCCACAACGAGCTGCGGCGGCGCTGCGGCGGCCCACCGATCGCCGCAGCGACGCGGGATCAGCTCCAGGAGCGGATCGTCGCGGTGCGGCAATTGAACTCGGAGTAGCGCCGCAACCGTCTCGGCGAGTGTGAAAATGGCGACGCTTCGGCGGCGTGTCCTGTCGGAAACCGCACACCCGGCGGCCGGTGGGCAGCGGGGCGAACCGGGCTAGTCCCCTACCGGCTCGTCGACCATCACCACCGCCGGGGCGCCCAGCACGTCCAGCAAGTTCTTTTCCACCGCGGTGCGGGCGTTCGAGTCCGGCGGGACCGTCACACAGAACACGTCGGCGGCCGTCGAACCGAACGTGTTCACCTTCGCCCAGACGACGTCGGTGTCGGCGCGTTCCAGCGCCCAGGCCAGCAGGGCGAGCAGGCCCACCCGGTCCATCGCGCGGACTTCCAGGATCAGCTGCCCGGGTGTGTCGGTGTCCAGCCACAGGATGCGCGGCGGCGCGGTCGAGCGGGTGACTGGCACGCCCACCTGCACCTCCCCCGCCCGCGCGGTCGCCGAGCTGGTGGCCTCCAGATCCCGCTTCTCCAGCGTCCCCAGCACGTCGACGTCACCGCGCAGCGCACCCACGAACGCCTGACGCAGCATGTCGGCCGCCGGCGGCGAACCGAACAGTGGCGAGACCACGAACTCGGTGATCGCAACGCCCTCGTGCACGTTCACCGACGCTGAATGCACCCGCAGCGAGTTCAGCGCCAGTACCGCAGCCGCTTTGGACACCAGGCCGCGCTCGTCCGGGGCCACCATCACCGCAGTCAGCCGCTCGCCATCGCCGGCATTGATCTCGACGTGCACCCCTTTTTGGGCGGCCAGTGAAAGATAGTGCGGCGCAGTGGGTTCGGCTTGCGGCAACGTCTCACCGGCCATCGCCATCCGGCACCGGCGCACCAGGTCCTCGACCAGCGAGGCCTTCCAGTCGCTCCACACCCCGGGTCCGGTGGCCTTGGAGTCGGCCTCGGACAGCGCGTGCATCAGTTCGAGCAGTTGCGGATCGCCACCCAGCGCCTCGGACACCGACTCGATGATCGCCGGGTCGTTCAGGTCGCTGCGGGTGGCCGTGATCGGCAACAGCAGATGATGGCGGACCATCTGCGTCAGCGTGTTGATGTCAGCGGCCGACAACCCCAGGCGCTCAGCGATCGGAACCACCAGGTCCGCGCCGAACACACAGTGGTCCACGCCGCGACCCTTGCCGATGTCGTGCAGCAGCGCGCCGAGTGCCAGCAGGTCGGGCCGGGCGACGTTGGTGGTCAGCGGCGCGGCGTGCACCGCGCACTCGACGACGTGGCGGTCCACCGTCCACTTGTGCGAGACGTCGCGGGGCGGCAGGTCGCGGATCGCGTCCCACTCCGGCAGCAGCTGTCCCCACAGCCCGGTGCGGTCGAGCGCCTCGATGGTGGGCACCGCGGTGGGTCCGGCCAGCAACACCACCAGCAGATCGTCCAGGGCTTCCCGCGGCCAGGGCGTGGGCAGCGGCGGTGCGCTGTCGGCCAGCCGGCTCAGCGTCGCCGCGCCGATCGGCACGCCGCTGTCGGCCGACGCCGCCGCCACCCGCAGCACCAGGCCGGGATCACGGTCGGGTTGGGCTTCGCGGGCCAGCACGATCTCCCCCGCGTACTCGACCACGCCCTCGTCCAGCGGGCGGCGTTTGGGCCGGCCGATGAACGCCGAGATGCCGCGCCGGGGCAGCGCGTTGGCGGCGGTGCGCAGGCCGGTGACGGCGTGGTAGCCGATGGTGCGTCCGGCGCTGGAGAGCATGCGCGCCAGGTCGAACCGGTCGCCGACGCCCAATGCGGCGCTGATCTCGTCGGCGAATTGGGCGAGCACCTGATCGCGTCCGCGGCGCGACACCATGTGCAGTTCGGTGCGCACATCGAGCAACGTGAGGTAGGCCTCGTCGAGTGACCCGGCCGGGTTGTCCGTCCGGGACATGCCGCTGCGGTCGATGAGCTGGGCCAGCGCCAGTGCGTTGAGCAACTGCGCATCGCGCAGCCCGCCGCGGCCGGATTTCAGGTCGGGCTCAGCCCGGTGGGCGATGCGCCCCAGCCGCAACCAGCGGGCGTGCGTCATGTCGACGAGTTCGTCCATGCGGGAACGGATTCCGGTGCGCCATTGCCGTCGCACCCCGCTGACCAGATCTGCCGAGAGCTGCTCCTCGCCGGCGATGTGCCGCGCTTCCAGCATGCCCAGGGCGGCGGTCAGGTCCGCGTTGGCCGTGCTGAGCGCCTCACTGACGGTGCGCACGCTGTGGTCGAGCCGAATGTTGGCGTCCCACAACGGATACCACAGTTTGTCCGCCACCGGGCCCAGCACGTCGGCGGGTTTGCCGTCGTGCAGCAGCACCAGGTCGAGGTCGGAGTACGGCAGCAACTCGCGCCGGCCCAGCCCGCCCACCGCCACGATCGCGTATCCGCTGCCGTCGCCGATGCCGATCTCGGCAGCCTTGGCCTTCAGCCAGGATTCGTGCAGTTCGAGGACCCTCTGGCGCATCTGCGCGGGGGTGAGCCCCTGGAGCCCCTCAGACAACAGTTCGCGCCGGGCGGCAGCCAGATCGACTGCCGCCGCGGCGCTTTCTGGTGTCTGTGAAGAATCCGGCCGGTCCGTCGTGGTCACACCCGGCCGGTTCTACTCACAAAGCGTCCGATCCGCGCTCACCGGTGCGGACGCGCACGATGGTGTCGACCGGGCTGACCCACACCTTGCCGTCGCCGATCTTGCCGGTCCGGGCGGCCCGGACGATGCTGTCCACGACCTTGTCGACGATGGCGTCGTCGACGACGACCTCGATCCGCACTTTGGGCACGAAGTCGACGGAGTACTCCGCACCCCGGTAGACCTCGGTGTGACCCTTCTGCCGCCCGTAGCCCTGGATCTCGCTGACGGTCATGCCCAGGACGCCGGCGTCCTCGAGGCTGGTCTTGACGTCGTCGAGGGTAAACGGCTTTACGATCGCGGTGATCAGCTTCATGTCTACTCCGCCTCCACTTTCTCGCCCACGCGCTCTTCCCGGCCGTTGACGCTACTCTGCGGCGGGATGCTGGCCCTCGGAAGCACCGAACCACTGGCGACCGCGAAGTCGTAGCCGCTCTCAGCGTGCTCCGACTCGTCGATCCCGGCGGCCTCCTGCTCAGCCCCCAGACGCAGCCCGATGGTGTACTTCAGGATAAGCGCCAGGACCAGCGTGACCACGCCGGAGTAGGCCAGCACGGCGAACGCCCCGACAGCCTGCCGTTCCAGCTGGTCCGGGCCCCCGCCGTAGAACCATCCGGCGGACACGCCGCTCACGCCGTTGATCGCCACACTTTCCGGAGCGGCGACCAGGCCCACCAGCAAGGTGCCGGCCAGCCCGCCGACCAGGTGCACCCCAACCACGTCGAGCGAGTCGTCGAACCCGAGCTTGAACTTCAACCCGACGGCCAGCGCACACAGCACACCGGCGACCACGCCGATCACCAGGGCACCGACGACGTTCACCGACGAACAGGACGGCGTGATGGCGACCAGGCCGGCGACGATCCCCGAGGCCGCGCCCAACGTCGTCGCGTGTCCGTCGCGGATGCGCTCGGTGAGCAGCCAGGCCAGCATCGCCGCGGCCGTCGCCACCGTGGTGGTGAGGAACGTCGAACCGGCAGCACCGTTGGAGCTGGTCGCCGAACCGGCGTTGAACCCGTACCAGCCGAACCACAGCAGGCCGGCGCCGAGCATCACGAACGGCAGGTTGTGCGGCCGGAACAGCGTGGTGGGCCAACCCTTGCGCTTGCCCAGCACGATCGCCAGGACCAGGCCGGCCACACCGGCGTTGATATGTACCGCGGTACCGCCGGCGAAGTCGATCGCGTGCAGCTTGTTGGCGATCCAGCCGCCTTTCTCGGCGGCGAACCCGTCGAACGCGAACACCCAGTGCGCGACCGGGAAGTAGACCAGCGTCGCCCACAGGCCGGAGAACACCAGCCAGGCGCTGAACTTGAGCCGGTCGGCGACCGCGCCGGAGATCAGAGCGACGGTGATGATCGCGAACATCAGCTGGAAGGCCACGAACACGGTGGCGGGCAAGGTGCCGGCCAGCGGAATGTCCGTCGCCGCCAACGGCGGAGTCTTGGTGGGGTCGGCCGCGACGGCGTTGCCGCCGATGAGCCCCTTGAGCCCGAAGTATTGGGTCGGGCTGCCCACCACGTTGCCGGTGTCGGTGCCGAATGCCATCGAGTAGCCGTAGAGCACCCAGAGCACCGTGACGACGCCCATCGCGCTGATGCTCATCATGATCATGTTGAGCACGCTCTTGGCGCGCACCATGCCGCCGTAGAAGAACGCCAGGCCCGGCGTCATTAACAGAACGAGCGCGGAACTCGCCAGCATCCAGGCGGTATCGCCCGTGTTGGGCTGGCCCATAATCGGGAAACTCACTCGCTATCACCTCCAGTCAGCATCGGGAGGGCCCCAGATGGATGACTGGCGACCTGCCCAGAACCATGCGCATAAGTTGTTGCGCGAATGGGGCGGCGATGTTTCGTCAGGATTAACGTAAAGACTGCTGTGTAATACCTACTTGCCGAGCAGGGCGTCGACGAACGCCGCGGGCTCGAACGGCGCCAGATCGTCGGGGCCTTCGCCCAGCCCGACCAACTTCACCGGCACGCCGAGTTCCTGCTGGACGCGGAAAACGATGCCGCCCTTGGCGGTTCCGTCCAGCTTGGTCAGCACCGCGCCGGTGATCTCGACGACGTCGGCGAACACCTTGGCCTGGGCCAGTCCGTTCTGCCCGATCGTGGCGTCGAGCACCAGCAGCACCTCGTCGACCGACGCCCGACGGGTCACGATGCGCTTGACCTTGCCCAACTCGTCCATCAGGCCGACCTTGGTGTGCAACCGGCCGGCGGTGTCGATCAGGACGACGTCGGCGCCGGCCGCGATGCCCTTGTCGACGGCGTCGAACGCCACCGACGCCGGGTCAGCGCCCTCGGCGCCGCGCACCACTTCCGCGCCGACCCGCGACGCCCAGGTCTGCAGCTGATCGGCCGCCGCGGCCCGGAAGGTGTCCGCCGCACCCAGCACCACGCGGCGACCGTCGGCCACCAACACCCGGGCCAGTTTGCCGACCGTGGTCGTCTTGCCGGTGCCGTTGACGCCGACCACCAGCAACACCGACGGATGGTCGGCGTGCGGCAGCGCCCGGATGGATCGGTCCATCTCGGGATGCAGCTCTTTGATCAGGACGTCCCGCAGCACCGCGCGGGCGTCGGCCTCAGTGCGCACGTTGGTGCTGGCCAGCCGGGCGCGCAGCTGGCTCACCACCGACTCGGTGACCACCGGGCCCAGGTCGGCGACCAGCAGGGTGTCCTCGACGTCCTGCCAGGAGTCCTCGTCCAGGTCGCCGCCGCCGATCAGGCCCAGCATGCTGCGCCCGAGCGCGTTCTGCGACCGGGCCAGCCGGCCGCGCAGGCGTTCCAGTCGCCCTTCGGTCGGTTCGATCTCCTCCACCGCGGGCGCTTCGGGCGCTTCCGGTTCCAGGACGTCGAGAACCTCGAGACCTTCGGGGATCTCGGGTTCGGCCGGCGGCGCCTCGACCTCAGGGAGGTGGACCTCGGAGATCGGGCGCTTGGGCGCGTCGCGCGGGATGGTCGCGTCGTCCCCGACGGCGGGCAGACCGCTGGTGTCGATCCGCTCTACCGGTTCGGGCCGGTCCAGGGTCGGCGTCGGGGTCTGGCTGAACGTGATGCCGGACGACGCGGTGTAGCCGCCGGATTTATCGATCGCGTCGGTTTGCGGGCGCGGCGCCAGGCTGATCCTGCGCGTGCGGTACCGCACCAGTCCGACGACCAGCGCCGCGATGACGAGCAGGACGGCGACGACCGCGACGGCGATCCATAGACCTTCGGACACGCGGACAATCCTTCCAGCCGGGGGGTGTCAGGCACTCGGCGGGTTGGGGGCGGGTCGGGCGGCTCTTGGGCTGGGCTGTTCGCGTGCGCTGCCCACGCGCTCCGACGTCGGGTGTGCGGGCCGGGCGTTGAGTGTGAAGTCAGGGTTTCAGCGGTGTAACCAGGGCGGCAATCCGGCGAGAATCCCGCCGCCAGTGCACATTCCAGGCCCTGCGTGCACACCCGACGCCCTGAGTGCACACCCCGTAACCAATGGCACGCTCGAACGCCGGGCAGTTCTGCAGCCCGTCGGAGCAACCGGCTTATACCGGCGTGGTAGCTAGCCGATCGACCTGCTGCCCCCGGATCCGCTGCGAGATCACGGCGGTGATGCCGTCACCTTGCATCGTCACGCCGTAGAGCGCGTCCGCCACTTCCATGGTGGGCTTCTGGTGGGTGATGATGATCAGCTGCGAGCGGTCCCGCAGCATCTCGAACAGCCCGATCAGGCGGCGCAGGTTCACGTCGTCCAGCGCGGCCTCCACCTCGTCCATGATGTAGAACGGCGACGGGCGGGCCCGGAAGATCGCGACCAGCATCGCCACCGCCGTCAGCGCCTTCTCGCCGCCGGACAGCAACGACAGCCGGGTCACCTTCTTGCCCGGCGGACGGGCCTCCACCTCGATGCCGGTGGTGAGCATGTCGTCGGGTTGAGTCAGCCGGAGCCGGCCCTCGCCGCCGGGGAACAGCGCGGTGAATACGGTCTGGAACTCGCGTTCGACGTCGAAGAATGCCTCGCTGAACACCTGCAGGATGCGGGCGTCGACGTCAGCGACGACGTCGAGCAGATCCTTGCGGGCGGCCTTGACGTCTTCGAGCTGGGTGGACAGGAAGTTGTACCGCTCCTCCAGCGCAGCGAACTCTTCCAGGGCCAGCGGATTGACCCGTCCCAGTTCGGCCAGCTCCCGCTCGGCGCGTTTGGCCCGACGCTCCTGGGTGGTGCGGTCGTAGGGCATCGGGGCGGGCGCGACGACCTGCTCCCCGCGCTCCCGGGCCTGCTCGAACTCGGCCATCTCCAGCTCGGTCGGCGGCAGCGGGACGTCGGGTCCGTACTCGGCGACCAGGTCGGCCGGCGCCATGCCGAACTGGTCGAGGACCATCTGCTCGAGCTGCTCGATGCGCAGCGCCGCCTGGGCGTTGGCCACCTCGTCGCGGTGCAGCGAATCGGTGAGCGCCGCCACCCGCGCGCTCAACGTGTTGGTCTCCTCGCGAACTGCGGTCATTGCCGCTGCCCGCTGCTGGCGTTCGGCGACCAGCTCGTCCCGCATCTTCGACGCCGCGGCCACGACGAGATCGAGCCGACCGGCCAGCGACCGACCGGACTCGGCGACCGCGGCGGCCACCGCGGCGGCCCGCACCCGGGCTGCGCGCGCCTGTTCGGCCAGCGATCGCGCCTTGCGTTCGGCCGCGGCGGCCCGGCGCAGCGAGTCGGCACGCCCGCGCACCGCATTGGCCCGCTCCTCGGCGGTGCGCACTGCCAGCCGGGCCTCGACCTCGACGCTGCGTGCCCGGTCGGCGGCGGCCGCGATCTCCTGACGCGCCTGCGCCGGGCTTGCCTCCTCCTCGGTGACGTACTCGGTTTGCTGCGCATTGCGCAGCCGCGTCTCCAGCTCGGCCACTTCCTCGACGGTCCCGGCGCGCCCGGCTTCCAATTGTTCGCGTTGCTGCAGCAATCGGGTCCACTCGTCCTGGGCCGTCCGCGCATCCTGACCCAGCCGGCCGAGCTGGTCATACATCGCCGAAATGGCGGTGTCGGACTCGTTGAGCGCCGCCAGCGCATGCTCGGCGGCATCCTGGCGAGCGCTCTGTTCGGTCAGCGCCCCGGACAGCGCGGCGCTGAGCGCAGCGACCTGTTCTTCGGCGGCGGCCAGTTCGCTGCGCGCCTTATCGATCTCTGAGGCGACCTCCAGCGTGGACAACTTGCGGTCCGACCCGCCGCTCACCCGGCCCGCGCCCACCAGGTCGCCGTCGCGGGTGACCGCGCGCAGCTGAGGACGGCTGGCCACCAGGTCCAGCGCGTGACCGAGATCCTCGACGACCGCGACGTCGGAGAGCATCGCCGCCAACGCCCCACGCAGCCGGGCCGGCGCGTCGATGAGGTCCAGCGCCCAGCGGGACCCGTCGGGCAACTCCGGCGACTCAGGCGTCGGTGCGGGCCAATCGCTGAGCACCAGCGCCGCACGACCACCGTCGGCCTGTTTGAGCGCGGTGACCGCGCTGCGCGCGGTGCCCAGGCTGTCGGCGGCCAGCGCGTCGGCCGCCGACCCCAGCACCGCTGCCACCGCCGCCTCGTAGCCCGGGGACACTTTGACCAACTCCGCGATCGAACCGAAAAGCCCTGCGCCACCGTGATTTCGGGTCAGCCAGGCGGTCCCGTCCTTGCGTTCCAGGCTCACCGACAACGCGTCGATGCGAGCCCGCAACGAGGCGACCTGGCGTTCGGCGCTACGTTCGGCGGTCTGCAGCTCGGCGACCCGCGCGTCGGCCAGCCGCACCGCGGACATCGTCCGCTCATACTGCTGGTCCAGGCCCAACTCACCCTGGTCCAGCTGCCCGACGCGACCCTGCACGCTCTCGAACTCGGCGCGGGTCTGTTGGGCACGGGCGTCGGCCTGCTCGATCCGCTCGGAGAGCCGCGCGAGGCTCTCGTCGGTCGACTCGACCCGCGCCCGCATGGTCTCCACCTGGCCGGCCAGCCGCGCCAGACCTTCGCGCCGGTCCGCCTCGGCGCGTACCGCCGCCAGGTGCGCCTTGTCCGCCTCGACCGCGCGGCGCTCCCACTCGGCCAGTTCGGCGCGGGCGCCGTCCAGGCGGGCGCGGGCCTCGTCCAGTTCTGCCAGCAGTTGCTGCTCGGCAGACGCCACCTCGTCGGCCTCGGCGTCCAACGCGTCGGGGTCGGTGTCGCTGGCCCGGACCGGTTCCACGTCAAGATGCTGCGCCCGCTCGCTGGCGATCCGCACCGTCGCACCGACCCGTTCGGCCAACGCGGACAGCCGGAACCAGGTCTGCTGGACGGATTCGGCGCGTCCGGAGAGCTCCGACAGTGCCGCTTCGTGCGCGGCCAGTTCCTCCGCGGCGACCGACAGGCGGGCCGCGGCTTCGTCATGCTCGCGGCGCATGGACGCTTCGGCGTCGAAGATGGCCTGCCGTTCGGTGCGCCGGCTGACCAGGTCGTCGGCGGCCAGGCGCAACCGGGAATCGCGTAGGTCGGCCTGGATGGTCTGGGCACGCCGGGCCACTTCGGCCTGCCGGCCCAGCGGCTTGAGCTGGCGCCGCAGTTCGGTGGTCAGGTCCGACAGACGGGCCAGGTTGGCTGCCATCGCGTCGAGTTTGCGCAGCGCCTTTTCCTTGCGCTTGCGGTGCTTGAGCACGCCCGCGGCTTCTTCGATGAACGCCCGCCGGTCTTCGGGGCGGGACTGCAGGATCTCGTCGAGCTTGCCCTGCCCGACGATCACATGCATCTCGCGGCCGATGCCGGAGTCGCTCAGGAGTTCCTGGACATCCATCAAACGGCAACTGCTGCCGTTGATTTCGTACTCGCTGGCGCCGTCGCGGAACATCCGGCGGGTGATGGACACCTCGGAGTACTCGATCGGCAGTGCATTGTCGGAGTTGTCGATGGTGACGGTGACCTCGGCGCGTCCCAGCGGGGCACGGGAGGAGGTGCCGGCGAAGATGACGTCTTCCATCTTGCCGCCGCGCAGCGTCTTGGCGCCCTGTTCGCCCATCACCCAGGCCAGCGCGTCGACCACATTGGACTTGCCGGAGCCGTTGGGCCCGACGACGGCGGTGATGCCCGGCTCGAAACGCAGAGTCGTAGGCGCGGCGAAGGACTTGAAGCCCTTCAGCGTCAGACTCTTGAGGTACATGGCGAGCCAGACTACTCGGGCCGTCTGCCATCGCGCCGAGCGTCACGCCAGCAGCCGAGCGCGTGGCCATCGCCCGTCACCCGTCGCGCCGAACGTCACGCCAGCGTGGCGGCCAACGCCCGACGCCACGCTGGCGTGACAGTCGACGAGCAGCTAAGCGCTTGGCCCTCACCCGTCGCGCCGAACGTCACGCCAGCGTGGCAGCCAACGCCCGACGCCACGCTGGCGTGACGCTCGGCGAGGGCCGTGCCCGCTAACGCTCGACGAATCCGGTGAACTGCTCGGTCGGCTCCGACCAGTCGGCGACGACCTTGTCCACCCGTCCCGGCGTGCTGTCCCCGCGCAGCAGGTCCAGCAGCTTCTCGCCGGACTCACGCGGCCCGTTGGCCACGACGAGCACGCGCCCGTCGGCGTGGTTGGCGGCGTACCCCGTCAACCCCTGCTCCAGCGCGCGGCAGCGCGTCCACCAGCGGAAACCGACGCCCTGGACGTGGCCGTGCACCCAGGCGGTCAGTCGCACGTCAGGCCCCGACATCGCGGACTCCGAACGTCACCGTGCTGCCCGATCTCAGCGTTCGACCCACTGTGCACACCGCGTCCACGGCCCGGTCGACGACAGTGCGCACCCGTTGCCGGTCTTCGTCGCTCAGTCCCGACAGGTCCAGTTCGAGGGTCTCTTCGAGCAGCGGGTAGACCTCTTTTTCCCGGTCAGCGGCGCCGGACACGCGGATCACCGCCCGGTAGTCGTCACCGAGCCGGCGGGCCAACGGCTGGTCACTGGCCATGCCGCTACAAGCGGCGAGCGCGATCTTCAGCAATTCGCCCGGAGTGAACACCCCCTCGACGTCCTCGCTCCCGACGAGCACCTGTGCTCCCCGGGAGCTGTGCCCGGTATAGCGGCGGGTGCCGGTGCGTTCCACCCACAGTTGCGTCATAGTTCCTCTCTTCTGTGTGTTGAGTCTGCGGTGAGGGCGCTGTTTCGGCCGTTTCTGCGCCCTGAGCGCAGAGTCAATGGCTCAACGGCGCGGCCGCGGTTGACATTTCGGGCAATAGAACGACGAGCGGTTCATGAACTTCTCCCGGCGCATCACCGCCCCGCAGCGCCGGCACGGCTGCCCGTCGCGGCCGTAGGCGTCCAGCGACCGGTCGAAGTAACCCGACTCCCCGTTGACGTTGACGTACAGCGAATCGAACGAGGTGCCACCCTTGGCCAGCGCTTCGCGCATCACCTCAGCCGCCGATTCCAGCACCGCGGCCAGCCGCCGACGCGGCAGCGTGGCCGCAATCCGCGCGCCGTTGACCTGGGCTCGCCACAGGGCTTCGTCGGCGTAGATGTTGCCGATGCCCGAGACCACCTGCTGGTCCAGCAGTTGGCGCTTGATCTCAGAATGCTTGCGCCGCAATACATCCACCACCGCCGCGGCGTTGAACTGCGGATCCAGCGGATCGCGCGCCAGGTGCGCGACCGGCTGCGGCACGACGCTGCCGTCGACGGTCACCAGATCGGCAAGCAGCCAGCCGCCGAAGGTGCGCTGGTCGGCGAAACTCAACACCGTCCCGTCGTCGAGCAGCGCCGAAATCCGCACGTGGTCAGCGCGCGGCACCACCCCCAGCAACATCTGGCCACTCATGCCGAGGTGGACCACCAGGGCCTCGCCGGTGCCCAACGTCAGCCACAGGTACTTGCCGCGCCGATCGGTGCCGGTGATCCGGGCGTCGAGCAGCCGGGCGGTCAGGTCGGCCGGGCCGGCCTCGTGGCGCCGCACCGCGCGGGGGTGGTGGACGCGGACGGCGGTGATCGTCTTGTCGACTACATGGGACTGCAGACCGCGCCGCACCACCTCGACTTCAGGTAGCTCAGGCATGTCCGCCCTCCTGGGCCCACTGTGCAATCCGCGACCGGACACGCCGCGCGACCGTCGGGAAATTCACTGTCGGCGCAGCAGGCACCGGCTTGTCACCGTCATCGGAGCTTCAGGATTTCCCCGCGGTGTCGAGCACGTGCGCTGCCTCGAGTGTTTTGTACGCAGCCGACGCCGCCTTCTGCTCGGCTTCCTTCTTGGAGCGGCCCACGCCCGACCCGTATTCGGTCTCCATCACCACCACCACCGCGGTGAATTCTTTGTCGTGGTCGGGCCCGGTCGAGGTCACCTGGTAGGTCGGCGTGCCGAGCGTCAGCGAGGCGGTGAGTTCTTGCAGGCTGGTCTTCCAGTCCAGACCGGCACCCAGGGTCGGCGCGGCGTCCAGCAGTGGGCCGAACAGGCGCAGGATGACCTCCCGTGCGACGTCGATCCCGTGCTGCAGATAGATTGCGCCGAGCAACGACTCCATCCCGTCGGCCAGGATGCTGGACTTGTCCGCGCCACCGGTGTTCGCTTCCCCGCGACCGAGCAGTACGTGCACGCCCAGCCCGTCGCCGGGCAGGCGGCGCGCCACGTCCGCCAGCGCCAGGGTGTTGACGACGCTGGCACGCAACTTGGCCAGGTCGCCCTCCGACCGGTCCGGATGCCGGTGGTAGAGCTCGTCGGTGATGGTGAGGCCTAATACGGCATCGCCGAGAAACTCCAGCCGCTCATTGGTGGGCAGACCGCCGTTCTCGTAGGCGTAACTGCGGTGCGTCAACGCCAGCGTGAGCAGGTCTTCGGGCAGGTCGACGCCCAGCGCGTCCAGCAGGACCTGCCGGGAGGGGGTCACTGCTCGCCCCCGTCCGGCGGGGGCAGTATTCCGGCGAGCTTGGCCCACCTGGGGTCGATCTGATCGTGCCGGTGGTCGGGCTCGGCGGCCAGCGAAATGCCGCACTGCGTGCACAAACCCGGGCAATCCGATGAGCACACCGGCGCGAACGGCAATTCCAGCCCCACGGCGTCGATGATCGGTTGCTCGAGGTCGATGGTCTCGGCGACGACGTGGCCGACCTCGTCCTGCTCGGTGGTCGCCTCGGTCGCACTGTTCGGATAGGCGAAGAGCTCGGTCAGCGCAACCTGCACCCGGCCCTGGATTGGCGACAGGCACCGGGAACACTCGCCGCTGGTGGGTGCGGTTACCGTGCCGGTCACCAGCACCCCTTCGGACACCGATTCCAGCCGCAGGTCCAGCTCCAGGGGTGCTCCCGGCTGGATCGCGATCAGATCCAGGCCGATGCGCAGCGGGCTGTCCACGCTTTGGCGCAGCGGAATCATCGCTCCTGGCCGTCGACCCAGCCGAGCGATATCGATCGTCAACGGCGTGGTGATGTGTCGCTGCGCCGTCTGGCTGTGCTGCTTGGCCATAGGTGGAATCCTACGGCGCGCAGCTGACAGGTCCACGTTCAGTTCAGCTGCCCGTCACCGGGCCGTCGGGCCTACCGCGTGACGTAGTCGTGGGTGCCGGCTGCGGTCCGGAGCTGGTGACGGCCTCGACCGACCGACCGCAGGGTTCCGTTGAGGAACTCTTCGAACTCGGCAAGCTTGTTGTCGACGTAGATGTCGCATTCGCCGCGCAGCCGGTCCGCTTCGGCGTGCGCAGTGTCGATCAGACGGGTGGATTCGGCGTGCGCGGCCTGCACCACCTCGTTCTGGGACACCAGCCGCTGCTGCTCCTTGATGCCCTCTTGCACGGCCTTTTCATAGGAGAGGTTGCCGTTTTCGATCAGGCGGTCGCATTCGGACTTGGCCCGGCTGATGCTGGCCTCGTACTCGCGTTTCGCCGACGCGGCGATGCGCATCGCCTCCTCGCGGGCCTCCCCGACCATCCGCTCGCTGTGCTGACGGGCCTCGCTGACCATCCGATCAGCCTGAGCCTTGGCGTCCGAGAGCAGCCGGTCGGCTTCGGCGCGAGCGTGGTTGACCATCGACTCGGATTCGGTGGTCGCCGAGGACACCATCGAGTCGGCGTGCGATTTGGCGTCGTGCAGCATCGCGTCGCGGGCGTCCAGCACGTCCTGGGCATCGTCGAGCTCACCAGGGATCGCGTCCTTGATGTCGTCGATCAGTTCAAGCACGTCACCGCGGGGAACGACGCACCCGGCGGTCATCGGCACGCCGCGGGCTTCCTCGACGATCGCGCTCAATTCATCCAGCGCTTCAAAGACTCGGTACACGGCCATACCCTCCTGGCGGCTTGCATAAATCTGTAGTTACCAGTGTGCCTGGTGTTACGTCTGTGACTGCGGTGATGACTCCGGTGTGTCGGCTTGAATTTTTGCTGCGCATCACCCGCGAACCGCCTCTAGCCACGTGATTTGGTTCCAGACTATCGCCGGCGTAGCCACCGGGACAGCGGGCGAGGCCTCTATTGACAGCATATATACCCTTGGGGGGTATATATGACGGCGTCACAGCGGAAGGGAACTTTGATGGACAGAGTCGTGAACGCAGTGCTGCACGCGTTGACGCTGACAGGTTCCATGACGTGGGAAATCCTTTGGGCGCTGATCCTGGGCTTCGCGTTGTCGGCGGTCGTCCAGGCTGTTGTGCGCCGCTCGACAATCGTGGCCTTGATGGGCGACGACAGGCCCCGCACCCTGGCCGTGGCGGCCACGCTCGGCGCCGCGTCGTCGTCGTGCTCCTATGCCGCCGTGGCGCTGGCCCGCTCGCTGTTCCGCAAGGGGGCCGACTTCACCGCGGCCATGGCCTTCGAAATCGGCTCCACCAATCTGGTGGTGGAACTGGGCATCATCCTGGCGCTGCTGATGGGCTGGCAATTCACCGCAGCGGAGTTCGTCGGCGGACCGCTGATGATCATCGTGCTGGCCCTACTGTTCCGGCTGTTCGTGCGCGGCCGGCTCATCGATGCCGCGCGTGAACAGGCAGACAAGGGAATCGCCGGATCGATGGAAGGCCATGCGGCGATGGACATGTCGATCCAGGGCGACGTGTCGTTCTGGCGACGGCTGTTCTCCGGACCGGGTCTGACCTCCGTGTCGCATGTCTTCGTGATGGAGTGGCTGGCGATCCTGCGCGACCTGGTCATCGGATTGCTCATCGCCGGCGCAATCGCGGCGTGGGTCCCGGAGAGCTTCTGGCAGAGCTTCTTTTTAGCGAACCACCCGGCACTGTCGTCGGTGTGGGGACCGATCGTGGGCCCAGTCGTCGCGATCGTGTCGTTCGTCTGCTCGATCGGCAATGTGCCGTTGGCCGCGGTGCTGTGGAACGGCGGCATCAGTTTCGGCGGGGTCATCGCGTTCATCTTCGCCGACCTGCTGATCCTGCCGATCCTCAACATCTATCGCAAGTATTACGGCGCCAGAATGATGCTGACGTTGTTGACGACGTTCTACGCCGCGATGGTCGTCGCGGGCTATCTCGTCGAATTGATCTTCGGGGCAGCCGATCTCATTCCGGGCGCCCGCAACGCGATGGTGATGTCCGGCAGCATCTCCTGGAATTACACCACCTGGCTGAACATCGCTTTCCTGATCGTCGCAGCGGTGCTGGTGGTTCGATTCTTCGCGTCCGGTGGAATGCCGATGCTACGGATGATGAACGGGTCGCCCGACGCTGAACACGATCATGGCGGGCATAGTCACCAGTGCCACTGAGGCTCGCTACCAACATTTTTCATTGATCGATCGCCGGTGGATGTCTTCCGTCGCCCGCTGGGCTTTCCGGACGCCGGCCGCGCTGGGCTCGGCTCAGCACTGCTCCGCCATGCGGCCGGGCGCTGCGACCGCGGCGGATTGCCTGCGTACCTCGAAGCAACCAACCCCCACAACAGGCAGCTCTACGCCGCCCACGGGTTCGAGGAGATCGGCGTCATCCAAGCCGGCAAATCGGCGCCTCTCTGGCCAAAGCTGCGTAAGCCCCGTTGAACTGCTGCGCCCGGCCGCGGTAAGCGAACGGATACCTAAATGAATGTTGGCGTGAATGTCCCGCGCGGGAGACCACACTGAAGACGACGACGTGCCGTAGCTGCCGCGATGCCTACCACGGCGGTATCGTTGCTCGCACGATTGCGAGGCGAAAGGGGTCCACTGGTGCCGACGCCGAATGATCCCGGCAACTTCGCGCAGCGGCCGGCCGGCCCCCCGTCTCCCGCAGACATCGGACGACTACTGCTGCGCTGCCACGACCGCCCCGGAATCATCGCTGCGGTAAGCACATTCCTCGCTCGAGCCGGTGCCAACATCATCTCTCTGGACCAGCATTCCACCGCACCCGAGAACGGAACCTTTCTGCAGCGCGCGATCTTTCACCTGCCCGGGCTCACCGCCGCAATCGATGGTCTGGAAGAGCAATTCGCCGCCACCGTGGCAGCGGAATTCGGCATCGACTACCGCTTCACCGAGGCGGCCAAACCCAAACGGGTCGCCATCTTCGCATCCAGGGAAGACCATTGCCTATTGGATCTGTTGTGGCGCAACCGTCGTGGCGAGCTCAAGATTTCCGTCGCGATGGTGATCGCCAACCATCCCGACCTTGCCGAGCGGGTTCGTCCGTTCGGTGTGCCGTTCATCCACATACCCGCCACCCGGGAAAGCCGCGCCGCAGCCGAACAGCGTCAGCTTCAATTACTCACCGGCAATGTCGATTTGGTGGTGTTGGCGCGCTATATGCAGATACTGACGCCTGAGTTCCTCGCCGCCGTCGGATGCCCGCTGATCAACATTCACCATTCATTCCTGCCGGCATTCATCGGCGCAGCACCCTATAAGCGCGCCCGCGAGCGCGGCGTCAAACTGGTGGGCGCCACAGCCCACTACGTCACTGAGATGCTCGACGAGGGGCCGATCATCGAGCAGGATGTGGTGCGGGTCAGCCACACCGACACCGTCGACGACCTGGTGCGTGTCGGTGCCGACGTGGAGCGGGCGGTACTGTCGCGCGCGGTGCTCTGGCACTGTCAGGACCGAGTGATCGTGCACGACAACCAGACGATTGTCTTCTGACCGCGACGGGAATCTATTCTGCGCTTCCGACTTCCGACAACGAGTCGCCGTACCTGGCTCGCAGCGCTCCCCACACATCGGCATACTGACCGGGCGACTTGCGATACGCCCCATGGCGTTTCAGGATCTGCCGGGCAACCGGCGCCACGAGGCGCCGCGGGTAGCGTCGCCAGCCGGTCTGCGCACGGATCTCGGCCAGCATGTCCGGCCACGAATGCTGCTGAAAATTCAGCAGTTCCTGCGCACGGGAGACATCCATCCAATCGTTGAGATACCAGGAATCGTCACTGTCCGGGTCTCCGGGACGTCCCATCGGTATCAGGCCGGCCATGCCCTGCGCCGCCGCCATGGCCGCGCCAATCTCGGCCTGCCGCAACATGTGCGAGTCATCGCCGGCGATCATCAACACCTCACCGGCCACCTCCGAATGCGCGGCCGCAACGAATGCGGTTGCCACATCGCGGGTATCGACGCAGTGCACCCGACCGTCGGCCGGCATCGCGCTGCTGAAATACAACACGTCGGTGGTGAAGGGCATGGCCGCCGGGTCGACGCTGATCACCCCACCGAGCCGCAAGATCAACCAGTTCAACCTCGACGCACGGACGATCTCCTCGGCTTCGAGCTTCTGACTCCCGTACAGGTCGCACGGGTTGACCGGGGTTTCCACGCCCAACCGGTCCTGGTGCCGATGTGGATTGCGCGCGCCGTATACGGAGATGCTGGACGCATGCAGAAAGCGCGGCGGATCAGGTTGCTGCTCTGCCGCACGCACCAAGATTGCGGTGGCATCGACGTTGACTCTGCGCGCCCACGCCGGCTCGCGGTAGATCAACGGGGGGATGACGGCCGCCAGGTGGACGATCACGTCCGGCGAAATTTCGCTGACCAACTGTTCAACCTGGTCGGGAACGGTCAAGTCGACGCGGCGGCTTTCCACCCCCGGCGGCAGGACCGCCAACTTGCGGTGCGCGGTGGCGACCACCCGCCATCCGTCGGCAGCGAACCTTCGGACCGCCTCCGCACCGACCAGACCGAAGGCTCCGGTAATCAGCACGGTCTGCATGGGCGTCCTCGATCCCCGTCAACATCGATGTTTCGAGCAGACGGTAACCCACTCGACGAAGAGAACGCCATGCCTCCGGCACCAGCTTGCTCAAGCTCGACGACGTGTCGCACCCAGGTGCGAAGATCAGGTCATGCAGTACTACGACATCATCGGCGACATCCACGGTTGTGCTTCCGCGCTTGAAACGTTGCTCGCCGATCTTGGCTACACACTTCAGGATTCGACGGGCGCGTATCAACACCCCACCCGTCAAGCCGTCTTCGTCGGCGACCTGGTGGACCGCGGCCCGGAACAGCTTCGCGTCCTCGAAATCGTCAAGCCGATGGTGGATACGGGCAGCGCCCGCATCGTCATGGGCAACCATGAGTTCAATGCGATCTGCTACTCCATCGAGCACCCGAGCGGCAGCGGCCAATATCTGCGCAAACACACCGACAGCAACTACCGACAGCACCGCGAGTTCGTCGACCAACTCACCGACGAGCAGCGCTTCTACTACCTGGACTGGTTCAAGACGCTGCCGCTGTGGCTGGACCTCGGCGATATCCGCGTCGTTCATGCCTGCTGGCATGAGGAGTCCATGCGATACGTCGAGAGCCAACTGGGATCCAACCAGTTCACTGCGGTGGACCAGTTCGCCCGGGCCTCCGACAGCACCGACCGCCTCTACACCACGGTCGAGGTGCTGCTCAAGGGCCCTGAGATCAGCCTAGCAGCCCATCACCAGCCGGATTATCTGGATAAGGACGGCCACGCCCGCAGCAGGGCCAGAATCCGGTGGTGGAACGAGGATGCGGCGACCCTGCGCGAGATCGCGGAAATGGCAAGCAATTTCACCACTGCGGCGGGTGCACCGTATCCCCCGCTACCCGACAGCGCCGTCACATCTGCGGACCGCTGCTACGTCTACTCGGGAACAGTTCCGGTGTTCTTCGGTCATTACTGGCGCAAGGATTCCCCGCAGCGCCACCGTGATTGGGCAGACCATTGCGCGTGCGTGGATTTCAGCGCGGTGAAGGGCGGCAAGTTGACGGCCTATCGCTGGTCGGGCGAGACCACGATCTGCGCCGACAACTACTGGCAGAGCGCCGGTTGAGCTACCCGCTCTGCCGGGCGATCCGTTCGCGCAGTCGCCGGTTGACCGGTTCGGGCAGCAACTCGGTCACGTCGCCGCCCAGCATCGCCACCTCTTTCGCCAGCGACGACGACACGAACGAATACCGCGGCGATGTCGCTACGAAGAACGTGTCAACGCCGGCGACGTGCTTGTTCATCTGCGCCATCTGCAGTTCGTACTCGAAGTCGGTGCCGGTGCGCAGACCCTTGACGATGGCGTTCATCCCGCAGGACCTGACGAAGTCGACGACCAGGCCTTTCCCGGCCTGCGCCCGCACATTGGGCAGGTGGCTCGTCGACTCCTCGATCATCGCGATCCGCTCGTCGAGGTCGAACATGCCCTTCTTGGCGGGGTTGATCAGGATCGCCACCACGACCTCGTCGAATTGGGCTGCGGCACGTTCGAAGACGTCGACGTGCCCCAACGTGACCGGGTCGAAGGACCCGGGACAGACCGCGCCGCTCATTGCGCCGCTCCTCCTCTTCGCTCCGCTCAGCATCCTCGCCGGCGGCACTCAATGGCGCCGCTCCTCCTCTTCGCTCCGCTCAGCATCCTCGCCGGCGGCACTCAATGGCGCCGCTCCTCCTCTTCGCTCCGCTCAGCATCCTCGCCGGCGCCGCTCATTGCGCCGCTCCTCCTCTTCGCTCCGCTCAGCATCGTCGCCGGCGCGGCTCATAGTCAACGACGCTAGCAGGCGCCCTACACCCGTTCGGCCAGCTCCAGACGGGTGTCGCCGTAGACGCGCTCGGGCCACAACGTCCAGCCGTCCGGCCACGTGAGCGCGGCACTGCCGATTCCGCGCTCCACCACGGCAACCGTTCCCACCCGGGTCCAACCCCCCGACGTCAGCGCGGCCAGCACAGCCGAGAGCTCAGCGGCTCCAAGCTCGTACGGCGGGTCGGCCAATACCAGGTCGAACGGGGAGGGCGACCCGGCGGTCAGCACGGCAGCGACCGCACCGCGGCGCACGATCGCCCCGGGCAGCCCCACCGTCTCGATGTTGCGGGCGATCACCGCCGCCGCGCGCGGGTCGGATTCCACAAACAGCGCCGACGCAGCTCCCCGTGACAGGGCTTCCAGACCCAAGGCACCCGACCCGGCAAAGAGATCCAGCACCGCCACGTCCGCGAAACCGACCCGCGTCGCCAGGATGTTGAACAGCGACTCGCGCACCCGGTCAGTGGTCGGCCGGGTCCCCCGCGGCGGAACGGTGAGGCGCCGGCCCCGGGCCACGCCACCGATCACGCGGGTCAGTTCAGCACCACCAGCAGGTCGCCACCCTCCACCTGAGCGGTGTCGGAGACCGCCACCCGCTCCACCGTGCCGTCGCTGGGCGCGGTGATCGGCGCTTCCATCTTCATGGCCTCGATGGTGGCGACGGTTTGGCCGGCGCTCACCTCATCACCTTCGGACACGCTGACGGTGACTACCCCGGCGAAGGGCGCCGCGACATGGCCGGCGTTGCCGCGGTCAGCTTTCTCCGCAGCGCGAACGGCGCTGGCGATGCTGCGGTCGCGCACCAGCACCGGACGCAGCTGGCCGTTGATGATGCACATCACGGTCCGCATGCCGCGCTCGTCGGGTTCGGAGATGGCCTCCAGCCCGATCAACAACTCCACGCCCGGCTCGAGCTTCACCCGATGCTCCTCGCCTTGGCGCAGGCCGTAGAAGAACTGGTTGGCCGACAGCTGCGAGGTATCGCCGTACGCCTCTCGATGGTCCTCGAATTCCTTTGTGGGACCGGGGAACAACAGCCGGTTGAGGGCGGCCTGACGCTCCGGCCCGGCGGTGGCGAGCGCCTTCTCGTCGTCGACGGTCAGTTGCGGGTCCGGCTTAGCCGGCGCGCGGCCGGCCAGCGCGTCGGAACGCAACGGCTCGGGCCATCCGCCGGGCGGATCGCCCAACTCACCGCGCAGGAATCCCAGCACCGAGTCCGGGATATCGAATCGCTTTGGGTCAGCGGCGAATTCGTCGGCGCTCAGACCGGAGCCCACCAGGGCCAGCGCCAGGTCGCCGACCACCTTCGACGACGGGGTGACCTTGATCAGCCGGCCCAGCACCCGGTCAGCTCCCGCATAGGCCTCCTCGACCTCCTCGAACCGGTCCCCCAGCCCCAGCGCGATCGCCTGTTGGCGCAGGTTCGACAGCTGACCGCCCGGGATCTCGTGGTGATACACCCGGCCGGTCGGACCGGGTAGACCGGATTCGAAGGGCGCGTAGACCTTCCGCAGGCCTTCCCAGAACGGCTCGAGCGCGCACACCGCCGACAACGACAACCCGGTGTCGTACTCGGTGTGCGCGGCCGTGGCCACGATCGAACTCAACGCCGGCTGACTGGTGGTGCCGGCCATCGGCGCCGAGGCCCCGTCGACGGCGTCGGCGCCCGCCTGCCAGGCGGCCACGTAACTGGCCAGCTGGCCGCCCGGCGTGTCGTGAGTGTGCACGTGAATGGGGAGGTCGAACCGGCTGCGCAAAGCGGAAACGAGGGTGTGGGCCGCCGGCGGCCGCAGCAACCCCGCCATGTCCTTGATGGCCAGCACATGTGCACCGGCCTCGACGATCCCGTCGGCCAATCGCAGGTAATAGTCCAGGGTGTAGAGCCGTTCGTCCGGATCGGACAGGTCACCCGTGTAGCACATCGCGACTTCGGCTATGGCAGTGCCGGTTTCGCGGACCGCGTCGATAGCCGGTCGCATCGAGTCCAGGTTGTTCAGCGCGTCGAAGATCCGGAAGATGTCGATACCGGTGGCCGTCGCCTCCTCGATGAACGCCGACGTGACGGTCTCCGGATAGGGCGTGTAGCCCACGGTGTTCCGGCCCCGCAACAACATTTGCAGGCAGATGTTGGGGATGGCTTGCCGCAGCGCGGCCAGCCGCTCCCACGGGTCCTCCTTGAGGAAGCGCAGCGCCACGTCGTAGGTCGCCCCGCCCCAGCACTCGACCGACAACAGCTGCGGCATCGTGCGCGCGAGATACGGTGCCACCATGAGCAATCCGCTGGTGCGCACCCGGGTGGCCAGCAGCGACTGATGCGCGTCGCGGAACGTCGTGTCGGTCACGCCGACCGCGGGCGACTCCCGCAACCAGCGCGCGAAACCGTCCGGGCCGAGTTTGAGCAACCGCTGCCGGGAACCGTGCTCCGGCGCCACCTCGCGGTCGATCGCGGGCAGCTTGTCCTGCGGGTACACCGTCGACGGACGCGCGCCGTGCGGCTGGTTGACGGTGACGTCGGCCAGGTAGTTCAGGATCTTGGTGCCGCGGTCGGCCGAGGTGTGCGAGGTCAGCAGTTGCGGCCGGTCGTCGATGAACGACGTCGTGACGCGGCCGGCCTGGAAGTCCGGGTCGTCCAGAACCGCTTGCAGGAAAGGAATATTGGTCGACACACCGCGGATCCGGAACTCGGCCATCGCCCGGCGCGCCCGGTTGACCGCGGTTTGGAAATCGCGGCCCCGGCAGGTCAGCTTCACCAGCATGGAGTCGAAGTGGGCGCTGATCTCAGCCCCCAGATTGGTGCTGCCGTCCAGCCGGATCCCGGCGCCGCCCGGGGTGCGCAGCGCACTGATCCGACCGGTGTCGGGGCGGAACCCGTTGGCCGGATCCTCGGTGGTGATCCGGCATTGCAGCGCGGCACCGTGCGGGCGCACGGTGTCCTGGGTGAGGCCCAGATCGTCGAGGGTCTCGCCGGCGGCGATGCGCAGCTGGCTGGACACCAGGTCGACGTCGGTGATCTCCTCGGTGACGGTGTGCTCCACCTGAATTCGCGGGTTCATCTCGATGAAGACGTATTCGCCGTTCTCGTCCAGCAGGAATTCGACGGTGCCGGCGCAGCTGTAGCCGATGTGGTGGGCGAAGGCCACCGCATCCGCACACATCTTTTCCCGCAACTCGGCCGAAAGGTTCGGCGCCGGAGCCAGTTCGATCACCTTCTGGTGGCGGCGCTGCACACTGCAGTCCCGCTCGTAGAGGTGGATCACGTTGCCACCGGTGTCGGCCAGGATCTGAACCTCGATGTGCCGCGGGCGCAGCACAGCCTGCTCGAGATACACCGTCGGGTCCCCGAACGCCGACTCCGCCTCCCGGCTGGCGGCCTCGATGGCCTCACCCAGAGCTGCGCTGTCAGTGACCCGCCGCATCCCGCGCCCACCGCCACCGGCAATGGCCTTGACGAACAGCGGAAATCGCATGTCCTGTGCGGCCGCGACCAACTGGTCCACCGACGCCGAGGGAGCCGAGGACTGCAGCACCGGCAGGCCCGCCTCGCGCGCGGCGGCGATCGCCCGCGACTTGTTTCCGGTCAACTTGAGCACTTCGGCGTCGGGCCCCACGAACGTGATGCCCGCCTCGGCGCACGCTGCGGCCAATTCCGGGTTCTCCGAGAGGAATCCGTAACCGGGATAGACGGCGTCCGCATGGCAGCGCAGGGCCGTCTCGACGATCTCGGCGACGGACAGGTACGCCCGCACCGGGTGCCCCACTTCGCCGATCTGGTACGACTCATCGGCTTTGGTCCGGTGCAGCGAATTGCGGTCCTCGTACGAATAGACGGCGACGGTGCCGACACCCAACTCGTATGCGGCGCGGAAGGCGCGGATCGCGATCTCGCCGCGATTGGCCACCAACACTTTGGAGATCACGTGCGACCCCTAATCAAATGAGTGTCGACCAATAATTCCAGAACCGCGCCATGATCAGCAGGAATACCCCGGTGAACCAGAACGTGACCAGCGACCAGCGCCAGCCGAACAGTAACCGCAGCGCGGTATTTCCCGTCGCGGCCGGACGCACCAGGATCGAGGCCGCGACCACCAGCAGCGTCACGGTGGCCGCCCACACCACCATGCAGTACGGGCACAGCGCCCCGATGCGGTACAGGCTCTGAAAGATCAGCCAGTGCACGAACACCGTGCCGGCTGTCAACCCGATCACCAACCCCACCCAATACCATTGCGGCAGCTGAACTTTCGCCACCGCCAACACCCCGGTGACCACCACCACCGTGAAACCGGCGATACCGAGCAGCGAGTTGGGGAAGCCGAGCACCGAAGCCTGCGGGGTCATCATCACCGAACCGCACGACACGATCGGGTTGATGTTGCAGGACGGCACGTAGGACGAGTTGAGCAGCAACGCGATCTTCTCCACCGTCAGCGTGACGGAGGCGAGCAGACCGATCACCCCGGCGATCAGCACCCACCATGCACTGGGCGCGGGTACCCACGGTCCGGACGGTTCGAGTTCGACGGGCGGGTCAGCCGCGTCGGAGTCCACCTCGGGGACGAGATCAGCCGCCACGTGGTCAGGTGTTCGCCACTGCCGCGGCCTCGTCCATCCCGGGGATGTTGCCGACGATGTCTCTGACCTTGGCGACGAGCGCTGCCGGTGACGTCCGCTCGAATTCGGTGCCGTTGATCCGCACGGTCGGGGTCGCGCGGATCTTGTTGGCTGCCGCCAACCCGGTGACCTTGCCGATGTACTTGCCGCTGTTGATGCAGTCCGGCACCTTGCCGGCGGCGCCCGCCTGGCGCGCGAGCTCGATCAGTCGCGCATTGTCGGGGAACCGGTCACCCGTTTCGGACGGCTGAATGCCCTTGCTGTACAGCGCTTCGTGGAAGCGGCGAAAGGCGTCCATGGACTCGTCGGCCACGCAGTAGGCCGCGGCGGCCGCCCGCGAGGAGTAGTTCTGGGTGGCCGGACTGTCCAGGATGGTGACCATCGTGTAGTCACCGGCGATCGCGCCGATGTCGATGAGCTTGGCGACCGTGCGGCCGAAGGTGCGCTCGAAATCGCCGCACGCCGGGCACAGGAAGTCCTCGTAGAAGGCCACGGTCGCCTTGGGTTTGCCGTTGTCGGCGACCAGTTTGCTCGAGGTCACGCGGACGGCGCCCTCGGCTCCCGCACCGGCGGCCTGCTTCTTGTTGTGACTCGTCACGATGTAGAACACCAGACCGACGGCGAACAGCACGACGATCAACGTGCCGCCGATTTGGATGAGTCGGCCGGACCTGCCGTCGCCGGACTTCAGGTCGAGCCGCGCGGGGCGCTTGGGTTTTTCGGCCACAGAATCCTCACGTTTCGTTTGCTTCACCTGCGGTCGGGCGACTCTAGAGTACCGACGGCGCCGCAGCCGCAGGTCAGCACCGGCTCAGGTGTGCCCGCAGCGCTGAGATCAGCTCGCCCGTTCCGGCGGCGCTGCCACCCCCGAGCGGGAAGAGATTGGCGAAGCCGTGCGTCAGCGATCCCAGGTAGCGCAGGTCCACAGCGGTGCCCGCGGCCCGCAGCGCCTCGGCGTACTCCTGACCCTCGTCGCGCAGCGGATCGAACCCGGCGACCGCGATCAGCGCGGGTGCCAGGTCGGACAGCGAATCCGCCAGCGCCGGTGACACCCGTGGGTCGGACGCGTCGATCCCGGACTTGCGCAGGTACTGCGAGGTGAACCAGTCGATGTCGCGTCTGGTCAGCAGGAAGCCACGCGCGAACAGGCTCAGCGAGCGGGTCTGCGCGGTGAAGTCGGTTCGCGGGTAGATGAGCCACTGCAACACCGGGGCCGGTCCGCCGTTGTCCCGCGCGAGCTGGCTGACGACGGCCGCCAGGTTGCCGCCGGCGCTGTCGCCGCCGACCGCCACCCGCCCGGGCGCCGCACCCAGTTCCTCAGCGTGCTCCCAGGCCCACCCGAACGCGGCGTACGCATCCTCGATCGCCGCGGGTGCCGGATGCTCAGGTGCCAGCCGGTAATCGATCGACAGCACATGCATCTCCCCGTCCCGGCAGGTCAATCGGCACAGCGCGTCGTGGGTGTCCAGGTCGCCGATCGACCAGCCGCCACCGTGATAGAAGACCAGCAGCGGCGCATTCGCGGTTGCTGGGCGGTAGTGCCGCGCCGGGATCGGACCTGCCGGCCCGGGAATCGAGATCTCGGCAACGTCGACGTGAATCTGCGGACCGGGCATGGCCTGCAGGCCGTCCCGCATCGTCGCCCGGGAGGTGCGCGCGTCGTCGTCGACCACCAGGCCGCCGATCCCCACGGCGCGCTGTCCCGTCAACAGCAGCTGCAAGGTGGGGTCCAGGGTGTTGCCGTCGATGGTCACCGAACGCCCGCGGGTCAGCAGGCGCTTGGCGCCGTCCGGGATCCGCGGAATGACTTTCGCGCCGACGCTGGTGACCGTGTTCTGGACGCGCGTCACCCAACCGGTCGGTGCGCGCTTTGCTCCCAGATGGAGGTCCGGCGCGCCTGACAGACTCTTGGTCATCGGCCGCTCCCTTGATAATGCCTCGTGCCGGCCCACCTTACGTCGTGCCGAACGGGCGAAATCCGGCCGCCGCCTGCCCGACGGTGCGACGAATGTCCGACATTGGGAGCGGACACCAGCCCGGGCGTTGGTTAGATCGCATAGTCAACTCGGTAATATGTGATCCCCGAGCCGTGCGGACTGCGGCACCAGGCTGGGCCCTAATCGGAGAACGCTCAAATTTCATAGGTAGGTGATGACGTTGACTGGCGAGTCGGGCGCCGCTTCTGTCCCCGGTTCTATCCCCTCGATAGCCCTCAACGACGAGCAGACGATGCCGGTGCTGGGTCTCGGCACCGCGGAATTGTCGGACGACGAGACAGAACGCGCCGTCTCGGCCGCACTCGAAGTCGGTTGCCGGCTCATCGACACCGCGGCCGCCTACGGCAACGAAGCGGCGGTGGGCCGGGCGATCGCCGCGTCGGGCATTCCGCGCGCCGAGTTGTTCGTCACTACCAAGCTGGCCACCGCCGACCAGGGTTTCAAGTCCTCGCAGGAAGCCTGCCGGCGCAGCCTGGAGACCCTCGGCCTCGATTACGTCGACCTGTACCTGATTCACTGGCCGGCCGCGTCGCTGGGCAAGTACGTGGACTCGTGGGGTGGCCTGATCCAGTGCCGCGGCGAGCAGCACGCCCGCTCGATCGGGGTGTCCAACTTCACCGCGGAGCACCTGACGATGGCCATCGACCTGACTTTCGTCACCCCCTCGGTCAATCAGATCGAGTTGCACCCGCTGCTCAACCAGGAGGAGCTGCGCAAGGCGAACGCCGAGCACGACATCGTCACGCAGTCCTACACCCCGCTGGCGCTGGGCAAGTTGAATGACAACCCGACGGTGACGTCGATCGCCGGCGAGTACGGCAAGACGCCCGCCCAGGTCCTGCTGCGGTGGAACGTGCAGTTGGGCAACTCGGTGGTGTTCCGCTCGGCAAAACCCGAACACATCGCCGGCAACTTGGATGTGTTCGATTTCGAGCTGGCCGCCGAGCACGTCGACGCGCTGAACGGGCTCAACGACGGCACCCGGCTGCGCCCGGATCCGGACAACTACGCCGGCACCTGAGCGCCGATCAGCGGGCGGGGCAGGTGGCCGCCGCGTCTCGCAGCACGCCGCTGGACGCTTGATCCAACGGCAGCGCGTAGCCACGCAGCACCGCGATGAACTGCACGGCGTATTGACACGCGAAAGCACCGTTGGGCGGCATCCATTGCGACGGCGGCGAATCGCCCTTGTCCTGGTTGGCCCTGCCCTGCACGGCCAGCAGGTTCGCCGGGTCGTTGGCAAAGCGCACCCGTTGGGCCTCCGGCCAACCGTAGGCGCCCATGTCCCAGGCATACGCCAGCGGGACCAGATGATCGATCTGCACCGATTCGCCGACCTTGGCGCCGCGCTGAAACGCGACGACGGTGTTGGTGTACGGGTCGTGCAGGGTGCCGGTGGCCACGGCGTCGGGACACCGCTTGGTGAACACGTGCGTGACGTCCACCAGATCGCGGTTGAGGATGTCGTTACGGGTGTCACAACCGTTGTGGCCCAGCGGCGCATCGTTGTCGTCGTCCCAGGCGTCGCCGAACGCGGACCGGCGGTAGTCGAACCGGTGTGCCCGAAACGGCAACAGCAGCACCCCGGCGAGCACATCGTCGCCGGGCGCCACGGTCGGTACGTCGGCGCGCGCAGCGAACTCCTGGGCTTGTCGGGCGGCGGAGGACCCCAGCGTCTGGTATGCGACCAGCACCGCCACGGCAGCGACCGCGGCCAGCCACAGCAGGGTTCGACGGTTCGTCATGACTTGTCCAGGTACTCGATCTGATCGGTATCGGTGAATCGGGCTGCCAGCGAGGACAATCCGGGATCGTCGGGGTTGGTGGCGTAGGCGGCCTCGCAGAAGTCCCGAGCGTTCTCGATGAACTCGAGGTGGTCGGCCAGCGACAACAACCGCAGCACGATAGCCCGACCGGATTGATTGCGGCCCAGCACATCTCCTTCTCTGCGCTCTTTGAGATCCAGGTCGGCGAGCACAAATCCGTCGATCGTCCCGGCGACCGCCTCCAGCCTTTTGCCTGCCGGAGAACCCGCTGACGTCCAGCTCGCCAGCAGGCACAGGCTCGGGTGCCGGCCGCGGCCGATGCGGCCGCGCAGTTGATGCAACTGGCTGATGCCGAACCGGTCGGCATCCATCACCAGCATCACGGTGGCGTTGGGGACGTCGACACCCACTTCGATCACGGTGGTACAGACCAGCACATCGGTCTGGCCGCTACGGAAGGATGCCATCACGGCGTCCTTCTCGTCAGCGGAGAGCCGTCCGTGCATCAGACCCAGCCGCAGCCCGGCCAGCTCGGCCGAGCGCAGCCTGGTGAACAGTCCGACCGCGGTCGCCGACGGCCGCTTGCCGTCGTCTCCGGCCTCGTCGGCTTCCTCCTCGTCGATCCGCGGCGCCACCACATAGGCCTGGCGGCCGGCGGCGACCTCCTCCCGGATGCGCTGAAAACCACGCTCCAGCCAGGCCCGCTTGTCCCGGACGAAGATCACCTTGGTGGTGATGGGCTGACGCCCCCGGGGCAGCTCGCGCAGGGTCGACGTTTCCAGGTCGCCGTACACGGTCAGGGCCAGACTGCGCGGGATCGGCGTCGCGGTCATCACCAGCAGATGCGGCGTGACGCCGGCCGGGGCCTTGGCGCGCAACCGATCCCGTTGCTCGACACCGAACCGGTGTTGCTCGTCGACCACCACCATGCCCAACGTGTGGAACTCCACCGCGTCGTGCAGCAATGCGTGGGTGCCGATGACGATCCCGGCCGCACCGCCGGCGATCTCGGACCGCGCCCGCTTCTTTTGCGCCGCGGTCATGGACCCGGAGAGCAGCACCACCCGGGTGGCTTCCCAGCCGTCCCCGGCGGCCGCTCCCAGCTGACCGCCCGTCGCCAGCGGACCCAGCACCTCGGTGATGGACCGAAAATGTTGTGCCGCAAGCACTTCAGTAGGCGCCAACAGCGCGCACTGGTAACCCGCGTCGACCATCTGCAGCATCGCCAGCACCGACACGATGGTCTTTCCGGACCCGACCTCACCCTGCAGCAACCGGTTCAGCGGCCGAGCCGAGGCCAGCCCGTCGGACACCACGGACAGCACCTCACGCTGTCCGGCGGTCAGTTCAAAGGGCAAACGCTGCAATAGTTCTGCTGCCAGACCGTCGTCGCGCCGGGGGGCGACGGGACCGGATGCGGACAACTCACCATGGCGGCGACCGACCAGCGCCCACTGCAGAGCGACGGCCTCGTCGAAGGTGAGGCGATCACGCGCCCGCGCCCGCTCGGCCGGTCGTTCAGCCAAATGGATGCCGCGTAAGGCTGCGTCTTCGTCGATCAAACCCAACCTGGCACGCAAATCGGCGGGCAATGGATCGGGCACCGGGTCGAGTTGGTCCAGCACCTGCTTTACGGCGCCATAGATGTGCCAGGTCTGCACTTTGGCGCTGGCCGGATAGATCGGGTAGACCCGACGCTCGAACTCCGACATCGCCAACTCACCGGTGACCAACGTCGACGCGTCGGCGATCTCACGCAGCGAGACGCTGCCGTGGTTCCTCCCGTCCGTCGAGTCCATGATCAAGAACGCGGGATGGGTGAATTGCATTGTCTTGCCGTAGTATCCGACCTCCCCGGAGAGCATCACCTTCGTGTTCTCGGTGAGGTCCTTCATCAGGCCTTCGGCGTTGAAGAACGTCGCGGTCACCTCACCGCGGCCGGATCCGACCGTGATGCGCAACCACATTCGCGCTTTCTTCTGAGTCGGACTTTTCTTTTTCATCACACCGGAAGCCCTTTTGGTGATGACATCGACGATGGTGATGTGCTCACCGGCTTGTGGACGCTGGTCTTCGGCCGTGAGCCGGGAGGCGCCCTCCAGGTAACTGCGTGGGTAGTGCCGCAACAGGTCGTCGACGGTCCGCAGACCGAAGTACTCGTACAGCTGTCCGGCTGACTTGCCCCCGATGACGTCGACCAGCCGATCGCTCAGCGAGGCCACTACTCCACCCCGATCAGCAACGCATCGCCGCGGTGACCGGTGCGGTAGCTCACCAGTTCGCTACCCGGGTGGTGGTCGTGCATGTGTCTGTCCAGCACCTGCTCGATGCCAGCGGCCGCCGCGTCGTCCAGGTCGGCGCCTATCAGCACGGTGATCAGGTCACCGCCCGAGGCCATCAGCAGGTCCAGCAGGCCGATCGCGGCAGCGGCCACGTCCTCGGCGACGATCAGCACCTCATCGCCCGCGATGCCCAGGCCGTCGCCCGGCTTACAGGTTCCGGCCCAGGTCAGCGCGTTCTCGGTAGCCACCCGCACCGATCCGTGCCGGGCGGCGCCGGCGGCGCGGGCCATGGTGTAGCCGTCGTCGACGGCTTGACGGCCGGCGTCGTGCACAGCCAATGCCGCCAGCCCCTGCACCATCGACCCGGTCGGCACCGGCACCACGTCGACACCCCAGCCGATGGCCGCGGTGCACCCCGCCACCAACTCCTCAGCGGCCACGTACCCGTTCGGCAGCACCATCACCTGGGCGGCACCGCTGTCCACCACGGCGCGCACCAACTGATGGGCGGTGATCCCGGGCGCATCGGCGCTGCCGTCCGCCCCCGGTCGCAGCACGCAGGCACCCTCACCGGCGAACAACTCCTCGGCCCCGTCGCCGTCGACGACGGCAAGCACCGCACGTTCCCGCGTCCAGCTGCCCGCGGGCAGCCCGGTCGCGCCCGAACTGAGTCCCGAGATCACGATCCGGCTCAGCTGACCGGCGGCCAGGCCGGCTTCCACCGCGGCGCCGGCGTCGTCGGTGTGGACGTGCACGGAGTAGCTGTCCGACGGCGCGGCCGCGATGGCCACCGAGTCGCCCAATTCCTCCAGCCGTTGCCGCAACGCATCCGCGGCCGCCGCATCGCAGCCGGCCACCAGGTACATGACCTCGAACTGAGGCGCCGGACCCCGCTCGATCGCCGGCGGCTTCTGCTGCGGCTGCGACGGCTCGTAGACCGCCCGGGTGGGCGTCTCTCCGGTGATCGTCGAACGCAGCGAGTCCAGCATGACCAGCAGCCCCCGGCCCCCGGCGTCCACCACACCGGCATCGGCGAGCACCTCCAGCTGTTCGGGGGTCTTCTCCAGCGCGATCACCGCCGCATCCCCGGCCGCGACGAGGGCAAGGTGCAGCGACTGGCCGGCGGCAGCACACTCGTCGACGGCACCGGCGGCGGCCCGCAACACCGACACGATGGTCCCTGGCACCTCGTTTCCCCCCATCGAGGTGACGACCAGTTCCACCCCCCGCCACAGCGCGGCGGCCAGGAGCGCGGCATCGATCGCCCGTAGCGCCGCACCGGATTCGGCGGCCGCAGCAGCGGTCGCGTCGGCGAATCCCCGCAGAATCTGCGACAGGATCACCCCGGAGTTGCCGCGGGCGCCGTGCAGCGCTCCCGCTGACAACGCCGCCGCGACCCTGACCACGTCCAGGCTGCCGCGACTGGCTTCGGCATCCGCCTCGGCCAGCGCCGAACGCATGGTGAACAGCATGTTGGCACCGGTGTCGGAATCGGCGACCGGGAACACGTTGAGGCGGTTGATCTCGTCGATGTGGGTGATCAGGTCGCTCACGGCGGTGTGCGCCCAGTCCCGCAGGGCCGAGCCGTCCAGCTGACGATCCTCCGTGGCCAAACCCGCCCCCACCTCCTTACCGCCGCAGCACGCCCCCGATGCGCGCTAGCGTAACCTCGGTCCCGCCGGCCGGTGAGCCAGTCAGCAGCCTAGCTATCGGCCACGACAGCACTGGTCACGACGCGTCGCGGTTCGTTGAGCCGTTTTGGCGGTTGCCTACCGGAGTCGGTATTGTGGGACGGCCGGGCCAACCCGGCCTACTTCCGGCCGGCGGATCCGAACCGGGTCGCCAGACCGCAGCAACAAAGACTTGAGGAGTTTGAACCATGGCCGCTGTGTGCGATATCTGCGGGAAAGGCCCCGGCTTCGGTAAGTCGGTGTCGCACTCCCACCGCCGCACCAGCCGCCGGTGGAACCCCAACGTTCAGACCGTGCACGCCGTGACCCGTCCCGGCGGCAACAAGACGCGGCTCAACGTGTGCACGTCGTGCATCAAGGCCGGCAAGGTCACCCGCGGCTGAAGCCGTTACCCGCCGCCTCACTTTTCACAGAGCGGCTTTGATGCGTTCGAGGGTTGTTGTCATGTCGCGGGTGTTGCGCCGACGACGTGGCTCGCCGAGCGGCGCAATCAGCGCGATCGCGCCGCCGCCGCGATCGTGTACGCCTACGACCACGGGCCGGTTGGCGCCGCGTTGATTTCCGCAGCCCTGCGGTTTCGCGATCGACACCCTCATGGCGCACGCCGCTAGCGGCTCCCGCACACAGCGCCGTCCGCTCACTTACGGCCGGGAATCTGCAACGTGGTACCGGTCTCCTCTTCCGCGAACGCCACGAGCCGGCCGGCCGTGTCGTAATCGCACGCGACCACCGTGCGGCCGATCAGCACCGGGCCGCCGCGCAGCCCGCCCCGACCGCTGACGCCGACATAGCTGCCCGGCGGGATCGGTTCGCTGATGCAGTACAGCGTGGGCGCCGCGCCCTCGTCGATGTCGTTGGCCAGCCGGTCGGCCACCGTCTTGACCGTCTTGTGCGCCAACGACATCAGCGGCGAGTCGCCGACCTGCGACAGGTTCGACGCCACCCAGCCCGGGTGGGTGAGCTGACTGACGATCGGCGAGCCTGCGGCACGGAGCCGGCGGTCGAGCTCGAGCCCCCACAACATCACCGTGAGCTTGGACTGCGCGTAGGCCCCCAGCCTCGTCCACTTGGTGCGGCGCAGATGCAGATCGTCGAGGTGCAGCGTCGCCGAGCGGTGCGCGTCGGATCCGACATTGATGATCTGGGCCCGCACCCGCGGCAGCAGCAGGTTGGTCAGCGCGAACGGGCCGAGCAAGTTGGTGCCCAGCGTCATCTCGAAGCCGTCCACGGTGTCGCGGCGCCGCTCGGTCAGAGCGCCGGCGTTGTTGATCAGGATGTCGACGTCGCCGTCGATCAGATCGGGGAAGGCACGCACCGAGGACAGGTCGGCCAGATCGAGCTTGACCACCGACGTCGAGCCACCAAGCTGCGCGGCGCGTTGCTCACCGAGCTCGGTGTTGCGTACCGCCAGAATGACGTGCGCGCCGGCTTTGACCAGCGCTCGCGCGGTGCCCAGCCCCACCCCGTTGGTCGCTCCGGTCACGATGACCCGTTTGCCGGTCAGGTCGCCGAGCCGATCGGGCGTCCAAGGTAACGTCACGAGGTCAGATTAGTCAGACTGATGGCGTCGAGGGCGGTTCGAAGGTGAGTGACAGCGCGACAGAGATCACCAACCTGATCTACACCTACGCCGAGCGGCTCGACGGCGGCGACTTGGACGGCGTGGCCCAGCTCTTCGAGCACGGCCGCATCTGCGGGATGGAAGACGGGCCGCCCGAGACCGTGTTCGCCGGATCGGCCCGGGTGCGCGAGATGTATGACATGGCCACTCGCATCTATGAGGACGGCACCCCCAAGACCAAACACAACACCAGCAACGTGCAGTTGTACATCGACGAGGCCGCCGGGACCGCCCGCAGTACCTCGTATTACTGCGTCACCCAAGCCACCCCCGAGCTGCCCCTACAGGTGATCGTGACCGGACATTACAAAGACACGTTCCACCGGCTCGACGGCGTGTGGCACTTCGACTGCCGCGTCATGTTCGTCGACCAGGTCGGCGACGTCAGCCAGCACCTGAAGTTCTGACCCTGGTGGGCAACGCCTCCGCACCCTTCGACGCCGCGGCCATCCTGGCCGACGCGCAACGCAAGGAGTCGCTGACCGATTGGGGGCCAGGCGAATTCGAGCGGCCGCTGCGCGTGCTGCTGGACGACTACCCGAACGCCGGGCTCAACGATATCGGCACCTACATCCTGCGCTCCGGCATCGTGCACAGCCTGCGGATGCGGTTGCGTACCCAGGAATGGGTCCGGCGGCACCCCGACATCCTGGCCGAACGACTGGCGCCGCCGATCGTCGTGGTCGGCATGATGCGCAGCGGAACCACACTGCTGCAACGCCTGCTGGCGGCCGACCCGCGCTTCAGCTGCGCGTACGGCTGGGAGGTCGTCGAGGTCGCACCGAAGCTAGGCTACCGATTCGACGGGCTCGACCCCCGCATCGCGATCAGCGAAGGGCGCGAAGCGAAATCGCGGGAATTGGCGCCGGACCTGTTCCGGATCCATCCGATGTATGCGCGGGAAGCCGAGGAGGAGATCGTCTTCCTGGCCGATGCGTTCCTGTCCCACGTTCCCGAATCCGGCGCGCACCTGCCGCACTACCGATCCTGGCTCGACGACCAAGACTTCACCCCGGCCTACCGGCACCTACACCGGATGCTGCAATTCCTGCAGTGGCAGAAGCGGCAGCGCGGGGAACAAGCGCAGCGCTGGGTGCTGAAATCGCCGGCCCACCTGGGCTATCTGGATCTGCTGCGCACGCAGTTCCCCGAACTGCACCTGGTGCACATGCACCGGGACCCGCGCACCACCATCGCCTCGGGGGCCGGCCTGAACGCCACCCTGCACGCGATGCACGCCGACACCGTCGACCTCCCCCGGGTGGGCGCGCAGTGGCTGGAGCGGATGGGATGGACCAACGACAGGGCGATGACGGCGCGGGACGGCTGGGGACCGGAGCGGGTCACCGACATCGGGTTCGACGATGCGGTCGCCGATCCGATCGGGCAGGTGTCCCGCGTTTACGAGGCGATCGGGCTTACGCTGACGTCCCACGCCGAGGACGCGATGCGACGCTGGCTGCGCGAACGTCCCCGCGAGCCGGCGCGCCCGCCCTACGGTCTCAAGACCTACGGTTTGCAGCCCGAACTGGTAGACGAGCGATTCAGTCTGTACAACAAGCGATTTCACGAATACACAAGGAGGAGCCAGTGAGTGATGACCCGGTCGCCACGGCATCGCAGCACGAACAGGAACTGGCCGCCCTCGAGCTGATCGAGCACCCCACCGTCAAAGCCGCCTATGCCGACGTCGCGCAGACCTGGCTGGGCCGCGCCAAGGCTTCGGACGCGATGCGCGAGCGGTTCGACGATGCGTTCGCCGAGGTGATGTTCTCGGCGGCGGTGTGGTCGTCCAACCAGGACAAGCTGCGACCCAAGGTCAGCTGCATCACCCGACTGGCGCACCCGGTGGACGGCCGCGCGATTCCCGGATCACGGTGGGGCATCGACAATCCCGACAGCGTGTACCGGGTGATCCCGATCTCCGGCGACGAGCGCTACGAGATCCACGGTCGCGTCGGCGAACACCGCATGACCGAGAATTACTTCACCCTCTGGGACGCGAACATGGGCACCGTCGATGTGCTCAACGGCCGCACCATGGCGGTCGATTCCGACGGCAGCTTCACCATCACCGTCGACGCCGAACCCGCCGGGGGGCGACCCAATCACGTGCGGACCACTGCGGCCGCGCACGAGTTCTACATCCGCGACGTTTTGCTGGACTGGGGCCGTGACGACCCCAATCACCTTGCGGTGCAACGTCTTGGCGCTGCACCGTCGTCCCCGGCCCGCACCCGTGACGAGCAGGCCGAGGCGACCGCGGCGATGATGGCGTACTTCGCGAATTTCACCGGCAAGCTCAGCCACGGCGCCTACAAGATGCCCGCCAACCGGTTCGAACTGGCGTGGTCGGCAGACACCGACGGCGCCATGCGCAACCAGTTCTATGTGATGGGCCGCATCGACCTCGCCCCGGACGAGGCCTTCGTGGTGGACGTCAACGATGGTGGCGCCGAATACTTCACGGTGCCGCTGAGCAACATCTGGGGTACCACGCTGGACATCGTCGCCCGCACCGGAAGCCTCAACAAGGCGCAGTCGGTGGCCAACGAGGACGGCACCTACACCTATGTGATCTCCCCCGAGGATCCCGGTGTGGCGAACTGGATCGACACCGACGGTCTGCGCGAGGCCATCCTGACGTTGCGGATGGCCGAGTTCGGCGAGACCGGACCCCGTGCGGGTCTGGGTGCGCACGGGCGGGTGATCAAGCGCGACCTGCTCGACGCCGAGGTACCGAACCTGCCGCGGGTGACCGAGCAACAGCGTAAAACCGAACTCGCCGAACGCCGCAGGGCGTATCTGCGGCGACTCCCGGAAGGGACACTCTGAGATGGCACGCTGGTTGGTCACCGGTTGCTCCACCGGGTTCGGCCGCGAGATCGCCCGCGGTGCCCTGGAAGCCGGACACAGCGTCGTCGTCACCGCACGTAACGCCGATGCGGTGCGCGACTTCGTCGACGAGTTCGGCGACCGGGCCCTGCCCGTGGCTCTCGACGTGACCGACGCCGGCCAGATCGCCGCCGCGGTCGCCGCGGCGGAGGAGACCTTCGGCGGCATCGACGTGCTGGTCAACAATGCCGGCCATGGCTATCTGTCGGCGGTGGAGGAGGGTGAGGACGCCGAGGTGCGAAAGCTGTTCGACGTCAACTACTTCGGTGCCGTCGACATGATCAAGGCGGTGCTCCCGGCGATGCGGGCCCGCGGATCGGGCCATGTCGTCAACATCTCGTCCATGACGGGGCTGGTGGCCAACCCGCCCAACGCCTACTACTCGTCGACCAAATTTGCGCTGGAGGCGGTGACCGAAGCGCTTGCGCAGGAGGTCAAGCCGCTGGGTATCAAGGTGACCGCCATCGAACCGGGCGCCTTCCGCACCGACTGGGCGTCGCGATCGATGAAGGAATCCAGCACTCCCATCGCCGATTACGCCGACGTCGCCGCCCGCAAGGACCTCATCAAGCAGTTCGCCGATCACCTGCCGGGTGACCCACGCAAGGTGGCCGAGGCGGTGCTGATGGTCACCGAACTCGACGAACCGCCACTGCGGCTGCTGCTGGGCCGCGACGTGCTCAAAGCGATGCGCGACAAGATCGCCGCGACGTCGGCCTCGATCGAGGAGTGGAAGGCCGTCACCAAGGACGTCAACTTCCCCGGCGGGTAGGCGCGCGCTAGGGCAGCCGCCAGTCGATCGGGTCGGCGCCCATTCGCGCCAACAGTTCGTTGGCGCGACTGAACGGTCGCGACCCGAAGAAGCCGCGCGAGGCCGACAACGGCGACGGATGCGGTGATTCGATGAAGGCGCAGTCGCCGTCGGCCAGCATAGGCTTGAGGGTTGAGGCGTCGCGTCCCCACAGAATCGCCACCATCGGCTTCTGACGACCGACCAGGGCGCGAATCGCGCACTCCGTCACCGCTTCCCATCCCTTTCCGCGGTGCGACGCCGGGGTGCTGGGCCGCACGGTGAGCACCCTGTTCAGCAGCAAGACGCCCCGTTGCGCCCACGGGGTGAGATCTCCGCACGACGGCGGCGGGTAACCGAGGTCTTTGGTGTACTCGTCGAAGATGTTGGCCAGGCTGCGCGGCAGCGGCCGCACGTCTGGCGCGACCGAGAAGCTCAGGCCCACCGCATGCCCGGGCGTCGGGTAGGGATCCTGGCCGACGATCAGTACCCGAACGTCATCGAACGGAAAGGTGAAGGCACGCAGCACGTTTGGTCCGGCGGGAAGATATCGCCGGCCGGCGGTGATCTCGTCGCGCAGGAACTGGCCCAGCTGGGCCACCTGGTCGGCGACCGGCTCGAGTGCGCTCGCCCAGCCCGCTTCGACCAGTTCGGGCAACGGACGGGCGGTCACGGCGACCCGGGCTGGTTGAAGGCGTAGACGGTCACCGCGCCACCCTAACGCGCGTCGTGCCGCGCACGGTGAGACCGAGACTGCACTGGTGGCACCGAGCCTGCACTCAGAGTGCCGACACGCCGAGGAGCGCCAGCCCTGAATACCGGCTCGGCGCCGGCAACGGCCTCACCCCGCGAAAGACTCCCACCCCGCATGACCCGTCCAGTCGACACCGTCGACCATCACCCGCGCCGGCCCGTCGAGCACCCGTCCGATCACCCGCCACGAGTCGGGCACCGCATCGCTGAAACACGCCACCAGGGCGTGGTCTTCCCCGCCGCCCAGCACCCATGACCAGCCGTCGACACCCACCGCCGCGGCAGCGCCGGTCACCGCATCGTGATCGGCGGCCAATGACGCAGCCGACAGATCGATGGCAACGCCGGAGGCCTTCGCGACGTGCCGCAGATCCGAGATCAGTCCATCGGAGACGTCGATCATCGCTGTGGCGCCACCGGCCGCGGCGATCGCCCCCTGACCGTAGGGCGGTTGCGGCACCAGATGCCGACAGCGTAGCTCGCGGAATTCCTCAATGCCGTTGCGCCACAATTCATATCCTGCTGCGGAACGGCCCAGTTCACCGGTGACCGCGACCACCGACCCGGGCCGAGCCCCCGACCGCATGACCGGCGCACGACCGTTCAGGTCACCCAGCACCGTCACCGACACCACCCACTGCGGGCAGCTCACCAAATCCCCGCCCGCGATGCCGGCGCCGATCCGGTGCGCCTCGTCCCACATGCCGTCGACCAGGGCGATCACTTCGGCCGTCGGTGTGCTGCCGGGCGCCCCGAAACCCACCACGAACGCGGTGGGTCGCGCACCCATCGCCTCGATGTCGGCGGCGTTCTGCGCGATGGCCTTGCGGCCGACGTCGTGCGGCGACGACCAGTCCAGCCGAAAATGCCGGTCCTGCACCAGCATGTCGGTCGAGACCACGGTTCCCGACACCACGGCCCCGTCGTCCCCGGGGCCCAGGGTGACCGCGGCGGGCTGCCGGCGGTCGCGCACCAGACGCTCGATCACGGCGAACTCACCGGACTGCTGCAGCGTCGGGGACTGCCCGGCCGCGTCGTCGCTCACCCCGCCTCCTCCCGCATGCGGCCCGACGAACCGGTACGTTGGTTCCCTGCCGGTTCGGGCGGACCGCGTCAGTGTAATTGCGGAGGTAACCAGCAGTGGCAGGCAACTCCGAGCCCGGCGGCCCACCGCGCGCCGCGCTGATCGCCGCGCTGGTGCTGGCCGTGGCGACGATCGGGGCGCTCCTGGTCGTCGCGGTCAACCGCCGCGCACCGCGGCCACCGGTCGTCATCGCGGCGGCTGCGGCCCCGCAGGCGGCGAGCCCCGAGTGTCAGGCGCTGCTCGCCGCCCTGCCGCAGCGACTCGGCGACTACCAGCGCGCGGATCTGGCGCATCCCGCTCCCGATGGCGCCCGCGCCTGGCGGTCCGACGGCGGTGCCGTGGTGCTGCGCTGCGGCATGCCGCGTCCGGCCGGCTTCGTGGTGGGCGTACCGATCCAGGGCGTCGACCGGGTGCAGTGGTTCCAGGTGTCCGAGCCGGCCGGCACCCACGGGACCGAATCGACCTGGTACACCGTGGACCGTCCGGTCTACGTGGCACTGACCCTGCCCGGCGGATCGGGGCCTACGCCGATTCAGGAACTCTCCGCCGTCATCGACCGCACCCTGGCCGCGGTCCCGATCGACCCCGCCCGGCCCGGCTAACGGCTATCGGCTAACGCAGACCCACACCCCGCGCCAGCGCCGTGTCCACCATGGTGGCCAACAGGGTCGGATAATCGACGCCGCTGGCCGCCCACATCCGCGGGTACATCGAGATGGTGGTGAACCCCGGCATCGTGTTGATCTCGTTGATCACCGGGCCTGCGTCGGTCAGGAAGAAGTCCACCCGTGCCAGGCCCTGGCAGTCGATGGCGGCGAACGAACGAATCGCCAACTGCCGCACCGTGTCCGCGATGTCGTCGTCGACCTTGGCCGGCACGTCCAGTTCGGCGGCGTCGTCGAGGTACTTGGTGGCGAAGTCGTAGAAGGAGTCCTCGCGACCCCGCACCCCGGCCACCCGGATCTCACCCAGTGTGCTGGCTTCGATTGTGCCGTCCGGCATTTCGAGCACCCCGCACTCCAGCTCGCGACCACTGATGGCGGCCTCCACGATCACCTTCGGGTCGTGGCGGCGGGCCTGCGCGATCGCGTCGGGCAACTGGTCCCAACTCGTCACCCGGCTGACCCCGATGGAGGAACCCCCGCGCGCGGGTTTGACGAACGCGGGCAGTCCCAACCGTTCGCGTTCCTCGGGGTGCAACGTCGGCTGGGACGACCGCAACACGGTGTAGTCACCCACCGGCAGGCCCTCGGCGACCAGCAGCTTCTTGGTGAATTCTTTGTCCATCCCGGCCGCACTGGCCAGCACGCCGGCGCCGACGTACGGCACGCCGGCGAGTTCGAGCAGGCCCTGAATGGTGCCGTCCTCGCCGTAGGGGCCGTGCAGGACCGGGAACACCACGTCGACCGCGCCCAGCACTTCGGTGGCGCCGGGCCGCAGCGACACCAGTTCGCCGCCGCGCTGCGGGTCGGCCGGCAGCGCCAGTTCGGTACCCGATTCCGGGCTCACCGCAGGCAGTTGCCGGTTGCTGATCGTCAGCGCGTCGGGGTTGCCGTCGGTGAGCACCCACGAGCCCTGCGGCGTGATGCCGATCGCGACCACCTCGAACCGCTGCGGGTCGAGATTGCGCAGAATGCTGCCCGCAGACACGCACGAAATGGCGTGCTCGTTGCTGCGGCCGCCGAAAACGACGGCGACGCGCACCCGATTGCTGGCAGTCACAACCTGGAGACGCTACCGGTTGCGGCGCCGCGTCGCGGGATTGCGCAGGTCAGCGGAGAGTCATTTCACTCCGGCTTGGTGCTGCGGCCCAGCAGCAGGGCGATCGCTTCGTTCACCGACAGGCCCTTGTGGCATACCCGGTGCACGGCGTCTGTGAGCGGCATCTCGACGTCGTAGCTGGACGCCAGCGCCAGCACCGACTGGCAGGACGTGACGCCTTCCACGACGTGCCCGTCCTTGCTGTGCAACGCCGAGGACACGGTGTCCCCGCGGCCCAGGCGTTCGCCCAGCGAGCGGTTGCGCGAGTAGGGCGAGGTGCAGGTTGCCACCAGGTCGCCCACCCCGGCCAGACCCGCCAGGGTTGCGCCTTTGGCGCCCAGGGCAAGACCCAGCCGCATGATCTCGGCCAGCCCGCGGGTGATGATGGCTGCGACGGTGTTTTCGCCCAATCCCACCCCGACCGCCATTCCGCAGGCCAGCGCGATCACGTTCTTGCAGGCACCGCCGATTTCGGTGCCCACCACGTCGGAGTTGGTGTACGGGCGGAAATAGCCGCTGTTCAAGAACCGTTGCAGCGCGACGGCACGCCCGGAGTCGTTGCAGGCGACGACGGTGGCGGCCGGCTGGCCCTGCGCGATCTCGCTGGCCAGGTTGGGTCCTGAGATCACCGCGACCTGCGCAGCGTCGACTCCGGTGACCGAGACGATGACCTGGCTCATCCGCATCAGGGTGCCCAGCTCGATGCCCTTGGCCAGGCTGACCAGGGTGGCACCGTCGGCCCACATCCCGTTCCAGTTCTCCAGGTTGGATCGCATGGTCTGCGCCGGGACTCCGAGCAGCACGGTGGTCGCGCCGGTGAGGGCCTCCTCGGCGTCCGACGTGGCGCGAATCCCGGCCGGCAGGTGCATACCGGGCAGGTAGTCGGGATTGGACCGGGTGGCGTTGATCCGCTTGGCGACCTCCGCCCGCCGCGCCCACAGGGTGACCTCTCCCCCGGCATCAGCGAGCACCTTGGCCAATACGGTGCCCCACGCACCGGCGCCCATCACCACGACAGTTCCCGTGCCGGTCATCCACCCTCCCGGAGCTCTGCGGCCACCGTCACTCTGGCGCGACGCTCGCCTGCCGGCATCACGCTAGCTTGACACTCGCAGGCGTTGCGCCCAAGCCTCGCTGGCAGGATGGCCCCCATGGGCGGCGCAGGCGGAGATATGGGGTTGATCATCGCCGTCAAACGGTTGGCTGCCGCCAAGACCCGGCTGGCGCCGGTGTTCTCGGCCCCGACCCGCGAAGCGGTGGTGCTGGCCATGCTGGTCGACACGCTGACCGCCGCGGCCCGGGTGGAGTCGTTGCACTCGATCGTGGTGATCACACCGGACGAGGCCGCCGGGGCGGCCGCATCCGGGCTCGGTGCCGAGGTGCTGACCGACCCCACCCCGGCGGGTGATCCCGATCCGTTGAACAGCGCCATCGTCGCCGCCGAACGTTCGATGGCCGCGATCATTCCCAATCTTGTTGTGCTGCAAGGTGATTTACCGGCATTGCAGTCCCAGGAGCTGGCCGAGGCGGTCGCAGCCGCCCGCGCGCACCAGCGCAGCTTCGTCGCCGACCGGGCCGGCACGGGGACCGCGGCACTGTGTGCCTTCGGCACCCCGCTCGATCCCCGGTTCGGGCCGGATTCCGCCGCGCGACACCGGCATTCGGGTGCCGTCGAACTCACCGGAGCGTGGCCCGGTCTGCGCTGCGACGTCGACACACCGGCCGACCTGGCCGCCGCGCGCCGCCTCGGGGTGGGCCCGGCGACCGCGCGCGCGATCGCGCACCGCTGATTCCCCGCAGCAGCAACCCGCGGAGACGGCAGACACGGCCCAACATGTCCGCTCGGTGAATCGCATCTCAACGCCAGATGGATGGGTTGCCGATCTCCCAGGACTGGTGGCCTCGCCCACGGGTAATAGGCAATGATCGCAGGGTGACCGAAATCGAAGCCCCACCCCAAGCGGATGCATCCACCCACGAGGGTGCTCGGCAGTCAGGCGACTCGGCACCTGCAGCACCGCCGGCGGCGACTCCCGCCGCGATCAACGACCCGCTGCCCGACGAGCGCTACCTGAATCGGGAACTGAGCTGGCTGGACTTCAACGCCCGGGTGCTGGCGCTGGCCGCCGACAATTCGATGCCCCTGCTGGAGCGCGCCAAATTCCTGGCGATCTTTGCTTCCAACCTGGATGAGTTCTACATGGTTCGGGTCGCCGGTCTCAAACGCCGCGACGAAATGGGGCTGTCGGTCCGCTCGGCCGACGGACTGACGCCGCGTGAGCAGTTGCGGCGCATCGGCGAACAGACCCAGCAGATCGCCAGCCGCCACGCCCGGGTGTTCCTCGACGAGGTATCCCCCGCGCTGGAGGAAGAAGGCATCTACATCATCACGTGGGCCGACCTGGACGAGGCTGAGCGCGAACAGTTGTCGACGTATTTCCACGATCAGGTCTTCCCCGTCCTGACCCCGCTGGCCGTCGACCCTGCCCACCCGTTCCCCTTCGTCAGTGGGTTGAGTCTGAACCTCGCGGTCACCGTCAAACAGCCCGACGACGGCACCCAGCACTTCGCCAGGGTCAAGGTGCCCGACAACGTCGACCGCTTTGTGGAGCTGGAAACGAAAGCGGAATCCGACGGCGAGCGGCGCGAGCGGGGCATCGTGCGATTCCTGCCGATGGAGGAGTTGATCGCCGCTTTCCTCCCAGTGCTGTTCCCCGGCATGGAGATTGTTCAACATCACACGTTCCGCATCACCCGCAACGCCGACTTCGAAGTGGAAGAAGATCGCGACGAAGACCTGTTGCAGGCACTCGAGCGGGAGTTGGCACGACGGCGGTTCGGTTCGCCGGTGCGACTCGAAGTTGCCGACGACATGACCGAGAGCATGCTCGAACTGCTGCTGCGCGAACTCGATGTCCATCCCGGCGACGTCATCGAAGTGCCTGGGCTGCTGGACTTGTCGTCGCTGTGGCAGATCTACGGGGTGGACCGTCCGGCCCTGAAGGACCGGGCGTTCGTGCCGGCCACCCATCCAGCCTTCGCCGACCGGGAGACCCCGAAGAGCATCTTCGCGACCCTGCGCGAAGGCGATGTGCTGGTGCACCATCCCTACGATTCGTTCTCCACCAGCGTGCAGCGCTTCATCGAACTGGCCGCCGCCGACCCCAACGTGCTGGCCATCAAACAGACGCTGTATCGCACGTCCGGTGATTCGCCGATCGTGCGGGCGCTCATCGACGCCGCCGAAGCCGGCAAGCAGGTGGTGGCATTGGTGGAGATCAAGGCGCGCTTCGACGAACAGGCCAACATCCGTTGGGCGCGAACGCTGGAGCAGGCGGGGGTCCACGTTGTCTACGGATTCGTCGGGCTCAAGACGCACTGCAAGACGTGCCTGGTGGTGCGCCGCGAGGGTCCGATCATCCGGCGGTACTGCCACGTCGGAACCGGCAACTACAACGGTAAGACGGCACGACTGTACGAGGATGTCGGGCTGCTGACCGCCGATCCCGACATCGGCGCCGACCTGACCGACTTGTTCAACACCCTGACCGGCTACTCGCGCAAGCTCACCTATCGCAATTTGTTGGTGGCACCGCACGGAATTCGCACCGGCATCATCGAGCGGGTAGAGCGTGAAGTCGAGGCCCACCGGCGGGGCAATGACGCCAGAATCCGGTTGAAGATGAACGCCCTGGTCGACGAACAGGTCATCGATGCGCTCTACCGCGCATCACAGGCCGGTGTGCGGGTGGAAGTGGTGGTGCGCGGCATCTGTGCGCTGCGCCCCGGCGCCGCAGGTTTCTCCGAAAACATCAGCGTCCGCTCGATTCTCGGCCGTTTCCTGGAGCACTCGCGGATTCTGCATTTCAACGCCATCGGCGAATTCTGGATCGGCAGTGCCGACATGATGCATCGCAATCTCGACCGTCGGGTCGAGGTCATGGCACAGGTCAAAGACCCGCGATTGACCACACAGCTCGACGAGTTGTTCCAATCCGCACTGGATCCGTCCACCCGCTGCTGGGAATTGGGATCCGACGGCCAGTGGACGGCCTCGCCGCGGGAGGGACTGAGCGTGCGCGATCATCAGGTGTCCCTGATGGAGCGGCACCGCAGCCCCTGACCCGTCCAGCCGCGTCAAGACCTGTTCGAATTGATCTGCAGGAGTTGAGGTGTCGTCCCAGAATTCGTCGGCCCGCCGTGGCCGCATCGTGCACGCCGCGGGAGCGGTGCTGTGGCGACCGACCCGCGAATCAGGTAAGTCGGTCGAGATCGCGGTGATCCACCGGCCCCGGTACGACGACTGGTCGCTGCCCAAAGGCAAGGTGGATCCGGGTGAGACCCCGCCGGTGACCGCCGTGCGCGAAGTGCTCGAAGAGACCGGCCATCACAGTCAGCTGGGCAGGTACCTCACCACGATCACCTACCCGATCGACCAGCGCGTCAAGAAGGTGTACTACTGGGCCGCCAGAAGCACCGGCGGGACCTTCGCCGCCGGGGACGAGGTCGACGATCTGCTCTGGCTGCCGGTGTCCGAGGCCATGAAGAAGCTCGGCTACGCACAAGACCGAAAGGTATTGCGACGGTTCACCAAACAGCCGGCGGACACCAAGACCGTGCTGGTGGTGCGGCACGGTACCGCCGGCAGCAAGGCCCGCTACCGCGGCGACGACACCAAACGACCGCTGGACAAGAAAGGCCGCGCGCAAGCCGAGGCGCTGGTGGCCCAGCTACTGGCTTTCGGCGCCACCGACGTCTACGCGGCCGACCGGGTGCGTTGCCACCAAACCGTGGAACCGCTTGCCGAGGAACTGGGCGTGACCATTCACAACGAACCGCACCTCACCGAAGAGGCCTACGCCAAGAACGCCAAACGCGGCCGACAGCGGATGCTGCAGATCGCCGGACGGGCCGGCACACCGGTGATCTGCTCGCAGGGAAAGGTGATTCCGGATCTGATCGGATGGTGGTGCGACCGCAACGGGGTGCGGCCGGACAAGGCCCGCAACCATAAGGGCAGCACCTGGGTGCTGTCGTTGTCGGGCGGTCGGCTCATCGCCGCCGACCACATCGGCGGGGCACTGGCCCCCAACGTGCGCACCTGACAACGCAAATACCCTCCGGTAGGCATCGCTGCCCGCCGAAGGGTATTCGCGTGTGAGTGCTACTTGCGACCGCGGCGTGTGGCGGCGGCCTTCTTGGCCGGAGCCTTCTTGGCCGGCGCCTTGCTGGCGGCCTTCTTGGCCGGAGCCTTGGTCGCGGCCTTCTTGGCCGGCGTCTTGGTCGCAGCCTTCTTGGCCGGAGCCTTGGTCGCAGCCTTCTTGGCCGGAGCCTTGGTCGCAGCCTTCTTGGCCGGAGCCTTAGTCGCAGCCTTCTTCGCCGGAGCCTTAGTCGCAGCCTTCTTCGCCGGAGCCTTGGTCGCGGCCTTCTTGGCCGGCGCCTTGGTCGCAGCCTTCTTGGCCGGAGCCCGCTTGGCGGTCGTCTTCTTCGCCGCACCCGCGACTACGCCACGCTTCACTGCGGGACCGTCGGCCGGGAGCTTTTGTGCGCCAGCCACAACCGCTTTGAATTGGGCACCTGGACGGAACGCCGGAACCGATGTGGGCTTCACCTTCACGGTCTCACCGGTGCGCGGGTTGCGGGCAACGCGGGCTGCGCGGCGACGCTGTTCGAAGACACCGAAACCGGTAATCGTGACGCTCTCGCCCTTGTGCACCGCACGCACAATCGTGTCGACGACATTCTCGACAGCGGCGGTGGCCTGCCGGCGGTCTGAGCCCAATTTCTGTGTGAGCACATCTATGAGCTCTGCTTTGTTCATCCAACCCTCCGAAGCCAGTGGTCCTCGATTTGGAACCGACTAGAGGACACGGTAAACCCTTTGCTGGCAAATTGCCAAGAGCCACGCGCAATTTCAAGCGCGAATGAGTGCAATTTCGGCAATCCGATTGCCGCCCTTGGCCGGTGGCGCCGATGTGAATTGCGCTTGTTTGGCGCGCGCCGGCCCGGTTGGAATTCCAGACCGCAAGGGGGTCGGTCAGATTGGCGCCGTGCGCGGCTTCCACACCGGGCGCGATGCCTCGAACGCTTCGATTTCGTCGAGTTTCCGCAGCGTAAGGGCTATATCGTCGAGTCCTTCCAACAATCGCCACGCGGTGTGATCGTCAATCCTGAACGGCAACACCGCCGTTCCCGCGGTGATATTTCGATCTTGAAGATTGACAGTGATTTCCAGCCCCGGGCTCTGCTCGATCAGCTTCCAGAGCAGCTCGACCCCGTCTTGATCGACTTCGGCGGCCAGCAGACCCGCCTTGCCGGCGTTGCCGCGGAAAATGTCGCCGAAGCGAGAGGAGATAACCACCCGGAATCCGTAGTCCATGAGCGCCCAGACCGCGTGTTCGCGTGAGGATCCGGTTCCGAAATCGGGTCCAGCAACCAAGACCGAGCCTCGGTCAAAGGGACTGAGATTGAGCACGAATGACGGATCCGAACGCCAGCTGGCGAACAAACCGTCCTCGAAACCGGTTCGGGTGACGCGCTTCAGAAAGACGGCGGGAATTATCTGATCGGTGTCGACATTGGACCGCCGCAGCGGCACACCGATTCCGGTGTGGGTGTGAAAGGCTTCCATCTTCTTCCCCTATTTCTCAGCGTGAAATCAAAGTCGGTCAGGTCAAGTCGGCGGGAGTGGAGAGCGTGCCGCGAACGGCAGTGGCCGCAGCGACCGCCGGGGACACCAGGTGCGTCCGGCCGCCCTTGCCCTGTCGCCCTTCGAAATTGCGGTTCGACGTGGCGGCGCAACGCTCTCCGGGCGCGAGCTGATCAGGGTTCATGCCCAGGCACATCGAGCAGCCGGCTTGGCGCCATTCGGCGCCGGCCGCGGTGAAGATGTCCCCCAGCCCTTCGCTTTCGGCCTGTGCGCGCACCCGCATCGAGCCCGGCACCACCAGCATCCGCACCCCCGGCGCCACCTTGCGCCCGCGCAGCACGTCGGCCACCACCCGCAGGTCTTCGATCCGGCCGTTGGTGCAGGATCCGACGAACACGGCGTCGACCGCGATGTCGCGCATCGCCGTCCCGGGCCGAAGGTCCATGTACGCCAAGGCTTTCTCCGCGGCCTGGCGTTGTGCGTCGTCGGTCATCAACTCGGGGTCCGGCACCGCCGCAGCCAGCGGCACCCCCTGGCCCGGGTTGGTCCCCCAGGTGACGAACGGACTCAGCGAGGATGCGTCGAGGTAGACCTCGGTGTCGAAAACCGCGCCCGGGTCGGTACGCAGCTGCTGCCAATAGGCGAGTGCGTTGTCCCAGTCGGCGCCCTTCGGGGCGTGCGGGCGACCACGCAGGAATTCGTAGGTCGTTTCGTCGGGGGCCACCATGCCTGCGCGGGCGCCGGCTTCGATGCTCATGTTGCAGACCGTCATCCGGCCCTCCATGGACAGCGACTCGATGGCACTGCCCCGGTATTCGATGACATATCCCTGTCCGCCACCGGTTCCGATCTTGGCGATCAGCGCGAGGATGATGTCTTTGGCGCTCACCCCGGCAGGCAGCTGTCCGTCGACGTTGACCGCCATCGTCTTGAACGGTCGCAGCCGCAGCGTCTGCGTGGCCAGCACGTGCTCGACCTCAGATGTCCCGATCCCCATGGCGATTGCCCCGAATGCGCCGTGCGTCGAGGTGTGGCTGTCTCCGCACACGATCGTCATGCCCGGTTGGGTGAGGCCCAGTTGCGGACCGACGACATGCACGATGCCCTGCTCGATGTCACCCATCGGGTAGAGCCGGACACCGAATTCGGCACAGTTGCGCCGCAACGTCTCCACCTGGGTGCGGGAGACCAGGTCGGCGATCGGCTTGTCGATGTCGACCGTCGGCACGTTGTGGTCTTCGGTGGCGATCGTCAGATCGGTCCGCCGTACTCGACGGCCGGCCAGCCGCAACCCGTCGTAGGCCTGCGGACTGGTGACTTCGTGCACCAGATGCAGGTCGATATAGATCAGGTCGGGTGCGTTTCCTTCACCCGACACCACGACGTGGTCGTCCCAGACCTTCTCTGCCAGGGTTCGGGGGTTGTCTTTCGCAGCACACATATGCGCATTGCCTCGATTCGTCGATTGCGTCCCACACCGATCCGTCGGGGCTGAATCTCAGTATGTGAGACGCTAGTATCTATATATGAGACAGCATAGCGGGATCGGCGTCCTCGACAAAGCGGTGGGCGTCCTGCACGCGGTCGCGGAATCCCCCTGCGGGCTCGCCGAACTGTGCGAGCGGACCGGCCTGCCCCGGGCCACCACCTACCGGGTCGCCGCTGCCCTGGAGGTGCATCGGCTGCTCGGACGCGACGAGGACGGCCGCTGGCGGCTCGGTCCGGCGGTTACCGAACTGGCCGGGCACGTCAACGATCCGCTGCTGGCCGCGGGTGCCGCCGTGCTGCCCCGGTTGCGGGAAACCACCGGCGAGAGCGTGCAGTTGTACCGTCGCGAAGGCACCATGCGGGTGTGCGTGGCAGCGCTGGAACCTGCTGCCGGGCTTCGCGATACGGTGCCCGTGGGCGCCCGGTTGCCGATGACGGCGGGTTCGGCCGCCAAAGTGTTGCTCGCGCACAGCGATGCGGCCACTCAGCAGGTGGTCTTGCCGGACGCCAAGTTCAGCAGCCGGACGCTGGCTGACGTGCGCCGGCGCGGCTGGGCACAGAGCGTGGCCGAACGCGAGCCCGGTGTGGCCAGTGTCTCGGCACCGGTGCGCGACAGCCGCGGCATTGTGACGGCGGCCATCTCGGTGTCCGGCCCGATCGACCGGATGGGCCGGCGGCCCGGGGCGCGTTGGGCCGCAGATCTGTTGGCGGCTGCCGAGGAGCTGACGCGGCGGCTGTGAATTCCGCACCGAGATTGCACTCAGGACGGGCAGATCACGAAAACTGCGGCCTCAGTTCAGGCTCGGCGCCATCAGTGCAGGCTCGGCGCAGGCGTGCACCGGCGACCTGACACACTGACGCCATGGGAACCAATCAGCGCGCGAGCATCGTCATGTCCCCCGACGAGATCGCCGAGTTCGTCGCCAACAGCCGTACCGGCACGCTGGCCACCATCGGTCCCGACGGCCAACCGCACCTGACGGCCATGTGGTACGGGGTGCTGGACGGCGAGATCTGGCTGGAGACCAAGGCCAAGTCGCAGAAGGCCGTCAACCTCAAGCGCGATCCGCGGGTGAGTTTCCTGATCGAAGACGGCGACACCTACGACACGCTGCGCGGGGTGTCCTTCGAGGGCACCGCTGAAATCGTCGACGATCCCGACACCTCGCACCGCGTCGGCGTCAGCGTGTGGGAGCGCTACACCGGTCCCTACAGCGACGAGATGAAGCCGTTCGTCGAGCAGATGATGAACAAGCGCGTCTGCGTGCGCATCGTCAGCAACCGCACCCGGTCCTGGGATCACCGCAAGCTGGGAATGCCCCCGATGCCGGTGGGTGGCTCGACCGCTCCGGCTGTGCGCGGAACCCAGCAGACTGGGTGACGCGCAATGTTGTAGCCCCGATGGGATTCGAACCCACGCTACCGCCGTGAGAGGGCGGCGTCCTAGGCCGCTAGACGACGGGGCCGGACACGATCCGGAGAGTCAGCATAGCCGAACACGGAAACCCCACCTAATCGGTTGACCCGGTGGGATCTTGCTGGGGTACCAGGACTCGAACCTAGAATGGCTGAACCAGAATCAGCTGTGTTGCCAATTACACCATACCCCATCGGCCGCCTAAAACCGCTGCTCAGAGCCCGTTAACGGGAGATACCCGCATCCGGTGCCGCTGAGGCCGGCCAGTTGAAGCCGAAGTGCACACTACCAAAGATTCAACCGGCCACGTCGCGCGCGGCCCGCAGCCGCTGCAGGCTGCGGTCGCGACCCAGCAGTTCCAGCGACTCGAACAATGGCGGGCTGATGGTGGTTCCGGTGGCAGCGACCCGGATGGGGCCGAACGCCTTGCGCGGTTTGAGCGCCAAGGTCTCGATCAGCGCGCCCTTGAGGGCTTCCTCGATCTGCGGGGTGGTCCAGTCGGTCAGCGAGTCCAGCGCCGCAATGGCGGCGTCGAGCACCGGGCCCGCGTCGGGTCCCAGTTCCTTGGCGGCGGCCTTGGGGTCGAGCGCGTACTCGTCGTCGTTGAGGAATTTCAGCAGACCCCACGCGTCGCCGAGCACCACGATGCGGGTCTGCACCAGCTCGGCCGCGGTAGCGAAATCCGCATCGGTCAAGCCCAGGCGATGGCCGTGCACATCCAGATAGCTGCGCAGCCGTGCGGTGAAATCGTCGACGGCGAGCCGGCGGATGTGCTCGGCGTTCAGGGCGTCGGCCTTCTTCTGGTCGAACCGGGCCGGGTTGGAGTTGACATCCACCACGTCGAACGCGGCGACCATCTCGTCGAGGCTGAACAGGTCGTGGTCGTCGGCGATCGACCAGCCCAGCAACGCAAGATAATTGAGCAGCCCTTCGGGGATGAAACCGCGGTCGCGGTGCGCGAACAGATTGGACTGCGGGTCACGCTTGGACAGCTTCTTGGTTCCCTCACCTAAAACAGTTGGGAGATGGGCGAATTGCGGGGTACGCTCGGCCACCCCGATCCGGATCAGCGCCTGGTACAACGCGAGCTGGCGCGGTGTGGACGGCAGCAGGTCCTCGCCGCGCAGCACGTGGGTGATCTTCATCAGTGCGTCGTCGCACGGATTCACCAAGGTGTACAACGGATCTCCGTTGGCGCGCGTCAACGCGAAGTCGGGTACCGAGCCCGCTGCGAACGTGGTGGGTCCGCGCACCAGGTCGTCCCAGCTGAGGTCCTCGTCGGGCATCCGCAACCGCACCACCGGATGTCGGCCGTCGGCGAGGAACGCCGCGCGCTGCGAATCGGTCAACTGGCGATCGAAGTTGTCGTAGCCCAGCTTTGGATTGCGGCCGGCGGCGACGTGGCGCGCCTCGACCTCCTCCGCCGTCGAAAACGCGTAGTAGGCCTCGCCCGCCTCGAGCAGTCGGGCCACCACGTCCCGGTACAGATCGCCGCGCTGCGACTGCCGGTAGGGCCCGTACGGCCCGCCGACCTCGGGTCCTTCATCCCAGTCCAGGCCCAGCCAACGCAGGGCATCGAGCAGCGCCGCGTAGCTCTCCTCGCTGTCCCGGGCGGCGTCGGTGTCTTCGATGCGGAAGACGAAGGTGCCACCGGTGTGTCTGGCATAGGCCCAGTTGAACAGCGCGGTGCGCACCATTCCGACGTGCGGCGTGCCGGTGGGCGACGGGCAGAACCGAACTCGTACTGTCACGACTTTCCTTTGCGCACTACAGGATTGGTGTTGTGAATCACAGGGCCGGCTTGCGTACCACCGGATTCGACAGCGTACCGATGCCCTCGATGGTCACCGAGACAGTGTCGCCGTCCTCGATCGGACCGACCCCGGCGGGCGTTCCGGTGAGGATGAGATCGCCTGGGAGAAGGGTCATCACCGCCGAGATCCATTCGACGACCGCGCCGACGTCGTGAATCATCAGCGAGGTGCGGGCATGCTGCTTGACCTCACCGTTGACGTCGGTGCGCAGTTCCAGATCCGCCGGGTCCACATCGGTGACGATCCAGGGCCCGACCGGGCAGAAGGTGTCGTGACCCTTGGCGCGGGTCCATTGCCCGTCGGACTGCTGTTGATCGCGCGCCGACACGTCGTTGCCGATGGTGTAGCCCAGGATGTTGTCGGCGGCCTGTGCCGCCGAGACGTCCTTGCACGGACGGCCGATCACCGCCGCCAACTCTCCTTCGTAGTGCACGGTGGATGCGTTGGCGGGCAATCGGATCGGCACGTTGGGTCCGATGATCGCGGTATTGGGCTTCATGAAGATGACCGGGTCGGCGGGAGCGACACCGCCCATCTCGGCGATGTGGTCGGCGTAGTTCTTGCCGATGCAGACGACCTTGCTGGCCAGAATCGGGGCCAGCAGCCGCACGTCGGCCAGCGGCCAGCTGCGGCCGGTGAAAGTCGGCGTGCCGAACGGATGCTCGGCGATCTCGCGGACCGTCATCGCACCCGGATCGTCGAGTGGGCCTTCGATGCTGACAAACGCGACTCCGTCAGGACTGGCGATTCGACCAAGGCGCATTCGGATCAGCCTAGCGAGGGTCGCGAGCGCGGCGAAGCCGGGCGCTGCGGGCCCTCGCCATCAGATCCAGCCGGGTGACGATGCGGGGCCGCAGGCCCCGAGGAGGAACCCGGCCCTCAGACCTAGCGAGGGTCGCGAGCGCGGCGAAGCCGGGCGCTGCGGGCCCTCGCCATCAGACCTAGCGAGGGTCGCGAGCGCGGCGAAGCCGGGCGCTCATGCCCGGGTTGTGTGCAAGCATTGCTTGATGTCATCGGACGCGACCAGCGCCGCTAAGCGCTGGTCGATGGTGGTCGTCGCCCTCGTCGTCACCTCCAGCGCGTTCAGCTTCATCAACGCAGTCCCGTTCATGATTCCGGCGCTGGAAGCCGCGCACGGCACCCCGCTGTCCGAAACCGGGCTGCTGTCGGTCATGCCGAGCCTGGGCATGGTGGTGACGTTGATCGGCTGGGGCTACGTCGCCGACCTCATCGGCGAGCGGATCGTGCTGACCCTGGGCTCGATCATCACCGCGGCGGTTGCGTATGCCGCCTCGGCGGTGGATTCCCTGCTGGTGATGGGCGTGTTGCTGTTCCTCGGCGGCATGGGCGCGGCGAGCTGCAATCCCGCGTGTGGCCGGCTGGTGGCGGGCTGGTTCCCGCCTGAGCAGCGCGGTTTGGCGATGGGCGTACGCCAGACGGCGCAGCCGCTGGGGATCGCGATGGGCGCGCTGGCCATTCCCCGACTCGCCCAACATGGTCCACCCGCGGCCGGCTTGTTGTTTCCGGCGTTGGCGTGCGCGATGTCGGCGGTGGTCGCCGCCGTCGTCGCGCACGACCCGCCGCGTAAGCCGCGCACCCAGGCGCACGACGGCGAGCTTTCGAGCCCGTACCGCAACTCCGCGGTGTTGTGGCGGATCCACGGGCTGTCGGCGCTGATGGTGATGCCTCAGTCGGTGACCGTGACGTTCATGCTGGTGTGGCTGGTCCGAGAGCACGGGTGGCCGCTCGAGGATGCCGGCACGTTGGTGACCTTCACCGCACTGCTGGGCGCGGTGAGCCGCATCCTGGCCGGCCGGTGGTCCGACCGCATCGGTTCGCGTATGCGACCGATCCGCCTGGTTGCGCTCGCCACCAGCGTGGCCCTGATGCTGCTGGCGTTCACCAATGACTTCTATCCCCCGCTGGCCGTGGGGCTGATGGTCGCCGCCGCGGTGATCACGGTGATGGACAACGGCTTGGAGGCGACCGCGATCACTGAGGTCGCCGGACAGTTCTGGAGCGGCCGTGCACTGGGTGTGCAGAACACCACACAACGACTGATGACCCTGGCCGGTCCGCCGATGTTCGGCGTGATCATCGGAGCATTCGGCTTTCCGGTGGCGTTCGCGCTGTGCGGCCTGTTCCCGTTGGCCGCCGTACCGGTGGTGCCGACCGGACTGGTACCACCCGGGCTCGAGGAGCGGGCGCAGCGACAATCCGCCGGTCGCCGGGTGGTTCGGTAGCCCATCGCACCGCGTCGCCTGTGCGAGCATTGGCGGATGCCCGAAGAGCAGGCCGGCGCGGTCAGGCGCTGGTCGATCGTCGTCGTCTCGGTGTTCGTGACGGCAAGTGCCTTCCTCTTCATCAACGGCGTCGCCTTCCTACTCCCCCGGCTGGTCAGCGGACGCGGGACCCCGTTGGCCCAGGCAAGTCTGTTGGCGTCGATGCCCAGCTGGGGCATGGTGGTCACCCTGGTCGCCTGGGGCTACGTATTGGACCGGGTGGGTGAGCGAATCGTGTTGGCGCTCGGTTCGGGCCTCACCGCGGCGGCCGCTTACGCCGCGGCATCGGTGCATTCGCTGCTGGGGATGGGGGTGTTCCTGTTCCTCGGCGGCATGGCAGCCGCCAGCTGCAACACCGCCGGTGGCCGGTTGGTGTCGGGGTGGTTCCCGCCGCAACAGCGCGGGTTGGCGATGGGCATCCGTCAGACCGCGCAGCCCATCGGAATTGCCTTGGGCGCGTTGGTGATTCCCGAACTAGCCGAGCGCGGCGCCCATGCCGGGCTGATGTTCCCGGCGGTGGCGTGCGCGTGCGCAACAGTGGTCAGCATCGTCGCGGTGAAAGATCCGCCGCGCAAGTCCCGCCACACGGCCACCGACACAGAGTTGGCCAGTCCATATCGCGGTTCGTCGACGCTGTGGCGGATCCACGCGGCGTCGGCGTTGCTGATGATGCCGCAGACGGTGACCGTCACTTTCATGCTGGTCTGGCTGATCAACCACCACCACTGGTCGGTGGCAGCGGCCGGCGGGCTGGTGACCATCTCGCAACTGATCGGTGCGGGGGGCCGCATCCTGGCGGGACGGTGGTCGGATCGCATCGGTTCCCGAACCCGGCCGGTGCGCATCATCGCCGTCAGCGCCGCGTTGACACTGTTCCTGCTGGCTCTCTCCGACCAGATGAACACGCGATTCGATGTGTTCCTGATGGTCGCCATTGCGGTGATCGCCGTCCTCGACAACGGTTTGGAGGCCACCGCCATCACCGAGTTCGCCGGACCGTACTGGAGTGGACGCGCGCTGGGCATCCAGAACACCACGCAGCGGTTGATGGCGGCCGCCGGACCGCCGATGTTCGGTGCGCTGATCACCGCCGCCGCATATCCCCTGGCGTGGGCGCTGTGCGGCCTGTTCCCGCTGGCCGCCGTCCCGTTGGTGCCGACCCGCCTGTTACCGCCGGGCCTGGAGACTAGAGCGCGGCTGCAATCCGTGCGCCGGCATCGCTGGTGGCAGGCCGTTCGTCCCCGCGAGTCGCCAAGTATTGGGCTACGGCCCGATCCACCCGCGCTGCCGCCGCGTCCTCACCAAGATGGGCCAGCAGCAGCGCCACCGACATGATCGCCGCGGTCGGGTCGGCGATGCCCTGGCCGGCGATGTCGGGCGCGCTGCCGTGCACCGGCTCGAACATGGACGGATTGGTCCGGGTGGCGTCGATGTTGCCGCTGGCGGCCAGACCGATGCCGCCGCACACCGCGGCGGCGAGGTCGGTGATGATGTCGCCGAACAGGTTGTCGGTGACGATCACGTCGAAGCGGCCGGGATCGGTGGCCAGGAAGATGGTGGCCGCATCGACGTGCTGGTAGGCCACCTCGACGTCGGGGTACTGCGTGCCGATCTCCTGCACCGTCCGCAGCCACAATCCGCCGGCGAACGTCAGGACATTGGTCTTGTGCACCAGCGTCAGATGTTTACGACGCTTGCGCGCCCGTTCGAACGCGTCGGTCACCACCCGGCGCACACCGAACGCTGTGTTGACGCTGACCTCGGTGGCCACTTCGTGCGGGGTGCCGACGCGGATTGCGCCACCGTTGCCGGTGTAGGGCCCCTCGGTGCCTTCGCGCACCACCACGAAGTCGATCTCGGGGTTGCCCGCGAGCGGACTGTTGACGCCGGGGTACAGGCGGGCCGGCCGCAGGTTGACGTGATGATCCAGCTCGAAACGCATCCGCAGCAGCAAGCCCCGCTCCAGCACGCCGCTGGGTACCGACGGATCCCCGATCGCACCCAACAGGATGGCGTCGTGCTCGCGCAGTTCGGGCACCACCGACTCGGGCAGCACCTCACCGGTGGCGTGGAAACGCCGGGCGCCCAGGTCGTAGGTGGTCTTCTCGACTCCCGGTTTGACGATGTCGAGCACCTTGAGCGCTTCGTCGATGACCTCCGGGCCGATGCCGTCGCCGGCGATGACCGCGAGTCTGGTCATGACAGGTCAACCACTTCGAGCTTGTTGGCGCCCACGGCCTGGGCGATCTCGGCGCGCACGTCGTCCGGAACATCCTGATCCAACCGCAGCAGGATGGTCGCGCTGTCACCCTCGGTGTCCTCGGACAGCTGCGCGGCCTGGATGTTCACCCCGGCCGATCCGAGCAGCGTGCCGATCTTGCCCAGTGCGCCGGGCTGGTCGGCGTAGTTGACCACCAGGTTGATGCCCTGGGCGCGCAGGTCGAAGTTGCGGCCGTTGATCTGGACGATCTTCTCGACGAGCTGCGGCCCGGACAGCGCGCCCGCGACGTTGACCACCGAGCCGTCGGCGGCCACGGCCCGCACGTCGACCACGCTGCGGTGGTTGGGACTCTCGGTGGCCGTGCTGATTTCGGCGGTCACCCCGCGTTCGGCGGCCAGCGCGGGTGCGTTCACAAACGTCACCGAGTCTTCGATCACCGCCGAGAACAGTCCGCGCAGCGCCGACAGCTTGAGCACCCCGACCTCTTCGGCGGCCAGTTCGCCGCGCACCTGCACCGACACCGACACCGGAAGTTCGTCCGACAGCGCCGCGGTCAGCACGCCGAGCTTGCGCACCAGATCCAGCCAGGGCGCCACCTCCTCGCTGACCACGCCGCCGCCGACGTTGACCGCGTCGGGCACGAATTCCCCGGCCAGCGCCAGCCGTACGCTCTCGGCGACGTCGGTGCCGGCCCGGTCCTGGGCCTCGGCGGTGGACGCACCCAGGTGCGGGGTGACGACCACCTGCGGCAGCTCGAACAACGGGCTGTCGGTGCACGGCTCGGTGGAGAAGACGTCCAGGCCGGCGGCCCGGACGTGGCCGTCGGTGATGGCGTCGGCCAGCGCCGCCTCGTCGATCAGGCCGCCGCGGGCGGCGTTGACGATGATGACGCCGGGCTTGGTCTTGGCCAGCGCCTCCTTGTTCAGCAGGCCCTTGGTCTCAGGCGTCTTGGGCAGGTGCACCGAGATGAAGTCCGCGCGGGCCAACAGGTCGTCCAGGGGCAGCAGCTCGATACCCAACTGCGCCGCGCGCGCCGACGACACGTACGGGTCATAGGCGACCAGGTGGGTCCCGAAGGCGGCGAGCCGCTGGGCCACCAGCTGCCCGATCCGGCCCAGACCCACCACGCCGACGGTCTTGCCGAAGATCTCGGTGCCGGAGAACTTCGACCGCTTCCAGGTGTGTTCACGCAGGGTCGCGTCGGCCGCCGGAATCTGGCGGGCCGCGGCCAGCAGCAGGGCCAGTGCGTGCTCGGCGGCGCTGTGGATGTTCGAGGTGGGGGCGTTGACCACCAGCACGCCGCGGGCGGTGGCCGCATCCACGTCGACGTTGTCCAGCCCGACACCGGCGCGGGCGACGATCTTGAGCTTGGGGGCGGCGGCCAGCACCTCGGCGTCGACGGTGGTGGCCGACCGCACCAGCAGCGCGTCCGCGTCGGGCACCGCGGCCAGCAGCTTCTCCCGGTCGGGTCCGTCCACCCAGCGCACCTCAACCTGGTCTCCCAGGGCAGCGACGGTTGATTGGGCGAGTTTGTCGGCGATCAATACAACAGGCAAGTTCACGCGGGCCAGCGTAGCGGCGTTGCCGCGGGCGCGGCAGCAGAGTCCCGGTCGGGCGCCGCGGGTCACCCGCATCACCCCCGGCGGCGGCCGTCGGCACGACGGAGTCGGGCGGATCTGCCAGCGACCACCAGCGCTGCTGGGTACGATCCGGCCGTGTCCTGCCCTGCACGCCCAGCGATCTGCGTCAACATGATCGTCCGAAACGAGGCGGGGATCATTCGGGAGACCTTGGACAACATCGCGCCCTACATCAGCTGCTGGGTGATCGTGGACACCGGTTCCGACGACGGAACCCAGAACGTCATCCGCGATCACATGGCGCGCCACGGAATTCCCGGGGCGCTCCATCAGCGGCCGTGGCGCAACTTCGGGCACAACCGGTCCGAGGCGTTGGCCCTCGCTCAGGGCCACGGCGACTACATCTGGGTTCTCGACGCTGACGACAAGGTCGTCGGCAACCTCGATTTCGGCCAGTTGGGCGACGACCTCTACCAACTCCGTTATGGCCCGAGCTCCGACATCAATTGGCGACCGAACCTGTTCCGCGACGGGCTGCCGGTCCGCTACGAGGGCGTGATCCACGAGTACGTCATGGTGGACTCCGATTTCAGCCACGACCGAGTCGATGGTGACTACTACATCGAGTCTGGCCGCCTCGGTGCCCGTAACTCGAATCCGCAGCAGAAGTACGAAAGCGACCGCGACCTGCTGCTCACCGAGCTCGAACGTAACCCCGAAGATGCCCGGTCGGTGTTCTATCTGGCGCAAAGCTATTTCGACTTGGGCGATTTCGAGAACGCCCGCAAGTGGTACGAGCACCGCGTCGAAATGGGCGGATGGGCCGAAGAGGTGTACTACTCGATGTACCGTGTCGGAGAGTCGATGTCGTCGATGGGTGCGCCCTGGCCGCAGGTGCAAGACGCCTACCTGCGGGCCTGGGAGTTCCGGCCGACTCGCGCAGAAGCGTTGTACGCCATCGCTTTTCGGTACCGCCTCGATAAGCGCTACCGACTGGGCTATCTGTTCGCCAAGCACGCCGCCGAGATCCCGTTACCCACCGAGGACACGTTGAATGTCAGCGCCGATACCTACAATTGGGGCGCGCTCGACGAGGCGGCCGTGTGCGCGTCGTGGATCGACGAGCACGCCGAAGCCGTGACACTCTGGCGGCGCATATTGGCCCGGCCCAACATCCCCGACCTCGATCGGCAACGGATTGCAGCCAACTGCGACAACAGTGCGCGGTTGATTTGAGCTGCTGCATCGACGTATGGCAGACGGGTGGCCGATGCCTGCCTGCCAGCGGCCGACCCCGCGCTAATGCTCGAGCGGTATCTGTATCTGGAATTCTGTCCGTTCGCTACCGGGCGAGCCCGCGAGCCACACTCTGTGGCTGATACGCGGCCGGCAGGGCACCTGGTTTCTCCGGGACGCCGTCGGCTGTAATGGACCTATGGACGTCACCGTCGTCGGCAGCGGGCCCAATGGGCTTGCCGCGGCCGTCATTTGTGCACGCGCCGGACTGAAAGTCCAGGTGCTGGAGGCCCAGCCCACCTTCGGCGGCGGCGCCCGCACCCAGGTCGACGCCGAATACTGCGGCGTTTCGCACGACGTATGTTCGGCGGTGCACCCGTTGGCGATCGCGTCCCCGTTCTTCGCCGAATTCGATCTGGCCGCACGGGGTGTGCAACTGGCCATCCCGGAAATCTCCTACGCCAACCCGCTTCCGGACCGCCCGGCCGCGATTGCCTACCGCGATCTGCAGCGCACCTGTGCCGAGTTGACCGATGGCACGTCCTGGCGACGCTTTCTGGGCCCGTTGGTACGCGACGACGACGCGGTGGTGAACTTTCTGCTCGGCGACAAACGGTCGGTCCCCGGTTCGTTGCTCACCACGGCGCGGTTGGGCATGCGGCTCCTGGCTCAGGGCACCCCGGCGTGGGCCACGCTGGGGGGTGAGGATGCCCGCGCATTGTTCACCGGCGTTGCCGCCCATGCGATCACGCCGTTGCCGTCCCTCGCGTCGGCGGGCGCTGGATTGATGTTGGCCACTCTCGCCCATTCGGTCGGGTGGCCTGTTCCGGTGGGTGGCACCCAGCTGATCTCCGATGCGTTGATCGCCGATCTGCGCGCGCATGGCGGTGAGTTGACGGCCGGCGTCGAGGTCACGTATGCGCCGGATTCGGTGACCATTTTCGACACCGCGCCCACCACTCTGCTTCAGGTGTACGCAGACACAATTCCGGCCGGTTACGCGAAAGCATTGCGCCGCTATCGTTTTGGCTCAGGTGTCGCGAAGGTGGATTTCGTGTTGAGCGGTGAAATTCCGTGGGCGGACACGCGACTGCGCAACGCCCCGACGCTGCATCTCGGCGGTACCCGCGCACAGATGGCGCGCGCCGAGGCCGAGATCGCCGCCGGCCGGCATGCGGAATCGCCGATGGTGCTCGCCTCGTTGCCGCACCTCGTCGATCCCGGCCGGGTCGACGAGGCCGGCCGCCGGCCGTTCTGGACCTATGCTCACGTGCCGTCGGGGTCCAACGTCGACGCCACCGAAACGGTGACGGACGTCGTCGAGCGGTTCGCGCCCGGTTTCCGCGACACCGTGGTAGCGGCCCGCGCGGTGCCGGCGGCGGCGATGGCAGACCACAACGCCAACTACGTCGGTGGTGACATCGCGGTAGGCGGGGCGTCGGTTCTTCGGGCTACGCTGGGCCCGACGCCGCGGCTGAACCCTTGGAGCACACCGATTCCCAAGGTTTACCTGTGTTCGTCCGCCACCCCGCCGGGTGCCGGTGTGCACGGGATGGCGGGCTATTACGCGGCCCGCACCGTGCTACGTCGTGAATTCGGCATCACTGAGATGCCCGGGCTGGGCCCCGCAGCAGCGGATGATGCGACCGCAACGCGGTAGCGCGCTCAACCTCGGGTCGGTCGCCGGTACCGGCTCGAGGGTCGGGATACCGGGGATCGGTGCAGCGGACCTGGGCGAAGTCGTGCAACTCCCCGATGGGCGGTATGTCGCCATTTTCGGGGACGCGTTCGGCGGCGATCATGTCGGCGCCGAGCTGCACTACGCGTCGGTGGCGGTGCCGGTGGCGTTCGACGCCAACGACCGCCCGAGTTTCGGTGCTCCGCTGACCGGGCCGACGAACAGCCCGAATGTGTTGTTCCCCACTCCCCCACCGGCCCGCGGCTCCAACACACTGCCGGCGGGCAGCATCCGGATGCGCGACGGCACCACCTTCGTGATGGTCACGGGCACAACGAGTTTGCGCCCCGACGGCGGCTCCTGGCTGGTTCTGGTTACCAACGATCCCGGGTCGGGCTGGCCGCCGGTGCGCGGATCATGGCGCCCCTGGACCCCCGGCGAACACGGAACCAGCCCGCTCAGCCACCCTACCCAGATCAGCGGATGCCAGGCCGCCGACGGTTTCGTCTACATCGCCGCCGACTCGTTCGACCGCTCCCAGCCGGTAACCATGTATCGCGTCGCCGCGGGGCGGGTAGCCGACCGCGGCGTCTGGCGGCCCTGGACCGGTGCCGGATGGGGCGCCCCCGGCAAGGTCGCCACCGTGCCGATCGGCCGGGACCGGTTCGGTGAACTCAGCTTCCGGGAGATCGACGGCCGACCGGTGCTGGCCGGCTTCAACGCGTCCAACGGGCCCGGTGCGGTCGAGGTGCACGTCGGTTGCGGCAGCCCACCAGAAGTGCTCGCGCCGAACGCGTCTCGCACGATCGTCGTACAACAACACGATCCGGATCTACCCAACTTCGTCCCGCAGAACTACGGGGGTTACCTTGTGCCGCTGCCTGATTCAACGCTGGACAAGCTGAATCTGTTCGTCAGCCAGTGGCACACCCCCCACGATGGCCAGGGACGTCCGATCGGCCCACAGATCTACAACACCCAGCACATCGTCGTCAATGCCAACCGGGACCGGCCTACGCTGACCTCATGACCAAACTCGCGATCATTTACTACTCCGCCACCGGCCACGGCACCACGATGGCCAAGCGCGTCGCGGCCGCCGCCGAAGCCGCGGGCGCCGAGGTCCGGCTACGCCACGTGGCAGAGACCCGCGACCCCGACTCGTTCGCGCACAACCCGGCATGGACGGCGAATTACGAAGCGACCAAAGACCTTCCAGCAGCCACCGGCGATGACATCGTGTGGGCCGACGCGGTGATCTTCGGCTCCCCCACCCGCTTCGCCGCCACGACATCGCAGTTTCAGACGTTCATGGACTCGCTCGGGGGTCTGTGGGCCCAGGGCAAACTGGCCGACAAGGTATACGCGGCGTGGACGTCCACCGAATCACCACACGGCGGGCAAGAGACCACGCTGGTCAGCCTCTACATGTCGTTGATGCACTGGGGCGGGATCCTGGTGCCGCCCGGATACACCGACCCGCTGAAGTTCGTCGACGGCAACCCCTACGGGGTGAGCTTGGTCGCCAACCGCGAGAACATCACCGAGCTCGGCGAAGCCACGATCAACGCACTGGATCATCTGGCCCGGCGGGTGGTCTCGGTGGCAGGGCGACTGGCCGCCGGTTGAGCGGGCCGCCCGTCGCGCCGATGCGGCACCCAAGTCCGCCGAGCGTCACGCTGGAGCAACGATCGGCGCCAAACGCCACTCTGGCGTGACGCTCGGCCCGCCGAACGCCACTCTGGCGTGACGCTCGGCGCCCGAGGTGCGGTAGGGCTGCCCGCCGCTAGGCGGTCTCGGTGATCGGGCGGTCCACCCAGCTCATCAGATCGCGCAGCTTCTTGCCGGTGACCTCGATGGGGTGCTCGGCGTTCTCCTTGCGCAGCGCCTCGAGCTCCTTGTTGCCGCCCTCGACGTTGGCCACCAGCTTCTTGGTGAAGGTGCCGTCCTGAATGTCGCGCAGGATCGCGCGCATCCGCTCCTTGGTGTCGGCGTCGATGACGCGCGGGCCGGACAGGTAGCCACCGAACTCCGCGGTGTCGGACACCGAGTAGTTCATCCGGGCGATGCCACCCTCGTACATCAGGTCCACGATCAGCTTGAGTTCGTGCAGCACCTCGAAGTAGGCCATCTCCGGCGGGTAACCCGCCTCGACCATCACATCGAAGCCGGTCTTCACCAATTCCTCGGTGCCGCCGCACAACACGGCCTGTTCACCGAACAGGTCGGTTTCGGTCTCGTCTTTGAACGTGGTCTTGATGACGCCGGCGCGGGTACCGCCGATGGCCTTGGCGTAGGACAGTGCCAGCGCCTCACCGTTGCCGGTCGGGTCCTGGTCCACAGCGATCAGCGCGGGCACACCCTTGCCGTCGACGAACTGACGGCGCACCAGGTGGCCGGGGCCTTTGGGGGCGACCATCGCGACGGTGACATTGGCCGGCGGCTTGATCAGGTCGAAGTGGATGTTGAGCCCGTGGCCGAAGAACAACGCGTCGCCGTCGTTCAGATTGGGCTCGATGTCGTGGGTGAAGATCTCGGCCTGCGCGGTGTCGGGCGCCAGCAGCATGATCACGTCGGCCCACTTGGCCACCTCGGCGGGCGTGTCGACCTCGAGGCCCTGCTCCTCGACCTTGGCCCGCGACTTCGAACCCTCTTTGAGGCCCACCTTCACCTCGACGCCGGAGTCGCGCAGGCTCAGCGAGTGCGCGTGCCCCTGGCTGCCGTAGCCGATCACTCCGACCTTGCGACCCTGGATGATCGACAGGTCTGCGTCGTCGTCGTAGAACATCTCCAATGCCTCTGGCACGTCTCTATCTCCTTGTAGTTGGGCAGCGAAAAATCTACTTGGCGGTGCCGATGCCGCGCGAACCGCGGGCCATGGACACCACGCCGGATTGGACGATCTCCTTGATGCCGAACGGCTCCAACAGCCGCAGCAGCGCTTCGAGCTTGCCGCGGTTGCCGGTGGCCTCGACGATCAGCGACTCCGGGGACACATCAATCACATTGGCGCGGAACAGGTTTGCCGCTTCGATCACCTGACTACGGGTGCCCGCGTCGGCTCGCACCTTGATCAGCGCCAACTCGCGGTCCACCGAATTGTCGTTATCCTGCTCGACGATCTTGATCACGTTGATCAACTTGTTGAGCTGCTTGGTGATCTGCTCGAGCGGAGTCGCCTCGGCGGAGACCACGATGGTCATCCGGGACATGTCCTTCTGCTCGGTCGCGCCCACAGCCAGCGACTCGATGTTGAAACCGCGCCGGGAGAACAACGCCGCAACGCGGGCCAGCACACCGGGCTTGTCTTCGACCAGCACCGACAAGGTGTGGGTCTTCGTCGAACCGGTAGCCATCAGGCGTGCCCTTCGGTGATGTCGTCGAACAGGGGACGAATCCCGCGTGCAGCCTGGATCTCGTCGTTGCTGGTGCCGGCGGCGACCATCGGCCAGACCTGAGCGTCGGCGCCGACGATGAAGTCGATCACCACCGGGCGGTCGTTGATCTCGCGCGCCTTCTGGATCATGTCGGCGACGTCTTCCTCACGCTCGCAACGCATTCCGACGCAACCCAGCGCCTCGGCCAGCTTGACGAAGTCGGGAATGCGGTGCGAGTGCGTGGCCAGGTCGGTCTGGGAGTACCGCTCCTCATAGAACAGGGTCTGCCACTGCCGCACCATGCCCAGGTTGCCGTTGTTGATCAGCGCCACCTTGATCGGGATGCCTTCGATGGCACAGGTGGCCAGCTCCTGGTTGGTCATCTGGAAGCAGCCGTCGCCGTCGATCGCCCACACCTCGGTGTCGGGCAGCGCGATCTTGGCGCCCATGGCCGCCGGGATCGCGAAGCCCATGGTGCCTAGACCGCCGGAATTCAGCCACGTGCGCGGCTTTTCGTATTTGATGAACTGCGCGGCCCACATCTGGTGCTGTCCGACCCCGGCCACGTAGATGGCGTCCGGGCCGGCGATCTCACCGAGTTTCTCGATGACGTACTCCGGTCCGAGGCTGCCGTCGCTCTGCGGGTCGTAGCTCAGCGGGTAGGTCTTGCGGACCCCCTCCAGGTACTCCCACCAGCCCGTCATGTCGATGTTGCCGGGCACCTCGTAGTGGCGCAGCATCTCGATCAATTCGGTGATGACGTTGCGGACGTCGCCGACGATCGGCACGTCGGCGTGCCGGTTCTTGCCGATCTCGGCGGGGTCGATGTCGGCGTGGATGACTTTGGCCTCGGGCGCGAACGAGTCGAGTCGTCCGGTCACCCGGTCGTCGAAGCGGGTGCCGAGCGCGATCAGCAGGTCGCTGCGCTGCAGCGCCGCCACGGCGCCGACCGTGCCGTGCATGCCCGGCATGCCGAAGTTCTGCGGGTGGCTGTCGGGGAACGCGCCGCGCGCCATCAACGTGGTGACCACCGGGATTCCGGTCAGTTCGGCCAGCTGCCGCAGTTGCTCGGTCGCCTGACCGCGGATCACCCCGCCGCCGACGTAGAGCACCGGCTTGCGGGCGGCGGCGATCAGCTTGGCCGCCTCGGCGATCTTGCGGTTGTGCGGCTTGGTATTCGGCTTGTAGCCGGGCAGATCCATCCGCGGCGGCCAGCTGAAGGTGCACTGGCCCTGCAGCACGTCCTTGGGGATATCGACGAGAACAGCGCCAGGACGCCCACTCGCGGCGATGTGGAAGGCCTCGGCGATCACCTGCGGGATCTCGTCGCCGGTGCGCACCAGGAAGTTGTGCTTGGTGATCGGCATCGTGATGCCGGAGATGTCGGCCTCCTGGAAGGCGTCGGTGCCGATCAGCTGTCGTCCGACCTGACCGGTGATGGCCACCACCGGGATGGAGTCCATCTGTGCGTCGGCCAGCGGGGTCACCAGGTTGGTGGCACCCGGGCCCGAGGTCGCCATGCACACCCCGACGCGACCGGTGGCATGGGCGTAGCCGCTGGCGGCGTGACCGGCGCCCTGCTCGTGGCGGACCAGCACGTGACGCAGCTGCTGGGAGTCGAACAGCGGATCATAGACGGGCAGTACCGCGCCGCCCGGGATGCCGAAGATGACGTCGACGTCGAGCGCCTCCAACGATCGGATCACCGCCTGGGCACCGGTAACTTGGTGCGGCGCAATGTGTTTGGGCTGGCCCGTGGCCGGCTTCCGCGCGGCTTTGCCGGCATCGGAGGCGATGCTGGCCGCCTTCTCGGATGCGGGCGTGGGGGCCGGTGCCGGTGACTGCGTGGGTGCGCTCACTGTGTCCTCTTCGGGTGTTCTTCTTCGGCGTCTCGGGGCAAGAAAAAACCCCCGTCAGCTGGGCTGCTGTACGAGGGTCGCGTTGGTGCTCGATAGAGCTAGTCAGGCACCAACGCGCCGACTAAGTACTACGAGCATTCCAGACTTCATAGCGTCCGACGGTAGCCTTCGCACTGCTCAGCAGTCAAATCCCGGCGGCGATGCGATGATGCGTGGGTGGTTACCAAGTCGCCCGTCGTGCTCAAAGTGTCCCCGATGGCGCATCTCGCGGTGGGTTTCCTGACGTTGTGCCTGCTGGTCCCGGTACTGGCGTGGCCGCCGAGCGCTCCGGTGCTGGTGATCCCGGTGCTGCTGTCGGCGCTGATCGTCCGGCTGCGCACCGTGGCCGATGCCGACGGCGTGACGGTGCGGACCCTGCTCGGCAGCCGGTCGGTGGCGTGGGACGACATCGACGGGCTGCGGTTCCACCGCGGTTCCTGGGCGCGCGCGCACCTCAAGAGCGGCGCTGAGCTGCGGCTACCCGCCGTGACATTTGCAACGCTGCCGCTGCTGACCGAAGCCAGTGCCGGACGGGTTCCCAATCCGTACCGCTGATCAGGCGATTCGGTTGAAGCACTCCTCGATGTTGTCGAGTACGCCCGCCCGAAACGCGATGATGCGGGTGAAGCCGGCCGGGGTGTTGCCGCCGTTGACGTCACTGGCGGCTACACCGTTCATCAACAGCCCGATCAGCGCCTTGTCCAGGTCACCTGCCGTCAGCACCAGTTGCTTGCCGGAGGGGATCGAGACGGGCTGCGCCATGCCGCGCTGAGCGGCACCGGTCAGACACGCCGTCCGCACCGCGGTCATCGGCGTGTCCAGCGACAAACTCCGCTCGCGCTGCACCGCCAGCGCGTACCTCGAGGCGACGATGGACAGCGCGGTGTTGTCGCCCTGCAGCATCTGCGGATCGGTCATTCCTTTGCGGCCGCCGGGTTTGCCGATCTGCTGCAGGCTCGCCAGGTCGGCGATGACGGTGTTGCTCGCCGGGCAGTACGAGGCGCCCTGGGTGGGCTTGGCGTCCGAGCAGCCGCTGGACGTAAACGACAGGGTGGGCGGCGATTTCGGCGCAAACACCACGTTGAGGATGTCGACCAGCGTCTGAACGGTGTCTTCGTTCACGGTGACCTCGCCGGCCTCCGTGCCACCGGAGGAGCTTTCCTGCAAGGCCACCGGCAGGCCCTCACGGCGCTTCTTGATCTCGGAGGTGTCGATCTTGGCGCAGGTCCCCGACCCGCTGTCGAAGCCCATCTGGAACGCGCTGACCCGGTCGAACCCGGAGCCGTGCTCGGAGTCTTCGGACTCCTCGTATTCTTCCTCGTTCATGATCGGATCTGATGTCTTCAACATTCCGGCGATCACATGGCTCAACGCATCGCCGGTGCTCAGCGTGAACCGCGACGAGTGGCCCGCCGCGACCCACTGCAGATAGACCCCGGCGAAACAATCCGCCTGCTGCTCCATGACGATCGTCGGGGTCCGCGAACTGATCAATCCCCCGTTGTGCTGCAACGAGTGCCCGAATTCGTGGGCGAGAATCCCGACCACCGCCATATCGCCGAAATACTTCTGCGCCGCGGGGAACAACTGGCCCCGGTCCCATTTGACGAGATTGCAGCTCGGCGAGTACGAGGCATTGATAGACCCGGCGGACCTGTTCCGGCAGATGACCGGACTGCGCGAATCGCGCGAGTCATAAGACCAGACTTCACTGACGGCTTTGAATGGACGTTTGGCGGCGTCGGGCCAATTCGCCTTCCAGAATTCTTCGATGTCATTGAGTGCCAACATGGACAACCGGTCGATTTCGCCGTTGTCGGAGTTTTTCACCGTCCCGGTCGGTTTGGGCGCGTTCGGGCGGGGGCCGCTGGGCCCCTCACTCAGCGGCAGCCCCCCGACTTCGGTGGGGTCGTAGACACCTGACACGGCCCGTCCACTGACCATGGTCGTCTTGCCCGACGAACTGCAGCCGGCCAGGGCCAGACACGTAATCGCGGTCACGGCAACAACTTTGCCCCACTTCGTGGCCCGCTTCACTTGCCGCCGTCCAACTGGGGCAGCCCCACCTCGTAAGTGCCGTCGTCATCTTTGAAAGTCACCTTCACCTGGCGCGACTTTCCGCGAACGTTGACGGTGCAGGTGAAACTCTCACCTTTGTCGACCGTAGGGTCTTGGCCGCCATTGCATTTGACGTCCTTGATGTCACCGGAGCTGTAACCGATGACCCGGTCCAACAGGACTTGTTGCACCTGCGCCTGCACATCGGCGACGGCGATTTTCTTGACGTCCTGATTCACCACCGCGGTCACGAGCACAACGACGATGACCACAATCAAGGCGGCGACAATTCCGCCGATAATCAGGATTGGTTTATTCTTCGATCCGCTTTTCTTCGGCAGACCGGGCGGCGGACTGGGCTGACCGTATTGCCCCGGGGGTGGAGCATATTGGCGCGCCGGCGGTTGACCGTATGGTCCCGGCGGGTGACTGTAAGGCCGCGGCGGCTGACCGTATTGCGGCGGTCGCTGTACCCACGGGTTGCCGGGCTGCGGGGGATATCCGGCCGGGCGCCGCGGATCCGGTCGCTGCGGCCAAGGCGGCTGGTTGTAATCGCGGGGTGTGCTCACCGTGACCCCCATGGTCGACCCGACACCGACTGAACCACCGTCGCACGGAGCGACAACGGCTCTCAGGCTAAGTTATCAGCGGCCGGCTGACGAGGAGAATCTGCCGAATCAAGCCAGCGGATTGACGCCGTTGAGCAGCACCCACACCGTGATACCGGCGGCGATCCCGCTCAGCAGCGCCACGAACGAGCCGATGAAAGGCCGGGTGGCCCAGCCGCGGCCCGCGTCCAGACCGTAACGACCGGGACCGGCCAGGATGACGGCGACAGCCATCACGATCAGGCTGATCTGGTATTCGTGCCCGTCGGGCAGGAAATAGGTGAACGTGTTCGAGCGCGGCCGGGCCGAGGCGCTGGCGAGCAACCCGTTGATCAGGAAGGCCAGTGCACCCGCGGCAGCGATCGGGGTGAAAAGTCCCAGCACCAGCAGTACGCCTGCCACGATCTCCCCGCCGGCACTCACGTAGGCCAGGATGTCGGCGTGCTGGTAGCCGACGTCGGTCAGCGAGTTCTTGAATGCGTGCAGACCTGAACCACCCCACCAACCGAACAACTTCTGCAGTCCGTGGGCGATCAACACCGCACCGAGTCCGATCCGCAGCACCATCAACCCGAAGTTCTGGGTACCGCGCCGCCCGGCGGTGTGCAGCCGATCTTCCTCGTCGTCGATGTCGATGGCGGCCGGCGCCACCGGCACCTGGCGGGCGGGCTGCGGCGAATGGACGTAGGGCAGCGGCTCCTGCGCGTCGAGCAGGTGGTACCCCGAGCCGCTCTCGCCGGCATCGAGGGGCGGGATGATGGTCGTGGTTCCGGTGTTGCCGAAGTTGGTGGAATACCCCGCCGGGGTCAAGTCGTCCTCGGGGTCAACCAGGCTGGCCGTAGCGGGACGGCTGGAGGTTGGCACTGCGGTACTGCCCGGCCGCTGCCAATGCGAATCATTCGAACTGGTCACGGGTGCCAGGGTAAGGGCAATTTCGCCGGAAGCTGGGATTTGAGCGGCGCTTCTGTCTGTTAAATCCGCAGTTCGGCCGATCGGCAGGCTGTCCCGACCACGATTTCCCGTAGCCTGTCGGTCATGCGATTACGGCGGTCGGTTCGGTGCGCGCTGGTGGCGCTGTCCGCCGCGGTGCTGGTGTCGAGCGGTTGCGCGCGGTTCAACGACGCCCAATCACAACCGTTCACCACGGCGCCCGAGCTCAAGCCGCAGCCCAGCTCGACGCCGCCCCCACCGCCCCCGTTACCGGCGACGCCGTTTCCGAAGGAATGTCCGGCACCCGGGGTGATGCAGGGCTGCCTGGAAAGCACCAGCGGTCTGATCATGGGGGTCGACAGCAAGACGGCGTTGGTCGCCGAGCGCACCACCGGCGTAGTCCGGGAAGTCTCCGTCAGCGCCGAGCCCAAAGTGAAGATGGTCATCCCGGTGGACCCGTCCGGGGACGGCGGCTTGATGGATATCGTGCTGTCCCCCACCTTCTCGCAGGATCGGCTGATGTACGCCTACGTCAGCACTCCCACCGACAACCGGGTCATCCGCATCGCCGAGGGCGACGTGGCCAAGGACATCCTGACCGGAATTCCCAAAGGCGCCACCGGCAACACCGGGGCGTTGATCTTCACCAGTCCGACCACCCTGGTTGTGCTGACCGGTGATGCCGGCAACCCGGCACTGGCCGCGGATCCGAAATCGTTGGCGGGCAAGGTATTACGTATCGAACAGCCCACCACGCTGGGTCAGGCGCCGCCGACGACGGCGCTGTCGGGCATCGGTTCCGGTGGGGGCCTGTGCATCGACCCCGTCGACGGGTCGCTCTACGTCGCCGACCGCACCCCCGGCGCGGACCGGTTGCAACGCATCACCAAGAAGTCCGAGGTCTCCACCGTGTGGACCTGGCCGGACAAACCCGGCGTGGCCGGCTGCGCAGCGATGGACGGCACCGTGCTGGTCAACCTGATCAACACCAAGCTCACCGTCGCCGTCAGGCTCGCAGCCAAGACCGGTGCGGTCACCGGCGAGCCCGACGTGGTGCGCAAGGACACGCACGGCCACGCGTGGGCGCTGCGGATGTCGCCGGACGGCAACGTCTGGGGCGCGACGGTGAACAAGACGGCCGGGGACGCTGAGAAGCTCGACGACGTGGTGTTCCCGTTGTTCCCGCAGGGTGGCGGATTCCCCCGCAACAACGACGACAAGACCTGACGGTCAGGGCACGTCGAGGGTGAACCTCAGGCCGTAGCGGCCGTTCGCATCGGACCGGCTGCCGTCGTGCAGGCGCTGCGGAGCTTCCTGGCCGGGATCGAGATCCTCGTCGAGATCGGACAGGTACAGCAGGTCCTCGGGGCCGTCGGGCGCCCACGCCGCGACCGGTTCCAGCAGGTAGGCCACATGATCGCCGACCGGGCTGCGGCTGTAGGTCCGCGCGACGAACCAGGCCGCCGCGTCATCGAGGATCGGCATTCCCGCCGGGCCGCCGCGCCAGGGACAGCGGGCGAAGGTCTCGGCGGCGCCGTCGCCGCGGCGCCCGAAAAGCTCAGCCAGCACCTGCTGGTTGCGCGGCAGGACATGCAGCGCTACATATTCCGACCGATTCGCCACCTCGTGGATGCGACTGTCCAGCGGCACACTGACCATGAAGCTGGGCGGTTGCACGCTGGTCTGGCTGGCGAAGGCGACCAGAGCTCCCGCCGGCTGACCGTCGGCCTGCGTCGTCATCACGAACGCCGGCGAATCCAGCATGGACATCAGGACGTCGAACGGTTCCTCGATCACCTCACCATGATGCGCGGTCGACGGCCCGTCCTGACGGTTTTTCTGGTGGATCGAAGGCCGGATTCATAGCGAATACCGAACAACGGGTTACGGGTCGTGGCCGGGTTTGACGTCGAGGACGTCGGCGAACCTGATGACCTGCACATCGCTGTCGGCGAACCAGGCGTCGACGGGTTCGAGGAGATAGCCGGTGTGGTCGCCGAAGTCGATGCGTTTCACTGTCTTGCCGACCATCCAGGCCGCCGCGCCGTCCAGAATCGGCATGTCCTGCGGACCGTGGTGCCAGGCACAGTGCGCGAACTTGTCCAGCTCGTCGTCGGTTTCGCCGCCGAAGAGCCGGGCCAGGTTCATCTCGCGCTTGGCGAGGAGGTGCACGGCGAGGTGGTCGGAGCGCCGCGCCACGCCGAAAGTGTGGTTGGTGCGCGACAGTCCCACCAGGAACCGTGGCGGATCGATACCGACCTGGGTGGCGAAACCGACCAGGCAGCCTGAGCGTTCGCCGTCGGCCTGGGTGGTCACCGCGATCATGGCGGCGTCCATCAGCTCAGTCAGCCGGTACAGCCAGTCCTTGCCCACCCGATCATGATGTACCACCGGATCGTCGGCCGATCACGCGTGTCCGGGCCGGAAAGCCGCCTACCCCTGTCCGCACGCCGCCAGCACGAGCTCGCGCACCCGTGCGGCATCGGCCTGTCCCCGGGTGGCCTTCATCACCGCACCCACGATCGCGCCGGCCGCGGCCACCTTGCCACCCCGGATCTTCTCCGCCACATCAGGATTGGCGGCCAAAGCCTCGTCGACTGCGGCCTGCGTCACCGAGTCGTCGCGCACCAGCTCCAGGCCGCGCGCCGACATCACCTGTGCCGGTTCACCTTCCCCGGCCAGCACTCCTTCGACCACCTCGCGAGCCAACTTGTTGGACAGCTTGCCCTCCTCGACCAGCGCGATGACCGCTGCGACCTGGGCCGGGGTGATGGGCAGTTCGTCGAGCCCGGTGCCGGCCTCGTTGGCCTTCTGCACCAGGAAGTTTCCCCACCACGATCGTGCCTCTTTGCTTGCTGCGCCGTGCTTGACGGTCGCAGCGACCAGCTCCACCGCACCGGCGTTGACCAGGTCGCGCATCACCTCGTCGGAGATGCCCCACTCGTCCTGAATTCGCTTGCGGCTCAACCACGGTAGCTCAGGGATGGTGTGGCGCAATCTCTCCACGAGCTCGCGGCTGGGCGCCACGGGCTCGAGGTCGGGTTCGGGGAAATACCGGTAGTCCTGCGCGGTTTCCTTCGCGCGACCCGGGCTGGTGTAGCCGGCCTCGTGGAAATGCCGGGTTTCCTGGACGATTTCGCCGCCGGCCAGCAGCACGGCGGCCTGACGCTGCATTTCGTAGCGCACCGCCACCTCGACGCTTTTCAGCGAGTTGACGTTTTTCGTCTCGGTGCGGGTGCCGAATTCGGCGGCGCCCTTGGCCATCAGCGACACGTTGGAGTCACAGCGCATCGAGCCCTGGTCCATCCGGACATCGGAGACGTCCAGCGATCGCAACACCTCGCGCAGCGCGGTGACGTAGGCCCGCGCGATCTGCGGTGCCCGGTCCCCAGCACCCACGATGGGTTTGGTGACGATTTCGATCAGCGGCACACCCGCCCGGTTGTAGTCGATCAGCGAGGTGGTGGCGCCGTGGATCCGGCCGGTCTCGCTGCCGATGTGGGTGAGTTTGCCGGTGTCCTCCTCCATGTGCGCGCGTTCGATCTCGACCCGCCAGGTGGTGCCGTCCTCCAGCGGCGCCTCCAGGTAACCGTTGATGGCGATGGGCTCGTCGTATTGCGAGATCTGGTAGTTCTTGGGCATGTCGGGGTAGAAGTAGTTCTTCCGGGCGAACCGGCACCACGGCACGATCTCGCAGTTCAGCGCCAGCCCGATGCGAATGGCCGACTCCACCGCAACCTGGTTGAGCACCGGCAGCGAGCCGGGCAGACCCAGGCACACCGGGCACACCTGCGTGTTGGGCTCGCCGCCGAACACGTTGGCGCAGCCGCAGAACATTTTCGTGGCGGTGGACAGCTCGACGTGCACTTCCAGTCCGAGTACCGGGTCGAACTGTGCGATGACCTCGTCATATTCCAGCAGGTCAGCCCTAGCAATCGTCATGGACACCGATCCTAACGGTGACTGCGGGGGCGGTCCCGCCAGCGTCAGCCGAAGAAGGCGGCGGCGTCGTCGTAACGGCTTTCGGGCACCAATTTGAGTTGACGTACGGCGTCGGCCAGCGGAACCCGGCCGATGTCCTGGCCCCGCAGCGACACCATCTGTCCGTACTCGCCGGCGTGCGCCGCATCGGCGGCGTTCACCCCGAACCTGGTGGCCAACACCCGGTCGTAGGCCGTCGGAGAGCCGCCGCGCTGGACGTGACCCAGCACGGTCACCCGCACGTCCTTGTTGATGCGCTTCTCCACTTCCGATCCGAGTTGGGCCGCCACCCCGGTGAACTTTTCGTGGCCGAACTCGTCAATGCCGCCTTCGCGCAACGCAATTGAGCCTTCGACGGGCTTAGCGCCTTCGGCCACCACGCAGATGAAGTGCGAATCTCCGCGCTGGAAGCGACGTTTGACGAGACGACACACCTCCTCGACGTCGAAGGGTTGCTCGGGAATGAGCGTCATGTGCGCTCCGGAGGCCAGGCCGGCGTTCAGCGCGATCCATCCGGCGTGTCGTCCCATCACCTCGACCAGCATCACCCGCTGGTGGGATTCGGCCGTGCTGTGCAGCCGGTCGATGGCGTCGGTGGCCACCGTCAATGCGGTGTCGTGGCCGAAAGTGACGTCGGTGCAGTCGATGTCGTTGTCGATGGTCTTGGGCACACCGACCACCGGGACATTCTCCTGCGCGAGCCAGTGCGCGGCCGTCAGCGTGCCTTCGCCGCCGATCGGGATGAGCACGTCGATGCCGTTGTCGTCGAGGGTCTGCTTGACCTGGTCCAGCCCGGCCCGCAACTTGTCCGGATTCACCCGCGCGGTGCCCAGCATGGTTCCGCCCTTGGCCAGCAACCGGTCGTTGCGGTCGTCGTTCTTCAGTTGCATGCGCCGGTTCTCGAGCAGCCCACGCCACCCGTCCTGGAAGCCGACCACCGACGAGCCGTAGCGGGCGTCGCAGGTCCGCACGACCGCCCGAATGACAGCGTTGAGGCCGGGACAGTCGCCGCCGCCCGTCAGTACTCCGATGCGCATGGGTTCATCTTGCCCCGTGGCCCGGCTGATGGCGCGAGCAGACGCAGAATCGCATAGGAACCGCTGATTTCGTGCGATTCTGCGTCTGCTCGCCAGCCGTCGGAGCGGCCCTCAGACAGCGGTGGGCAGCGGCCCGCGGGCGGCTTCGTAGGCGGCTCCGACCCGATAGAGGCGGTCGTCGGCGAGAGCGGGCGCCATGATCTGCAGTCCTACCGGCAGGTTGTCGTCCGGGGCCAGCCCGGACGGCACCGACATTCCGCAGTGGCCGGCCAGGTTCAGCGGCAACGTGCACAAGTCGAACAGATACATGGCCAGCGGGTCGTCCACCTTCTCCCCCAGCCGGAAGGCGGTCGTCGGCGTGGCCGGCGAGACCAGCACGTCGACGGACCGGTAGGCCTCGTCGAGGTCGCGGGCGATCAGCGTGCGGACCTTCTGCGCCTGGTTGTAGTAGGCGTCGTAGTATCCGGCGGACAACGCATAGGTGCCAATCATGATGCGGCGCTTCACTTCTGGCCCGAAGCCGGCCGCGCGGGTCAGTGCCATCACTTCTTCGGCACTGTGTGTGCCGTCGTCGCCGACCCGCAAGCCGTAGCGCATCGCATCGAAGCGCGCCAGGTTGCTCGACACCTCCGACGGCAGGATCAGGTAGTAGGCGGGCAATGCGTAGTCGAAGTGCGGACAGTCGACTTCGCTGACCTCGGCGCCCAGCGATGTGAGCTGCTCGACGGCGGCTTCGAACGACCTGAGCACCCCGGCCTGGTAGCCCTCGCCGCTGTGTAGCTGGCGGACCACGCCGACCCGTACGCCGTTGAGGTCACCGCTCGCACCGGCCTTGGCGGCGCCCACGACGTCGGGCACCTCGGCGTTGATCGAGGTGGAGTCGCGCGGGTCGTGACCGGCGATCACCTGATGCAGCAGCGCGGTGTCCAGGACGGTGCGCGCGCACGGTCCACCCTGGTCCAGCGACGACGCGCATGCCACCAGCCCGTACCGGGACACCGTGCCGTAGGTGGGTTTGACGCCGACGGTCGCGGTCAGCGCGGCGGGCTGGCGGATCGAGCCGCCGGTGTCCGAACCGATGGCCAGCGGTGCCTGAAATGCGGCCAGGGCCGCCGCGCTGCCGCCACCGGAGCCGCCGGGGACGCGTTCGACGTCCCACGGGTTGCGGGTCGGGCCGTAGGCGGAGTTCTCGGTCGACGAACCCATCGCGAACTCGTCCATGTTGGTCTTGCCCAGGATCGGGATGCCCGCGGCCCGCAGCCGGGCGGTCAGGGTGGCGTCGTACGGCGCTTGCCAGCCCTCGAGGATCTTCGAGCCGCAGGTAGTGGGCATGTCGGCGGTGGTGAAAACGTCCTTGAGGGCCAGCGGCACCCCGGCCAGTGCCGACGGCAGCTCCTCCCCGGCGGCCACCTTGTCGTCGACGGCGGCGGCGGCCGCCAGCGCGGCGTCGGCTGCGACGTGCAGGAATGCGCCGTACTGCGCGTCGGTGGCGGCAATCTGGTCCAGGCAGGCCCGGGTGAGCTCGGTCGACGACAGTTCTTTGGCGGCGATCTTGGCGGCCAGGGTGGCCGCGTCGAGCCGGATGATGTCCGTCACTGGCTCTCTCCGAGGATCTGCGGGACGGCGAAGCGCCCGTCGACGGCTTCGGGTGCCGCGGCGAGCGCCTGCGGCTGGGTCAAGGACGGTCGGGGCTCATCCGGCCGGGTGACGTTGACGTCCTTGAGCGGGTTGTCGGTGGCTTCCACGCCGGTGACGTCGACGGCCTGGATCTGGCTGACGTGGTTGATGATGGCGTCGAGTTGACCGGCGAAACTGTCCAGCTCGGAGTCGGTCAGTGCAAGCCGAGCCAGCCGGGCCAGATGGGCCACCTCGTCGCGAGAGATCTGGGACACGAGCGAAAAGCCTAACCTCCGGCGACGATGCATCCCGGCACGGGATGTTGAGCAGCCGGAGGACGCGGCTACGGCGTTACCCTCGTCATGGATCACACCGAGCATCGGATCGATAGTCGTGCGAACAGACCTCGGGCATTACCGCCTGCTCCGGCCACTGGCCCGGTCGCGCTGCGAAGTGTACGAGGCCGAGAACACGATCAGCGGGCAGCGGGTCGCCCTGAAGATCCTGCCGACGCGCCGCGCGCCCGACACGCTGCGCGCGCAGTTGCGCCAGGACATGACCATCACGGTGCAGCTGCGCGACGAACCTCATCTCGTTCCCGTCGACGAGTGGGGCGAACTCGACGGCCGGTTCTACCTGCAGATGCCGCTGCTGGCCGGTAGCGATCTGCAGACCCTGCTGGACCGCGACGGTCCACTCGAACCGGCGGCAGCAGCCGACCTGGTGGATCAGCTCGCCGCGGCACTGGAGGCCGCGCACCGGGCCGGTCTGATCCACACCGGGATCGCACCGCAGAACATCCTGGTCGGGGACGACGGTTCGGCGTATCTGCTGGGTCTCGGTTACCGCGATTTCCTTGCGCAATGCGAGGCGTACGACGACGTTCTGGACCCGGGCCACACGCTCGCCGATGCCCGGATCGGTTGGCCCCCTGAACAGTTCACCGGCAACGGGCTGTCCGAGCGCGCCCATGTCTACGCCCTGGCCGCGGTGGCGTATGCCTGCCTGACCGGCGCGCCCGCCGACCGGGCCGGCACTGCGACGCCCAGCCAGCTGCTAGCGAGCCTGCCCACGGGCGTCGACGACGTGGTGAATCGGGGCATGTCCCGGGATCCCGCGGATCGCTTCGCCACTGCGACACATCTGGCCCACGCGATCCGCGACGCACTGGTCGAACCGCACGTCGACGAGCCGCCGGCACAGTTCGGGCAGTATCGGTTGCTGCGGCGACTGCCGGGCCGGCGCCATGCGTGTTACGAGGCCGAGGACACCACCACCTCGGCGCGGGTTGCGGTGCAGATGTTCAGGGCACGCGATGCCGACGATCCCCTGGTGCGTCGGGTGAAGCGCGAGGTGAGCATGGCGACGCTGGTGCTGCGGCCGCTCGGGGAGCCACAGCTGGTGCTGGTCGATCACGTCGGTGAGGTCGACGGCCAGTTCTACGTGCAGCTGCCCTACATCGAAGGCGTGGCGCTGGGCACGTTGCTGGATCGGTACGGACCGCTGAGCCCGTCGCGGGCCGTGCAGGTCGTCAGCCACATCGCGGGTGCGCTCGACGCGGTGCACGGCGCGGTGCCGCTACCGGGAGCGGTAGTGCCGGATCGGATTCTGGTGAGCCGACACCACCTGGCTTACCTGCTGTGCGAACCGGTATTGCAGGACGACGATCCCGACTCGAGTCCCCTCGACACCGAACCGCCTGTCTTCGGGTATCTGGCTCCGGAACGCTTCCAGACCGGCGACCGCACCAATGCCGGGGACCGGTATTCGCTGGCGTGCATCCTGTATGCGTGCCTCACGGGTGTGTCGCCGTTCGGCGGCAGCGCCGCAGAGCAGATCCGTGGACTGCTCGCCAACGACGCGCCCAGACCCAGCGAGGTGAACACGTGGGTGCCGCGCACCTTCGATGCGGTGATCGCGCGCGGCATGGCAAAAGACCCGCGGCAGCGCTACCAGAGCGCGGGAGAGCTGGCGGCGGCTGCCCGCGCAGCGCTGGAGTCGGTGGCAGCGCCGACGATGGAGGAAGCCATCCCGCTTCCTACCGCGGAGATCTCCGCGGTCACCGTCCCGCTGCAGCTGCCGGGCTGTGGCGTGTGCGGCCACGGCGTTGTCGTCGACAGCGGCCGGTCGCAGGCCGACGAGTTGTTGTGCGAGAGCTGCCGACGGCAGGGATTGCCGGGCGAGTTGGTTCGACGCCTGCAGGGCGCCTCGGACGAGCCGGTGATCGTCGCCGGTTTCGTGTTGCTGGAGACGCTGGACCGGGGCGGCGGACCCGGCCAGGTGTTTCGCGCCCGCAAGCAGGTCACCGGGGACATCTGCGTGTTGCGCGTGGTGGCGAAGACCGCGGTAGCCCCCGACGAGGCCCGGCGGTCGGCGCCATTGGCGGACCTGTCGGGCTTGCGCAACCCCAACGTCGTCGCCCTGCAGGAAGTCATACCGGTCGGCGAGTTCCTGCTGGTCGTCTCGGAATACTGCCCGGGTGACACGGTGCAGGGACTCGTCCGGCGGCTGGGCCGGCTCTCAGTCCGCCAGGCGATGTCAGTGGTCCTGCCGTGCCTGGACGGGATCGACGCGGCGCACAGCTTCATGCGTAGCGACGGCTCGATGGGCGTCATGCACCGCAACATCACCCCGGCCAGCCTGCTGCTGACCTGGACCGGCCCGCATCCGGTGACCAAGATCGCCGACTTCGGCTTCGCCACGCCGACACCGCCGGACCCGGAGTTCACCCCGCGGCCGCAGGTGGTCCGACCCGACCGGGCGGCCCGGGACGTCGACACCTGGCGGATGGGCGCCTGCCTGTACTACATGCTGTCCGGCGCGGCGCCCCGGCAGCCTTCGGACAGCAGAGATCCCGCCGAGGTCGTGATGAGCACGACAGCTACGCCGATCCGCCGGCTGAACCTCGAGGTGCCGCCGCGACTCGCGGCCGTGATCGACGACGCCGTGACCGACGCTCCGCACATCAGCATCCCGACGGCCAGCCACCTCGCGGCGGCGCTGCGCGCAGCGATGCGCTTCAGCTGAGAGCCGACATGCCCTCGCGGCTCGGCTGTGCAACAGTGTTGGCCGTGCCGTCGTATCTGTTGCGCATCGAGTTGATCGACCGACCAGGCAGTCTGGGGTCGCTCGCGGTTGCGCTCGGTTCGGTGGGGGCCGACATCCTGTCGTTGGACGTGGTGGAGCGCAGTTCGGGGTATGCCATCGACGATCTGGTGATCGAGCTGCCGGCGGGATCCATGCCGGACACGCTGATCACCGCCGCCGAAGCGCTGCCCGGGGTGCGGGTGGACAGCGTCCGCCCGCATACCGGACTGCTGGAGGCGCACCGCGAGCTGGAACTTCTCGACTTGGTGGCCGCGGCCGGTGGCCCGGAGGCAAAACTGCAGGTGCTGGCCGATCACGCTCCCCGAATCCTGCGGGTGGGCTGGTGCACGGTGTTGCGCAGCACACAGGGCAAGCTGCAACGACTGGCCGCCAGCGCCGGAGCGCCGGAGACCCGCGCCGACGCTGCTCCCTGGTTGCCGATCGAGCGCGCCGCGGCGCTGGACGGTGGCGCCGACTGGGTCCCGCCGGCCTGGCGGGACCTGGACACCACCATGGCCGCCGCGCCGTTGGGTGACCCGCAGACGGCGGTGGTGCTGGGCCGGCCGGGCCCGGAGTTTCGCCCGTCGGAGGTAGCTCGGCTGGGCTACCTCGCAGGCATTGTCGCGACGATGTTGCGCTGACGACCTGCGACTCGGTCGTCCTGGTCGCGCTGTGGCGCTATATTGAGGTTCCCATCCAGGCGGGGCGAGACTTTGCTGCAAGCGCAGCGAACTGTGCGACAGGCAACGCGGCAAGGAACCGATGGACAGCTCCGCTCCTCTCAGTCTGAACGCGATCATCACCGCGGTCGCCACCAAACTCCTGGGTGCGACCACCGGCAACGCCGCGCAGATCAGCACCGAGGTGCTGGCCGACCTGGTGAGTTTCCTCGATGTCGACGTGAGTTTCCTGCGGCACAACGACCACAGCATTCATGCGACGGTGTTGGTGGCCGAATGGCCGCAGCGGCCGAACATCCCGGATCCGGACCCGCTGCACACCATCTACTTCGCCGACGCCGACCCGATTTTCGCGATGGCGGAAAACGCCAAGAAGCCGGTGCTGCTGCGGCCTGACGCCCAGAGCGACGTATACCGGCGAATCGTCGCGGAGGCCACCGGCATACCGGCTGTCTCGGCGGCGTGCTTCCCGTTGTTGTCCGGTGACGTCACCACCGGCGTGCTCGGTTTTGTGAAACTGGGCGACCGCCGGTGGGACGACGACGAGATCAATGCGATGACCATCATCGCCACAATGTTCTCCCAGGTCCAAGCCCGGATAACCGTCGAAGACCGGTTGACCTACCAGGCCGCGCACGACGACCTGACAGCGCTGCCCAACCGGCAGAGTCTGCTGGCGCACCTCGACGGGCGGCTGGCCGGCGATGACGGACCGGTGGCGGTGCTGTCCTTCAATCTCGACCGGCTCAAAGCCATCAACGACTATCTGGGCCGCGCGGCCGGGGACCAGTTCATCCGCGATTTCGCGACCGAGACCCGGGCGGCGTTGCAGGGTCGGGGCCTGATCGCCCGGGTCGGAGGTGACGACTTCGTGGTGGTGCCCACGGCGACGATGGACCTGGCGCAGGCGCGACGGCTGGCGGAGGACCTCAGTGTTCGGCTCACCGACCACGTGCGGGTGGACGGCGAGATTCTCAATCGCACCGTCAGCGTCGGCGTTGCATTCGGTACGCCCGGCAAAGATTCCAGCCTGAGTTTGCTGCGGTACGCCGACGAGGCGCTGTCGGCAGCCAAGGCGTCCGGGGAGCGGATCGGCGTCTTCTCCCCCGAGATGCTCAGCCGGCGGGAGTTGCGCGCCGAGATGGAATTGCATCTGCAGCACGCCATCGAAACCGGCGCACTGACCGTCGTCTACCTGCCTGAAGTTCACATGGTGACGGGCAACATCCTGGCGGTGGAGGCGTTGGTGCGCTGGCAGCACCCGACGCGGGGGCTGCTGTTGCCCGACCTGTTCATTCCGGTCGCGGAATCGTTGAACCTGGCCGGGCAACTCGGTGAGTGGGTGCTCAACGCCGCGTGCGCCGACATGGCGCGCTGGCGGGCGGCCGGGGTGGGGGCCGCCACCATGCTGCGTGTCAATGTCTCGCCGGCCCAGCTGGTGGCGCACGACCTGGTGCGCGCGGTGGACCGCGCGATCAGCCGGTGCGGACTCGACGGCACCGCGATCGGCCTGGAGATCACCGAGAGCATGCTGATCAGAGACCTGGTCAGCACGAGAACAGTGCTGAGCGGGCTCACCGACATGGGGATCGACATCGCCATCGACGACTTCGGCACCGGGTTCAGCGGGATGGGCCTGCTCAGAACGCTGCCGGTGAGCACGTTGAAAATCGACCGGGGGTTCGTTCACGATCTGGAGACCAACAGCGACGATCTGGCGATCGTGCGCGCGGTCCTCGGCCTCGCTCAGGCGCTGGACCTCAACGTCGTCGCCGAGGGCGTCGAGACCGCAGGCGCGGCCCGAGCCCTGCTCGATCTGGGCTGCTTCCGCGCCCAGGGCTTCCTGTTCAGCCCGCCGCTGACCGCGGCGGCCACCCAGCGACTGCTGACCGTGGGCTCGGTGCGCACCGATTTCTGAGTGCGTTCAGTCGGCGCCGCCTTCCTCGACGGCCGGCCCCTCAGCCAGCAACTTTCGGAAACCGTCCTCGTCGAGCAGGGGCACCCCGAGTTCGACGGCCTTGTCGTACTTCGACCCGGGCGCGTCGCCGGCGACCACGTAGGAAGTCTTCTTCGACACCGAGCCGGCCGCCTTGCCGCCGCGGGACACGATGGCTTCCTTGGCCTCGTCGCGCGAGAAACCGGTCAGCGAACCGGTGACGACGATGGTGAGCCCCACCAGATTGCGCGGCACACTGTCGTCGCGCTCGTCGGCCAGCCGCACCCCGGCCGCCCGCCATTTCTCGACGATCTCGCGATGCCAGTCGACGGTGAACCACTCGGTGACCGCGGCCGCGATGGTGGGCCCCACCCCCTCCACCGCGGCGAGTTGCTCGGTGGACGCGGCGACGATCTCGTCCAGGCTGCCGAACTCAGTGGCCAGGGCGCGAGCCGCGGTCGGACCGACATGCCGGATCGACAGCGCCACCAACACCCGCCACAACGGCGCGGCCTTGGCCTTGTCCAGATTGGCCAGCAGCCGTTTGCCATTGGCCGACAGACCGCCGGCTTTGGTACGGAACAAGTCGGTGCGCAGCAGGTCCTCTTCGGTGAGATCGAACAGGTCGCCCTCACTGTCGACCACATGCGCCCCCAGCAACGCCACACCCGCTTCGTAGCCCAGCCCTTCGATGTCCAGGGCGTTGCGGCTGGCGACGTGAAAGATCCGCTCCCGCAACTGCGCCGGGCAACGCTGGGTGTTGGGGCACCGGATGTCGGCGTCGCCTTCCTTGGCTGGCGCCAGCGTGGTTCCGCATTCGGGACACGTTGTGGGCATGAGGAATTCGCGCTCGGAGCCGTCCCGCAGATCGACCACGGGGCCCAGCACCTCGGGGATGACGTCGCCGGCTTTGCGGATCACCACGGTGTCACCGATCAGCACACCCTTGCGTTTGACCTCCGAGCCGTTGTGCAGGGTCGCCTGGGACACCGTCGAACCGGCGACCTTGACCGGTGTCATCCAGGCGAACGGCGTCACCCGCCCGGTGCGGCCCACATTGACCCGGATGTCGAGCAGCTTGGTCTGAGCTTCCTCGGGCGGATATTTATAGGCGATCGCCCAGCGCGGAGCCCGCGACGTGGCGCCCAGCCGCCGCTGCAGGGCCACTTCGTCAACCTTGATGACGACGCCGTCGATCTCGTGGGCCACCTCGTGCCGGTGCTCACCCCAGTAGTCGACGCGCTCTTGCACGCCGTCGAGGTCGTCGACCAGCGCGGTGTGGTCCGACACCGGCAGTCCCCATGCCTTGAGCGCCAGGTACGCGTCGTGCTGGGTGGGCGGGCGGAAGCCTTCGGTGTGGCCCAGGCCGTGGCAGATCATCCGCAGCTTGCGGCGCGCGGTGACGGCCGGATCCTTCTGGCGCAACGATCCCGCCGCGCTGTTGCGCGGATTGGCGAACGGCGGCTTGCCGTTTTCGACGAGGCTGGCGTTGAGCGCCTGGAAATCATCCACCTGGAAGAACACCTCACCGCGTACTTCGAGCACGTCGGGGACCGGGTAACGATCGTCGGCGGTGAGCCGGTGCGGGACGTCGTCGATGGTGCGTGCGTTGTTGGTGACGTCTTCGCCGGTGCGCCCGTCACCCCGGGTCGCCGCGCGGGTCAACCGGCCGTTGCGGTAGACCAGCGACAAGGCCACGCCGTCGATCTTGAGCTCACACAGGTAGTGCGCCGCGTCGCCGACCTCGGCGTGCACGCGGGCGGCCCAAGCGGCCAGTTCCTCGCTGCTGAACGCATTGTCGAGGCTGAGCATCCGTTCCAGGTGCTCGGCGGCTTCGAAGTCGGTGGCGAATCCGGCGCCGCCGACCAGCTGGGTGGGCGAATCGGGAGTACGCAGCTCGGGATGCTCGGTCTCGAGCGCTTCCAGCTTGCGCAACAACACGTCGAACTCCGCGTCGGTGATGATCGGCGCGTCGCGCACGTAGTACCGGAACTGGTGTTCACGGACCTCCTCAGCCAGGTCCTGCCACTGCCGCAGGATTTCGGGGGCAGTCTGGTCGGCTGCTGAGGAGCTCACTCTCGCAGGCTAACCGAGCGCTCCGACACGTCGCCCGGCAACAGACCGCCGCAGCTGGACAGGTCCTCGGACGGTCCGACTACAGTTTGACGATGGCACCGCGACGCCCACCGACCCGGGCGGCAGCCGAGGCCGGCAGGCCGGTGGCGGGCGACGATCTCGAAGACCGCATCCTCGACGCAGCGCTGGCGGAGTACATGGACTTCGGCATCCATCGGTCGAGCATCGACAGCGTGGCCAGACGACTCGGTGTCGACCCCAGGACCGTGACGCAGAAGTTCACCAAGGCTTCGCTGGCCGACGCGGTGATGGTTCGCGAGGCGCGGCGTTACCTGGCCAACGTGGGCCAGCGCATCGCCGGGGACACCCTCCGCGCCCGAGTCGAGGAAGGTTTCGTCGCCGGCGTCTCCCGTCGCCGCGAACAGCACATCCTGCAGGCGCTGCTCGACCGCGACCCGGTGGCGGCGATGGCATTCCTGGTAGGTCCCGACGCGGGCCGGCTGCTGGAATACGCGACCGAAGTCACCCGCAGAGCACTCGCAGAGGCGCCGGACGCGTCCGCGTACACCGCGGCCAGCCTGGACGCCGCCGCGCTCGCCATGATTCGGCTGGCGCACTCGATGTCCAACGCCCCACCGGATCGCGAGATGGACGACCACTATCTACGCTCGATCGCCCGCAGCGTCCTGCTGCCGATCCTGATGCCGGTCTGCCGCTAGTCGCCGATCTGGTCGGGATCGTCGGCGAACGCTTCAGCGGCCCGGCGAGCAAGCTCAATGGCAGTGCGCGCCCACTCCGACGTGGCGTCCGCCAGGCCGCAAGCCGGAGTGACGCCCACCCGGTCCCGCAAGGCCGCACGCCCGAACCCGAGCCGGTCGACCACGCCGACCAGGGCGACCGCGACCTCCTCGGCGGACGGCCGCCGCTCCGGGGCGGCAGCGGGAACCACGCCCAGCAGGATGCCACGACCCGAGTCGACCAAGGCCGCGATGGCGTCCAAGTCGGCGGCCTTGAGCGTGCCGACATCCACCGACACCGCGCTGAACTGACTGCGCTGCAACAGATTCCAAGGCAGGTCCGGGGCACAGCTGTGCAGCAGCGCGTCCCCGCCGACCGCCTGCACGCAGGTGTTCAGCAGGTCGGCGGCAACAGTTTCGTCGAGCGGGCGGACCGGACTCAGTGCCGTCACCCCGGTCAGGCCCCCGCCCAGTGCGGTCGGCAGCGTCGGTTCGTCGAACTGGACCACCACCGGCGTGTCGAGGCGGCGCGCCAGCGTCGCGCGATGGCGGGCTACGCCCTCGGCCAACGAAGCGGCCAGGTCCCGTAGTGCGCCGGGATCGGTGATCGCGCGGTGGCCGTTGCTGAGCTCCAGCCCGGCGGCCAGCGTGACCGGTCCCGGAGCCTGCACTTTGACCACCCGGTCGCCGCCACGCAGACCTGCTGTCTCCCAGGCCTCCTCCAGCGCATCCATGTCCTCGTCCAGCAGGCTGATCGCGCGGCGCGTCACCGCGCCCGGGCGCGCCACCACGCGGTAGCCGCGCGGCACCGTGTCGACGGCAACGTCGACCAGCAGCGCGCCCGCGCGTCCGATCAGGTCGGCACCCACTCCCCTGCCGGGCAACTCGGTCAGATGGGCCATCGCACCCGCCAGTTCGCCGACGACGACCTCTGCGGCCCGGCGCGCGACAGTCCCGGGCCAGGAGCCGATCCCGGTGGCCTTGACCGGCAGGTCCGCGAAAACACTCACCGGCCAACCGTATTCGACTTCACTTTGCGCACCGGCTGGCAGGGGTGTTTAGTGCGTTGCACGGGTCACGATTTTCCGTCGGCAACAGGCGGCGCGCGGGTAGGTTTGGCGCAGAAGGGTGGCAGATGGCCAGACTGCTGTGGTGTTGCGCGCTGTTGCTGACCGCCGCGTGTACCCGGGTGGTGGCCGGCGAAGCGTTGCCCAAGTTCGGCGCCGTCCCGGTCGGGGTGCTCGACGCGGGCGCGGTGCTGCTGGACCAGTCGCGGATGCGCGCCATCACCGGCGCGGGTGAGCATCTGACGATCATCCCGTCGATGGACGGCAGATACCCCGTCGACGTCGACAGCCTCGCTGCCACCGCACCGCCGGAGTGCCGCTTCGTGTTCGCCGAGACCGCCACCTTCGGCCCGGGAGTGAAGGCGTTTCACAAGACGACGTTTCAGGACCCGCCACAGGGCCGGTTGATCTCGGAGGGCGCGGCGAGCTACACCGACACCGACACCGCCCGACGCGCGTTCGACGCGTTGGTGGCCACCGTCGACAGTTGCGCGGCCAGTTCGATGGGCTGGCTGCTCGTCGACGAGTGGAAGGCCGGTGCCGACTCGCTGCGGATGCGGCCGGGCAACTGCGGCCGTGACTACCGGGTGCTCTCGGTGGCGTTGCTGGAAGTCACCTTCTGCGGCTTCCCGGAATCGGTGTCGGAGATCGTGCTGACGAACATCGCTGCCAACGTGCCCGGCTGACCATCCGGCCGCCCGATCACGACCCCCGGGACGTAGCCGCGATAGTCGCGCTGCCGATCACCTCGTCGCCGTCGGGGTCGGGACGGTAAAGCACCAGGGTCTGCCCGCGCGCCACCCCGCGCAACGGGGCACGCAACTGCACGACGAGTTCGTCGTCCACCAATTCTGCTACCGCACTGGTGATTTCACCGTGTGCCCGGACCTGGACCTCGCACTCGATCGGGCCGGACGGCGGGTGGCCGCCGGTGAAGACCGGCTCCCGGCCGGTCACTGCCAGCACGTCGAGGTCGGCCACGTTGCCGACGTGCACCGTCGCAGTGTCGGCGTCGATGGCCGTCACATACCGCGGCCGGCCGTCCGGGCCGGGTCCGGCGATGCCCAGCCCCTTGCGCTGCCCGATGGTGAACCCGTGCACGCCGTCGTGCTCGGCCACTACGGTCCCGTGCTGGTCCACCACGCTGCCCGGACGGACGCCGATCCGGGCGCCCAGGAACGCCTGGGTGTTGCCGGACGGGATGAAACAGATGTCGTGACTGTCCGGTTTGTCGGCGACGGCCAGGCCACGGCGCGATGCCTCGGCGCGGATCTGCGCCTTGGGGGTGTCGCCGATCGGAAACGCCGCGTGCCGCAATTGCGCGGCACTGAGCACGGCCAGCACATAGGACTGGTCCTTGGCGCGGTCGACAGCGCGGCACAGTCGGCCGTCGGCGAGTCGCGCGTAATGCCCGGTGACAACCGTGTCGAAGCCGAGTGCCAATGCACGCGCCGACAGTGCCGAGAACTTGATCTGCTGATTGCACCGCACGCAGGGATTCGGAGTTTCCCCGCGGGCGTAGGACGCCACGAAATCGTCGATCACATCCGCCTGGAACTTCTCGGCGAAATCCCAGACGTAGAACGGTATTCCGAGTACATCGGCCACCCGGCGCGCATCGGCGGCGTCTTCCTTGGAACAGCAGCCCCGGGATCCGGTGCGCAGGGCGCCCGGCGCGGTTGACAGCGCCAGATGCACGCCCACGACGTCATGTCCGGCATCGACCATGCGGGCGGCGGCGACCGAGGAGTCGACGCCACCGCTCATTGCGGCGAGGACCTTCATTACGAAAGCCCCGCTGCGGCCAAAGCCGCCCGGCGCGCCCGCGCCACCGCGGCGGGCAGCACCTGCAGCGCGGCATCGACGTCAGCGTCGACGCTGCTGTGCCCCAACGACAGTCGCAACGACCCACGGGCACTGGCCGGATCGGCGCCCATCGCGAGCAACACGTGCGAGGGCTGCGCGACACCGGCCGTGCAGGCCGACCCCGTCGAGCATTCGATTCCGTTGGCGTCCAACAGCATCAGCAATGCGTCGCCTTCACACCCGCGAAAGGTGAAGTGCGCATTGCCCGGCAGTCGCAGCGGATCGAGGGCGCCGTTGAGGTGGACGTCGTCGATCTCGGCGAGCACACCCGTTACCAGGCGATCGCGCAATGCGCGCAGCCTCGCGCTATTGGCTTGCAGTCCGTCCACGGCGAGGCGGGCGGCGGTGGCCATTCCGACCGCCCCCGCGACATCCGGTGTGCCGGAACGGATATCGCGCTCTTGACCGCCGCCATGCAATTGCGGCACACAACTGACGTCGCGCCGCAGCAGCAGCGCACCCATCCCCGGCGGGCCGGCGAACTTGTGCGCGGCCACGCTCATCGCCGACAAGCCGCTGGCCGCGAAATCGACCGGCAACTGGCCGACGGCCTGGACAGCGTCGCTGTGCATGGGAACGCCGAATTCGGCGGCGACCGCGGCCAGCTCGGCGACCGGCATGACCGTGCCGACCTCGTTGTTGGCCCACATCACCGATACCAGCGCCACGTCTTCGTGGGTCTCTAGCTCCGCGCGCAGATCGGCGGCGGACACCGAGCCGTCGGGCGCGGTCGGCAGCCAGCTCACTTCGGCGCCTTCGTGCTCGGCCAGCCAGTTCACCGAGTCCAGCACCGCGTGGTGTTCGACCTCGGTGGTGATGATGCGCCGCCGGCCCGGCTCCGCGTCGCGGCGGGCCCAGAAGATCCCCTTGACGGCCAGGTTGTCGCTTTCGGTCCCGCCGGCGGTGAACAATACTTCGGAGGGACGCGCGCCCAGCTTGTCGGCAACCAGCTCACGGGACTCTTCGACCCGGCGGCGCGCCGCCCGGCCCGCGGTGTGCAGCGACGCGGCGTTGCCGACGGTGCCCAGGACGGCCGTCATCGCCTCGATGGCGGCGGGGTGCATCGGGGTGGTGGCGGCGTGATCGAGGTAGACCATGACCCGGCTTACGATACCGGCCTGTCCGGGCGACGACGCAGGCCGCAGCGGCCGCAGCCGGCCGTAGGGTGAAGAAGTGCCCAGCCCAGCCCCGCCCGCGCAACCCGAACTTCCGTGACCGACCGATCCGAGGCTGACTCCGCCCGGGAAACCCGGCGCTGGTGTTTTGCCGACCAACTCGGCCCGCACTTCCTCGACAGACCCGATCAGCTCGCGCTGCTGATCGAGTCCAGGGCGGTGTTCGAACGACGGCGTTTCCATCGCCGCAAGGCCCATCTGGTGCTCTCCGCGCTGCGGCATCGCGCCGCCGAACTCGGCGGGCAGGCCGTGTTCCTGCAGACCCGCACCTACCGTGAAGCCCTCGCACAGGTTGACGGCCCGCTCAGCGTGTGCCAGCCCACGTCGTGGGCCGCGGACCGATTCGTGCGTTCGCTGCCGTCGGTCGAGGTGTTGCCGGCCCGCGGCTTCTGCACCACCGGCGACCAGTTCGAACGGTGGGCGGGCGGGCAGCGCACGCTGCGGCTGGAGAACTTCTACCGCAGCGCGCGCCGCCGGTTCGATCTGCTGATGGACGGCGACGAACCGGTCACCGGTCGATGGAACTTCGATGCCGACAATCGGGAGCCCGCGCCGAAGAACGAACCAGCCCTGGGGGTGCCCGCCCCGTGGCGGCCCGACGAGGACGAGATCGACGAACAGGTCCGCGCGGATCTGGACCGCTGGGAACGCGACGGCGAGGTCGCGTTCGTCGGATCCGACGGCCCCCGCGAATTCGCCGTCACCGCAACCGAAGCCCAGCAGTCGCTCGAGGTGTTCCTCCGGGATCGGTTGCCGCACTTCGGTCCGCACGAAGACGCCATGCTCGCCGGTGACCGTTTCATGGCGCACAGCCTGCTCTCGGCCCCGATGAACCTGGGCCTGCTGGATCCGCTGCAGTGCGCCTATGCCGCCGAGGACGCCTACCGGGACGGCACTGCGCCGTTGGCAAGCGTGGAGGGTTACATCCGCCAACTCATCGGCTGGCGTGACTACATCTGGCACGTCTATTGGCATTTCGGCCGAAATTACCGCCGCCGCAACGCATTACAGGCCCACGCCGCTCTCCCGGACTGGTTCGCCGAATTGGACGCCGACGCCGTCGAAGCGCACTGCCTCAGGGACGTACTGGCCCAGGTCCGCGACCACGGCTGGGTGCACCACATCCCGAGGCTGATGGTGCTGTCCAACTATGCGCTGCAACGGGGTTGGCACCCGAGTGCGGTCACCGACTGGTTTCACCGTTGTTTCGTCGACGGCTACGACTGGGTGATGGTCGCCAATGTCGTTGGCATGTCATTGCACGCGGACGGCGGGTTGATGGCGACCAAGCCGTACGCCGCGGGCGGGGCATACATCAACCGGATGAGCGACTATTGCGGTGGCTGCCGGTATCGTCCCGGTGTCCGCGTCGGCGACGACGCCTGCCCGTTCACTGCCGGGTATTGGTCGTTCCTGTCCCGGAATAGCGAAGCGCTGCAGGGCAACCACCGGATGAAGCAGCCGCTGGCCGGCCTGGGCCGGCTCAAGGATCTCGACGAAGTACTGGCCCAGCAGCGTGCAATGGGCAATCGCCCACCTTAATTGGCGGCCAGTAGCAACTTTTCGATGCGATGCAGCGCCAGCGCACACACCGTCAGGTAGGCCGACGCCCACCACGGCGCGCTGAATGTGACCCGCGCTCCGCCCTCGGTCGGGTCGACGCGGTGTGACGTCGCGGGGATACCGGCGACCTTCCACGCCCAGAATCTGCCCGGCTGGAACTCGGTGATCAGGAACGGCACTCGCACCAGCAGCGATGTCTGAACCACACCCGTTGCTCCCAGCGCGAGCTCGGAGTACAGCGGGTCCAGTTCGGCGCCGCTGATCGAAGGCCCCCATTTGGGCCATGCGTCCAGATCGACCAGGAGCTGCCAGGCCGCCTCGGGCGACGCGGATATGGTTCGGTGCACGCTGAGCATCTGCAGGGGTTTCCCCGCTGCGCGGCTACCAACCGCTCGATCCCGCAATGCCCTTGAACGGACCGGCAATCCGGCTGGTGATCCAGCCGCCGTAGAAGCCGCCGGGTTGCGGAGTCACCTTCTCGCCGTCCACCGTGCACCGGTCCACCCGGGCCGCCAGCACCGCGATCGCGTGCGCGATCTCGGCGAACGGCGCTGTCGGCCGCTCGTAGGTCCATGCCGCGCCCGGTGCCTGCCGTTGGGCGGTCACCAGGTCGAAGTAGCTGGCCCGGCCCTTCCATTCGCACCAGGACGCCCCGGGGGCCGGATGTAGCGCGCCCTCGACGAAGGCCTCGCGGGGCAGGTAGTACGTCGGCGGGTGACTGGTCTCCAACACCCGCCACGAACGGGTTGCCCTGGCGATGGTCTGACCACCCAGTTCGATGGTTATCGAACCGGTGAAAACGTCCAGCCGCGGCGGCCGCGGATAGTCCCACACCGATTCCTGTCCGGGTCCCGCAGGATCGGGCTGCGGCCAACGACTCAGCACCATCGCCCCATTGTCCATGCGACTACGCCGTCAGCGCGTATCCGTGACCCTGACCGACGGTCTCGGTGGGTCCCCGTACCGCGGACTGGCACCGTCGGGCCAGTGCCCGCCGGTCCGCACCCGGCAGTTGCAGGGATTCCACCCGCACCCTGGCGATCGTGCGGCGCACCTGGACCACCCGGTAGACCGATCGCAGCAGGGTGTCGCTCCCGACGAAGGCCGGCGCGGTCGACACGCTGCCGTCGATGTCGTGATAGGTCAGCCGCAGCGGCTGCACCGGACGGGCGGCGTCGATCGCGGCCTGGAACATCGCCGGGTAGAAGCTCCCGTAAGCCAGACCGCACCACGTGGTGCCCTCCGGGAAGGCCACCACCGTGTGACCGGCCCGCAGCCGGCGCGCCACGGCGTCCACCACGCCGGGCAGCCGTCGCAGACTGGTCCGTTCGATGGGGATGATCTGCAGGATGCGGGCCACGATGCCGGTCGCGGGCCCGCTGAACATGTCGGCCCGGGCCACGAACGAGCCGGGCAGCACCGCACCGATGGCGAAAATGTCCAGCCAGGACACGTGGCTGCTGACCACCAGAACGCCCCGTAGATTTCGGATGGGGCTGCCCGACACCGTGATTCGCACGCCGAGGACGCGCAATGCAAGTCGGCAGTAGGCGCGCTGCAGATGCGTGCGACCGGGTAGCGGCGCGCCCAGCAACGGCAGGCCCGGCGCCAGCAACAGCAACAACGCGATCCGCAGCGCGACCCGCAGACGAACCCGAATCGACTGTGGCGCAACGGAAGCACCCGAACGTACACAGCTTGCGTCGCACGATGCGCGGGGCAACCAGGAGTGCCCGGCCGGGGCGAGCTGGGTCACCGGCCGGCCCCCGCGCCCAGTTGCGCGACAGCCGAAACCGACCGCAGCCGTTTGAGATAGCGGGTGTCGGCGTCCTTTTTGCCCAGTAGTACGCAGAAATCCCCGACGCCGAAGTCCGGGTCGTGGGCGGGCTCGCCGCAGACCCGGGCGCCCAGGCGCAGGTAACCCCGCATCAGCGCCGGGATCGCCGGGCGGGCCGGCGGTGTGATCTCGCCGAGCCCTTTGCCGTCGATGCGCACCGGCCGGTACGGCCGAACCCGGTACTGCGCGGCGTGCCGGGCGAGCACGAAGTCACGCACGCCGCGAAGCTGGCTGCCGGGCGCCTCGCCGTCGGTGTCGATCGGCACCGATACGCAGCCGGTGACGTGGTCGTAGTCACAGCGATCCAGATAGGCCAGAATCCCCGCCCACATCAGCAGCACCACGCCGCCGTTGCGGTGCCCGTCGCGCACCGCCGCGCGGCCCATCTCGACCAGCGACGGACGCAGTGCATCGAAGGCGCGGACATCGAATTCCGTTGCGGTGTACAGGCCGCCGGCGGCGATGGCACCGGCCGGTGGCAACATCCGGTAGCAACCCACCAGTTCGCCGGTGTCGTCGTCGCGCACCAGGAGGTGGTCGCAGAATTCGTCGAACCGGTCACTGTCGCGGCCGTCGCAGGCCGCGGGTAGCGAGAAGCCCGGGGTGCTGCTGAACACGTCGTAACGCAACCGTTGTGCCGCTTCGATGAGGCTGGGATCGGTGGACAGCAAAAGGGAGTAGTGCGGGCCGGCGGCCGACCCCGCCCTGGTCGAAGCCGCCCGACCACGTTGTTTTTCACTGGGTATGAGGACAGAAGCGATACTCATGCCAACAACGTGGCGTAGCCGTTCAGCTAATCGGCATCGGCGTGCTGACGGGTCGGTGCACGTCAGATGACGAACAGACGCAGAATCGCCCCGGAAAGGATGTTCCGGGGCGATTCTGCGTCTGCTCGCGCAGGGGAGTGTTAACCCTTGCGGGCCTTGATTCCCTCGGTCAGCTGCGGGGCCACCTTGAACAGGTCGCCGACCACGCCGTAGTCGGCGATCTCGAAGATCGGCGCTTCTTCGTCCTTGTTGACCGCGACGATGGTCTTGGACGTCTGCATGCCGGCCCGGTGCTGGATCGCTCCCGAGATGCCCAGGGCGATGTACAGCTGCGGCGACACCGTCTTGCCGGTCTGGCCGACCTGGAACTGGCCCGGGTAGTAGCCGGAGTCGACGGCGGCGCGCGAGGCACCCACCGCGGCGCCGAGCGAGTCGGCCAGTTCCTCGACGACCTTGAAGTTCTCCTCGCTGCCGACGCCACGGCCGCCGGACACCACGACGGTGGCCTCGGTGAGCTCCGGCCGGTCACCGGCTACCGCAGGCTCCCGCGAGGTGATCTTCGTCGCGTTCTCGGCCGGCTCGGGCACGTCCACATTGACGACCTCACCGGCGCCGTCGGACGGCTCGGCGTCGATGGCGCCGGCCCGGACCGAGATCACCGGGGTGTCGCCGTTGACCTGCGACTCGACCGTGTAGGCCCCACCGAAGATGGAGTGCACGCCTTTGCCGCCCTCCTGCACGCCGACCACGTCGACCAGCAGGCCCGACCCGATGCGGGCCGCGAGCCGACCGGCGATCTCTTTGCCGTCGGCGTTGGAGGAAACCAGTACCGCGGCCGGTTGCGACGACTCGGCCAGCGACGCCAGCACGTCCACGTACGGCGTGATCAGGTAGTTGTCTACCACCTCGGACTCGGCGACGTAGATCTTCTCCGCACCGGCGGACTTCAATCCGTCGATGAGCGGCTCGGCCGTGCCCGGCGCACCGATGACGACGGCGGCCGGTTCGCCCAATGCGCGCGCTGCGGTGATCAACTCGGAGGTGACCTTCTTCAGCGCACCCTCGGCTTGCTCGACAAGCACCAATACTTCAGCCATGAATTTTCGCTCTCTCGTTTCGTGGAGTTGCGTCAGATGATCTTTTGACCGACCAGGTACTTGACGATGTCGTTGCCGCCCTCGCCCTCGTCGGTGACTTTCTCACCGGCGGTCTTCGGTGGCTTCGGGGTGGACGACGTGACCGTCGAACCGGCGTTCTCCAGGCCCACCTCGTCGGGCTCGACGCCGATCTCGGCGAGCGTGAGCACGGTGACTTCCTTCTTCTTGGCGGCCATGATGCCCTTGAAGGACGGGAAGCGCGGCTCGTTGATCTTCTCGTTCACGCTGACCACCGCCGGCAGGGTGGCTTCCAGGGCGAAGACGCCGTCGTCGGTCTCGCGCTCGGCCGTCACCTTGTCGCCCTCGACGGCGAGTTTCCGCACGTGGGTGAGCTGCGGCAGGCCCAGGTACTCGGCGATGATGGCGGGCACGGCGCCGCCCGAGCCGTCGGTGGCCTCGTTGCCGGCGATGACCAGCTCGGTGCCCTCGATGGTGCCCAGTGCGCGGGCCAGCGCCCATGCTGTCTGCACCACGCAGGAACCCTTGAGGCCGTCGTCCTTGAGGTGAACGGCCTTGTCGGCGCCCATCGACAGGGCTTTGCGGATCGCTTCGGTCGCGCGCTCCGGGCCGGCGGTTAGCACGGTCACCGAGCCTTCGCCGCCCTCGCGCTCGCGGATCTGCAGGGCTTCTTCCACGGCGCGTTCGTTGATCTCGTCCAGGACTGCGTCGGCGGCGTCGCGGTCCAGCGTGTAGTCGCCGTCGGACAGCTTGCGCTCCGACCAGGTGTCTGGGACCTGCTTGATCAGGACCACGATGTTCGTCATGAGTGGGGTTCGTCCTCCTCGAAGGCGTCCGGCAGCGACGCTGCAAGACCTGGGTCACGTGTTCCGCAACCGCACAGCGCATGTTACTAGTGGGTAACTTTGTGCGGTCCGCTCTCACACCATAGCGGGTCGTAGTGCACGTTCTTTCGGCTGGATCCACTGTCCGGTTCGCGAATCGGGTGCCAGGCATTAGCCTGCCTTAGCAATGAGCGCATTCGTCCCCCACCTTCCCGCCGGGAGTCCGCCCGCGAGCGATCCGGTCATGATGCTGACCGGGGAGCGCACCATCCCCGACCTGGACATCGAGAACTACTGGTTCCGCCGTCACGAGGTGGTCTATGAGCGCCTGGCGCCGCGCTGCGCGGGCAAGGACGTGCTGGAGGCCGGTTGCGGCGAGGGTTACGGCGCGGACCTGATCGCGGGGTCGGCCCGCCGGGTGGTCGCGGTGGACTACGACGAGGCCGCGGTGGCGCACGTGCGCAGCCGATACCCCCGGGTCGAAGTGCTGCAGGCCAACCTCACCGAGTTGCCGCTGCCGGATGAGTCGGTGGACGTGGTGGTGAACTTCCAGGTCATCGAGCATCTGTGGGACCAGGGCCAGTTCATTCGCGAGTGTGCGCGGGTCCTGCGGCCGTCCGGGCTGTTGCTGATCTCGACCCCGAATCGGATCACCTTCTCCCCCGGCCGCGACACCCCGATCAACCCGTTCCACACCCGCGAGCTCAACGCCGATGAGCTCACCGAACTGCTGCAGGACGGCGGCTTCGGTGAGGTCGGCCAGTACGGGATCTTTCATGGCCCGCGGTTGCAGGAGATGGATGCCCGGCACGGCGGGTCCATCATCGACGCGCAGATCGACCGGGCGGTCAAGGACGCCCCCTGGTCGCCCGAACTGATGGCCGACGTCGCGGCCGTCACCACCGCCGACTTCGACCTCGTCGAGGCCGGCGCCGCATCTCACGACATCGACGCCAGCCTGGACCTCGTGGCAATCGCGGTGCGCCGTTGACCTCCTCCCCACCGCCGGTGCCCGGCATGTTCACCCTGGTGCTGCACACCCACCTGCCCTGGCTGGCCCATCACGGCCGCTGGCCGGTCGGCGAGGAATGGCTCTACCAGTCGTGGTCGGCGGCCTACCTGCCGCTGTTCCGGGTGCTGCGAACGCTGGCCGAGGAGGACCGCCGCGGACTGATCACGCTGGGCATGACGCCGGTGGTCAACGCCCAGCTCGACGATCCGTACTGCCTGGACGGGGTGTACCACTGGCTGGCGAACTGGCAGCTGCGCGCGGCCGAAGCCGCCAGCGTGCGGACCATTCCGGCGTCGAAATCGGCCAACAATCAGTCCTGCACACCGGAAGCCTTGCGCGCCTTCGGGATTCGTGAGTCGGCCGAGGCCGGCGCGGCTCTCGAGGAATTCGCGACCCGGTGGCGGCACGGCGGCAGCCCGTTGCTGCGCGGTCTCGTCGACGCCGGCACGGTGGAGCTGCTCGGCGGCCCGCTGGCCCACCCGTTCCAGCCGCTGCTGGCACCGCGGCTGCGCGAGTTCGCGCTGCGCGAAGGCCTGGCCGACGCTCGGCTTCGGCTGGGACGTGCCCCGACGGGAATCTGGGCGCCGGAATGCGCCTACGCTCCCGGCCTGGAACACGACTACGCGGGCGCCGGGGTCAGCCACTTCATGGTCGACGGCCCCTCGCTGCACGGCGACACCGCGCTGGGCCGGCCCGTCGCCGACACCGATGTCATCGCCTTCGGGCGGGACCTGCAGGTCAGCTACCGGGTGTGGTCGCCGAAGTCCGGCTACCCCGGGCACGCCGCCTACCGCGACTTCCACACCTACGACCACCTCACCGGCCTCAAGCCCGCCCGGGTCACCGGCCGCAACGTGTCCTCGGAAGGCAAAGCGCCCTACGACCCGGAGCGCGCCGACCATGCGGTCGACGTGCATGTCGCCGACTTCGTCGAGGTGGTGCGCAACCGGCTGTCGTCCGAATCCGAGCGGATCGGCCGGCCGGCCCACGTGGTCGCGGCGTTCGACACCGAACTGTTCGGCCACTGGTGGCACGAAGGACCGACCTGGCTGGCGCGGGTGCTTCGGGCGTTGCCGGCCGCCGGCATCCGGGTGGGCACGCTGCACGACGCGATCGACGCGGGCTTCGTCGGCGGTCCGGTCGAATTACCGCCCAGCTCTTGGGGTTCCGGCAAGGACTGGCAGGTGTGGAACGGCGAGAAGGTGGCCGATCTGGTCCAGCTCAACGCTGAAGTCGTCGACACCGCGCTGGCCACCGTGGACAAGGCGCTGGCCCAGACGGCGTCGCTGGACGGACCTATCCCCCGGGACCACGTCGCCGACCAGATCCTGCGCGAGACGCTGTTGACGGTGTCGAGCGACTGGCCGTTCATGGTCAGCAAGGACTCTGCCGCCGACTACGCCCGCTACCGCGCGCACCTGCATGCGCATGCCACCCGCGAGATCGCCGGGGCACTGGCATCCGGCCGGCGCGATGCCGCAACGCGCCTGGCCGACGGGTGGAACCGGGCGGACGGACTGTTCGGTGCGCTGGATGCCCGTAGGCTCCCCCAATGAGGTGCCGTCCGTGCCGCGAGCGGCCTCATCTGTGCGGCGACACGCCGCTGCAGACGGCAATTCGGGGGCGCTCGAGGCCGGACGGCGGTTGCGCATGAAGATCCTGATGGTCTCGTGGGAGTACCCGCCGGTGGTGATCGGCGGGCTGGGCCGGCACGTGCACCACCTCGCGACGGCGCTGGCCGCCGCGGGTCACGACGTCGTGGTGCTGTCCCGGCGCCCCACCGGTACCGACCCCAGCACCCATCCGTCGTCCGACGAGATCAGCGAAGGCGTCCGGGTGATCGCGGCCGCGCACGACCCGCACGAATTCAGCTTCAGTACCGACATGATGGCCTGGACGCTGGCGATGGGCCACGCCATGATCCGCGCCGGCTTGTCCCTCACCAGACCGGGCAGCGACCGCCCCTGGCGCCCCGACGTGGTGCACGCACACGACTGGCTGGTGGCCCACCCGTCCATTGCGCTCGCCCAGTTCTACGACGTGCCAATAGTTTCCACGATGCACGCGACCGAGGCGGGTCGGCATTCCGGCTGGGTGAGCGGCGCCATCAGCCGTCAGGTGCACGCCGTGGAGTCCTGGCTGGTTCGCGAATCCGATTCGCTCATCACGTGTTCGGCCTCGATGCGCGACGAGATCACCGAGCTCTTCGGTCCCGGCCTGGCAGAGACGACGGTGATCCCCAACGGGATCGACGCGGCGCGTTGGCCGTTCGCCGCGCGGCGCCCCCGGACCGGACCCGCCGAACTGCTCTACGTCGGACGGCTGGAATACGAGAAGGGCGTGCACGACGCCATCGCCGCGCTGCCGCGGATCAGGCGTACCCATCCGGGCACCACGTTGACGGTCGCAGGCACCGGCACCCAGCAGGACTGGCTCATCGAGCAGGCACGGAAACACAAGGTGCGCAAGGCAACCCGATTCGTCGGGCACTGCGAGCACGACGAGTTACTGCAATTGCTGCACCGCGCCGACGCGGCGGTGTTGCCCAGCCACTACGAGCCGTTCGGGCTGGCCGCGCTCGAAGCCGCCGCGGCGGGCGCGCCGCTGGTGACGTCGAACATCGGCGGCCTGGGCGAAGCGGTGATCGACGGCGTCACCGGGGTCTCGTTCGCACCCCGCGACCTCCCCGGGCTGGCCGGGGCGGTGCGCACCGTGCTCGACGATCCCGCGGCCGCGCAGCGCCGCGCAAGCGCCGCCCGCGAGCGCCTGACCTCCGACTTCGACTGGCAGACAGTGGCCGAGCAGACCGCTCAGGTGTATCTGGCGGCCAAACGCGGTGAGCGGCAACCACAGCCGCGGCTGCCCATCGCCGAGCACGCCCTGCCGGATCGCTGACGGCGGGTCAGTGCCCTACTGCAGTCCGATCGCATCGGCACAGTAGCGCCACAACCGTTCCCGGGCGTCTTGGCTGTGGCGCGTGGACAGCAGATAGTGCTGCGGGCGCACCCGCCGGTCATGCCAGAAGCGGCCGGTCGGTGGAGCGGGCCGGGTCGCGGCCAGCCACACCGCGGTGTCGGCGCCCTCCTCGGGTGAGCGCAGCAGCGGACCGGTGACCCGCCGGAACCCGGGCAGCGCCGCCGCCACACCGGGCGTGTCCGCCCAGCCGGGATGCATTGCATAGCAACGAATTCCGGCCCACCGGCGGGCCAGCACCGGGGTCAGCGCCACCTGCATCCGCTTGGTGCGGGCATACGCGATGACGCCACGGTATCTGCCGCGGCGGTACTCGGGATCGTCGACAGCCAGCGGCTGGGTGTACATCCCGCCGGACGACATCACAATGACCCGCGGATCGGCGGACTCGGCCAGCAGTGGACTCAGACATTCGGTCAGCAACACCGGACCCAGGACGTGGGTGGCCAAAGTCAGCTCGTGCCCGTCCGCCGACTCGGTGCGCGTCTCGGGCAACACCCCGGCGTTGTGCACCAGCACATCCAGCCGGCGGCGGCCGGCCAGCCCGGCGGCAAAGGCCCGCACCGCCGTCAGGTCGGACACGTCGCACACCACGACAGTGATGTCGGCATCGGGATTGGCCTCGACGAGCTCGGCGCGGGCCTGCTCGCCCCTCTCCCGGTCCCGCACGGTCAACAGGACTTCAGCGCCCAACTGTGCCAGCCCGGACGCGATCGCCTTGCCGATGCCGCGATTCGCCCCGGTGACCAGCGCGGTCCGGCCCCGCAGCGCCAGCGCCGGCGGGTCGTCCGCCCAGTCGAGATTGCGGACCCGGTACCCCACCCGGGTGTAGCCCGCGACCACCGACCGGTCCATGGCGGTGTCGACCAGGTTCCGCACACCGCCGAGTACATCCATGCAGGGTCCTGTTCCCTCAAACCGCACCGACACACCTGTGGGATCGCAGGTAGCGTCGTGAGATGGGCCTCACTTTCTCGAGCGTCGTCAACGCGCCCCGCGACCAGGTGTTCGCCTGGCACTCCCGACCCGGCGCCTTCGCCCGCCTCTCGCCGCCCTGGTCGCCGATGCGGTTGATCTCCGAGGCCGAGTCACTCGCCGACGGGCGCGCCACGCTGGGTTTGCCCGGCGGTCTGCGCTGGCTGGCTCAGCATCAAGCCGACTTCTACGATCCGCCAAGGCGTTTCGTGGACGAGCTGACCAGCGATGGGCTGGCTTCGTTACCGCCGCGGTTGATCCGGCGGTGGCGACACACCCACGATTTCGAGGAGGTCGGGGACAACCAGACGCGGGTGATCGACCGGGTGGACACGCCGGTCCCGCCCTCGATGCTGCGCCCGATGTTCGTCTACCGGCACCGCCAGTTGGCCGACGACCTCGCCGCGCACACGCGGGCGGCCGAGCACGGCCTGTCCCCGGCGACCGTCGCCGTCACCGGCGCGTCCGGACTGGTGGGTACCGCGTTGACCGCGCTGCTGAGCACCGGTGGACATCGCGTCATCCGACTGGTTCGGGCTAGCGCACACGGTCCGGATGAGCGACGGTGGGACACCGATGAGCCGGACCCGGAACTGCTCGCCGGGGTCGACGCGGTGATCCACCTGGCGGGTGCCTCGATCGCCGGCAGGTTCACCCAGAAGCATCGAAAAGCCATCTACGACAGCAGAATCGGGCCGACACGCCGGCTGGCCGAGCTGGTGGCCCGCACCGCCGACGGCCCGCGGGTGCTGATCTCGGCCTCGGCGATCGGCTTCTACGGGTCTGACCGGGGCGACGAGCCCTTGACCGAGGACAGCACGCGCGGCGACGGGTTCCTCGCCGACGTCGTCGCCGACTGGGAGGACGCGACGTCCCCGGCCCGGCAGGCCGGTACCCGGGTGGTGCTGGTCCGCACCGGCATCGTGCAGTCCCCCCGCGGCGGCACCCTGCACCTGATGCGGCCGCTGTTCACCGCCGGACTCGGCGGCCGGCTCGGTGACGGTCGGCAGTGGCTGTCCTGGATCGGGATCGACGACCTGATCGACATCTATCACCGGGCGCTGTGGGATTCGGACCTGTCCGGTGCGGTGAATGCTGTTGCCCCACAACCGGTTCGGAACAAGGAGTACACGCGGTCGCTGGCCCGCGTCCTGCATCGGCCGGCGGTGTTGCCGGTGCCGCCGCTGGGTCCCCGGATACTGCTGGGCGCCCAGGGCGCGCGTGAACTCGCGCTGGCCAGTCAACGGGTGAGTCCGGCGCGACTGGTCGGGGCCGAGCACCCGTTCCGCCATCCCGGGCTGGAGCCGGCGCTGCGGCACCTGCTCGGTCGCACCGGTTAGCCCGCAACCGTACCCTGTTCGGGCCGGTCCGCCGGCGCAGCAGACGGCACCGCGCGGGGCTGGGTCTTGCGCTGCCACACCGACCAGGCGGCCGCCACGGCCAGCACGGCGCCGACGATCATCGTCGGCCAGAACAGCAGTTGGATCAGCCACAACCGCCGCTGCAGACGTACCACTTTCTGCTCGCCGCGCCGGAGGCGGTGCAAGGTCGTATTCACGCCTCGGATGTACCCGGTGCCGATATGTTGAAACCGGGGCCCGGCGGCCCTTTGCCGACGGTGAGATGTCGATCACGTTGCCGCCAGGTCAGTCCTGCTGATGACGTGCCATAAGCACCGCTAACCTATGCGGCATCGTTTGCCGTGGTTGCTGGGCGAGGGCAGCGGGAACCCTCTGTTTCAACGCGGCAGAGTCGCGCGAGCACCGGTAGTAGTCAACCGATATATGGAGGTAGTCATGGCTAAGAGCGGACCCCTGGAAGCTGTCAGTGGCGTTGTCGAGGGCATCAAGGGCCTGATCAAGCAGGTCATCGGTCTCGTCTTCGGTAACGAGAAGCTGGCCCAAGAGGCCAAGGCCCAGCAGGACAAGGCCGACGCGCAGCGCGAGGCCGCCAAGAAGGAAGCGGCCGCCGAGTCCGCTCGGGCCGGCGCCAAGGCCGCCGAAGGTCGCCAGAAGGCCAACCAGTAGCACGTAGCTGAGCAAAGGGGCCCGGTCCTATGGCCGGGCCCCTTTCGCGCATCAGGTTCAATCCGCGTCGCGGCCCTCGCGGCTGCGCGCATAAGCGCTCTTGCGCAGACCCGCAAGCCACCCTGGATACAACTCCACCCCGGGCGCGCTGTTGCGCACCGGGTCGAACGAGAAGTCAGCCTCGGACTCAGGCTCCAGTTCGTTCAAGCTGAGCCGACCCAGCGAATCGAAGTCTCCGGTTCCGCGCGCCTGATCGAGTTGCAGCTGAATTCCGCCGTTCCGGATGCTGTCTCGCACGTCCTCGAGTGACAGTCCGCGTCCGGCGATGTCACTGACGATGCGCGCCCTGAGCCACCAGTTCGCGCCTTGGTAGCGCAGCGGCATCAGGCTGGTCAGTGTCTGCGCTGACCATGAGGTCACCGGATGCAGCCCGATGACCCGGGTCAGCACACCGGATCCGGCGGAGACGAGTAGTACGTCCCACGGTCCGCCGGCGTCGACCTGCGGCGGGATGCGCAGCGCGAGTCCGATCGCGTCGGGAACCGCTCCCGGCATCCCGACAGCCTTGGAGAATCTGGCCACCACGGCGCAGGTCGGAACCGGTAGTCCCTGGCTCGCCGGAGCGACGCGCTGCAGGGTGCCGGCGGCCAGCACGCCGGTGGGGTGAAAAACTTTGCGACGCCGAAGCGCCGCTCCCCACTGGAAGGGCAGGGCGAGGCGATCAGAGATGTCCACCTGCGAGGTGTTCCCCGGTCGGCCGCCGCGAAACAGCGCATCGCGCTTCGACTATTACTGTCGATGGCATGCCGTCGTACCCGGGGAGCAGGTAATGGGTTTGTGTGATCGTCGTCCGCCGGGCACCCCCGACGCCGCGGTGCGAGCCGCCGGCAAGGTCTCCGAGGCACTCGAGACCATCGAGCGGGCCCGCGGCCACCTGTATTCGTTCCACCAGCTCATCGGCCACGCCGACCTGCAGCTGGATGCCGCGGTGGAACTGCTGCGAGAAAGCGGAGACCTCGGGCTGGCCGATGCGATCAGCCGCGAGTTGATCGGCCGCAACATATTGCCGGGCAGGTGGAGCTTCCAGGTCGTTGAGGACTTCGACGACGGCTATTACCGATGCTTCCACAAGACCGAAAAGGCGATCCGCGATCAACTCACCGGGGGCAATCGACACGTGTTCGAGGCCGAGATGAAGGAGCGTCGGCGCACCGACAGCCACCCGGACCACGTGGCGACGCCGGCAGACGCAGACCCTGCCGAAGGCTGAACGGCCCACTCCGGCAATCACATTCGGCGTCAGTTACCGGCGATCACATCGAATCCAGCACGCCGCACCGTCCGTCCGACCTGCCCCGCCGACTCGGATCGCCACCGGCAGGCCAGACCCGACTGGCGTGTCCGATGATCATTCACTAAATTAACGATTAATCCCATGAAGAGAGTGCAGAGGCGAGCGTGGACGGACCGCCGGCTGGGCACAGCCACTGGTTTGTTTTCCCGGCGAGGGGGTACGAAGCGTGAATCAGAGCCGTTCTGTTCAGCGACTCACGGACGTTGACAAGGAGGCTTCGGTGCAAGCTGTGCGTGAATTCCCGCGGGTGCGCCTGGCCCGGACCAGCCTGACCGGAGCGGCCACCCTGCCTCCGATCGATCAGTTCGACACCTGGCGGACCGGCCTGCGCGAGGAGGTGCTCGCCGACGTCGCCGAGTTCGTGTCCGCGCGCTGCGCCGACGAGTTGGGCGACTGCGGAGTCGATGTGGCCGGCAACATCCTGTTGGAGTTCGTCAAGGGTGGCAAATGCCTGCGGTCGACCTTCATGTACCTGGGCTGGCTGTGCGGCGCACCACCCAGTGCAGCCGCGTTGTCGGCCACCGCGAGCCTGGAGTTGTTGCACGCGTTCGCGCTGCTGCAGGACGACGTCATGGACGATTCCCCCGCCCGGCGCGGACGGCCCGCGGCGCACATCCAGTTCACCGACTGGCATCAGGCGCACGGCATGTCCGGCTCGTCGCGGCGTTTCGGCGAGTCCGCCGCAACCCTGCTCGGCGATATGTGCCTGATCTGGGCGGAGCAGATGCTGCGCGACTCCGGCCTCGGTCATCACTATCTGCAGCGGGCCTGGCCCCGTTACGACGCCATGCGCACCGAACTGGCCGTCGGCCAATTCGCCGATCTGGCAATGGATATGCGCAACTTTCCCAAAATCGACTCGGTGCTCGGGGTGGCCAGACGCAAGTCCGGCAACTACACGGTGCGCAGGCCCCTGGAGATCGGCGCCGCGATGGCCGGCTGTGACGAGCTGACGCTGACCAGGCTCGGTGAGTACGGTTTCGCCGTCGGTGAAGCATTCCAGCTGCGCGACGACATCCTCGGCATCTTCGGATCACCGGCGAGCACCGGCAAACCCAACGGCGGGGATCTGCTGGAACGAAAAGCTACCAGCGTGGTGGTCGCCGCCTACGAGATGGCCGACGTGCCGACCCGCCGCGAGTTCGGCGAACTGATGAACGTCGACCAGCTCGACGACGCGGCGGTGGACTACTGGCGCGGTCTGATCTTCTCCACCGGAGCGGTGCAGTGGATCGAGGAGCTGATCGCCACCCGTGTCGATGCGGCACTGAAATCCTTGGACCGCAGTGGAATCGACACTGTGCTCAAGACCGCGTTGACGGAGATGGCCGGCGTGTGCACGCGCCGGGCGGCATGAGTCCGCGGGACCGCTGATGCGCACGGTGCCAGGGAAGACGGACCGCGTCGTCGTCGTGGGCGCAGGGTTCTCCGGACTGTCTGCGGCGTTGCATCTCGCCGGCCGCGGCCGCGAGGTCACGGTGCTGGAGCGCGAGCCCTGGCCCGGGGGGCGGGCCGGCCGGCGCGACGTGGGCGGCTATCAGATCGACACCGGGCCCACGGTGCTCACCATGCCCGACATCATCGACGAGGCGTTCGCCGCCGTCGGCGAATCCAGCGACCGGCACCTGGAGCTGCTGCACATCGATCCGGCGTACCGGGCGAAGTTCGCCGACGGCAGCAGCATCGACGTCCACAGCGACGCCGACCGGATGGCCGCGGCGGTGCAGGAGTTCGGCGGCCCGGGCGAGGCGGCGGGCTACCGTGCCCTGCGGCAATGGCTGGACAACTTGTACCGCACCGAGTTCGCCGGATTCGTCGACGCCAACTTCGATTCGCCGCTGTCCATGCTGACTCCGCAGCTGGCCAAGCTGACGGCCATCGGCGGATTCCGCCGTTGGGAGACGATGGTCAAACGACATATCAGCAATCCGCAGTTGCGGCGCGTGTTCACCTTCCAGTCGCTCTACGCCGGGGTCGCACCGCAGCACGCGCTGGCGGTCTACGCCGTCATCGCCTACATGGACACCGTCTCGGGGGTGTACTTCCCGCGCGGCGGCGTGCGGGCACTGCCGGACGCACTGGCCGCGGTGGCCGCCGGTGCCGGTGTCGAATTCCGTTACCGGACAACGGTGACCGATCTGGAGCGCAGCGACGGGCGGGTGACCGCGGCACTCACCGAGGACGGCCAGCGCATACCGTGCGACGCGGTGGTGTTGACCACCGAACTGCCGCTCACCTACCGGCTACTGGGCCGGCGACCACGACGGATCCTGCCATTTCGCGCGGCGCCGTCGGCGGTGGTCCTGCACGTCGGCTGTCGCGCCGTGCCGTCCCAGACCGCGCACCACACGATCCTGTTCGGGGACGCCTGGGAGCAGACCTTCACCGACATCGTCCGCGACGGCCGGGTCATGCGGGATCCGTCCTTGCTGGTGACTCGTCCGACCGCCAGTGACGCGAGCCTGGCACCGGCCGATCGCGACCTGCTCTATGTGCTGGCACCGGCGCCGAACCTGTCCCGGCGGCGGGTCGATTGGTCCACCGCGGCGCACCCCTACGCGGACAGCATGCTCGAGGCGGTGGCGCAACGGCTGCTGCCGGACCTGCGCGACGGGGTCGAACTGCTGCACCTCGACACGCCCGCCGACTGGGCCCGGCAGGGCATGACGGCCGGCAGTCCGTTTGCGCTCGCGCACACCTTCGCCCAGACCGGTCCCTTCCGGCCGGCCAACCTGGTACGCGGAATCGACAACGCGGTGCTGGCCGGGTCGTCGACCGTGCCGGGTGTCGGTGTTCCGACGACGCTGATCTCCGGACGGTTGGCCGCCGACCGCATCACCGGGGTTCCGGCCCGGTCGCCGAGCACGATCGACCTGAAAGCCCGATTGCCGTGATCCGCACCGAATTGGACGCCGCAGGCATCGACGATCCCGGGTTGCGCGCCGCCTACCGGCGCTGCCGGCAGATCGCCGCCGAGCACGGCCGCACCTATTTCCTGGCCACCAGGTTGCTGGCGCCCGACCAGCGTCCCGCGGTGCACGCGCTGTACGCCTTCGCCCGCCACGCCGACGACATCCTCGACGAATTCAACGCCGATCTCGATGTGGACGCGCGGGCCGATCGGCTGCAACAACTTTCGGAGAAATTCTTCGCCGGCGCCGGGTGCCGCGACGAACCCGTCCTCATCGCGGTCGACGACACCGTGCGCCGCTACCAAATCGCCAACGATCTGTTCGAGGACTTCCTCGCTTCCATGCGGATGGACCTGACCGTCACCGACTATCCCGATCGGGCCGCGCTCAACCGCTACATGCGCGGCTCCGCGGAAGTCATTGGCCTGCAGATGCTTCCGGTGCTCGGCACCGTCGCCGACCGGGACGAGGCCGCGCCGTACGCGGCCGCGCTGGGCCAGGCGTTCCAGCTCACCAATTTCCTGCGCGATGTCGACGAGGACCTGCTGCGCAACCGGATCTACCTGCCGGCCGACGAACTCGCCGCGCACGGCGTGGACCGCGAACTGCTGTGGTGGTGCCACGACCACCGCCGCACCGATGCCCGGGTGCGCAACGCCCTGGCAGCGCAGCACGAGATCACCCGGGACATCTACGCATTCGCCGCCGGCGGCATTCCGCTGCTGGCACCCCGGTCACGTCCGTGCGTGGCTACCGCGCTGACGCTGTACTCGGAGATCCTGGATTGCATTGAGGACAGCGACTTCTCGGTGTTCAGCCAACGCGCGACCGTCGCAACGACGCGACGGCTTCAGGTCGCCGGGGGCGCACTGTTGCGGTCGTGGCGGGCGCGCCTCACCCACGCCGGGACCGGCCCGCAGCGCCGAAGGTCCGGTGCCGCATGAGCGATCGCTGGCAGTATCTGGTGGTGCTCGGCCTGTGCCTGCTGATCACCGCGCCGCTGGAGATCTTCGGCCGTGGCGTGTACCGCAGGGCCGGCCGGGTCGTCCGCTCGCTGCTGCCGGTGGCCGCGGTGTTTCTGGTGTGGGATGCGGTGGCGATAGCCTTAAGGATCTGGACGTATGACGACAGGTACATCGTCGGCATCCACGTCCCGCCCCGCATTCCCCTCGAGGAGGTGCTGTTCTTCGTGGTGATTCCCTTGTGCGGCTTGCTGACCTACAACGCGGTGTCCACGATCCTGGACTGGAGCAGGCGCCGATGACCGGTCTGGGTTACACGTTGCCCGCGGTGGTCGCGGTGGTGGGCGTGTGCGCACTGGAACTGGCGGTGTTGCGCACCGGACTGTTCCGACGACCCGCCTACTGGCTGTCGATGGTGATCGTGCTGGGTTTCCAGATCCCGGTCGACGGCTGGCTCACCAAGCTCAGCGCACCGATCGTCATCTACAACGAACGACAGACCAGCGGCCTGCGCTTCCCGTTCGACATCCCGATCGAGGACTTCTTGTTCGGCTTCGCACTGGTCACCGCAGTGCTGCTGTTGTGGGAGCGGCAACGGGAACGGGGTGACCATGAATAAGACGGGACTGTCCCGCGGCGACGTCCCCGCCGCCTTCGACGTCGGCGCTGACGCCTACGACCGATTGGTGGGCGCCAACCCCGGCTATCACAGCAACCTGCGACTTTCGGTGCGCCGCATGGGCATTCCGGACCGCGGACGTGGCCTGCGCATCCTGGACGCCGGCTGCGGCACCGGCGCGTCGACGGCTGCGCTGCTCACCGCCGCTCCGGAGGCGGACATCATCGCCGTCGACGCGGCCGGCGGCATGCTGGACGCAGCGCGGGCGAAATCGTGGCCGGCCAACGTCCGCTTCGTGCACTCGCGCATCGAAGACCTCGGCCAGCACGACATCACCGGGCCGTTCGACGGCATCTTCGCGGCTTACCTGCTGCGCAATCTGACCGATCCGGACGCCCAACTGCGCGCCTTCGCGACCCTGCTCAAGCCTGGCGCCACCCTGGCGGTGCACGAATACTCGGTGCGCGACTCGGCCGTCGCCACCCGCATCTGGCACGCCGTCTGCTGGGGCATCATCATCCCGGCCGGCTTGTGGCGAACCCGCAGCACCACGCTCTACCGTCACCTGTGGCGCAGTGTGCTGGCCTTCGATGGCGCGGCCGCGTTCCGGCGCCGCATGTCCGACGCCGGGTTCGGCGCGGTACGCAGTGAGACCATGCCGGGCTGGGAACGCAATATCGTGCACACTTTCCTGGGCAGGGCACCGCAATGACCGATCGCCGCCGGTGCACCCACCCCGCCTCGCCCGGATTGCCCGACGCCACAGCGCTTTCGGCGCAGCCACGCGTGGTCGTGATCGGCGGCGGCATCGCCGGGCTGGCCGCCGCGACCGGGCTCGCCGAGCGCGGTATCGCGGTCGAGGTGGTGGAAAAAGAGCACTACCTCGGCGGCCGGGTGGGTGGCTGGACCGAGCAGATCGACGGTGCCGAACTGGCCTGCAACCGTGGCTTTCACGCCTTCTTCCGCCAGTACTACAACCTCAGGGAGCTGCTGCGACGGGTCGATCCGCAACTGCGCATGCTGACACCGGTCGAGGATTACCCCTTGATCGACGGCGCGGGCCGGCGCGACACCTTCCGGGGGCTGCCCCGCACACCACCGTGGAACGCACTGCTGTTCGCGTTGCGCAGCCCGACGTTTCGGCTGGCCGACCTGGTGCGGCTGGACGCCGCGGCCGCGGCGCCGCTGGCGGCCGTCTCGGTGCCGGAGATTTATCACCAGCTGGATCACCTCGACGCCGACACCTTCTTGAAAAGCATCAATTTCCCGGAATCGGCACGGCATCTCGCGTTCGAGGTTTTCTCGCGCAGCTTTTTCGCCGAACCCGCGCAGCTCTCGGCCGGGGAGTTGGCGACCATGTTCCACATCTACTTCCTGGGGTCCAGCGAAGGATTGATCTTCGACGTCGCCGCCGCCAATTTCGAAACGAGCCTGTGGAATCCGCTGCGGGACTACCTGAGTGAACGTGGGGTACGGTTCCGGCTCGGTACCGAAGTTCAACACCTGGACACCGACGGCCCGAAAGCGTATCGCGTGCACACGGATTCGTCCGATCCGCTCGATGCCGACGGGGTGGTCGTGGCCGCCGACGTGCGCGGGCTGCAGCACATTGTGGCCGGGTCGAACGAGCTGGGCAGCGAACTGTGGCGCAGCCAGATCCGCCGGTTGCGTACCGCTCCCCCGTTCGTGGTGCACCGCCTCTGGCTGAACCGCCCGGTCCGCGCCGACCGACCGCCCTTCCTCGGGACGTCCGGTCATCCCCCGCTGGACAACATCAGCGTGCTGGAGCGCTACGAAAGCCAGGCCGCCGGCTGGGCCCGCGACAACAACGGATCCGTAGTCGAATTGCACTGCTATGCAATGGATCCGACGTTCACCACGGACGACGCAATCCGCCAGCTGCACAAGCTGTATCCCGAGACCGCCGCGGCCGGCATCGTGCATCAGCAGGTGTTGCGGCGCAGCGACTGCCCGCTGTTCACCCCGGGCACCTACACCCGACGGCCGACGGTCGTCACCCCGCAGCCCGGGCTGGCGCTGGCCGGTGACGGGATCCGGGTGGACCTGCCGGTGGCGTTGATGGAGCGCGCCGCCACCACCGGCTGGCTGGCGGCCAACCACCTGCTTGCGCACTGGGGCCTGCACGGCCACGAACTGTGCACCGTGCCGGTCCGCGGCCGATCGGCGCTGCTGCGGTCGCTCGCGGGCCGACAGGGACGCAGGTGGCCATGAGCGCCGGTGACCAGATCCGCCGTCGGTGGCCGAAAGATTGGCCGCTGCAAGTGATTCCACCTACGCCGTGGACGCGCCAACGACCGACCTACGGCCAGGCGCAGCCCCGCATCATCGAGGACGCGCTGGATCGATCCCAGCGCCGGGCGACCGGCAACTGGTATGTCTTCGCGGCAAGTCGCGACGTGCGCACCGGTCGCGCCCACGGCGCGCGCGTCGCCGGCGTCGAGATCGTCGCCTGGCGCGATCGGCGGGGTCTCTTGCGGGTCGGACCCGGCAGCTGCCCGCACCTCGGTGCCGAGCTGGCCACCGGGACCGTCTCCGACGGGGTGTTGTTCTGCCGCTGGCACGGGCTGGCCCTCGACGGCAGCACCTGCAAGTTCGGCTGGGCACCGTTGCCCAGCTTCGACGACGGTGTGCTGGCCTGGGTGCGGCTGGATTCGGTGGGCGGGGAAGCGCCGCGGGACATGCCGGTGGTGCCCGCCCGGCCCACCGGCGACACCCTGCCGGCCGTTACCCGGCTGGTCGGCACCTGCGAGCCGTGCGACATCATCGCCAACCGGCTCGACCCGTGGCACGGCAGCTGGTTTCACCCCTATTCGTTCACCCAGCTCGAGGTGCTCACCACACCGACCGAGGAAGACGACCGCTTCCTGGTCTCGGTCACCTTCCGCATCGGACGGCTGGGCGTGCCGACGATCGCCGAATTCAGCTGTCCGGACGCGCGCACCATCGTGATGCGCATCGTGGAGGGCGAGGGCGCCGGTAGCGTGGTCGAAACACATGCCACGCCAATCGGTTCGGGTACGGACGGGCTGCCCCGTGTCGCGGTGATCGAAGCTGTCGTCGCCCAGTCCCAGCGTCCCGGGTTCCAGGCGGCACTCAAGGTCGCGCCGCTGATCACTCCGTTGATGCGCCACGCAGCGAACCGGTTGTGGCGCGACGACCTCGCTTACGCCGAGCGCCGCTATCGGTTGCGCCATGACAGCGCCGGCTGACGTCTGCCCCCAGCCCGCCGGGAAGCTGCGATGAGAAAAGCATATTCGGCCCTCGTGGTCTGCACCGTCGCCACGCATCTGGCCTATCTCCTCTATCTGCCCAGCGGTGGCTTTCTGGCATTGCGGTGGCGACGCACCCTGTGGCTGCACGTGCCGACGGTGTGCTGGGGAGCGGCGGTGGTCACCCGCAACTATCCCTGTCCCCTGACCACCCTGGAAGAGTGGGCCAGGGCCCGGGCCGGCATGGATTCGTTGCCTACCACCGGCTTCACCGATCGCTATGTCGCGGGGGTCATGTACCCCGCACATCGCACCGGCACTGCCCAACTGCTGGCCTTCGTCGCCGCCGCGGTCTCCTGGATCGCACTGGGTGTTGCGCACACCCGGGCCCGCCGATCAGTTTCACCGAACCGGAGCTGGGTATCCGACCGGAAATCGCCAGTGGAGGATGTGAATTGAATTGAGCGACAAGCGATTGAGCAAAGGTGACAAAGTCGAGTGGAAGAGCCACGGGCAGAACGTCAAAGGCAAGGTCGAGAAGAAGATCACGTCGGAGACCGAGACGGCCGGCCGAAAAGTCAAGGCGTCCAAGGACGAGCCGCAGTACAAGGTTCGCAGTGACAAGACCGGAAAGGACGCCGTCCACAAGCCCGGTGCGCTGAAGCGACGAGGCAAGTGATGGCCGCCAAGGACAACGAAACCACCTGGAAGGAGTTCAAGCAGACCGTCAACATGACGGCACGCGAGCTCGAGAAGTGGCTTGACTCAGACGAATCACGCTCCGTGGGCCAGAAACGACAAAGCAGCGAGGCCACCGGTCACGCCAGCGGTCGGCGGATCGTCGACATCCTGCGCACCAAGCGGGCCGACCTCGACGACGACGACTACAAGCACATGCGCAAGGTGCTCGGCTACGCCAAACGGCACCTGGCGCAGCGCCCGCAGGGCCGCATCGAGGACTCGCGGTGGCGCTACTCGTTGATGAACTGGGGTCACGACCCGACCCGGACATAGCGTCCGGACCTGCGCCGCACCCACCTGCCCTGCTCAGACCGCGTACCCTAAGCATCTGATGGAGGATCCAGGTCGTTGACGAAAAACCGCGCCAATGAGGCTGCGCCCGCGCGGGCGGAGTTGGAGAAGCTGCTGTCGGCCGATATGCGGGCGATCACCGCGAAATCGGATCGGATAGGGCGGCACTTCGCGCGGACAAACGACGTCAGCAGCAGCGATTTTCACGCCCTGCTGCACATCATGGTGGCCGAAACCGCAGGAAAGCCCCTGACGTTGGCGCAACTACGGCAGCGGATGAACGTCTCGCCGCCGGCCATCACCTATCTCGTCGACCGGATGATCGAGGCGGGACACATCCGGCGCGAACCCGACCCCGACGACCGGCGCAAGTGGTTGCTGCGTTACGAGCACAGCGGAATGACGCTGGCCCACGCATTCTTCACCCCACTCGGCGCTCATCTGCGGGCGGCCATGGCCGACCTGAGCGATACCGACCTCACCGCCGCACACCGCGTCTTCCAAAGCATGCTCGCGGCGATGTCGACGTTCGAGGAGGAGTTGCGCAAGCCGGATGCCTCAGCCGAGCTCGGACGCGACGGCACACGTCCGCGACGACGGCAGGGGTCGGCCCGCAGCGCCGCGCCGCGCGGCTGAGAGCAGCCGCTGTTCGACCAGCTCCGCGCCGCGCGGCACGCCGCCGGTGGCGGCGAATCCCGCCGCGACCCGCTTGGCCCCCGGTGCCATCGCGACCGCTTCCAGCACGGCTTTGCGCAGCCGTGCCGGGGTCAGCCGTCTCGGTGGCAGCCGGGTGCCGGCGCCGGCGACCTGCACCCGGCGCGCGACTTCGGCCTGGTCGCGCGCAAACGGCACCACGCACACCGGCACCCCCCGGTCGAGGGCTTTCACCGTCGTTCCCATCCCGCCGTGCGTGACGACGCAGATCGCGCGATCCAGCAGCGGCCCGTGCGGCAGAAACCGGCGCACGGTGGCATTGGCCGGCCGGCACAGATCGGCGGGGACGCCGGCCGGGAAAGTCGCGACCACATGTACCGGCTGATCGGCGAACGCGCGTAACACCGTCTCACCCAACTTCGCATCGCCCTGGGCGATCGACGACGTGTTGACCAGTACGAGGGGACCCTCGCTATCGGTCAGCCGGCCGGGCGCCCGCGCGGCGGGCGGCTCGAAGACACACGCACCGATGAAATGCACCGCATCACCCCAGTCCGGGTGGGGATACTCGAACGGCTCACCGCCGACGCCGAGCAGCAGCGGCGCCCGACGCATCAGCTCGTCTACGGAGTGGATCGGCCGCACGCCCAGTCGGTCGCGCAGGGCATTGATCCGGGGCAGCACCGGGCGATCGAAAAGATGGCGGACCACGGGCCGTAACGTCGCGTCGCGCGCGGCGCCCAGGACTCCGGGCAGCGGTCGCAGACCCGGGCCGAACGGCGGCGTCCCCCGCGACCGCAGATACGGCGTGAACGGTGAGAAGATCGACCACGCAATGTCGCCGGCGTCAGCCGCCGAGATGGCACCCCAGCAGTTCGCGTCCACGATGAGCGCGTCGGGCCGCACCCGTGCGACCGCGTCGCGCACATCGTCGACCTCGAACAGCGCCCGGCGGCACAGCACGTCGATCGAATTCTTCAGCACGCCCAGAGCACCGCCGGCCAGCCAGTCGTGGGCTACTACGGACTCGATGCGGGGGTCGACCGCCTCGGCCCGCACGCCGACCCGGCGCATGGTGACAACTTCGCTTGCCATGGTGCGCACGTGCACCTGATGGCCGCGCGCGACGAGTTCGACGAGCAGCGCGGCCATCGGGTACAGGTGCCCCAGGGCCGGCGAGCCGTAAGCCAGGATTACCGCCATACCGTGGCCATACCTCAGATGACGAGCCGCGCGCCGAGGCCGCGCAGTGCACGCAGATCCCCCGCACCGCAACCGTGCAGACAGATCCGCAGCTCGTCGATGAACCGTTGCAGCCAATCCGTTGCGGCACCGGCAGATTCGATCGCCGGGCCCAGCAGCGGCCGCGCCACCGCCACCACGTCGGCGCCCAGCGCGAGCGCCCTGGCGGCGTCCATCCCGGTGCGAATTCCGCCGGAGGCAACCAACGGGATCTCCGGCAGCGCCGCACGGACCTCCAGCAGCGCCTGGGCAGTGGGGATGCCCCATTCGGCCAGATCGGGATGGCGCAACTCGCCGTAGCGGACCAACTGCTCGACGCGCGACCACGAGGTGCCGCCGGCGCCCGCGACGTCGATGCCCGCCACCGGCTGCTCACCCGTGCAACGCAGCAATTGGGCGACGGCCGCAGCCCCGATCCCGTGACCGACTTCCTTCAGCAGCACCGGATAGTCCAGCATCGGGGCCACGTCGTGCAGCCGGTCCAGTGACCCGGCGAAGTCGGTGTCGCCGTGCTGCTGCATCGCTTCCTGCAACGGATTGGTGTGTACCGCAAGCACATCGGCTCCCACCCGGTCGAGCGCGCCGACGATGTCGGGCACCGCGTCCTTGGTGAACTGCGACAGCCCGATGTTGCCGAACAGCAGCACGTCGGGCGCGACGTCGCGCACCGCGAAGCTGCCGGCTGCCCGCTCCCCCCGCGCACTGTCCAGCATCACCCGTTGTGAACCGAGCATCATTCCGATACCGAGCCGCTGCGCGGCGGTGGCCAGATTCCGATTGATGATCCCGGACAGTTCGGCACCGCCGGTCATGGCGCCCACCAACACCGGCGCGCACAGTCGGCTGCCCATGAAGTCCACGGACAGGTCGACGTCCTCGAGGTTGGTCTGGGTCAACGCGTTGTAGGGCAGGCGGTAGCGTTCCAGCCCCGTCGTCACCTGGTGGTAGGACACGTCCTCGGCGAGGCACACGTCGATGTGGCGACGTTTTCGCGTCCTCATCTCACCCCGGTCACCGGACATGGGACCTCAGGCGCTCGCGCTGACGGGCACGGCGATTTCGTTGCGGCGCAGCGCCGGAATGGTCCAGGGCGGATCGTAGAACCATGCCGCCGGCGCGTCGGTCGGTTCGAATCCGAACTCGCGCAACGTGTTCAACAACTTTGCGGTCTGCGCGGCAACCTCCCGGCGAGCCGGGCTGCCGCTGAAGCGGCGGACCGCGATGTGTTGCTCGGGCACCGTGACCAACGAGATCTGGTCGTCGTCGGGCTCCGGCAGCGTGTCCATCGTCTTCGCCGACGGCATGAAGAACCGGATCACCCACTGGCCCTCACCGGCGGACTCCTGCGCGACCGGCGCCGACATCGGGATCTTCGCACCGCTCCGTGTCCGCTGCGCGCCGGCGGATTGCTGCGCTACCGGGGCCGTCATCGCGATCTTCTCGCGGACGTGGTTCGCCCCGAAGATATACCCGGCGAGCCGACGGAAGCCCATGCTGCGCGCCGCCTCCTCGTCGGCAGTGACCGTCGTCTGCGCGGCGATGCGCGCTCCGTAGGTACGGATCTCCACGGCGTCGGACAGCTTCTGCGCGCTGTAAGCCGGCTCCTCAGTGCCGCGGCGGTAACCCACCACGGAACCCACACCCTCGATGATCTGACCGATCATCGATCCGAGTGATCCGAACACCGACATATCGTTTCCCCACCGTCCATCATCTGGTAGTACCCACTCTCGAACGGGACAGACCCAGCCCTGACGCGAGTACTGCGGGCGAGCGGGCCGACCTCGGCCCTGGGCGTTGGTGCGCCGAAATCAACCCTACCCGGCACTTCGGACAGCTGTTAATTTGTTGAACGGTTAAGAAAGTTTGATTATGCTCGCGATGACTGAACCCGACCCCGCAGCCGAGGGCCGTTCAGTTGCCCAGAGCCGTCCGCCGCGGCATCGTTCCCCGACAACTGCCGCGGCGGTCGGCTCTGCGTTCATATCTCCGTAATTGGCTGTGCGGCAGCGTTATTGCGCATATATCGCAGCGCCGGCCGCCGCACTTCCGCAACTGCGGCTACGCTGTACACAGTTGAGTACGCAGCTGACATCCACGGGACGAGCAGACTTCCCGCCCGGCCCCTTAATTCTCAAAACCACTCGATAGGCCCACCGATGCACGCTGTGAATTCACCCGCCGAAAACCGTCTCCGCTACGTCGTCGACTGCGGCGAGGCGCACCTGTTCGTGTATTCGCGCGGCCTGGCCACCGTCGTGTGCGTCGACGGCGAAGTCGACGCGGCCAACGCTGACCGCTGCGCCATGGAACTGCGCCGATTCACCAAGGTGGGCACGCCACTCATTCTGGACCTGAGCCGGCTGCGGTTTCTGGGCCTGGACGGTTTCCAGCGCCTGCTGGCTCTGCACCACGAGCACCACACCGCAGGCCTCTACTGCGGCATCGTCAGCGGTGTCGCCCTGCGTCCGCTGCTGCGGATCGTCGGCGACCACGGTCTCTCACTGGTCAGATCAGTGCCCGAAGCACTGCAATTCATCGACGACGCCCTGGTGGGGCGCCGGCAGATGCTTCAGCGACTGGCCCGGTAGCCGTCCGCGAATTGTGATCGGAGTGGTGCGATGAAATTCCAGGACGAGCCCGGCCGGCACTTCCCTTACCGCTACGACGGCCGGCTGGCACCGCTCTGGCTGCCCTTCCGGTGGCCGGGCGGCCAGGGCGTGACACTGACCGACGACGGCCGATTCCTGGCGCGCTACGGGCCGTTTCGCGTCGACGTGCCGCTCTCCTGGGTGCGGGAGGCGCACGTGGCCGGCCCGTACCGCTGGTGGACCGCGGTCGGGCCGCGCCTGTCGTTCGTCGACGACGGACTGACCTTCGGGACCAACGCCCGGGCCGGGGTGTGCATCCACTTCGAGCCGAGCATCCCGCGCGTCATCGGACTCAAGGACCATTCGGCGCTCACGGTGACCGTCGCCGACCCGGAAGGTCTCGCTGCGAGCCTCAACGCGGACGACCGCACCTGATCGAATCTGTCTGCGCGACAACGCCTTGACTCAGGATTTCGGGGGTCCCATCTCCTGCTGGAAGCGGCGCATCGCGGCGATCAGTGCCGTGAACACCCGGTGCGCGGCTGCCAGGTCGGCGTCGGGCAGGTCCGTCAGGGCCGACTGCGTGTGCCGGCGCAGGGGGGTGAAGAAGGAACGGGTGGTCACCAGACCCGGGTCGGCATAGCGCAGGATGACCTTCCGCCGATCGTCGGGATGGGAATCGCGGCGAACATGACCGGAGTCGATCAACCGGTCCACCAGGTAGGTGATCGCCGCACCCGAGAGGCCCATGCGCTGACTCAGGTCACCCGATGTCATCGGCTCGCCGGCGGTTTCGGCGACCATGATGTGCAGCAGGGCGCGAAAATCATTGGGGCGCACATCATGGGAGACCGCGAAATGCCGGCCGATCTGGTCGGACTCGTTCGTCAGCTCCCGCAGGTCAGCCGAAATCTGCGACTCCAACGCGTCGCGTCCGTCAGCCTGCACGTGCGGATCCATGGCGATCCGGAGCATAGCGCGATTCGGCCCTCAGTTCAGTTGATTAATGTTTCAGCGACTGAAATGCTTGGCTGGTGTGGGATAGACTCGCTGCGACAGTGACCGCCCGACGCTCGTGGATTCTCGCGCTAGGGGTCTTTCTGCTGGCGGCCGGTTTCATGGCACTCATCGGTGGGAACGCAGCGGCAAGCCAGGCGCCGTCATCGGTGCCGACAGATTCGGATTCAGCGAAGGTAGCCAAACTGTCCGCCCAGTTTCCCGGTGGCGACCAGGTACCGCTGATCGTGGTGGTCAGCAGTCCCGAGGCCGGTGCACCCGACCCCGCCGCGCTGCAGCGCGCGACCGAACAGGCCCGCGATCGGATGCGTGCCGTCGCCCGACCGGCAACGGCTCCGGTGCCCGCATTCGTCTCGGCTGACGCCAAGGCAGGCATCGGGGTGGTGCCGATCAGTGCCGGCCTTTCCGGACTGGACCTGCACGATGCTGTCGCCACGTTGCGCACCGCAGCCAACAATGGCTTGCCCGAAGGATTTTCGGCTCATGTCACCGGCGGGCCGGCCTTCGGTGCCGACATCGCCAACGCGTTCAGCAATGCCAACATCACCCTGCTGATTGTGACCGCCGCCGTGGTGGCGTTCCTGCTGATCGCCACTTACCGCTCGCCGGTGCTGTGGCTGGTACCGCTGACTGTGATCGGCTTGGCCGACCGGGTCGCGGCGGCGGTGGGAACCGCGGTGGCGTCCATGACCGGCCTCAGTTTCGACGGGGCGACGTCCGGAATCACCAGCGTGCTGGTCTTCGGCGCCGGCACCAACTACGCGCTGCTACTGATTTCGCGCTACCGGCAGGAACTTCGGCTGCACGCCGAGCACCGCGACGCGCTACGCCGAGCCGTCCGGACGGCCGGTCCGGCGATCGTGGCCAGCAATGCCACCGTGGTGCTGGCGCTGCTCACCTTGATTTTCGCCGTCACACCGAGCACCCGCAGTCTGGGCGCGCTCGCGGCGTGCGGTCTGGTCGTCGCCGCGGTCTCGGTGCTGGTGTTGCTGCCACCCCTGCTGGCGCTGTTCGGACGGCGGCTGTTCTGGCCGTTCATCCCGCAACCCGACCACACCACCGCCGTCGATACCGGACTCTGGCACCGGGTTGCCGCACACGTCGCCCGTCGACCGGCACTGGTCGCGTCCACCACGATCCTGCTGCTGGCCGTGCTGGCGACCGGGCTGGTCACCGTGCGCATCGGCCTTTCCCAGACCGAACAATTTCGCGTCACAGCGGATTCGGTGACCGGGTTCGACATCGTCGCGGCGCATTTCCCGGCCGGTTCGGCCAATCCGACTGAAGTCATCGCCCCCACCGCAGAGTCCGCCCGGGTGCAGCAGGCCATCTCCGCCACCCCCGGCGTCGTCTCGGCCGAACCTGCAGGCGCTCCGGCGGCGGGGTTGAGCAGATGGTCGGTGGTGATCGACGCCCCGCCGTCCTCCCCGCAAGCATTCAACACCATTGCCGCACTGCGGCATTCGACCAAATCCGTGACCTCGGCGGCTTTGGTCGGCGGACCCGACGCCCAGGCCCTCGACGTGCGCGATGCCGCGACCCGCGACCGGACGGTGCTGATTCCGGCGATCCTCACGGTCATCCTGTTGGTGCTCTACGTCCTGTTGCGGTCGGCCCTGGCGCCGCCGATGTTGCTGGCGGCGACCATCCTGGGCGCGCTGGCTGCACTCGGTCTCGGCGGTTGGTCGAGTATGCAGGTGTTCGGGTTTCCCGCCCTGGACAACACCACTCCGCTCTACGCGTTCCTGTTCCTGGCCGCACTGGGCGTCGACTACACCATCTTCCTCGTCACCCGCGCTCGCGAGGAGGCCGCCGGCCACGGGGCCCGGGACGGAATGGTCCGTGCCGTGTCGGCCACCGGCGGGGTGATCACCAGCGCGGGAATTGTGCTGGCTGCGGTCTTTTGCGTGCTCGGCGTGCTGCCGCTGATCGTGATGACCCAACTGGGCATCATCGTCGGTCTCGGCATTCTGCTGGACACCTTCATCGTGCGCACGCTGGTTATCCCCGCACTGTTCGCGCTGAGCGGGGACCGCATCTGGTGGCCGGCGGCCGTCTGGCGAACCCGACCCGACGTCGAGGGTCAAAACCGAAGGGAATCAACGTGAATAAGTCAACTCTGGCCGGGACCGGACTGGCCGTCGCCGCGGCGGCCGGCACCGGCGCCATCGCAAGTCCGGGCCGAACGCCGTTGTGGTACGCCCGAATTCGCAAGCCGCGTTATCAGCCACCCAGCGTGGTGTTCCCGGTGGCCTGGACCGCCCTCTACACCGACATCGCGACCACCTCCGCGGTGGCCATCGACCGGTTCCGTGCGGCCGGGCAGCCGGACAAGGCCCGCCGGTACGCCACCGCGCTGGGCATCAACCTGGTGCTCAACGCCGGTTGGAGCTGGTTGTTCTTCCACCACCACAAACTAGGTGCCGCCGCCCTGGGTGCCGCCGCACTCACGGCCAGCAGCACCGATCTCGCCAGACGCGCCGCCGAAGCTGATCCCCGCGCCGGACTGGCGCTGGCGCCGTATCCGCTGTGGTGCGGGTTCGCCACCGTGCTGTCCACCCACATCTGGCGACTCAACCGTTAGGAGGCGTCATGCCCACCCTGTTGTGGTTTCGACGGGACCTGAGGCTGCGCGATCACCCGGCACTGGCCGCCGCGGCCCAGAACGACGCGGCCGGCGAGGTGCTCACCTGCTTCGTGCTCGATCCCCGGCTGGAGGCATCCTCCGGGCCGCGCCGGCTGCAGTTCCTCGGCGACTCACTGCGACAGCTCAGCAGCGACCTCGACGGTCGCCTGCTGGTGGTGCGCGGCCGGCCGGAGCAGCGAATTCCCGAGATCGTCACGAAGATCGATGCCTCCGCAGTACACATCACCGAAGACTTCGCGCCGTTCGGCCGACGCCGCGATGACAAGGTGCGCGCTGCACTGGATTCGGTTCCGCTGGTGGCCACGGGATCTCCGTATCTCGTCTCGCCCGGACGGATCACCAAGGACGACGACACCCCGTACAAGGTATTCACCCCGTACTTCAGCCGGTGGCGCGACGCGGGATGGCGGGACCCAGCCAGAACCGGTGCCGAATCCGCACACTGGCTCGACCCGTCGGCAGTCAAGATCAGGACGTGCGAGATTCCGGACCGCGGCGTCGAACTCGACCTGAAAGCCGGTGAAGCGGCCGCACTCTCGCAGTGGTCGGCATTCATCGACGACGGCATTTCGCGTTACGAGACCGATCGCAACCGGCCGGATCTGCCCGGCACCAGCCGGATGTCGGCGCACCTGAAGTTCGGCACCATCCACCCCCGGACCATGGTCGCGGATCTGAACCTGCGCCGTAAAGGCGACTCAGCGTACCTGCGGGAGTTAGCGTTCCGGGATTTCTACGCCGCGGTACTGCATCACTGGCCGCACAGCGTCTGGTGGAACTGGAACAGCGACTTCGACGCCATCCAAACCGACACCGACGCTCAGGCCGAGCGCCGGTTCGAGGCCTGGAAAGCCGGCCGGACCGGATACCCGATGGTCGATGCCGCGATGCGGCAGTTGCGCCAGACCGGGTTCATGCACAACCGGGCGCGGATGATCGTCGCCTCCTTCCTGGTCAAAGATCTGCACCTGCCGTGGCAGTGGGGCGCGGCCTGGTTCCTGGAGCAACTCGTCGACGGCGACATGGCCAACAACCAGCACGGGTGGCAGTGGTGCGCGGGCTCCGGCACCGATGCCGCCCCCTACTTCCGGGTGTTCAATCCCACCACCCAGGGTGAAAAGTTCGATCCTGCAGGCGATTACATTCGCCGCTGGGTGCCTGAGCTGGATGCCGCGACCGATGCGCATCTGCGGAAGGGGGACCGCCCGGCCAGCTATCACGAACCGATCGTCGACCATGCCGCCGAACGGACCGAGGCGCTGCGGCGTTACAGCAACATCAGCTGAAGGCTTGGGCAAAGGCTGTGCGCCGTGCCATTATCAGCCGGTTCACGGTTTCAACGGTCGCCAGAGCCCGGAGGGTGGTATGAGCCAGTCGCTGTGTCGGATGTTGATCGTCTCTGGCGCCGCAGCCGGTCTGGTGCTCGGCGCAGGCGCCTGCCACTCGTCTGACGGTGACTCGCGCGCTCGCGAGGTGGACAGGCATGTGCTGGAGAACGAGATCGCATCGCACATGACCGACTCCAGCACCGACAAGCCGCAGGCGGTGGCCTGTCCGGCCGGTCTGCCGGCTAAGGTGGGGGCACAGGTCAAATGCAAGATGAAGATCGACGGCCCACCCGACGAGGTCAACGTCACCGCCACCGTCACCAACATCGACGGCAAGACGGTGATCTACCACTTCCTGAAATCAATCGATCAGGATCGGGTCGCCAAAATGATCCGCAACAAGCAACGCAACGAGTCGGTCACGTGTCCCGAGGAATTGAAGGGTCTGGTCGGCACCAAACTGCGGTGCCAACTCATCAACGGCAACAGAACATTCGGCGTCAACGTGGTGGTCACCGACGTGCCCGGGCCCCGGGTCAACTTCAACTTCGAAATCGACGACCAGCCCCAGTGAAATCCGGCCGTGGTCAGGCCGGCAGGTTCTTCTTGATGGTCGCGTCCTGCTTCTGCGCCACCGCGGTGGCGAAATCGACAGGTGCGGCGTCCCCGGGGGGACCTTCGAAATGCAGCGTGACGGACGCCTTGCCTTCGGTGAACACCAGCAGCGTCACGGCTTTGGATTTGTCCGGCGAGGTGCCCAGCACCACGGTCCCGCCGTTACCGACCGCCACGGGTTGGGGGGTGCCGTCGATCACCCAGTTGTTCAGCGTCCCCGTCGTGCCGTTCATCGCTTCGACCGCAGCCGCAGCATCCGGCAGGACGGCGATGCTGACACTGATGATGTTGTCGCCCTTGGCATTCCGGAACGTGCCGTCCACGCCGGGGTTACCACTGGACGGGGTGGGCGGCTGCCCGACCTCGAGCGGGTCACCCGAGAGCGCCTGTAGGTCGCTCAGCGGTACCAGCAAGTTCGTGTAGTCGGTGGGCGCGACCGTGCCCGACGTCGCAGCGGGCGACGAACTGGCGCTGCCCGAGCCGGCGGCCGATGTGGTCGTCGACGAAGCCGGCGCCTTTTCGTCCTTGCTGTCACACGCGGGGACCAACGCGCCAAGGGCTATCGCCGCGGCCGCACTCAGCACCGCAATGGTCGGCGTCTTCATTGGCGCTCCCGTCATCTGTTGTCGATTCGACCACCGTTGATCGAACAGCATGGCGGGCGGCACCGCAACCGCGGCAACCCGGACTAGCGCGACGCCTTCTTACGCTCGATGTCGGCGAGGGCGGCAGCGAGTTCGGCGCGCTGCGCCGCAGAGGTCTCCCACGACAATTTCCGGTTCTTGACCACCTTGGCCGGGGCGCCGACTGCGATCGAATAGTCCGGGACGACGCCGCGCACCACCGCATGCGAACCCAGCACACAACCCCGTCCGACAGAGGTACCGCGCAACACCGAAACCTTCACCCCCACCCAGGTGTCCGGTCCGATGCGCACCGGCGACTTGATGATGCCCTGATCCTTGATCGGCAGCGTGATGTCGTCCATCCGGTGGTCGAAATCGCAGACATAACACCAGTCGGCCATCAACGCGGACTCGCCGAGCTCGATGTCCAGGTAGCAATTGATGACGTTGTCGCGTCCCAGGACCACCTTGTCGCCGAACCGCAGCGATCCTTCGTGCGCGCGGATGGTGTTCTTGTCGCCGATGTGCACCCACCGGCCGAACTCCAGCTGGGCCAGCTCGGGCGTGCAGTGGATTTCCACACCTTTGCCCAGGAACACCATCCCCCGGGTGATGATGTGCGGGTTCTGCAGCTTGAACTTCAGCAGCCGCCAATACCGCACCAGGTACCACGGCGTGTAGGCCTTGTTGCGCAACACCCATTTCAGCGACGCCAGCGTCAGGAAATTGGCTTGGCGGGGGTCTCTAAGCTGGGCGCCACGCCACCGGCGGTGCAGCGGAGCTCCCCACATGCTCGTCATGGCCCGAAAGCCTACCCGTGGAGCTACGGGTTACCCTCACCTGTACTCGGTCTCTGCTTGCCACTGAAGGATTGCCGAAAGGAAAGAGTGCTCGTCCGACGTCTCCTGGCAATCGTTGCAGCAGCCGTGCTCACCATCGGCCTCGGCGGATGCGGCAATACCGATTCGTGGGTGAACGCAGCGCCCGCACCGGGCTGGCCCGCGCAGTACGGCGACGCCGCCAACAGCAGCTACACCGCGACGGCCGGTGCCACCAAGCTCAGCCTGCGCTGGACCCGTTCGGTCAAGGGCAGCTTGGCAGCCGGTCCGGCACTGGGTGCGCGAGGCTTTCTCGCCCTGAATGCGCAGACACCCGGCGGTTGCTCCGTCATGGAGTGGGAAATCGGCAACGGGCGCCAGCGCTGGTGCATCCGGCTGATCCAGGGTGGCGGATTCGGCGGGCCGCTCTTCGACAGCTTCGACAACCTGTACGTCGGTCAGCCGGGCGCGATCATCTCCTTTCCGCCGACGCAGTGGACTCGCTGGCGCGAACCTGTCATCGGAATGCCCAGCACCCCAAGGCTTTTGGGTGACGGCCACCTGCTGGTCAGCACCCACCTGGGCCAGTTGCTGGTCTTCGACACCCATCGGGGCGCCGTGGTCGGCAGCTCGCTGGATCTGGTGGAGGGTGTCGACCCCGCCGACGCCACGCGCGGGCTGGCCGACTGCGCCCCGGCCCGCCCGGCCTGCCCGGTCGCGGCGGCTCCCGCGTTCTCCGCGGCCACCGAGACGGTGGTGGTCGGCGTGTGGCAGCCGGGAGCTCCCACAGCGGGTCTGGTCGGCCTGAAGTACCACGGGGGGCAGCTCACCCGGGAGTGGACCAGCGACGCCGTCGGCGGTGGCGCGCTGGCCAGTCCGGTGTTGTCCGCGGACGGATCAACCATCTACGTCAACGGCCGCGACCAACGGTTGTGGGCGCTGCATGCTGCCGACGGCAAACCCAAATGGTCTGCGCCGCTGGGGTTTCTGGCGCAGACACCACCATCGGTCTCCCCGCAGGGACTGATCGTGGCCGGCGGTGGCCCCGACGCCCGGCTGGTCACCTTCCGCGATGCCGGCGAGCACGCCGAGGTGCTGTGGCGGCGCGAGGATGTCACTCCGCTGTCGACGTCGACGCTGGCCGGTGACAGCGTGGCGTACACGGTCACCGCCCCGCATGAGGGCGAGCCCGGCATGTCGGTCCTGATCTTCGACCCGACCAACGGACACACGACCGCCAGCTATCCGCTCCCGGCGGCCACCGGATCTCCGGTCGGGGTCGCGGTCGGTAAGGACCGCCGCGTGGTGGTTACCACCAGCGACGGTCAGGTCTACACCTTCGACCCGGCCTAGGCCCGGGATCGTCCCTGGTCAGCGCGGCCCATCCGGGCTCCCGCGGACCTAGACGGCCAGCGGCGGGATCGCGCTGCGCGGCACCTGGACCTGAGTGGCGCCGGCGAACGACGGCAACAGCTCGCCCTGGGCGAAGTAGAAGATCACGGCGTCGTCGGTGATCGCGAAGTTCTGATAGTTGGTCGGGTCGTGACCGGCCCCGGGCGACACTCCCCCGCCCATCCCGCTCTGGTGTTCCAGTTCGCGTTGCACGATCGGGAAGATGGCGTCCAGTGGATTGCTGTTCGGCGGAAACAATGTGTCGAAGGTGATCGGCTGCTTGGTGTTCAGGTTGTAGTTGAAAGCCTTGTACCAGTTGGACGGCCGGGCCCCGCCGACGTCCTGGAAGAACTTCAGCACCACGCTGCGGGTGCGCGGCGGCAGGCCGGAGCTGTGCTGCTCGTTGGTGGCATCCATCTGGTAGGGCTGGTCGCGCCGTCCTGATCCCTGCGCGACGTTGACGAAGCCGTCGCGATTCTGCGTGATGTAGTCGGTCAGCGCCTGCTGGTCGGGATAGTCGACGGGGAACGTGAGGTCCAGCGTGTAGGTGGCACCGGACTGGTGGATGTGGCAGATCTGGGCGCCCTCGACCGCGCCACCCAGACTCGCGCACGACGGCGGCGCGGCGGCGGTGTCGGAGGCCGGCCAGCCCGCCAGCGCCACGACAGCCAGCGTCGCGGCGGCAACTAGATAACGCATCGTCGTCACTGTCCTCGAGATCAAAATGGCGGTGATGCCATATCGAGATAATCGCCGTCAGCGTACCCGGCGTTACCGGGAGGGCCGGCAAACGTATGCCACCGCGGCGCCGCCGGCCCGCGCACCGATGCGAGTGATGACGACCGACAGCGGTTCGCCGCCCCGCAACCGCATCCGGCGGCGCAACGCGTCGGGATCCACCGCGACACCGCGGACCAGGATTTCCAGCGCGCCGCAGTCCCGCGCGGACAGCGCCCGGCGCAACTGCCGCTCGTCGAACGCCACCTGTTCGAGCACCTCGAACCCCCGTACGCCCGGCGGCAGTCGGTCTCCGGACAGGTAGGCGATGTCGGGGTCGAGCTGCCACAGCCGGTGCCGGGTGGCGTAGTGGCGGACCAGCCCGGCCCGCACGACCGCGCCGTCGGGGTCGACGATCCACCGCCCTACCGGCCGGACCCGACAGTCCTCGGCGTCGGCCGAGGTGATCTGCTCGGCACGGTCCAGGATGGTGGCGCGGCGCCGCACGCCCGCCTCGGCCAGCCCGCCCCACCACAGGCAGGCCTCCCGCACCGAACCGCGGTAGGAGGTCACCTCCACCTCGCCGTCGAACCCGAGCCGGCCCACCTGGTCGAAATCGATTCCCGGCGCGCACTTCACGGCCAGATCCCGGCCGCGGTAACGCTGCAACACCTGATCGAGCGCCGGTTGGTAGTCGCGGGGGTCGAATCGGCGCCGGCCACCACCGCGCCGCGCCGGGTCGACGACGACGGCCGCGTCGCGGCTGACCGGGTGCAGCGCATCGGCACGGCACAGGTAGGCGTGCTCACCCAGGTTGTGGCCGGCCATGGCCAGCCGGACCGGGTCGATGTCGCTGCCGATGACCCGCGTCGCCACACCGCGCAAAGCAGCCAGCTCGGTGCCGATGGAACAGGTCACGTCGTGCACGACGCGCCCGGCCAGGCGGGCGGCCCGGTGCAGCGCGACGGGTGCCGCGGTGGCCTGCTGCAACGCCTCGTCGGTGCATAGCCAGCCCGCGACATCGCCCAGCGCGCCCAGCTTCTGCTGCGCTTTGCGGCGCAGCAGCGTCGTCTCCACCAGCACCGCAGCGCGGTCACCGAAGCGGGCGCGCACCGCGGAGACATCGGTGATCCGGGTGGCGTCGCTCAACTCCAGTTCGGCGACCACCGCAAGCGCGGCGGCACCGGACTCCGACCGCAGATAACGGACGGCGTCCAGGTCGAAAAGGCTCAGGAGGGTTTGACCCCGGTGATCATCACGTTGTAGAACCACCCCTTCGGCGCCACGTGGCGCCACACGTTGGCGTCCACCCAGCTCAGCGCCTTCCAGCCGTTGAACGCGAACTTCGCCCAACCCCAACCCAGACGCCCGGGCGGCACCGAGGCCTCGAAGGTGCGCACCGGCCAGCCGAACATGGCCGCGGTGAACTCCTCGCTGGCAGTCTCGACCTGGACCGCGCCAGCGTTGGCGGCCATCTGCTCGAGGTCTTCCGGTGCGAAGGTGTGCAGGTCGACGACCGCTTCCAGGGCCGCGGCCCGCGACGATTCGTCGAGCTCCTCCTGGGGTCGCCGCCAGCCGGCCAGGCCGGGCAGCTTGGTGATGTTGGTGGCGACCCGCCACGTCAACGTGGAGAGCTCGCGCGCGTAGACATTGCCGATCGAGGTCGGCTCCCCGGCGAACACGAACCGTCCGCCCGGCTTGAGCACCCGGATCACCTCGCGCAGGGACAGTTCGACGTCGGGGATGTGGTGCAGGACGGCGTGCCCGACCACCAGGTCGAAGGTGTCGTCGTCGTACGGGATGCCTTCGGCGTCGGCGACGCGACCGTCGATGTCCAGACCCAGCGACTGGCCGTTGCGGGTGGCGACCTTGACCATGCCGGGCGAGAGATCGGTGACCGATCCGCGGCGGGCCACGCCGGCCTGGATCAGGTTGAGCAGGAAGAAGCCGGTGCCACAACCCAACTCCAGGGCGCGGTCGTACGGCAACTCGTTGATCACCTCGTCGGGCACGATCGCGTCGAATCGGCCGCGCGCGTAGTCGATGCAGCGCTGGTCATACGAGATCGACCACTTGTCGTCGTAGCTCTCGGCTTCCCAGTCGTGGTAGAGCACCTGGGCGAGTTTGCTGTCGTGACGTGCGGCGGCCACCTGCTCCGCGGTCGCGTGCGGATTGGGCGCGGGGACCTCAGTACTCCTCGTCATGCAGGGCAGCCTAACGGGCGCGGTGACTGCCCGTGGTCCGGGCGCCCTGACCAGCGGCGAACACCTCGACGTACCGGCGTTGTTCGGCGGCCAACCGCTCGGCCTCCGACGGCGCGCCGTACACGTCGTTGATCCCGGCCTTGGCCGCTGCCAGAGCCGGCGCCGGACCGTCCAGGAAGCGTCTGGCCCAATCCGCCGCCGCGTCGTAGACGTGGTCGGGGGCCACCATGTCGTCGATCAGGCCCAGCGCCAGCGCCTCCTCGGCGTCGAAGAAACGCCCGCTGAACACCAGTTCCTTGGCCCGGCTGGAGCCGACGACGTGAGTGAGCCGGGCCATCCCGCCGCCGCCGGGCACCAGGCCGGCCAGGATCTCGGTCGCGCCGAACTTCACGTTGTCGCCGCTCACCCGCCAGTCCGCGGCCAGGGCCAGCGTCAGGCCGGCGCCCAGCGCGTAGCCGGTGATGGCGGCGACGGTGGGTTTGGGGATGGCGGCAACCGCGTCGATCGCGTCGCACCGGACCTGTGCTGCGGTACCGGCTTCGGCGGCGTCCAGGGTCTGCAACTCGGGCATGTCGTCACCGGCGGTGAAGATGTCGTGACCACCGAACAGGATCACCGCGGCGACGTCGTCGCGGCGGCCCAGTTCGTCGGCGGCGGCGATGATCTCCCGGTACACCTGCCGGGTCAGCCCGTTGGTCGGTGCCCGCGACAGCAGCAGCATGGCCAGCCCGGCATCCTGCGAGCCGTCACTGACCACCACGCTCACGAATTCGCTCAAAGCGGCCAGTCCATGAAGCCGCCCGCTGTGCGTGCCTGGTGATAACGGTCGGAGTCGAAGAACTCGAACACCCAGTTGTCGCCGCGCTTTTCCAGCAGCGGCTGGACCGCGACGATCTGCCGCTGCACGGCCAGCACGTCGGCGACGGTCCGACCGGCCAGCGCGTCCAACTGCGTCCACGTAGGCGGCAGCAGCACGTTGCGGCCGGCTTCGAAATCGGCGATGGTGTCCTGCGGCAGCGCCCATTCGGCCCGGTCGGACTCGGTGTTCTCGCCGTCGGCGCGCTGTCCCTCCGGCAGCGCCGCGACGAAGAAGTAGGTGTCGTAGCGCCGGGTGCGCTCGGCTTCCGGGGTCACCCAATTCGCCCAGGGCCGCAACAGATCGGCGCGCAACACCAGGTTCTCCCGACGCAGGAAGTCGGCGAAGGACAGCGTGTGGTCGGCCAGGGCACGACGAGCGTCGCCGTACACCGAGGCGTCGCCGACGATGCCGTCCGGATCGTCGGCCGGCCCGGCGAACAACACACCGGACTCCTCGAAGGTTTCCCGCGCCGCGGCACAGACCAGCGCCTCAGCCAGGTCGGTGGCGATGCCGAACCGGTCGGCCCACCACTGCGGCGGCGGTCCCGCCCAGCCGATATCGGCGTTGCGGTCGCGGTCGTCGACCCCGCCGCCGGGAAAGACGATCACCCCGGGGGCGAACTCCATCTGCGAGTGCCGGCGCATCAGGAAGACGTTCAGGCCGGCGGGCGCATCGCGCACCAGCATCACCGTCGACGCCGGGCGCGGTGTCAGGGGCACCTGTGGTTCGTTCACTGTTGTCTCCGATGGGCTGCTCGCGCGCGGACCCGGCGCGCAAAGTACCGGCCGTCCACCACGTCCAGCGCGATCCGCTGTCCGAATGCCGCGGACAGGTTCTCGGCGGTCAGCACGTCCGGCAGCAGACCCGAGGCGACCACCTGCCCTTCCGACAGCAACAGGCAGTGACTGAAACCCGGCGGCACCTCTTCGACGTGATGAGTCACCAGCACCTGCGCCGGCGCGTCGGGGTCGGCGGCCAGGTCGGTCAGCCGCGCCACCAGCTCCTCACGGCCCCCGAGGTCCAGGCCGGCGGCGGGCTCGTCCAGCAGCAGCAGTTCGGGGTCAGTCATCAGAGCGCGGGCGATCAGCACCCGTTTGCGCTCCCCCTCGGACAACGTGCCGTAGCGGCGGTCGGACAGGTGCTCGGCGCCCAGGCTCTCCAGGGTGTCCAGCGCGCGCCGGTAGTCCAGCTCCTCGTAGGCCTCCCGCCACCGCCCCAGCACCGAATAGCCGGCCGAGACCACCAGGTCACGCACCACTTCGTTGTCGGGCACCCGCTGCGCCAGCGACGACGAGCTCAGGCCGATCCGCGATCGCAGTTCGGAGACGTCGACGCGGCCCAGCCGCTCCCCCAGCACGAACGCGACACCGGTCGACGGGTGCTCGGTGGCGGCGGCGATGCGCAGCAACGATGTCTTGCCGGCCCCGTTCGGGCCGATGATCACCCAGCGCTCGTCGAGTTCGACCGCCCAGTCCAGCGGGCCCACCAGCGTGCGTCCGCCCCGGCGCAGCGACACGTTCCTGAAGTCGATCAGCAGATCGGGATCGGCGTCCAGTTCGGCCACCCGATTATGGTGCCGTACCGGGGCACCGCCTCGGTTGCCGGGTCGCCCTCCCCGGGAGCTACAGATCGTTGCCGGCATAGGACAGGTTGAAACTCTTATTGGCCAGCGGAAAGTCCGCGACGATCGTGTCGGCCATCGCGACCGGCAGGGCCGGCCAGTTGAACCAGGACGGGTCCACCACCTTGCACCGCGTGATCGCCCCGGCGGAGGCGTCGATCTCGACCCGGTGCACCACCGTGCCGCGCCACCCCTCCACGATCCCGACGCCGCTGCCGCCGGTTTCGGGCAGCGACGCCTGATACCGCAGCGGGCCGTCCCGCTGCTCGAGCACGGCACAGAGCAGCGCGACCGACGCCGCGAACTCGTCGCGCCGAACCAGGTAGCGGGCCAGCACGTCACCGTCGGTGCGCATCACCGTGGTGACGGGCAATGCCATCGTCGGATGATCGACGCGCGCGTCGGTGCCGATGCCGCTGGCGCGCGCCACGTATCCCAGGCACCCCATGGCGCGGGCGTCCGCCCCGGCCAGCACCGCGGTCTCGGCGAACCGGTCGTAGATCCCGGAGTTGCGCAGCGTCAATTCGCTGATCTCGGCCACCTCGCGGGCCAGTGCGCGCAATTCCCCGGTATCGGGAGCGCTTGCAGGACAACACCTCCGGGGGTGACGGTGCCGCGCAACAGCCGGTGGCCGGCCACGCGTCCGTTGATGCGCAACAGGCGCTCGCGGATGCGCTGGGCATGGGCGTTGGCCAGCGCGAAACCCACATCGCTGGCCAGTGCGCCCAGATCGCCGGCGTGATTGTAGAGACGCTCGAGTTCGACCAGCACCGCGCGCAGCGCGTGCACGGGTTGCGGGACCTCGATTCCCAGCGCCTCCTCCACCGCAAGGCTGTACGCCAGGGCGTGCGCGACTGCGCTGTCGCCGCTGACACGTCCGGCCAGTTCGACGCCGGCGTCGACGGGCCGGCCCTCGAAGAGCTTTTCGATCCCCCGGTGTACGAACCACAGTCGCGCCTTGAGCCGCAGCACGGATTCACCGATCATGGAGAACCGGAAGTGGCCCGGCTCGATCAGGCCGGCATGTACGGGTCCGACCGGAATCTCGTACACCCCCGGCCCGTCGACGTCCACGAACGGAAACCCGCCTACCGTCGCGAACTCCGGTGGCCGTCCGGCGGCACGCCGCATCGGATGCCAGTCCTGCGGCCAGTGCGCGTGTTTGACCAGCCGTCGCGGCTGCGGATGTCCTTGGGGCACAACCCCGTACAGATCCATCATCTCCCGCTCGAAGCGGCCCGCCGGGATGGACAGGTGTCCCAGCGACGGCACCGACGGGTTGTTCTTACCGGTGGTCAGGGTGAGCTCGACCCGGCGGTCCGGCCGGGCGGCCAGCAACAGGTAGACCACGCGCAGGCAGTCGCCGTCGTCGTGGGCGGCCACCAGGGCCAGCCGAAACCCGTTGTCCAGCAACTCCCCTACGGCTTGCGCCAGTTCACCGGCAGGGACCTCGCGGCGCAGTCTCTGCGGCTGCATCAGCCCACACCGAACTGGCCGGCGGCCGTGGTGAACAGTCCGGTCAGCGGACCCGCGGTCACGCCCAGCGCCAGTGACACCAAGATCCCGGTGACCAGGGCGGCCGAAACCGTGGCGGGCACGGCGATCGGCGGCGCGCCCGGGTCCGGCGCGCCCAATAGGATGCGCTGCGCCTTACCGACCAGCGCCGCGAATGCCACCACCATCAGCAGCAGCGCGACCCCGAGCACCCAGGACAGCCGCGCGTCGGCCAGCGACCGGGCGATGGATACCTCGCTGGCGAACATCGCGAACGGCGGCAATCCCAGCAGGGCGACGAGTCCGACAGCGAACGCCAGACCGATCAGCCGGGACCGCGCCAGCACGGCACGGATGTCGTCGATGGCCGACGAGTCGTGCGCGGCCTGCAACTGCCCACCGGCCAGGAACAGCACCGTCTTGCCGACGCCGTGGGCCAGCACGTGCAACAGCAGGGCGGCGATCGCCAGCTTGGTTCCCGCGGCGGCGGCCACCGCGATCAGCCCCATGTTCTCCATCGACGAATAGGCGAGCATGCGTTTGAGATCGGTTGCGACGGTGAGTAACAATGCGGCGATCAATACCGTGGCCAGCCCGACGGTCAACAGTCCGGCGCGCAGGAATCCCGGGCCCACCGCGGCGTCGACGATCGGCCGCAGCCGGATCAGCACCGAGAACGCCACCGAGAGCAGCACCCCGCTCATCAACGCCGATACCGGCGCCGGCGCCTGGCTGTGCGCGTCGGCCAGCCAGCCGTGGAACGGCACCAGCCCCACCTTGGCTCCGTACCCGATCAGCAGCAGACCGCCGGCCAGGCGGGTCACCGCCGGGTTGAGGTGTGCGCCGAGGGCAGCCAGCACGTCGAGGTTCAGCGCGCTCGACGCGTCGGCGCCACTGTGCAGGGCGGCGAAGTACAGCAGCACCGTGCCGAGGAAAGCCACCGCGATTCCGACCGAGCAGATCACCACGTACTTCCAGGTGGCCTCCAGCGCCGTGGCGGTACGGCGATGCCCCACCAGAAACGCAGTGATCACCGTGGTTGCCTCGATCGCAACCCAGATCACGCCGATGTTGTTGGCCGACACCGCAACTGCCATGGCGGCCAGGAACGCCGGGACCAGGGTTCCGTAGCGTCGCGCGTCGCGGTGGTCGGTATGACCGTGGGCGAGTTCGGCGTCGATGTAGCCGATGCTCGCCCAAGTGGCCAGGGTGCCGACGACACCGATGACGATCAGCATGGTCAGCGACAACGCGTCGGTGCGCAGCACACCGCCGAGCGCGAGGTGCTGTCGGGCACCGGTCAGCACCGCCAGCGTCACAGCGCTGACCAGGATGACCACGGCGGACAGCATGGTCAGCACGGCGGTGACCCGCCGCCATCCGCCCACCAGCGCGATCAGCGCGGCGAGCACGGGCGCCAGTATCGGCGCCAGAATCACGCCCGTCATCTAGTCTCGCAATCTCTGCAGCCGGTCCAGTTCGGCACCGCCGAAGGTGCGCCGCAGCCGGCCGGTCAACACCCCCAGCACGATCAGCGCGAACAGCACATCCAGTGAGGCGCCCAGTTCCACGATCAGTGGCACCCCGGCGGTCAGCAGGAACGCCGTCGCCGTGATTCCGTTGTCCAGCATCAAAAATCCCGCGGCCTGCGAGATGGCGTGCTGGCGGGTGACCATCACGAACAGAGCGATCAACACGACCGCGAATCCGGCCGGTGCGGTTGACACCGCCGCGTCGGGATACAGGTCGACCAGTGGCCGGGTGACGGCCAGCGCGATCACCGTCAGCACCGCCGCCATCAGCAGCGAGGCGGTGGTGTTCACCAACGGTGTCGCCTCACGCTGGTGATATTGCTCGGCGCCCAGTGCACGCGCCAGCAGCACCGGCAGCACCACCCCGCGCAGCGCGATCAGCGCCACCCCGACCGCGAGGAGCTCCCAATGATGCTGCCGCACAGCAAGAATCACCGGGATGGCGCCGAGCGCGACGCCCTGCAGCGCCAGCAGCCGCACGATGGAACGCAGGTCGCGTCGCCAGACGATCAACACCGCGGCCAGCACCAGCCCACCCGGTGCCAGGTCGAGCACCTCGACAAAAGTATCGGTCACGTCATCACCCCTGCGCCGCAAAGAAATTCGCCGAACAGACGGCCAACAGCGCCAACAGGAAGGAACCGGCCAGCAATTCAGGAACCCGGAACAGTCGCAGCTTTGCGATGAACACCTCCGCGCCGGCCAGCACCACCGCGGCGACGGCGACCTTCACGCTGATCGCCACGATGCCGATCCCGACTCCGAGCAGCGTCGGGTCTTCTCCGGCGATCCCCCACGGGATGAACAGATTCGCCAGCAGCGCTAGCAGCACGGTGAGCCGCATGCCGCCGGCCCACTCCACGAGAGCGAGCCTGGGCCCGGCGTATTCGAGCACCATAGCCTCGTGCACCATGGTGAGCTCCAGGTGGGTGGCCGGATTATCCACGGGCAGGCGTCCGGTCTCGGCGATGACGACGATCACCAGCGCGACGAACGCCAGGACGCCCGTCAACGACACCACCGTCCCGGGATTGCCCAGGGTGAAGCCGACGATCGCACCCAGATTGGCTGAATGAGCGGGGACGGATAACGCGAAAATGGCCAACAGGATCGTCGGCTCCACCAGCGCCGCGATAGTGAGTTCGCGGCTGGCGCCCATCCCACCGAAGGCGGTGCCGGTGTCGATTCCGGCCAGCGCCAGGGCGACGGTGCCCAGGAACAGCAACCCGACGACCGCGAACAGATCGGCGACCGGGTCCAGCGGCGAACCCATCGCCACCAGCGGAACGATCGCAGCGATCAGCACGGTGGTGGCCGCCAACACCACTGGCGCGCAGGCGAAGACCCAGGTAGTGCCCTCGGGCGTGATCTGCTGTTTGCGCAACAACTTGCGCAGGTCGCGCCAGGGCTGCAGAACGCCTGCGCCGCAACGACCTTCCGATCGCGCCCGGACCTGGCGCATCAATCCGAGCACCAGCGGCGCTCCGGCCAGCACGGCACCGATCTGTGCTGCACCGGCCGCCACGGACAGCGCGGTCACGGCGGTCAACGCGCCACCACCAGGATGACCAGCACGCCCAGCGCGCCGTAGCCCAGGTAGCGGTGGACACTGCCGTTGTGGGCGCGCCGCACCGCCTCGGCGCACGCCGTGACGGCGGCCAACACCGGCGCGTACAGCCGGTCCTCGATGGCGTCGGAGATTCTGGCGCGGTAGGCGATGCGTTCGACGTGATAGCGGGTCTCTTCCAGGTGGGTCACTTCGATGCCCGTGTCGGGCCGCAGCACATCCTCGAAGACCCGCTGCAGGGGTTGGGCGAAAGCTGTTGCGGTGTATTGCATCCGGGGGCTCAACTGATCGGATCCGCAGGCCCACAACGGTGACTGCCGGGACTCGGGGCGGTGCCGCGATCCCCAGCGGGCCAGGCCCAGCACGATCAGTACCGCCGCGGCCAACGCGGCGGCGAGCAGGGTGGGCGCGATCGAACTGCCGAAGCCGGGCAGTCGCAGCACCACGCCCAGGCCGGTGAGGTCGGCGCGCCGGAAGGGCGGGATGGTGTCCAGCACCGACTGCAGAGTGCCGGTGAGTATGAACGGCACGACGGCGACGGCGGCACAACCGATCGCTGCGACGGCCATGCCGGCCAGCAAGCTGACGGGCGACTCGCATGCCTGCTCGGCGCCCGCCGACCGCGCCCGCGCCAGGAAGCCGGTGCCGAACGCCTTCACCATCGCGGCCACCCCCAGGCCGGCGGTCAGCGCAACCACGCCGATGCCGAGCGGTGTCACCAGGCCCAGGAAGGTGTGTTCGGGACGGGCGTGGATCAGCGATTGCACCAGCAGCCACTCGCTGGCGAATCCCGCACCCAGCGGCAGACCGGACGCACCCAGCGCAGCCAGTGCGAAAAGCATTGTGGTGTAGGGCATCTTGCGGGCCAGGCCACCCAGTCGGTCCAGATCGCGCTGACCGGTCGCCACCAGGACCGACCCGGCGGCCATGAACCCGAGGCTCTTGAACGCGGCGTGCGCCACCAGGTGCAGCAACGCTGCCGTCATCGCGACAACGGCGGCAGCAGCTGCCCCGGACGCCGACAACAAGGTGGCCGCGCCCAATGCCAACACCACCAGACCCATGTTCTCGATCGTCGAATATCCAAGTAGGCGTTTGAGATCGGCGGCCACCGATGCCTGCAGCACCCCGTACAGCGCGGAGACGGCACCGACGGCGAGCAGCGTCGCACCCCACCACCGCGGCCCAGGACCAAGTAGCTGCACGTCGATCCGGATGATCCCGTAGATACCGAGGTTGACCATGGCGGCGCTCATCAATGCCGACACCGGACTCGGCGCCTCCGGGTGCGCGCGGGGCAACCAGGCATGCACCGGCAGCAGGCCGGCCTTGGAACCGAAACCCGCCAGCGTCAACAGAAACACCGCAGTTCGTGCCGCATCCGGCACCCCGGACATGTCGGCGAACCGCTCCGTACCGGCTGCCGCGCCCAACACCATCAGTCCGAGCAGCACCGCGGCGAAACCGAGTTGTGTCAGCACCACGTAATACACTGCGGCGGAGCGGACTTCGGCGCGCTGGTGATCGGTGGCGAGCAGGATCAGCGACGTGAGTGCCATCAGCTCCCAGGTCAGCAAGAAGGTGCTCACCGATCCCGCGGCAGGCACCAGCAGCATCGTCGCGACGAACAGCGGCAGCGTCACCTGTGCGACGCGACCGAGCCGCTCACGTCGCAGGTATCCGATGCTGTAGATGCCGACGCCGACAGCGACCGCGCCCGTCAGGGCCATGAAGTAGCCGCCCAACCGGCCGACGTCGAACTCCACGCCGCACAGCGGCAGCAGCCAGGGCACGCGCACCCGGGTCTGCCCGCCGGACAGCGCGGCCAGCCCCAGCACCACCCCGGTGGCACCGATTCCAGCCGTCGCCACACCACTGAGGGCCGCACCCGTCCCCGAGTGGGACAACGGTCGCGTCACCGCCCCGTCACCGACCGCAGAGCCGCGACCACCTGGTCCGGCGAAGGTGGGCAGCCGGGGATTTCGACGTCGACCGCGACCACCTCACCGACCGCACCGATCACCCCGTAGGCGTCGGCGAACACCCCCCGGTTGATGGCACAGTCGCCGCAGGCGATCACCACCCGCGGTTGCGGCGTGGCTGCCAAGGTATTGCGCAGCGGCTGGACCATGTTGCGCGTCACCACTCCGGTGACCAGGAGCGCGTCGGCGTGCCGCGGCGACGCCACCAACCGGGCGCCGAATCGCTCGGCGTCGTAGACCGGTCCGAACGCCCCGGCGATCTCCACCTCGCAGCCGTTGCAGGAACCGGCGTCGACGTGCCGGATCTGCAGCGATCCAGCCACTCCGGCGGGTGGCGCCGCCGGTGTATCCGGCCGGGGGCCGGCGCTTTCGGCGACCCGGCCCAGCCGAAATATCCTGCCCAGCCAGCTCATTCGCGCAAGTCCTCGAGCATGGCGACCTGGCCGCTGAGCAGCCCGGTCAGCACCCGTCTCGCCACGGCCATCAGCTCGGCGATCAGCGGCGAGGTGATCGAGTAGGTCACGCTGTTGCCCTCTTTGGCAGCGGTGACGACGCCCGCGCGGCGCAACACGGCAAGTTGCTGGGACAGGTTGGAGGCTTCCAGGCCGACCTCGGACAGCAGCTCGGCCACGGTGTGGTCGCGCTCGGAGAGCAGCTCCAGGATCCGGACCCGGGCGGGGTGACCCAGCGTCTTGAAGAACTCTGCCTTCAGCGTGTACAGCGGCTGCGACACCAGACCTCGCTCGGAGTTTAACGATTTAACAATTGAAGAATTTATCATCTGTTAAGCAGGCCGGCACCGCGGGCGGTTATGACTCCGCACACACCTAGTCGGCGGGAATCTCCACGCGACGCAGCACGCCGTCGACGGCGTCGGCCGCTTCGATCTCCCCGCGGGTGACACCCAGCAGAAACAGCACGGTGTCCAGGTAGGGATGGCTCAACGACGCGTCGGCGACTTCGCGGAGCGCCGGCTTGGCGTTGAACGCGATCCCCATTCCCGCCGCCGCCAACATGTCGATGTCGTTCGCGCCGTCGCCTACGGCGACGGTCTGCTCCATCGGCACGCCGTATTGCTGGGCGAATTCACGCAGTGCTTCGGCTTTGCCCGGCCGGTCCACGATCGTCCCCACCACTCGGCCGGTGAGCCTGCCGTCGACGATCTCCAGCTCGTTGGCTGCGACGTAGTCCAGTTTCAGTTCGGCGGCCAGCGGTTCGATGATGCGCCGGAAGCCACCCGAGACCACACCGCAGCGAAAACCCAGCCGCTGCAACGTGCGGATGGTCGTGCGTGCACCGGGCATCAGCTCCAACTGGCCGGCGACTTCCTCGATCACCGAGGCCGGCAGGCCCGCCAGGGTGGCTACCCGCTGCTCCAACGACTCGGCGAAGTCCAGTTCGCCGCGCATCGCCGCCTCGGTGATCGCCGCGACCTTGCCCAGCGCACCCGCTCGGGCCGCCAGCATCTCGATCACCTCGCCCTGGACCAGGGTGGAGTCGACGTCGAAGACGATGAGCCGCTTGGTGCGCCACGCCAGGCCGTAGTCCTCCACGGCCACGTCCACCCGCTCGTCGGCAGCCACCTCGGTCAGGGCCGTCTGCAGCGGGGCGAAGGCGCCGGGCGGCACCGATACCCGCAATTCCAGGCCGGTCACCGGATAGTCGGAGACGCCCCGAATGAAGTCGATGTTGACGCCCAGGGTGGCCGCCTCCCGGGCCACCGCACCGAAAGCTCCGGCGGTGATGGGGCGGCCCAGCACGAAGATGGTGTGGGTGGAGGGTTTGCTGATGATCGGTACGTCGTTGCTGCGTTCGACCGTGACGTCCAGTCCGACCCCGTGGATGGCGGCCTCGACGTCCTCGCGCAGTGCGGCGCCGTCGGCGACATCCTGCGCGCACGAGACCAGCACACCCAGCGTCAGCCGCCGCCGGATCACCACCTGTTCGACGTTGAGCAGTTCGACGCCGTGCTTGGACAGCACCTCGAAAAGAGCGGACGTCACACCGGGCTGGTCGACGCCGGTGACGGTGATCAGCACCGACACCTTGGGTGTGGAGATCACCCGGGACTGCCGCCGTTACTGCTCAGGGGTCGCACGGTCCGGTTCAGTCCGCGGACCGAATCCCTTGGGCGACTCACCGGCAGTCGCGTGACGCCCGATGTGGGCCTCCTTGCGCATCCGCTCCACCATGTGTGGGTAGTGCAACTCGAACGCCGGACGCTCCGAACGGATGCGGGGCAGTTCGGTGAAGTTGTGCCGCGGCGGTGGGCAACTGGTCGCCCACTCCAGCGAGTTGCCGTAGCCCCACGGATCGTCGACGGTGACCACCTCGCCGTAACGCCAGCTCTTGAAGACGTTCCAGACGAACGGGAACATCGACGCCCCGAGGATGAATGCCCCGATGGTCGAGACGACGTTGTACGGCTGGAACCCGTCCGTGGCCAGGTAGTCGGCATAGCGACGCGGCATGCCCATGTCGCCGACCCAGTGCTGTACCAGGAACGTGGTGTGGAAGCCGATGAACGTCAGCCAGAAGTGCACCTTGCCCAGCCGCTCGTCCAGCAGCCGCCCAGTCATCTTCGGGAACCAGAAGTAGATGCCCGCGTAGGTGGCGAACACGATGGTGCCGAACAGCACGTAGTGGAAGTGGGCGACGACGAAGTAGCTGTCGGTCACGTGGAAGTCCAGCGGCGGGCTGGCCAGCAGTACCCCGCTGAGCCCGCCCAGCAGGAACGTCACCATGAAGCCGACCGAGAACAGCATCGGCGTCTCGAAGGTCAACTGACCCTTCCACATCGTGCCGATCCAGTTGAAGAACTTGATCCCGGTGGGGACGGCGATCAGGAACGTCATGAAGGAGAAGAACGGCAGCAGCACCGCGCCGGTGGCGAACATGTGGTGCGCCCACACCGCAACCGACAGCGCCGCGATGGACAGGGTCGCGTAGACCAGCGTGGTGTAACCGAAGATCGGCTTACGGGAGAACACCGGGAAGACTTCGGACACGATGCCGAAGAACGGCAGCGCGATGATGTACACCTCGGGGTGGCCGAAGAACCAGAACAGGTGCTGCCACAACAGCACGCCGCCGTTGGCCGGGTCGTAGATGTGGGCACCGAGGTGCCGGTCGGCGGCCAAGCCGAACAACGCGGCGGTCAGCAGCGGGAAGGCGATCAGCACCAGGATCGACGTAACCAGGATGTTCCACGTGAAGATCGGCATCCGGAACATCGTCATACCCGGTGCGCGCATGCAGACCACGGTGGTGATCATGTTGACCGCGCCGAGGATGGTGCCCAGACCGGCGACGGCCAAGCCCATGATCCACAGGTCGCCGCCCACGCCGGGCGAGTGGATGGCGTCGGTCAGCGGGGTGTAGGCGGTCCAGCCGAAGTCGGCGGCGCCGCCGGGAGTGATGAAGCCCGCCGTCGCGATCAGCGCGCCGAACAGGAACAACCAGAACGAGAAGGCGTTCAGCCGGGGGAACGCCACGTCGGGGGCACCGATCTGCAGCGGCAGCACCAGGTTGGCGAAGCCGAACACGATCGGGGTGGCATAGAACAGCAGCATGATCGTGCCGTGCATGGTGAACAGCTGGTTGAACTGCTCATTCGACAGGAACTGCAGGCCCGGCGCGGCCAACTCCGTGCGCATCAGCAGCGCCAGCAGCCCGCCGATCAGGAAGAACGCGAAGCACGTGACGCAGTACATGATGCCGATCAGCTTGTGATCGGTGGTGGTGATCAATTTGTAGACGAGGTTCCCCTTGGGACCCATCCGGGCCGGGTAGGGACGGACGGCCTCGAGTTCTGCCCGCGGGGGCGCTTCGGCTGTCAACAGCTCCTCCAAACATCCATCCGGACAGGGGCCCACAATCCGTACCGGGCCGCGATCCCCGGTACTTACGTGAATCTTAGCCCGCGATCAGGTTGGCGGAAGGTCTGGTCCTACAAACTGTCGTAATTGGTCCGCCGGCGCTCGGTCCACCACCCGGCTCGGCTGCTCTGAGCAGGCCGGATGTTAACGTCGAACATATGCAACCCGGCGGCTCGCGACCCTGCCTGGCCGTCGTGATCCTGGCCGCTGTCGTGCTGACCTGCGGCGGCTGCGGCGCTGATGATCCCTCTGCCGCGACCTCGCGATCCCTGGTCAACCCCACCACCCAGATCGCCGGCGCCGGTGTGCTCGGCAACGACCGCAAGCCCGACGAGTCGTGCGCGCGGGACGCGGCCGCACCCGATCCCGGACCCCCGATCCGCGCGGCGCGCAACGCCGCGGGCAGCACCCCGGATGAGGCCAAAGTGCCGGCGGACCCGCAGCGCATCGTGGTGCTCTCCGGTGATCAGCTCGACGCGTTGTGCGCGCTGGGCCTGCAATCACGGGTGGTCGGCGCCGCGTTGCCCGACGGGGTTCCGAACCAACCCGCCTACCTGGGCAAAGTGCTGCACGACGTGCCGGGGGTCGGACCCCGCAGTGCGCCCGACTTGAAGGCGATCGCCGCAGCGCACCCGGACCTGATCCTGGGCTCCGTCGCGCTGACGCCGGCGTTGTATCCGCAGTTGGCGGCGATCGCCCCGACGGTGTTCACCCGCGCACCCGGGGCGGCCTGGCTGGACAACCTGCGCGGGGTCGGCGCCGCGACTGCCCGCAGCGGCGCGGTGAACGCCTTGGTCGACGGTTTCACCCAGCGCGCCACCGACGTCGGCGTCAAGCACGACTCGGCCCACTATCAGGTGTCGGTGGTCCAACTGACCGCCACTACGCTGCGGGTCTACGGCGCCAGCAACTTCCCGGCCAGCGTGCTCGCCGCGGTCAAGGTGGACCGGCCCGGACCGCAGCGATTCACCGACAAGCCCTACCTGGAGTTCGGCGCCACCGACGCCGACCTGGCCAAAGATCCGGACCTGTCGGCCGCCGACGGTGACATCATCTATGTGTCGTTCGCGTCGCAGGAGGCCACCGACCGCGCCGCCAGCGTGCTGGACAGCGGTCCGTGGCGCAAGCTGGGCGCCAACCGCGACAACCGGGTCTTCGTCGTCAACGACGAGGTCTGGCAGACGGGCCAGGGCCTGATCGCCGCTCGGGGCATCGTGAGTGATCTGCGCTGGGTCAACGCCCCGATCAACTAATCGTCTCTGCGTTGACGCTGCGCCCACGGCGCAGAAATGCGAGAAGCGTGTGACCTCACCGCAGAGCCGATGCGGGCCGATCGCGGTCTTCGCCCACCCAGCCCAGTTGGCCAAAAACCCTTACCTTAGCTAAGCTTTTCGGGAGAGACTCAGATCTGAAGAGGGATACCGCACATGAGCACTGTTTCCGCCTACGCCGCCACGTCGGCCACAGAACCACTGACCAAGACCACCATCGAGCGCCGTGACCCGGGCCCGCATGACGTCGCGATCGACATCAAGTTCGCCGGCATCTGCCACTCCGACATCCACACCGTCAAGGCCGAATGGGGCGAACCCAACTACCCGGTGGTTCCCGGACACGAGATCGCCGGCGTGGTGACCGCCGTCGGCGACGAGGTGACCAAGCACAAGGTGGGCGACCATGTCGGCGTCGGCTGCATGGTCAACTCCTGCGGGCAGTGCAGCAGCTGTCAGGCCGGGCTCGAGCAGTACTGCAAGAAGGGCGCGACCTTCACCTACAACTCCATCGATAAGGACGGCACACCCACGCAGGGCGGTTACAGCCAGGCGGTGGTGGTCGACGAGAACTTCGTGGTCCGCATTCCCGACTCGCTCCCCCTGGACGCCGCGGCGCCGCTGCTGTGCGCGGGTGTCACGTTGTTCTCGCCGCTGCGGCACTGGAAGGCCGGCAAGGACACGCGTCTTGCCATCATCGGCCTGGGCGGCCTGGGCCACATGGGCGTCAAGCTGGGTGCGGCGATGGGCGCCGAGGTGACCGTGCTGTCGCAGTCACTGAAGAAGATGGAAGACGGATTGCGGCTGGGTGCGAGCAACTACCACGCCACCTCCGATCCGGCGACCTTCAAGAAGTTGCGCAGCAGCTTCGACCTGATCCTGAACACTGTCTCGGCGAACCTCAACCTGGGCCAGTACCTGAACCTGCTCGACGTGGACGGCACCATGGTGGAACTCGGCATCCCCGAGCACCCCATGGAGGTGCCGGCGTTCGGGCTGGCGTTGGCGCGGCGCAGCCTGTCCGGGTCCAACATCGGCGGTATCGCCGAGACCCAGGAGATGCTCGATTTCTGCGCCGAACACAACGTCACGCCCGAAATCGAGGTCATCGCACCGGATTACGTCAACGAAGCCTACGAGCGAGTGCTGGCCAGCGACGTGCGCTACCGCTTCGTGATCGACATCTCACGCATGTGAGGCAGCCGCCTCGGCGGCTTCCCCGTATTCGTCACTGGCATCGACCTCGCTGACGTCGACGCCGGCCAGCGGCCAACCGGCCGCAGCCAACCGGGCGGCCACTCGGGCGATGTTCTCAGGGCCGGCGTCGCGGTGGGTGGTCTCGGTGATGGATTCGGCGATCTCGGTGCGGTCGATCACGCCGTCGGCCAGGTACGGCGATCCGTCTGCGGTGATGTGGGCAACCACCTCGTTGAGTTGCTCCTCGGTCAGCGGGGTGCTGCGCAGCAGTGCGAACAGCGCGACGCGATCCGTCGCGGGAACCCCTTCGGGATAGCTGAGCTGCAACCACCGCAGCACAGCATTGAGGAAGCTGACCGGAGAGAACGTGGGTTTCGCCAGATTGTTCACGCCCACAGTCTCACGACGGCCCGCCGCCGGCGCCACCGGCGAGGGCACGCCCCGGCGACATTTCACGCGGCGTTCACGACCTGCACACCTGCGTTTCGCAGTCGCGGGCGCCCAGGAGTGCGGGCCGGAGCAAGATAGCGGACGTGAGTTGGACACGACGCGAAGGAAGGGCGCCGGCCGGCGCATCGCTGGCCGGTGAAGCGCTGCACGCGGCACTGGAAGACGCTGTGCGCGCACAGCATCCCCAGCTGACCGACGTCCGGTTGGAGCGAGCAACCGCGGCCGACGAGGATCCCACCTCGGGCAGCCGGTGGTACGTGGTCACCTACCTGGCCGACGACGGCCTGGGCAGCAGCACCCGCGGGGAATGAACCGGGCAGACACCGGGTTCGAGGAAATATGACGGCGACACCTGACACCGAGACCTTCGCGGCGGCCTGGCAGCGCTGGCACGACGAGCGGGAACGCTACTTCGCCGACCCGCTGGGCTGGGTGAGCCTCACCGGGTTGTATTGGCTCACCGGGGAATTCCAGGATGTCGCGGATCTCCCGGGTCGCTGGCGGGCCGACGCGGACGCGGTGTACGTGCAGGGCATCGACGGCGCCGATCGGCTCGAGCCTGTCGAGGGCGCACCGGGATTGCTCGTCGACGCCGGGGATCGGCGCATCGAAGTCATTCGCCGGACCGGTTCGGCCGCGTTGCGGGTGCACGACCCGAAGTCGCCGCACCTGCAGGCCTACACCGGCATCCCCACCTATGCGCCGGACGAAAGATGGTCAGTGTCAGGCACATTCACCCCGTACGAGCAACCTCGCACCGTGACGACCGGCGCCGTCGTCGAAGGACTCGAACACCGTCTCAATGCGGTGGGCGTCATCGACTTCGAACTCGGCGGCGTCGCTCAGCAACTCGTCGCGTTCGGCGCGGCCTCAGGAGCGCTGCAGGTGCTGTTCACCGATGCCACCAGCGGCGTGACCACATACCCGGGCGCCCGGTCGCTGTCGATCGCCGAACCGGCACCCGACGGCAAGGTGACACTCGACTTCAACCGGGCGGCGAACCTGCCCTGCTCCTTCACCGACTATGCGACGTGCCCGGTGGCACCGCCGCAGAACAGGCTCTCGGTGGCAGTCGAGGCGGGCGAGCAGAACCCGCGCTGAGCTACCTCAGAAGTCCCAGTCCTCGTCTTCGGTGACCACGGCCTTGCCGATCACGTAGCTCGACCCCGAGCCGGAGAAGAAGTCGTGGTTCTCGTCAGACACCTGGCCAGAGCGGCGCAACGGACTCTCACCTGCAAAAATACCCACCTCCTGACACCTGCCGATACCTGTAACTATCGGCAAAGTGTGGGCAAAATGTGGGCACGGATCGTCGGCCAGGAAGATCCACTCCGTCTTCCATGGGACAGTCACCGGATCCGAAGCTCAGTAAATATCTCCCTGGATACAGCAGACTCCAAAGCTACGGTTCTGAGACGAGATTTCCGTCTTGGCCAGATCCGGTCGAGGGGCGTTGGACGACTCTCGGGGTTGCCGAGCTGAGTGATCAGTAGGTGTGCGCCCGTTTGCCTGGCGCACCTGACGCAACGTCGACTCGACACGGCGCACCGCCAGCGCACGGGCCTCCTCGATCACCCTGGCCTCGGCTTGGCGGCGCGCCGAATACGTCATCCCTGCTCGTCCAATGGCCCGCAGATCTTCGTTGGCCGAGTGGGCGATCCGGTGCAGGTCGGCTTTGAGATAGCTTGCGAGGGATTCGGTTTCGATACTGCGGTGCGATAACGCGACAGGCCACAGGCCTCCGATCACCCAGGGCGCGCAATCGGGCGGAGCGTTGAACGGGGGTACCGTCAGGCTCTCCTGGGTGGCCCGGCGGAGGCGCTGGCGCGCCGTTACCCGACTGAGGATCCCCACTTGCCAAGCGTAACGGCATCTGCCCGCAGCGCCCGACTCAACATTCTCGCCGTAATGTGCCCCGCTCCTCGGTAAGCTTCACCGGCTAAGGGGAAGTGTTCGTGAGGGGACCGGTGTGACAGATCAGGTGCTGCAAGCGGATTTGGATGCTTTGGGTCGATTGCACCCAGAACTGACGGTATTGGCCGCGCAAGTGGCCCAGGGAGTACCGCATGAGATCCCTACCGGGGGGACAGTGGATGCCGGGGCGGTGCCGTCGCTGGCAGCCGCCCAGGAGATGTCAACCCGCACCCTGCCGGTCGTCCAAGTGATGGTGGCGGCTCGGGTCAGCAAGCTCGCCGACATGATCGAACTGGCCCGCCAAGGCTTCATCACTAGCGACGAACAGCTCCTGACGGCGGTCAACACGCTTCCCACTCTGCAGCGCCCCTCACCCCGTCCCTAAGCAGCTCTGTTCGTCAATGCCGACCAAGTCGCAGATCCTGCACACCGATCCACACCGGGTTCTCGATTTGATCGACGGCTGGAAGTCCACCGCTGCCGCCCTGGAACAGCACGCCGAAGACTACCTCCGCCGTGTTCAGCGCCCCGGAGGTTCATCCTGGGAGGGACGGACTGCCGAAGCGGCCCAGGCCCGCGCCAGCCAGGACCTTCAAGCGGTGGTCGGTGTCCGCGAAGCCGTAGACGCCGCAGCCCAGCGGATCAGCAACACGGTCAGCTCCAAGCTGATGCCGCCCCTGACCAATGCCAAGCACATCATCGAGAACGCTGAGTCCCACGCGGGCGTGCACGTCAACGAAGACTTATCGATCAGCTACACCCCACCGGAAGGCACCAGCAAGGATTCCGCCGACGCCAACGCCAAGACCGTCGCCGCCGCCGAGGCCGAACTCAAGGCCGAAGCCACTAAATGGTGGGCCGCCGAGAACGAGGTCGCCACCCAGATCCGGGACGCAGAATCCAGCATCGGCAACAACCTCAACTTCGGGGCCGCCCTGTTCGATCCCCACCGGGCGATGCCGCCGACTCGTCCTCCTGGACCACCGCCCGGCGCGCAACAGGCTGTCTATCCGCCGATCCCGACCGAGCCGCAAACAGGTGAACCCACCGGGCTCGCAGACCTGCTCGGGGCCGGAGGTGCAGAACCGGGAAACGGTCCACCAGGGTTGCGCGACATGTTAATGCCGTCTCCAGCGCCCGGACCCAATGGCAAAGAAGATAGTCGGCATCCGCCAGGCAGCCTCCGCGAAGCGTATAGCCAGCTGTTGCAACCCGGTGCGGCACGCCCTACCCTGCCGCAGCCATCACCGCAGGAACTTGAGGCCGCCAAGAGCATCATCCGCGAGGCACTCCGCCAAGAGGGCGTGCCACCAGAGCAAATCGAACAGCGACTCAACGCGGTTGTTGCCCAAGCGCAGGCCTGGGGGTACGGCCACCACAACCTCACTCCTCAACCGCAATCACGCGGGCCAGCGCCACCAGGCCCTGGCTTCGCCGAAGCATTCGGAGACCGCTGGCGTGCCAACGAAAGGATGATCCACAACCTGCTCGGGGTGGGCGGGCCCGGAGACCCGGGCGTCCTCCAGTCCTGGGCCGGGCTTGCGAAAGGTCTAGCTCAACAATTCAGCGATCCCCTCGGTATGCCCGCGGCAGCAATCAGAAACGAGGTCACCGGGTTCCTCGACTCACCGAGTCCTGCCTATTACGCAGGAGGCCACGCAGCCGACGCGGCAATGACCGCACCGACCCTTCTCTTCGGTGGCGAAGGAGCAATGGTGCGGGCCGGACTTCCCGCCGAAATCGTCACCGAAGGCGGGGCACCTCTAGCTGTCCTGCGCGGCTGGGATCCTGTAGGCGGACTGTCATGGCACGACTTTGAGACTCAGTTCGGCATTCCGGGAGCACGTCCCTGGCCGCCGAATGATGGGTTCCCCCCTGGCTACGTCCCGCAACCCGCCCATTTACCCGAAGGAACGATTATTGACCGCTTCGGCTCCCCATTTGGTCAGTACCTTGCACCCGATGGCACTCCTTTCGCAGATCGTGCGCTGATGCCAGAATCGGTGGGAGGCAACTACAACCGCTACATGGTGACCTCTGAGCCTTTGCCTCCGGGATGGAGAATTGTGGAAGGGCCGGTAGCACCGTGGTTCGGCCAGACGCCGTCGCCGAGCGCCCGGCAATACATGATCTTGGCTCCTGACGGGGTAAGACCGACTGTTGATGAATTAGTGAGGTTAGGCATTCTGGACAACTACGGACCGCCCCTTGGACGCTAAATCAGACGATCTGCAGTACGAGATCAACCGGTTATCAGAAATATTAGGCGTGCGCCCGATGCCAGTAGGTTTGAGGACAAATGATGATCTGAACATCTTCGTGGCTGATGACGGTTCCTATCACTTTACTTACTACGAGCGCGGCAAACTCGGCTTCGACCGTGCAGGCAGCCTCGACGATCTTCTGTATTGGTATTGCCAAAGCGTTGTCAGCACTCAAGCCGCCAAACGGGTCGGAGATCGAGCGGAGCGTTTCAGGTACGAGTACCAAGTGCTCAGCGAATTAAGTGTCGATTGGGCAAAGAGAAACGTCCGCGAGACGGCTGACATGTTTCGCAGGTACGGAAAAGTTCAGGATATTGCCTTACTACCCGACATCGGCGAGACCCTATAGCGGTTCAATTAACTAGCTACAGCTATATGGTGAGGCGGCGGGTTCCTCGGCCTGTCTGAAAAGCGGGCCTCTGCGCCTCGTCCAGCCGGTAGCCGCCGAGCACCAGGACCACGGCAACGACCACCGAGATGGAGCAGGAGCCTCGAACCTCTGCCCGTAGTCCTCGTCCGGGAGCCCAGGAAGCGACCCGATCATCTCGTCGACATCGTCGCCTGGCTCTTCCTCGCCGTCAGCGCCCGTTCCGGCGTCATCGTCGCCGCAGGTCGTGGCCGAGTCCGCTTCCTCCTCCCCGCCCTCGATAGGCTGGACCGCCTCCTTGTCGCTCGTGCGATCGCCACTCGCAAGAAGGTAATTTTCGATGCGACCCACGTCAGCCAATTCGATGCGGCTAGGTGTACTCATCGCACACCGTCCAAGGCATTGATGCCGACGTCGATTTGGCTGCGCAGCCGCTTCAATCGTGCAACGTGATTCGTGCGCGTGAGCGCAGAGTCCTGGTAGGCAGCGGCGAGTTGCTGCGTACTAGTAGCAAGGCGCTCGGCCAGCCGCCGTGCACGGTCTTCAAGCCCCGTCAAATCACCGCTGACGGCCTCGCGCAGCTGACGAGCCTGTCGGGCTGCGGGGCTGGCGTGGGCGGTCATGCCGACACTTCCTGCGCTGCGACCCATGCGTCGACGTCGCTCCACCGGTAGCGGACAGAGCGTCCGAGCCGGACAAACTTCGGCCCTTTACCCTCAAAACGCAATCGGATCAATTGATTGCTGGTAGTGCCGAGAAACTCAGCCACTTGGGCAGTCTTGACCAACGGTTCGCGCTCGCGACTGCCTGTGCGATTGGTGGTCATATAACGTCCTCTCAATTCGCAAACCGCAAATTTTCTGCGGTTGTTGAGAGACACGCTACGACACGATTCAGACCCCTGAGTCAGGCCGAAACATGTTGTGCTACAGGGTGACTATAGCTTTTCGTCGCTCGGACGTAGTCGCGCTGAGGTATGGCGAGTTATGACCTGCGTATTTACGTGCTCCCAACGATTGAGAAAACGTCTTAAGATAGCAATTTTCCTTATGAACTTGCCAAACCGCTATAGGTAATTAGGTGCTCGCTTGATGCTTCGTTACCGTTTCTGTCCGGGCTTTGTCCAAGGCAACAGCGACCCCTTCCAAGTCATCGTCGAACAGGTCGGCGTATAAGTCCAGCGTCATGGCGGCGCTGGCGTGACCAAGCATCCGCTGCACCGCCTTCACGTTGGCGCCGAGCTGAGACCGCCAGCGAGGCGGCAGTGTGCCGCAAGTCGTGCGGCGTCACCCGAGGCACCTTAGACGCGGTGACCGCCTTGGCGAGCCACCCAGACACGGGGTGCGGGCGGCGCACATGATCGCCATCGCCGAACAAGAGGTCTCCCCTGCCCTTCTCCTCGCACTGGCGCGCTAGCAGCGGCACCAGGAACTCCGGCAGCGGGATTGAACGCTGCTTGTGCGACTTGGGCGTACCGACATGGATGCTGTTGCCCGACTGCACGGCGTTCTCATGGATTACGGCACGCTTGCGCAACAGATCCAGGTCCGCCACCCGCAGGCCGATGGCTTCACCCCAGCGCATCCCGGTGTATGCCAGCAGCAACACCAGAGTCCTGTACTCCCCCGCTGCGTCGGCCAGGTCGTTAACGTGCCGATGGGTCAGGTACACCGGCCTCTTGCGCGAGGTCTTGGGAAGCTTCAGACCGGCTGCCGGATTCTTAGGGATCAGGTTGTCGGTCACGGCGTCGGCGAGGATTTGGGACAGCACGTAGTGGGCGCGCTTAATCGCAGCGGGACCGAGGGCCTTGGTGCTCTCGGTGGCCTGGCCCAGCTCAGTCATCCATCCCTGAACGGCGGTCGGCTTGATGTCGCCGAGCGCCACCTGGCCCCAGCGTGGTTTGACCCGCATGCGCCAACTCGTCTCCATGACGGCGTAACCGGACGGCTTGAGGTAACCCTTCTGCCGGTCGAGCCAGGCCTGCCCGAGGTCGTCGAGCGTCCTGCGGGCATCAGCAGGGTTAACGTACTCGCCCTTGAACTTGGCCACCTCGACGGTGTTGGCGAACCGCTGGGCATCGCGCTTGGTTCTGAACCCGCGCTTATCAGTCTGCCGATTGTCCGGCGTGCGGTACCTAACGCGGTAGCGCTTACCCTGCTTGGTCTCGTAAGCCTGCACGACCGCCATGCCCACAACGGTAATTCGAATGTGGGCAAAATGTGGGCAAGAGTACCGCTACGCCGGGAAAGGCGCGGGCGCATTGAGTTAGCTGACGATGCACACACCGCAATTGTTAAAGCTCTGAACTGTGCCGTTAGAAGTTCCAGTCCTCGTCCTCCGTGACAACGGCTTTGCCGATCACGTAGCTCGACCCGGACCCGGAGAAGAAGTCGTGGTTCTCGTCGGCGTTGGGTGACAACGCGGACAGGATCGCTGGGTTGACGTCGGTCTCGTCGCGCGGGAACAGCGCTTCGTAGCCCAGGTTCATCAGCGCCTTATTTGCGTTGTAGCGCAGGAACTTCTTGACGTCCTCGGTCAGGCCTACCTCGTCGTAGAGGTCCTGGGTGTACTCCACTTCGTTGTCGTACAGCTCGAAGAGCAACTCGTAGGTGTAATCCTTGAGTTCCTGCTGCGTGGCCGCATCCTCCAACGCCAGACCGCGCTGGTACTTGTAGCCGATGTAGTAGCCGTGTACGGCCTCGTCGCGGATGATCAGCCGGATCATGTCGGCGGTGTTGGTCAGCTTGGCCCGGCTCGACCAGTACATCGGCAGGTAGAAACCGGAGTAGAACAGAAAGCTCTCCAGCAACGTCGAGGCCACCTTGCGCTTGAGCGGCTGGTCACCGCGGTAGTACTCGAGCACGATCTCGGCTTTGCGCTGCAGGTTGGGGTTTTCCTCCGACCAGCGGAACGCGTCGTCGATCTCGGCGGTCGAGCACAGCGTGGAGAAGATCTGGCTGTAGCTCTTGGCATGCACCGACTCCATGAACGCGATGTTGGTGTACACCGCTTCCTCGTGCGGGGTCAGCGCATCCGGAATCAGGCTGACCGCACCCACGGTGCCCTGAATGGTGTCCAGCATGGTCAGACCCGTGAACACCCGCATGGTGAGCTGCTTCTCGTTGGCGGTCAGCGTGCCCCAGGACGGGATGTCGTTGGACACCGGGACCTTCTCCGGCAGCCAGAAATTACCGGTCAACCGGTCCCACACTTCGGCGTCTTTGTCGTCTTGCAGGCGGTTCCAGTTGATCGCCGAGACGCGGTCGATCAGCTTTGCATTTCCAGTCACGCCGAACTCCACTTCACCGAAACGAATAGGGCTGTGTTGCTTAGGCCACAGACACTACCCCTGGGGTCCAACAAGCCGTGGCAACACAAGAACTTGTGTTGGGGGCGTGTCGCTACGTCGGCTGCAGAATCAACTGAACTGCGCGTTCGGGCTGGTCCCAGTGTGGAAAATGCCCACAATCCTCGAACCAGTGCAGCGTCGCATCCGGGAAGGCCCGCTGGGCCCGCTCGGCCTGGCGCGGCGAGGTCACCCGGTCGTTGCGTCCCCAGCCGATCACCACCCGGCCGTTGACCGAGCCACCCGCTTGCTTGGGACCGTGCACCAACGCGCTCAGCGCCTCGTCCAGCCGCGTCGCGCGAGCAAAGCTGCGCAGTTCCTGCAGGACCAGTGCGGGCGGCAGTCGCCACGGCTTGGCCGAGAACTGCAACAGCAGCGCCGTGCGCCCGACCCTGCTGCGCGTCAGAGCGGGCAGCAGCGGTTGGATCCGGCGCACCAGCGCGATGGACGCACCCACCGTCGCGCCGAACACCCTCACCTCGGTATCGGTCCAGAACCCACCGGGATCCAGCGCCACCATCGTTCCGGCATGACCACGACGGGCCATTTCCAGCACCATTCGCGCACCCATGGAACTGCCGACGACGTCGATGTCCCCCAGCTCGTGCGCGGCGATGAAGGCCTGCACCGCATCGGTCAGCGACGCGATGGTCGTCTCCCCCGCCAGCGGTGGGCTGTCGCCGAATCCGGGCAGGTCCAACGCGATGACCTCGCGTTGCACCGACAGCTGCGGCAGCACGGATTCCCAGTTGCGCCAACTGGATCCGAGGCCGTGGACCAGCAGCAGCGGTTGCCCTGACCCGCGGCGCACGAAGTTCATCGTCGATCCGTCGATCGTCATGGTCGCCTCCCCTCGACCCGTCTGGCGTACCCCGCCCCGGGCCGTTCAACCCGAGTCGATGATCTGCATGACGCCACCGGACGCCCCGGCGACGAACAATCGGCCGGTGGCCGCGTCGACGGCCAGGCTGTACGGATTCTGCACAGTCGGAAATCGTTGCACCACAACGGGGTTCGTTGTGCTCATGTCGTAGCCGACGACTTCGTTGGTGCCCGACGACGCCACCCAGAGTCGGTCCCGCGACCAGTCGTAGGCGATCCCGTAGGGGCCGCCGGGTTGGTCGATGCCGGCCACCTGGCGCGGCGTCGGCAGCGGGGTGAATACCCGGATTGCGTTGCCGCGGGTATCGGTCGCGATCATGCGTCCATGCCGGTCGGCGACCAGGTGAGTCGGTCCGGCACCGGCCGGGGTGGATCCGGCGATGGTCAGCCGGTCGGCGTCGTAGACGGTGAGGTCGTTCTTGCGCACGTCCAGCACCCCGACCGCGGTGCCGACCGCGGCAGCGCCCGCCGGTTGGACACTGTCGGTGAAGATTTTCACGATCTGCTCACCACGCAGGACCGCGATCGTCCCGCCCAGTTCGTTGGCGACGAAGACGGTCCCATTGGCCGCCGCGGTGGCATCGTGTGGTTCGGTCCCGGTGCGGATCGGCGCGTGCGCCGGCCCCAGCGGCAGGTCGACGCGGACCAACGCGTCGGCCGACTCGACCGGCACCAGCACCGGACCGCCCGCGGCCGCCAACTGGAGATGACGAACTCTGCCCGGCAACGGAATTCGGCCGGTGATCTCGCCGGAGTCCGCGTTGAGCAGCACCAGCTGGTTCGGATCGCTGGTGGCTACCGCGACGGTGCGCGTCGAGGCGTCCACCACAATGCCCTCGGCCGTGTGCCCCACCGGGATGGTGCGTCCGATGGGGGCATCCGGTGCGACCGGGGGTGCGCGCAGCGGTTCGGCTGCGGTCGGCAGCTTTGCAGCCGGCGGCCGGCTGCCTTCGGTGGGGACCCCGGCCGGCAGGAGGCCGGTGGTGGTCATGCCCGTGGACGGCGGGGCGACGCTGCTGTGCCCGCAAGCCGCCACCATGAGCAAAGCCAAACCGGCGCAAAGCTTTCGGATCACCTGCGGGTAGTACCCGCTGCCGGGCGGACCAACACGGCCTGCCGGCCTGGGCACTACCCAGCAGAGCGTGTACCATTTGGTACATGTTTACCGAACACAGTGTCGAGATCGATGCGTCCCCGGAAATCGTCTGGGACGTGTTCAGCGACGTCGAACGCTGGCCCGACTGGACCGATTCGGTGACCTCCCTGGTCGGGCTGGACGGACCTGGCCTCGCGGTCGGCAGCCGGTTTGCGATCAAACAACCGCGGATGGCCAAACTCGTCTGGCAGGTGACTGAAATCGATCCCGGCGTGTCCTGGACCTGGGAGCAACGTGCCCCCGGCGCGGTCGCCGCCGCTCGCCATGCCGTCGTCCCCCGACCCGGCGGCGGCACCCTGGTGCGCCAGCAGATCGATCAGCGAGGTGTGTTCGGCGCCTTGGTCGGCCGCTTGATGGCCAGGCTGACCAGGCGCTATCTCGATATGGAGGCCACCGGTCTCAAACGTCGGGCCGAGGAGCGCAGCCGCGCGCATGGCCCGCACGCCTGACCTGCACCGGCGCGGCGAGCTACTGGAGGCGCTGGTCGAGGAATTCGCGGCACACGGAGTTGGTGACCGGTCCCTGCGCGACGTCGCCGCAGCCGTCGGCACCAGTCATCGAATGTTGCTGCACCACTTCGGTTCTCGGGAAAATATGCTGGTCTGCGTGGTCGAGGAGGTGGAACGGCGGCAAAAGGGCGTGCTGCCGGGTCTGCCGACAAGCAGTCCCGCCGCGGGTTTCGCGGCGATGTGGGCCGACGTTCGCCGGCCCGAGCTACGACGGCTGGAACGCTTGTTCTTCGAGTGCTACTCGCGCGCCGCCCAGGGCGAAAAGCCTTTCGCGCCAATGATTCCCGACGCGGTACACGGCTGGCTGACCGAGGTGGACCCGGCTGCCGAGCAGCCCGCCATGGCCCGTCTCGGTCTGGCCGTCATCCGCGGCTTGTTGCTGGATCTCGTCGCCACCGACGACGAAGACGGCGTCGACGCGGCCGCGCAGGCCTTCGGGGACCTGCTCAGCCGGCTGCCCTGAGGGCGCGGCGGGCGTCTTTGCCCCTGCCCTTGCCCGCGCCGCCCTTGCCCACGCCGAGGAACTGGTACTCCTCCGGTTTCACCGACCGGGTGGCCCGCCAATACTGCCAGGTGTAACCGCCCCACAACACGGTGTTCTTGCCGTGCTCATCCAGATACCAGCTGGCGCAACCTCCGGTGTTCCACACCGAGTGGGTCAGCTTCTCCTGCAGCTCATCGTTGAACCGGTCCTGCGCTTCCCGAGTGGGGGCCAGCGCCTGGGCACCCTTCTTGTCGCAGGTGGCGATTGCATCGGCCACGTAGCGGATCTGCGACTCGATCATGAAGACCACCGAGTTGTGGCCCAGCCCGGTGTTGGGGCCCAGCAGGAAGAACAGGTTCGGCACGTCGGCGACGGTCACGCCGCGATGCGCGCCGATCCCCTCGCGGTTCCACCGGTCCACCAGATCCTCCCCATGCTGACCCTTGATGTCGACGTAGGTGTAGGAGTCGGTGACGTGAAAGCCGGTGGCGTACACAATCACGTCTACTTTTCGTTCCCGGCCGTCTTCGGTGACGATCCCGTCGGGAGTGATGCGCGCGATTCCCTCGGTGATCACTTCGGCGTTCGGGCTGGACAGCGCGGCGTAGTAGGTGGACGAATTCAGGATGCGCTTGCACCCGATGCGGTAGTTCGGGATCAGTTTGCGGCGCAGTTCGCGGTCGCGCACCGATCGGAAGACGTTCCATTTGCAGTACGCCTCAATGAATTTCAGCACATTGGGCCGCTTGGTCATCCCGATCGCCAGCGACTCCTGTCCCCAGTAGATGGCCAGGCGCACCAGCGCGCGCAGCCCCGGCACATTCTGCATCGCGGCGCGCAACGCCTTCGGAATTTCTGGGTTGGAGCGCGGCACCACCCACGGTGGGGTGCGCTGGTAGAGCTGAAGTTCGGCGACGTCCCCGACGATCTCGGGCACGATCTGGATCGCGCTGGCGCCGGTGCCGATGATCGCGACCCGCTTGCCGGTGATGTCGACGCTGTGATCCCACTCCGCGGAATGGAAAGAGGCGCCGATGAATTCGTCGCGGCCGTCGATGTTGGGGAAGGACGGGATGTGCAGCGCCCCGGCCCCCGACACCAGGAACTGCGCAACGTATTCCCGCCCGTCGGCGGTGAAGACATGCCAGCGGTACTCGTCGTCGTCCCAGTGGCCGCGGTCGACCAGCGCGTTGAACTCGATGTGGCGACGCAGTCCGTACTTCTCGGTGACGCCCTTGAGGTAGTCCAGGATCTCGGGCTGGAAGGAGAACGGGTTCTTCCAGTCCGGCTTGGGTTCGAAGGAGAACGAGTACAGGTGCGACGGGATGTCGCAGGCGCAGCCGGGGTAAGTGTTGTCCCGCCAGGTGCCACCGATGTCGTCGGCCTTCTCCAGGATCACGAAATCCACGCCTTGCTTTTGCAGCGCGATCGCCATGCCCAGCCCGGAGAAGCCGGTGCCGATGATGACGACACGGGTGTGCACGGGCGGCTTGTCGGACTTGGGTTTGCCGGATTCGTCTACTGCCGGGGTCACGACGTCGGTCATGGTTATTGATCTTTCCTGTTGTGGTCTGCCCGAAACCAGCCGGATCGACTCGGTCAACGGCGAACCGCAGATACCCAGTACCCGGGGTATCGGGTATTTCGAGTCTTGTCGATCGCTACCGCGATGTCAACGTCGGCGCGAGCCGGCTCACGGAAGGGCCGCGGGCAGTGCCGCGTGTATTGGCTGGTCGGGGTCCATCGCGATGCCCATGGTTTCGGCGGTGCCCACGATGATGCCCATCATGATGGTGGTCAATTGCGCGACGAACTGCTCGCGCGTCATCGACCGCGGGCTGTCCGGCTCGGGACCCAGCCACCATTCGGTGGCCGACGCCGCGCAACCGAACGCGGAGAACGCGGCGAGTTCCATCGCCGCCTTATTGAGTTCCATGTCCCGCAGTTCGTCGTTGAACATCTCGGCGATGGTCAGCGTGATCTCGCGGCCTTCGTTGAGGGTGCGCACCGTCGCCTTCGATTGCGCGCTGGAACCGCCTTGGATGAACACCCGCATTACGTTGGGGTGCTGGTCGAGCAGGCTGACGAACTCCTCGACGGCGCGGTGGATGACCTGTCGCGCCGAGTCGGTGGCCAGGTTGATGGACGGGAAGATCGCCGCCCAGAGCATGTCGCGCAGGCGCTCACCGATGGCCAGGAAGAGGTCGGACTTGTCGGCGAAATGCCGGTAGATCTTCGGCTTGGCAGTGCCGGCCTCCTCGGCGATCTCCCGCACGCTGAGCTCGGGGCCCAGGCGGTCGATGGCGCGGAAGGCCGCCTCGACGATTTCGCTGCGCACCTTCTTGCGGTGTTCGCGCCAACGCTCGCTGCGCGCGTCGACTTTCACCGCCGGCTTCGGGCCGGGGTGCGGCAACGATGGTCGAGGCACTCTCACCACGTCCAGCACTTTACCGCGTGGCCTCGGTTGACCTGGGCAGACTCGACGTTCCCGCCGGCGAGCGTGCACCGGGCGACGGGACACACCGGCATTACGTCGTGAACCGCACGCTCTGCGCCGGCGTCACAACATGCAACTGACGCAACCCTCCACCTCAGTGCCTTCCAGCGCCATCTGCCGCAGCCGGATGTAATACAGCGTCTTGATGCCTTTACGCCAGGCGTAGATCTGCGCCTTGTTCACATCACGCGTGGTGGCGGTGTCCTTGAAGAACAGCGTCAGCGACAATCCCTGGTCCACGTGCTGGGTGGCCGCGGCGTAGGTGTCGATGATCTTCTCGTAGCCGATCTCATACGCGTCCTGGTAATACTCCAGGTTGTCGTTGGTCATGTACGGCGCCGGGTAGTAGACGCGGCCGATCTTGCCTTCCTTGCGGATCTCCACCCGCGACACGATCGGGTGGATCGACGACGTCGAGTGGTTGATGTAGGAGATCGACCCGGTGGGCGGGACGGCCTGCAGGTTCTGGTTGTAGATGCCGTGCTGCTGCACCGACTCCTTGAGCCGTTTCCAGTCGTCCTGGTTGGGGATGCGGATGCCGGCGTCGGCGAAGAGCTGGCGCACCTTTTCGGTCTGCGGCTCCCACACCTGCTCGGTGTACTTGTCGAAGAACTCGCCCGAGGCGTACTTGGACTTCTCGAATCCCTTGAAGTGCGTTCCACGTTCGATCGCAATCCGGTTCGAGGCCCGTAGCGCGTGGTAGAGCACCGAATAGAAGTAGATGTTGGTGAAGTCGATGCCTTCTTCGGAGCCGTAGTAGATGCCCTCCCGCGCCAGGTACCCGTGCAGGTTCATCTGCCCCAGCCCGATCGCGTGCGAGTCGTTGTTGCCCTGCTCGATGGACGGCACCGAGGTGATATGGGTCTGGTCGCTCACCGCGGTCAACGCCCGGATCGACACCTCGATGGTTTGGGCGAAGTCCGGCGAGTCCATCGTCTTGGCGATGTTCAACGAACCTAGGTTGCACGAAATGTCTTTGCCCACATGGGCATACGACAGATCTTCGTTGAACAGCGACGGCGTGGAGACCTGCAGGATCTCCGAGCACAGGTTCGAGTGCGTGATCTTGCCCTCGATGGGGTTGGCGCGATTCACGGTGTCCTCGAACATGATGTACGGGTAGCCGGACTCGAACTGCAATTCGGCCAGCGTCTGGAAGAACTCGCGCGCCTTGATCTTGGTCTTGCGGATGCGGGCGTCGTCGACCATCTCGTAGTACTTCTCGGTCACCGAGATGTCGGCGAACGCCTGCCCGTAGACCCGTTCGACGTCATACGGCGAGAACAGGTACATGTCCTCGTTTTTCTTCGCCAGCTCGAAGGTGATGTCGGGGATCACCACGCCCAGGCTCAGCGTCTTGATCCGGATCTTCTCGTCGGCGTTCTCCCGCTTGGTGTCCAGGAAGCGGTAGATGTCGGGGTGATGCGCGTTGAGGTACACCGCGCCGGCACCCTGACGCGCACCCAACTGGTTCGCGTAGGAGAAGGAGTCCTCCAGCAGCTTCATGATCGGGATGACACCCGAGGACTGGTTCTCGATGTTCTTGATCGGAGCGCCGTGTTCGCGAATGTTGGTCAGCAGCAACGCAACTCCCCCGCCACGCTTGGACAACTGCAGCGCGGAGTTGATGGAGCGCCCAATGGACTCCATGTTGTCTTCGATGCGAAGAAGGAAGCAGTTGTGCACGACGGTGCCACGGATCGTGTAGGTGTGCGTGTCCTCGACATGCAGGTTGTAGACCTTCGCGGGAACGTCCTCGGTCTGCCGTACATGGCGGATTCCGTACACGTGCCGCCCGAGCACAACCTGATAAGTCGTGCGGGACGTCCCTTTCTGGCCGACATAGTTATACAGATTCTTGCCGACGTCGAAGATGAAGTCCTCGTTGGTGCCGGGCAGTCCGGGCACAAACACCTGACCGGTCACATTGCCCGACTGGTTGACGTACTGGCGGACCCTGGACATGATCCCGTTTCGGCGCAGCAGCAGCTGCACCTGATCGACCAGATTCGGATTGACCAGGTCGAGCACCATGCCGCCCTGGGTGCTGCACCCGTCACCGCGGAACAACCCAGCCAGCAATCCACGTTGAAACTCTTCGTCTGCCGTTAAAACGTCGTGGGACAACTGCTTCAGGTGATATTCCGTGCCAACCAGCGAAAGGAACAGCGCCGCAATCACTTTGCTATTGCAGATCATCCGCACCGACTGATCCGACAAGCTCTGATGGACGGCAAGATCCGTGGCGAACACCCGCTTGAAAGCCACCGCGAGCTGTTGCTGGTATTCGAGCTCGTGCGTGCCGATGGTGAAGTGGATGCCATTGGGAAGCCGTCCTGCGGGACCCGATCGCTTGGAGATGTGGCCTTCGGCGACATACCAACCGAGCAGCAGGCCAAGTTCGTAGGACTCTTCAACGTAGCGATTCACCGAGACGAATCGCATGTGATGACGTTGCTTGTTGCGATGCTTCTTATCGGTGTTGACCTTGCGGATCAGACCGTCGACTTCTTCGTATTCGCCCTCGCCGACGTACTCCATCAAGTCATAGGTCCGTCGCGGCCGTCCCTCCAGCGGAGCTGCCGTCACGATGAAATCGGTGGGATGAATGTCTTTGGCGGCCAACCAGACAAATCCGTTGAACGGGTCCGCACCGTCGCCGTCAATGAGTGTCTGCACATCGCGCGAAGTCCACACCAGAATCGGATGCTCCGGCGTGCACATGATTGGTTCTTTATGCCCGAAGTGTGAGATCGAGATCAACGCCTGGTCATTCGGATTCTCGATAAGAGACTCGACGACGGAGAAGGATCCGTCGTGGGACAGCACCCGATCGCCTGCCCGCAGCATCTCGATGGCGCGTGGACCGTCGGGCGTATCTACTGGTGTTCCGGCGGGAAAGCACGACACCGGCTCTCCGCGTTGCTTTTTCCCTGAATTCAGGAACGTCGGTGTGGCCGGTTGGAACCGTCCGTCGATGATCTCGTCGACCAGCTTCTCGGCCAGCGCGGTGTCACCCGCGGCCAGGGTCAGCGACACCATCACCACGCGGTCCTCGAAACGCTCCAGGTAGCGCTTCCCGTCGAAGGTCTTCAGCGTGTAGGACGTGTAGTACTTGAATGCACCCAGGAACGTCGGGAAGCGGAACTTCTTGGCGTAGGCGCGGTCCAGCAGTGTCTTGACGAAGTTGCGCGAATACTGGTCGAGAACCTCACGCTCGTAATAGTTCTCGCGAATCAGGTAGTCAAGTTTCTCGTCCTGGTTATGGAAGAAAACGGTGTTCTGGTTGACGTGCTCCAGAAAGTACTGGCGCGCCGCCAGGATGTCCTTATCGAACTGAATCTTGCCGTCGGCGTCGTACAGATTCAACATCGCGTTGAGCGCGTGGTAATCCGTTTCGTTGATCTGCGACGCGTGCGGGCCGGCGGTTACAGGCTCTGCAGTGACGGTTGGTGGCACGTCTGTTCCTTCCAGAATTGAGCCAGGCCCGCACGGACGGCGTCGACGTCGTCCTGGGTGCCCATGAGTTCGAAGCGGTACAGGTACGGAACGCCACACTTGCGGGACACCACATTGCCGGCGTAGGCGAATTCCATACCGAAGTTGTTGTTGCCCGCGGCGATGACGCCGCGGATCAGGGAGCGGTTGTGCTCGTTGTTCAGAAACGCAATGACCTGCTTGGGGACGTAGCCGCCGTCGTTGATGTCCGGCGTGGCCCGGCCCCCGCCGTAGGTCGGCAGCACCAGCACATACGGGTCGTCGACCTCTATGCGTCCATGCAGCGGGATTCGCGTGGCGGGAACACCCAGCTTCTGCACGAAGCGGTGGGTGTTCTCCGACACGGAGGAGAAATACACCAGGTTGCGCCCCGCGACATCCATGAGAACCGCAACCCTTCCTACTCGACGGTCTATCGCTACGCGCTCATGGCCGATTCGGCGAGCGCCTTGATGCGGTCGGGCCGGAAACCGGACCAGTGCGTGTTGTCCGCCACGACGACGGGCGCCTGCAGGTAGCCCAGCGCCATCACGTAGTCGCGGGCCTCGGTGTCCAGGCTGATGTCGACCTTCTCGTAGGCGATGCCTTGCTTGTCCAGCGCCTTATAGGTGGCGACGCACTGCACGCATGCCGGCTTGCTGTAAACGGTGATGCTCATGGGCGTACCGCTCCTTTGCGGAAGTGGGAAGTAATCGGGACTGGCAACGACGTTGGTGGCACTTCGGCACTATGTACAGCGCCCCGGTAGGCCCCCAGATTCCCGTGTTGCGAACTCCGGGTCGAATGACCCGCGGACGCCGATTCCGGGAAGTTCAACGTGCCCTCACTCGCTGGTCGGGACCCGCTGAACCTGGGATCTGCCGGTCCTCGGAACACTACACCTAGGGGGTCACTCGACGAAGAGATACAAGATGTTCGAAACAACATTCTTGAAATTCGCAGGTCGTAAGCCTGAGTCGGGCGTGTCGCCGGCGTGTCGCAAATCACAACTTCTGCGGCCGGTGTAGAGAGCTGGCACATGCACAGAGGTATATCAGTGGCCACCGACAACCAGGGGCCGCCAGCTCCGCAGCCACTGCGTCAGCAAAGCCGCCGACGCAGCCCGCCGACGGCTTTGACTAGAGCGTTTGTCGAATCAGCTGACTTCGGCAGCGAGCTTGCCCACCACGTCGGAGACGCCGGCCGACAGCTCCGCGTTCGCGGCCGGCGGGTTGCCGCCCAGGGTTTTGAAGGGCACCGAGAGTTTGATCGTCTCCACGACGCGCGCCCCGGCGATACCGAACGACTTGCGGGTCTCGTCGTGTGCCCACACCCCGCCGTACTGGCCCAGCGACCCGCCGATCACCGCCAGCGGCTTGCCCTTCAATGCACCGTTGCCGAACGGCCGGGACAACCAGTCGATCGCGTTCTTCAGGACCGCGGGAATGGAACCGTTGTATTCCGGGGTCACCACCAGCGCAGCATCGGCCTCGCCGGCGGCGGCGCGCAGCGCAGCGACCGCCGGGTGTTCCTCGCCCTCCGCGCCCATCGCGGGGTCGATGTCCTCGTTGTAGAACGGGACGTCGGCCAACCCCTCGAACACGGTGACGGTGACGCCCGCGGGGGCCACCTGCGCGGCCAAGCTTGCGATCTGGCGGTTGATTGATTCCGCGCGCAAGCTGCCGACCAGGGTCAAGATCTTGATCTCTGCCACTTCGTCGTCTCCTTCGCTGACTGGTCTACATCCTTGCACGAGATAAACGGACTTTAGTCCGATTCATTCCCGACGCGCTAGCATTGCAACGGTGACCGGTATCGAGGTGCTGGGCGATGTGCCGGTGACAGCCCTCCAACAGCCGCAGCAGGAGCGCAGCGACGCCGCACGCAACCGCGCGCTGCTGCTCGCGGCGGCGCGCCAACTGGTCCGGGAACGGGGTGCCGACGCGGTCACCATGGACGACGTTGCCGCTGCGGCCGGCGTCGGGAAGGGCACGGTGTTCCGGCGCTTCGGCAACCGGGCCGGCCTGATGATGGTGCTGCTCGACGAGGACGAGAAGGCCAGCCAGCAGGCTTTCCTGTTCGGACCTCCGCCGCTGGGACCCGATGCGCCGCCGTTGGAACGGCTGATCGCCTTCGGCCGGGAACGGATCTGCTTCGTCCACACCCATCACGAGTTGCTGTCGGCCGCCAACCGCGACCCCCACACCCGCCGGGTGGGTGCGGCGGCGGTGCAGCGCCGGCACGTCCAGGTATTGCTGGAGGCAGCACACACCAGCGGTGACCTCAACGCTCAGACCGACGCCCTACTGGCCCTGCTCGCCGTCGACTACGTCGAACATCAGCTCACCGCCGGCGGCCACACCGAGCAGACCTTGGGTGACGCATGGGCGAGTCTGGCCGCCAAGCTGTGCGGGCGGTGACCGGTCGAGGATGCCTGCGCGTTGGGTCCTGCATGTAGACCTCGACCAGTTCCTGGCCTCGGTCGAGTTGCGTCGTCACCCCGGGCTGGTGGGGCTGCCGGTGATCGTCGGCGGCAGTGGCGACCCGACCGAACCACGCAAGGTGGTCACCTGCGCCTCCTATGAGGCGCGCGAATTCGGCGTGCACGCGGGCATGCCGCTGCGCGCCGCGGCCCGGCGCTGCCCGGACGCCACCTTTCTCCCGTCGGATCCCGCCGCATACGACGAGGCGTCCGATCAGGTGATGGGTTTGCTGCGGGATCTGGGACATCCCGTGGAGGTATGGGGCTGGGACGAGGCCTACGTGGGTCTGAACCCGGCTTGCGACCCCGATGCGGTGGCCGCGCAGATTCGCAGCGTCATCCTGGCCGAGACCGGGTTGTCGTGCTCGGTCGGCATCAGCGACAACAAGCAACGCGCCAAAATCGCCACCGGCTTCGCCAAGCCGGCCGGGATTTTCACGGTGGTCGACGACAATTGGATGACGTTGATGGCCGACCGTCCCGTCGACGCGCTCTGGGGGGTTGGCCCAAAGACTGCGAAAAAGCTTGCCGCCCTCGGGATTACGTCGGTACGGCAGCTGGCTCACAGCGACGGTGAGTTGCTGGCGTCGACCTTCGGGCCGCGCACCGGTCTGTGGCTGCTGCTGCTGGCCAAGGGCGGCGGCGATACCGAGGTCAGCGCAGAACCCTGGGTGCCGCGCTCACGCAGTCATGTGGTCACTTTCCCGCAGGACCTCACCGAGCGGTCCGAAATGGACTCGGCGATAACGGAATTGGCCCGGCAAACGCTCCACGATGTGGTCGCCGAGTCGCGCGTCGTGACACGTGTCGCGGTCACGGTGCGTACCTCGACGTTCTACACCCGCACCAAGATCCGCAAGCTCGATCAGCCCGGCACGGACGCCGACGCGATCATCGCGGCCGCGCTGCGCGTCCTGGACCTGTTCGAACTGGACCGCCCGGTCCGACTGCTCGGGGTGCGTCTGGAACTCGATATGCCGCCGGACTAAAGACCCCGGGTCGGCGGGCCCGGCCGCAGCGCGCGGGTGAAGATGCCGTTGACCTGGCGCATCGCCACGCTGTAGGGCCACCACGCGAGCCGTTTGAACGCATACAGCGCCCGGATGTCCGGCGAGGTGTAGATCAGGTAGCGGTTCTTAGCCACGCCGGCCAGGATTTTCTCGGCGGCCCGCTCCGGGGACACGGCGTGCCCACTGAACCGGTCGACCCAGCGCGCGACCTGCGGGTCGTCGCGATCCACGCCGGCGATCTCAACCGTGTTGACCAGCGGCGTCTGTACAGCACCGGGCACCACGACGTTCACCCCGATGCGATGCTTGGCCAGGTCGAATCGCAGCACCTCGGACAATCCGCGCAGCCCGTACTTACTGGCGCTGTAGGCCGCGTGCCACGGCAGTGCGACGATCCCGGCCGCCGATGACACGTTCACCACGTGCCCGCCCCGACCGGCCGCGACCATCTGTGGAACGAACGACTCGATCACGTGGATCGGCCCCATCAGATTGATCGCGATCAGCTTGCTCCACTGGTCGTGCGTGAGCCGGTCCACGGTCCCCCACGCCGAGATTCCGGCGATGTTGAACACCGCGTCCATGCTGCCGTGCGTGGTGTGGATGTCGACGGAGAAGGCGGCCACCTGGTCATAGTCGGAAATGTCCAGCACCCGGTACGCCGGGACCTGTGCCCCGAGGGCCCGGGCATCGGCGACCGTGCGGGCCAGGCCGTCCGCGTCGCGATCGGTCAGGAACAGCTCTGCGCCGTGCGCGGCCAGCCGTAGTGCGCAGGCGCGTCCGATCCCGCTGGCCGCACCTGTGACAAAACACCGTTTTCCCGCGAAATAATCTCCGGAATCGCCCATGGACGTGACCCTACCGGCGGTCCTGGCGACTACCGCGCTGGTCCGCCCCACAGCGCGTTGAGCCACAACTGCTCGAGCACCCGGACACGTCGCTCAACGTCATTGTCGTGCCCGGCCAGGATCGGGTCTCCGGTCAGTACCAGCGCGGTGGTCCCTGCCAGGGTGCGGATCAGCGTCGGAAGGTCGTCGCTGATGGGCTGCGCAGTCCCGGCTTTCACCTCCGCGTCGACGACGGCGACGATCTGACGAAGCACCATCTCGAACTGCTTGTCGAGAATCTCGCGGATCTCGACGTCGTTCTGGCGCGCCGCATTACATGCAGTCATCACCGGGTCGTTGTTCGCGTAAACCACTGCGGCGCTGCCGACCATCCGGGTGGCGAACTGCTCCGGGGACTCGCCGGGCTGGCGCGGCGCGAAATACTGGGTGAGCTCCTCGAGTTCTTCGGCGGCCTCGGCCAGGATCTGCGCCAGCACCGAATATTTGGAATCGAAATAGAAGTAGAAACCCGAGCGGGCCACGCCCGCCCGCAGGCTGATGGTGCTGACCGAGAGTTCGGAGAACGGCCTCTCCTGGAGCAGGTCGCGGACCGCCTGCATGATCGCCACCCGGTGCTTGTCGCCGCGCCGGCGCAGGACGGGGCCGGCGTCGTCCTGACCGGCTGCGTTGCTATTCACTGTCGATCACCACTCGACCATTGCATCATGCCGCCCCGAAGAAAAACTTGACAGGCGTCAACTTCATCCCGAAATATAGACGACAGTGACGGCCGCCACAGCCGGTAAAGGAGCATGTCAATGGTGACAAGCAGAGCCACCATCAGCACCCCCGCGTACTTGCTTGATCAAGCTCAGCGACGGTTGACGCCGTCGTTCAATAATTTCCCCGGCATGGGCCTCATCGAACGCAAGCTGCGAGATGTCCAGTTTCCGGAGACACAGCTCGCCGATCCCCCACCGGGCAGCGGGCTGCAACCCGTGGTCGGTGACCGAGGACTGCCGATCCTGGGGCACATGATCGAGATGCTGCGTGGCGGTCCGGACTACCTGATGTTCCTCTACGAGAACAAGGGCCCGGTGGTGTTCGCCGACTCACCGGTGATGCCGTTCGTCGTGGCGCTGGGCCCCGACGCCGCGCAGGCCATCTACTCCAACCGCAACAAGGACTTCTCGCAGCAGGGTTGGACGCCGGTGATCGGTCCGTTCTTCCGTCGCGGTCTGATGCTCCTCGATTTCGAAGAGCACATGTTTCATCGCCGGATCATGCAGGAGGCGTTCATCCGCTCCCGGCTGGTCGGTTACGTCGAGCACATCGATCAGGTCGTGTCGCAGGTTGTCTCCCACGACTGGGTCACCGACGACTCGCGCTTCCTGCTCTACCCGGCGATGAAGGAGCTCACCCTTGACATCGCCTCCATGGTGTTCATGGGCCACGAACCCGGCACCGACCACGAACTCGTCACGAAGGTGAATAAGGCGTTCACCACGACCACCCGCGCCGGAAACGCCGTGATCCGAACCGCGGTGCCACCGTTCACCTGGTGGCGGGGCATCAAGGCCCGCGAGCTGCTGGAGAACTACTTCGCCGACCGGGTCAAAGAGCAGCGCGGCAAAGAAGGCAACGACCTGCTAAGCGTGCTGTGTCAGACCGAGGACGAAGAGGGCAACCGCTTCTCCGACGACGACATCATCAACCACATGATCTTCCTGATGATGGCCGCCCACGATACGTCCACCTCGACGGCCACCACGATGATCTACTACCTGGCCAAACATCCGGAATGGCAACAGCGCTGCCGCGACGAGTCCGACCGGCTCGGTGACGGACCGCTGGATATCGAGTCGCTGGAGAAACTGGAGTCGCTCGACCTGGTGCTCAACGAGTCGATCCGCTTGGTGACGCCCGTGCAATGGGCGATGCGCCAGACCGTACGCGACACCGACCTGTTGGGTTACTACCTGCCCAAGGGCACCAACGTCACCGCGTTCCCCGGAATGAATCACCGCCTGCCCGAATTCTGGACTGACCCAATGAAATTCGACCCCGAGCGGTTCACCGAGCCACGCAACGAGCACAAGAGACACCGGTATGCGTTCACTCCGTTCGGCGGTGGCGCCCACAAGTGCATCGGGATGGTGTTCGGCCAGCTCGAGGTCAAGACGATCCTGCACCGGCTGCTGCGCCGTTACCGCCTGGAACTTCCCCACCCCGGCTACCAGCCGCGCTGGGACTACGGCGGCATGCCCGTCCCGATGGACGGAATGCATATCGTTCTGCGCCCGCTGTGAATCAGCCCGCCAGCCGGTTGGCGCACGCGATCACCGCCCGCAGCGCCGACTGAATCGGGTCCGGCGCCCAGCCCATCGCCCACTCCGCGCGGGCACCATTGGTGCCGTAGACGAAGGTGACCGTGTCGCCGCCCGCGCTGATTTGGTGAAAGTTCAACGTTTCCACCATGATTCCGCGCGCGTGCAGCATCGCCGTGAGCGCTGCGACGGGTCCGCTCGCCGACGCTTCGGAGGTGCTGATGCGGTCGCCGACTGCGATCACCGCGCGGAAGTTGCGGGCCTGCGGACCCAACCGGGTGGTCCGGCGCTGCGGGTCGGTGCATGCCCACTGCCCGAGGCGCAGGGGCCCGGCCGTCGGACCGTAGGTGGCCGCGAAGTCCGCCCAGGACGTAGCGGTGGCCTGTTCGCGCAGGCCGCGCGGTAGGGAGACACCGAAGTGGTCCTCGAACCAGGTGTCAGCCCATTTGTCGGGCAGATCGATGGAAGTGGAAAGCGTCATGATGCCGGTCTTCTCTGGCTCGAAGGAGCGACCGACGGTAGTAGCGTCCGACCCACAGCGGGGGGTCGGTCTGGATCAGACCCCGCTGCGGGTGCTGGCTACTACGGCACGCTCGAGAAGATGCACGATCGGTGACATTAGACCGCCACGACCGTCAGACGCAAGTTTTGTCGCCCACCGTGCCGCCGTTATCGCGCTGTGCGAGACCTGCCCAAGGACGTGGGATCCGACTGGTGATATTGGATATTCGACTGCCAGATAACTAGCGAATGTAGTTGCCGGACGGAGAAACCCGGAAAAGAAATTCAGCTATTGGCACACCCCAGGGAGGCAATATTTCCAAATTGCCAATGCTTTTCGACACCGTCGCTAACATCAAACGCGTTCGTCGAAGAACCAATATGCGGACAAGGAAAGGTCAGGAAGATGAGGACCAGGAAAAAGGTCGCGACCGCGATTGCAGCCGTGCTTTTCGCAGCCTATGCACTGTTGGCAACCGGCTGCAACAAAGTGACGTCGAGTGTCCCGATCGACCCGGAGATCACCGCGGTTCCGCAATAGCCGAGCCTCAGCAGGTCAGCAACATGCATCCCGCGACGGGACCGCCGCCGACCGACACCACCCCGACTTCGGGACGCTGCGCTACCTGACGCTCCCCGGCCTCGCCGCGCAGCTGTAGACATGCTTCGTGCAACGCCCAATAGCCGTGCATGCGCCCGGCGGAGAGCTGGCCCCCGTAAGTGTTCAGCGGCAGTTGGCCGTCGCGGGCGATGCGGGCGCCGCCCTCGACGAATGGACCGGCCTCGCCGTCGCCGCACACTCCGATGGCTTCCAGCCAGGCCAGCGTCAGGTAGGTGAATCCGTCATACAGCTGTGCGACCTGGATGTCGTCGGGCGTCAGTTCGGTGCGCGACCACATCTGGGCGGTCGCATCCGACATCGCCATCTTGGGATAGTCGGCACGGTGGAACCAGCCGCCCGCCCCGTCGGAACCGCCGATCGCCGCCACGCGCACGGCGCGGTGCGGACAGTCGTCGGCGTACTCCGCGTGCGAAACCACCACCGCGATCGAACCGTCAATGGGCACATCGCAATCCAGTAGTCCGAACGGCGTAGACACCAGGCGCGCACCCAGGTAGTCGGCCATCGTCATCGGATCGCGATACACCGCCCGAGGATTCAGCGCCGCGTTGCGACGGCCGTTGAGAGCGACCCAGCCCAGCTGCTCCTTGGTGGTTCCGTACAGCTCCATGTGCCGGCGACAATTCAGCGCCAGCCAGTTTGCCGCCGAATAGGCATGCGCCGCAATGAGATCGTTGATGTCGTCCATCGCACCGACCGCGGGGGCGTCCGCACCTTCGGGTGTCTCGAACATGCGTGCCAGCGGCGGAGCCGGCGCATCCTTAACCTGCTGCAACACGGTGCCGCCCAGCATCTGGATGGTCCGGTAGATCACCACATGGCGGGCACGTCGTTCAGCGACCGCACGGCACGCCGACATCACCGGACTCAGCAGGCCGCCGGTACCGAACCCGCTACCGCAGTCCCCCGCCTCGATCTGCAATTCGGCGTTGACCTCGGCGGCAGGCGTGTCACCCAGCGTGGCGATGCCGTCGATGTCGGTGGGCCGCAATCCGGCGTCGCCGATGGCGGCGCGCACCGCCTCCATGGTCAATTCCCGTCCCGCAATGCCGGTGCGACGCCCGATTCGGGAAATACCGATGCCGGACAGGATCGCGTCTTTTTCGAAGTACTCCATCGGCACCGTCCGTCGCGCGCATCTGAGAAGGGATCCGGTAGAGCGTACTGTATTGCCCGTGACAACCGAGCCAACCACCTCCCCGCTGCTCGTCGAACACTGCGACGACTGCGCGCGCTGGGTGCATCCCGCGACCGGTAGCTGCCGGGATTGCGGAGCCGAGCTGACGGCGAAACCGGTCTCCGGACGAGGGACGGTGTTCACCTACACGGTCAACCATCACCCGTACAACCCGGAGATCCCGACGCCGTACGTCATCGCCCTGATCGAGCTCAGTGAGCAGCCCGGACTGCGTGTTGCCGCCAATATTGTCGACTGCGAACCAGATTCGGTGATCTGCGGAATGGCCGTGCAGGTCCAGCCGGCGAAGAGTTCCGGCGGCGCACCGCTGTTCGCCCCGGCCTGACCGGTATCCGCGCGGTGCGCCTCAGTTGATCAGCGGGTCACGGGGCATACCGAGGATTCGCTCGGCGATCTGGTTGCGGGTCACCTCTGAGGTGCCGCCGGCAATCGCCATGCCGCGGGCCCCCATCACCATCCGGCCCGCCAGCGCGCCGGCGCCGTCCAGCAGCACCGTCTCGGGTCCGGCCAGCGCCGTCGAGATGGCCGCGCCCTCGATCATGTGATCGGCCAGCTTGAGCTTGGTGACATTGCCTTCCGGCCCCGGGCCCGCGCCTTCCACGCTGCGCGCCGCGCGGCGCAGGTTCAGCAACCGCAGCGCATTCTCCTCGGCGAGGTAGCGGCCTACCCGAATAACGATGCCCGCCAACTCATTTGAGCGTTGTTGAGCCAGTTTGACCAGCTCGGGTGCCAGCGCCTCGTAGAACGAACCGCTGCCGCCGATGCTGACCCGTTCGTTGCCCAGCGTGGCCCGCGCGACCGTCCAACCCGAATTGGGTGCCCCCACCACGTCCTCGTCCGGCACGAACAGGTCATTGAAGAACACCTCGTTGAAGTCCGAACCCCCGGTGATCTGCCGCAGCGGGCGCACTTCCACCTCGGGGGCGTTCATGTCGACGATCACCGCGGTGATTCCGGCGTGCTTGGGCGCCTCCGGGTCGGTGCGCACGGTGGCCAGGCCGCGCGCGCAATAGTGCGCCCCACTCGTCCACACCTTCTGGCCGTTGATCTTCCAGCCACCGTCAACGCGGGTGGCCCGGGTCTTGACGGCCGCCGCGTCCGAACCGGCGTCGGGTTCGGAGAACAACTGGCACCAGATCTCGTCCTTACGCAGCGCCTTCTCCACGAATCTTTCGATCTGCCAGTCGGTTCCATGCTGAATCAACGTCAGGATGACCCAGCCGGTGATGCCGTAGTCGGGACGCTTGATCCCCGCCTCGCGGAATTCCTCTTCGATGACCAACTGCGCCACCGCATCCGCGGCCCGGCCCCATGGCTTGGGCCAGTGCGGCATCACGTAACCCGTCGCGATCAGTTTGTCGCGCTGCGCTTTCTTGTCCAGCGCGGCGAGTTCGGCTGCGTCGGCGCGGATCTGGGTGCGCAGCTCCTCAGCCTCCGGCGGCAGATCGAGGCTGTTGTCCCGGGCGACACCGGCGGCCGTCAGATCGAAGACATCCTGCGCCGGCGCGTCCCCACCCAGGACCGCCGAGGACACCAGTGCGCGGCGTAGGTGCAGATGCGCGTCGTGCTCCCAGGTGAAGCCGATCCCACCGTGCACCTGGATGTTGAGTTCGGAGTTACGGGCGTAGGCGGGGAAGGCCAGCGCAGCAGCGACCGCGGCGACGAGCCGGAACTGCTGTTCGTCCTCACCCGCCGCCCGCGCGGCGTCCCACACCGCGGCCAGCGCCGACTCGGCAGCCACCAGCATGTTCGCGCAGTGGTGCTTCACGGCTTGGAAAGTCGCGATGGTACGGCCGAACTGCTTGCGCACCTTGGCGTATTCGACCGCGGACTCCACGCAGTCGGTCGCTCCGCCGACGGCCTCCGCGGCCAGCAACGTCCGGGCGCGGGCCAGAGCCGCCGCGCTGGCGCCCGGCAGGATGTCGTCGGCACTCACCTTGACGTTGTCCAGCCGAACCCGCCCGGAGCGCCGGGTCGGATCCAGGTTCTCGGGTACCTGCACCGACACCCCGTCGCGGTCGCGTTCCAGCACCAGCACGTCGTCACCGGCCGTGATCAGCAGTAGTTCGGCCAGCCCGGCACCCAGCACCACACCCGCCGCGCCGTCGGCAACGCCGTCGGAGACCTGCACGGCGCCACCGAACCCGACACCGGCGGTGACGGTGCCGTCGAGCAGTCCGGGTAACAGTCTTGACTGCTGCTCGTCGCTGCCGTCGTGGGCGATCACCGCCGAGGCGATCACGGTCGGCACAAACGGTCCGGGCGCCACCGCACGGCCGAGTTCCTCGACCACGACCACCAACTCGGGCAGGCCGTAGCCGGAGCCGCCCTGCTCCTCGTCGATGTGCAGACCGAGCCAACCCAGTTCGACGATGCCCTGCCAAAACCCGGGCCGTGCCTCCTCCGGCGAGTCCAGCAGTGACCGCGCGGCGGCCCGCGCCTTCTGCGACGTCAGGAACGCGCGGGCTACCTCGGCGAGTTCGCGATGGTCGTCGGTCAGTGCGATACCCATGCGGGCCCTCCTCGCGGCACTGCAGGACCCGCACCGTCGCGGGCTCCTGGATCAGTTACAGAGACTACTCACCGCCGGTGACGCGACCGGTGGGTCACTACTTGGGCGCGAACCGCTGTCCGGCGTCCAGGCGCAGGCATTGCCCGTTGAGCATCGGGTTGTCCACGATGGCCGCAACCAGTTTCGCGTACTCCTCGGGCCGGCCCAGGCGCTTGGGGAAGGCCGCGTCCTTGGTCAGGGCAGTGGCGAACTCGTCCGGAATGCCCTTGGTGAGGCCGGTGGCGAACAGGCTCGGGGCGATGGCCAGCACCCGGATGCCGAGCGATCCCAGGTCACGCGCCATGGTCAGGCACATGCCCGCGATGCCCGCCTTGGCGGCGGTGTAGGCGACCTGCCCGATCTGACCCTCGAAGGCCGCGATGGACGCGGTGTTGATGATGACGCCGCGCTCGTCGTCCTCGGGCTCGTTCTTGCTCATGTGCGCGGCGGCCAACCGGCTGATGTTGAAGGTGCCGATCAGGTTGAGATCGATGACGGACTGGAAAGACTCGAGGTCGTGCGGGCCGGTCTTGGTCATGGTGCGCTTGGCGATACCGCCGCCGGCGGTGGTGACGGTGACGTGCAGCCCACCGAGGTCGTCGACGGCGGCCTGCAAGGTCTGCTCGGTGCCGGCGAAGTCGGTGACGTCGACGGGGTAGAACTTGCCGCCGATCGCTTCGGCGACCTCCTTGCCGTCCGAGTTCTCCCGGTCGAACACGGCCACCTGCGCGCCGCGTTCATGCAGCAGTTCGGCGCTGGCACGTCCCATCCCCGAAGCACCGCCGATGACGACGACCTTCTTCCCGCTGATCTCCATCCGGACCTCCGTTTGTTGGGTTGTCATATTCCCGTGAATTTGTAACGTTACCGAGGCACGCTAGCCGGTCTGTCCGGCGGGGTTGTCGGTGAGTCGTGTCAAGCTCAGCACTGTGCTCCTTCTCGAGTTGGCCAGCACGTCGATTGACGTCGGCGGCACTTCCTCGCGGCTGACCAAGGTCGCCCACATCGCCGACCTGTTGCGGCGCGCCGCTCCGGACGCCGAGCTGGTCGCAATCGTCGTGTCGTGGCTTTCCGGGGTGCTGCGGCAACGGCAGATCGGCGTGGGCTGGGCCGCGCTCCGGTCGCCGCCGCCGGCGGCGTCGGACCCGGTGCTGACGGTCGGTCAGGTCGACACCGTCTTCACCGAGATCGGTGGCATTTCCGGTAAGGGCTCCCAGGCGCGCCGCGCGGCACTGCTGAACGGCCTGTTCACCGCGGCGACCGACACCGAGCAGACTTTTCTGCTGCGGCTGCTCGGCGGCGAGCTTCGCCAGGGCGCACTGGCTGGCATCATGGCCGACGCGGTGGCCAAAGCGGCCGGCCTGCCCCCTGCCGCGGTCCAGCGTGCGGCGATGCTGGGCGGGGATCTGCCGGCGGTCGCCGCCGCGGCGCTCAGTGGCGGGTCGTTGGACGCGTTCACGCTGCGGGTGGGCCGCCCAGTCGGACCGATGCTGGCCCAAACCGCGGCGAGCATCCCCGAAGCACTCGAAAAGCACGGCGGCACAACGATATTCGAGGCCAAGCTGGACGGCGCCCGGGTTCAGATCCATCGCGCCGGCGAGCAGGTCACCGTCTATACCCGCAGCCTGGACGACGTCACCGCCCGGCTACCGGAGGTGGTGGAGGCCACCCTGGCGTTACCGGTGCACGAATTGATCGCCGACGGCGAGGCGATCGCGCTGCGGCCGGACAACCGTCCGCACCGGTTCCAGGTCACCGCATCGCGGTTCGGCCGCTCGGTGGACGTCGCCGCCGCCCGCGCCAAGCAGCCGCTGTCGGTGTTCTTCTTCGACATCCTGCACCGAGACGGCACTGACCTGCTGGACGCGCCGACCAGCGAAAGGCTGGCGTCGCTGGACGGGTTGGTGCCGGCGTCCCAGCGCGTCGACCGCCTGCACACCTCCGACCCTGCTGCGGCGGCGGCGTTCCTGGAGGCGACGCTGGCCGCCGGTCACGAGGGGGTGATGGCCAAGGCCCCGGACGCGCCGTATCAGGCGGGCCGACGGGGCGCGGGTTGGGTGAAGGTCAAACCGGTGCACACCCTCGACCTGGTGGTGCTGGCCGTGGAATGGGGTTCGGGGCGGCGCCGCGGCAAGCTGTCCAACATCCACCTCGGTGCCCGCGATCCCGACACCGGCGGATTCGTCATGGTCGGCAAGACGTTCAAGGGCATGACCGACGCCATGCTGGACTGGCAGACCGCGCGGTTCAGCGAACTCGCCACCGGCGGCACCGACGGGTACGTCGTGCACGTGCGGCCCGAGCAGGTCGTCGAGATCGCGCTGGACGGCGTACAGGGCTCGTCGCGGTATCCGGGCGGAGTCGCACTGCGGTTCGCGCGGGTGGTGCGCTACCGCGACGACAAGCGTCCAGCGGAAGCCGACACTATCGACGCCGTGCGCGCGATGTACTGACCCGCCAAGAGCGGGTTCGCCCTTGTAGGGTTCTGGCCGTGGCCGACCAGCAGATCAGCTACATCAACACCGAGCCCGACCTGCCGCCCGTCGCGATCCTCGACCAGTCTCCGATCACGCTGCGCCACAAGGTGTTCTTCGGCCTCATCGCCGTCGTCGGCGCCATCGCCTGGACCGTCATCGCGATCGTCCGGGCCGAGCGGGTGAACGCGGTGTGGGTGGTGGTCGCGGCGGTCTGCACCTACCTCATCGCCTACCGGTTCTATGCGCGGTTGATCGAAAGCAAGATCGTCCGTCCCCGCGACGATCACGCCACCCCGGCCGAGGTCTTCGACGACGGCAGCGACTATGTGCCGACCGACCGGCGCGTGGTGTTCGGTCACCACTTCGCGGCGATCGCCGGCGCCGGCCCGCTCGTCGGCCCGGTGCTGGCCGCCCAGATGGGCTATCTGCCCAGCACCATCTGGATCGTCGTCGGTGCGGTGCTGGCCGGGTGCGTCCAGGACTACCTGGTGCTGTGGATCTCCACCCGACGCCGCGGCCGCTCGCTGGGCCAGATGGTCCGCGATGAATTGGGGGCGACCGCAGGTGCCGCCGCGCTGATCGGCATCCCGATCATCATCACGATCCTGATCGCGGTGCTGGCCCTGGTGGTGGTGCGGGCGCTGGCCAAGAGCCCGTGGGGCGTCTTCTCCATCGCCATGACCATCCCCATCGCCCTGTTCATGGGCTGTTACCTGCGCTTCCTGCGGCCCGGGCGGGTCGCGGAGGTATCTGGGGTCGGCGCGGGGCTGCTGCTGTTCGCGGTGGTCTCCGGCAACTGGGTCGCCAACACCGCGTGGGGTGTCAGGTGGTGCACCCTGTCGCCGGTCACGTTGTGCTGGTTGCTCATCGGCTACGGCTTCGCAGCGTCGGTGCTGCCGGTGTGGTTGCTGCTGGCTCCGCGCGACTACTTGTCGACGTTCATGAAGATCGGCACCATCACGCTGCTCGCGGCCGGCATCTGCATCGCCCACCCGACGATCGCGGCACCAGCGGTCTCCCGCTTCGCCACCCAGACCAACGGTCCGGCGTTCGCCGGCTCCCTGTTCCCGTTCCTGTTCGTCACCGTCGCCTGTGGCGCGCTGTCCGGATTCCACGCTCTCATCTCCTCAGGCACCACGCCCAAGATGTTGGAGAAGGAAGGCCAGATGCGGTTGATCGGCTATGGCGGCATGATGACCGAGTCGTTTGTGGCGGTGATGGCGCTGCTCACCGCCGCGATCTTGGACCAGCACCTGTACTTCACCCTCAACGCGCCGTCGGCCCAGACCCATGACACCGCCGCCGGCGCCGCGCACTACGTCAACGGTCTCGGTCTGCCGGGCGGCCCGGCGACCGCCGCCCAGCTCGACCAGGCCGCCCGTAGCGTCGGGGAACAATCCATCGTGTCGCGCACCGGCGGTGCGCCGACACTGGCCTTCGGCATGTCCGAGATGCTGCAGCGGGTCTTCGGCGGCACCGGTCTCAAGGCGTTCTGGTACCACTTCGCGATCATGTTCGAGGCGCTGTTCATCTTGACCACCGTCGATGCCGGCACCCGCGTCGCCCGGTTCATGATCTCCGATGCGCTCGGCAACATCGGTGGCCCACTGCGCGCGCTGCGCAATCCGAGCTGGCGGCCCGGCGGGTGGCTGTGCAGTGCGGTGGTCGTCGCCGCGTGGGGCGGCATCCTGCTGCTCGGCGTGACCGATCCACTCGGCGGGATCAACACCCTTTTCCCACTCTTCGGCATCGCCAACCAGCTGCTCGCAGCGATTGCGCTCACGCTCATCACCGTCATCGTCATCAAGGCGGGCAGAGTCAAGTGGGCGTGGATACCGGGCATACCGTTGCTGTGGGACTTAGCCGTGACCTTGAGCGCGTCATGGCAGAAGATCTTCTCCGGGGACCCCGCCGTCGGGTACTGGACGCAGCACGCCCAGTACACAGCCGCCAAGAAGGCCGGGAAGACCGCGTTCGGGTCGGCGACCGACGTCCATCAACTCGACGCCGTCGTCCGCAACACCTTGATCCAATGCACCCTGTCGGCCATCTTCGCGATGGTCGTCGTGGTGGTATTCGCTGCCGGAATCATCATGGCAGTCAAGGTGATTCGCGGTTCCGGGCGGCCTTCGAGCGAGGACGATCCGGTGTCGTCGAAGCGATTCGCGCCGGCGGGTCTGATTCCCACCGCCGCCGAGCGGGATGTGCAAAGTCAGTGGGATGCCCTGCCCCGCAACGGCTAGGCGTGCCAGCTGGTCAGGTCTCGCATCGGAATTCCGTTACCGACACAGTAATTGGCATAACGCTCGAGGGAAGTCTGGTGGTTTTCCTGCCGGAGGATCTTGTCGCCATCGAGGAAGAGCAGTTCGCCGATCATGTAGAAGAACACCTCGGTGTCCTCGAAGCTTTCGGGCGTGTGCGACGAGCCCGCGACTTCATAGAGGGTGTCACCCGCGCGAGATACCCAGTCGCTTTCCCGATAGCGCCACGCTCCGCTAACGGTGTGCGCTACAACAATTCCGGTGTGGTAGTGGGTTCCCCATTCCACGCCGGGCGGGAACTTCATCGAGACGATGACCTCGGCACGCACCGCGGGCAGTCGGATCCTGCAGTGGCCGCCACTGGGGCTCCATGTCGGCAGAATGTAGCCCTGATGTGTTGCAGGCACATCGCCCCTAGAATCGGGTCTGATGAGAGTCGGTATCGACTTCGGCACCACCCACACCGTCGCTGCGATCGTCGACCGTGGCAATTACCCGGTCGTCGCCTTCGACGGCGTCGATGCATGGCCGTCTCTGATCGCCGCCAACGCGGCCGGGGACCTGCGGTTCGGCCCGGACGCCGCCGCGGTCCGCCACGAACCCGGGTGGCAAAAACTGCGCTCGGTGAAAAGGCTGCTCAACGACGCCGGACCGCGCACCCAGGTCACCTTGGCCGGCCGCAGCTATGCGCTGGCCGATCTGCTCACCGGCTTCCTCGCACAGCTCAGGCACGACCTCTATCACCGGTCCAACGCCGGCTTCGGCCCTGACGACCCCGTCGAGACCGCGATCAGCGTGCCGGCCAACGCCACCAGCGCACAGCGGTTCCTCACCCTGGATGCGTTCGCGGCGGCAGGATTTGACGTCGTCGCGTTGCTGAACGAACCGTCGGCCGCCGGCCTGGAGTACGCCCACCGATACCGCTCGACGATCACGGCCAAGCGTGAGTACGTCCTCATCTACGACCTCGGCGGCGGCACCTTCGACGCGTCGCTGCTGAAGATGGCGGGCCACGTCAACGAGGTCGTAGTCAGCGAAGGCATCCAACGGCTCGGCGGTGACGACTTCGACGAGGCGATCGCGCAACTGGTGTTGGCCGGCTGCGAGCTGCCGCCGCTGGACAGCGCCGGCTATGAGCTGCTGTTGGAGGAATGCGCCGCCCGCAAAGAGGCCGTCGGGCCGCAGACCCGGCGTTTCCTGGCGGATGTGACTTTCGACGGGATCGAGCGAGCCCCGTTCTCCTGCGGTATCGACGACGTCTATGCGGCGTGCGCGCCGCTGGTCGCCGAGACTGCCGGCCTGCTGTCCCGCGTGCTGCGCGACCCGGCCGGCGACGGCCGGGACGTGCCATGGTCGGAAGTGGCCGGCATCTACGTGGTGGGCGGGGCAGGCAGCTTCCCACTCGTCGCGCGCATGCTGCGCAGCAATTTCGGCGACAAGCGCGTCAAACGGTCGCCGCACCCGTTCGCGGCAACCGCCATCGGTCTTGCGGTCTTCCTGGACATCAACTCCGGTTTTGTTCTCTCCGAACGCTTCTCGCGACATTTCGGGGTCTTCCGGGAGGCCAGGGCAGGCGCCGACGTCGTCTTCGATCCGATCGTGCCCAAGGATGTACCGCTGCCCGTCGACGGTCATACACCGCTGGTGGTCAGCCGGACCTACCGTGCGGCCCACAACATCGGACATTTCCGGTTCGTGGAGTGCAGCCGGCTGGTCGACGGCCGGCCCGACGGCGACGTCACACCCTACGACCCGGTGTTCTTCCCGTTCGACCCCGCACTGCACGACCGGGACAATCTCGGTCACCAGCCGATCGACCGGTGGAGCGAGGGACCCGACGTGGAGGAACGCTACGTTGTCGCGCCAGGTGGTGCGGTGGAAGTCACCGTGACGACGCAGCCGGCCGGCTTCCAACGCACCTTCCGGCTCACGCGGGCCGCTGCACGGTTGTGATAGTCGCGATCGCTACCGGGTAATTCGGGATCATGCCCGACATCGATCTGGACGACCTGTCCACTCCCGAGCACGGCTACACCGTCGACGACAGCGATGACGACGACCCGGTGCTGCTCGACCGCGACGGCAACCCGGTCGCCACCTGGCGGGAGCGATACCCCTACGACGAGCGCATGCCCCGCGACGAGTACGACCGGCTCAAGCGGCGATTGCAGATCGAGTTGCTCAAGCTGCAGAACCACAGCCGCCAGACCGGTGCCCGGCATCTGATTTTGTTCGAGGGCCGCGACGCCGCCGGCAAGGGTGGGACCATCCAGCGTTTCACCGAGCATCTCAACCCGCGCACCGCCCGAGTGGTCGCACTGGAGAAGCCGAGCGATCGGGAGAAGACTCAGTGGTATTTCCAGCGCTATGTGTCCCATCTCCCGGCCGCCGGCGACATCGTCTTATTCGACCGCTCCTGGTACAACCGCGCCGGCGTGGAGAAGGTGATGGGTTTTTGCACCGCCGAACAACATGCCCAATTCCTGGAACAGACACCGTCTTTCGAGCGCCTGCTGGTCGACGACGGCATCAACCTGACCAAACTCTGGTTCTCGGTGTCGCCGGCTGAGCAACGCACCCGGTTCGCCATCCGGCTCGTGGACCCGGTCAAGCAGTGGAAGTTCTCCCCGATGGACGTGGAGGCCATTCACCGGTGGGAGGCCTACACCGCGGCCAAGGAGGAGATGTTCGCTGCCACTGACACCGACTTCGCCCCGTGGATCGTGGTCAAGAGCAACGACAAGAAGCGTGCCCGCATCAACGCGATGCGCCATCTGCTCGCCAAGTTCGACTACGCGGACAAAGACCACGAATTGGTCGGCGAGCCCGACCCGCTCATCGTCGGACGCGCGTTGGCGGACTAGCTCACAGAATATAGTTATCCATTTTGGGTAATATGATTCTCATGACGAAGCCAGCGATTGTCGACGTCGATTCCGACCTACCGGGGCATGTGCACGGCGCCGCGGACCCCCGTTTTTCCTGCGCGGTCCGCACCTTCGCCAAGCTGTTCAACGGCGATCCGCGATTCGGCGGCGGTTCCCTGTCGGTCTACGTCCACGGCGAACCGGTCGTCGACATCTGGACAGGCTGGTCAGACCGGGACGGCAAGATCCCGTGGACGGCCGATACCGGCGCCATGGTCTTCTCGGCCAGCAAGGGGGTCGCCGCGACGATCCTGCACCGCCTGGTCGACCGCGGCCAATTGGCCTACGACGAACCGGTCGCGCGGTACTGGCCCGAGTTCGGCGCCAACGGCAAGTCCGCGATCACCGTGCGCGACATGCTCGGGCACAAGACCGGGCTGTCCCACCTCAAGGGCGTGACCAAGGAGCAACTGCTCGACCACCGGTTGATGGAGGAACGACTCGCCGCCGCGCCCGTCGACCGCCACGCCGGCCGGGCGGCCTACCACGCGTTCACCTACGGTTGGCTCACCTCCGGACTGGCCCGCGCCATCACCGGCAAGGGCATGCGCCAGTTGTTCCGCACCGAGGTCGCCCAACCACTCGACACCGATGGCCTGCACTTGGGCCGTCCGCCGGCGGACGCGCCCACCACGGCCGCGCAAATCATGTTCCCGCAGACGACCCGGGCGAACCCGCTGTTCGACCGGCTCGCACCCTGGCTGTCGGAACTCCCGGTCGCCGGCGGTCTGGGCGCGATCTACGTCCCCGGCATCACCTCGTTGATCCAGGGCGACACTCCCCTGCTCGACGGTGAGATCCCGTCCGTCAACGCCGTGGTGACGGCGCGCGGTCTGGCGCGCATGTACGGAGCGCTGGCCAACGACGGCCACACCGGCCAAACACAATTACTGTCAACGGAATTGGCGCGCGATCTGCTCGGCAAAACCAGTCTGCGACCAGACCTCAATCTGGTGGTGCCGATGTCGTTCCACCTCGGCTACCACGGCTCGCCGGTGCCCGGCTTGCTCCGCGGATTCGGGCACGCCGGCCTGGGCGGGACGATCGGCTGGGCCGACCCGGTGACCAAGAGTTCGTTCGCCTTCGTGCACAACCGGCTCATCACGCCGATCATGCTGGACCAGATCCTGTTCGTGCCGCTGATCCTGCCGATCCGACGCGCGGCCGCCGCCGCCCACGCCGACGGCTTCCAGGCGGTGCCGAACTTCGGAGCGTCGTACTCCTGACTCAGACCGCCTTGGTGGACCCGACGTAGGACAACACCACATCAGACTCGTCGGTGATGCGGGTCAGGGTCGAGTACGAGCGGACAAAGGACTGCCCGACGCAGCCGTCGATCTTCATGTGGAACTCGTTGATCATGATCCACGGGTTCGGGCCTTTGAACTCTTTGCGGACCACCGGGACCACCACCACGAATCCGGGTTTGAGCCCGACACTGACCACGCTGTTGTACTGCGCGCCGACGATCGGTAGCAGCTGGAACGGCTCCCCGGGCCCGAACGGCACCACCGCGCCGAGCGAAGGCGAGACACCGGCGCCGTTGGCCATGGTGACGCCGTTGGCCGTGCTCATGTCGATGCCGCAACCGATCTCGTACCCCACTTCGAGCACACCGTGCGGAGGTTCGGGCCCGGTCAGCGAAGCCACGAACACTCCGCTGGACAGGTATTCGCGCGACGAGACCGCAGTCGTCAGCGGCGCCACCGGAACGTGCCGCTCGTCTTTGGCGCCGAGCGCCAGGATCCAGCCGTCGGGCGTCGTGATCCGGACAGGAACGCCCGGGGGTACGGCTCCGCCAGCGACCGCTCCTGCCGGTTCGGCGTCCGGCTGGGCAGCCGCCGAGGGTGTGGTCATGGACGTGACCAGGCACACAGCGACGGCCGCGGCACGACGAACCACGGCGGACATCGGCATCACGCGCTTCACGGTATGCACGGCCTGGTTTGCCAAACGCTTTGCTGGCCGCCGCAATCAGAGTTGTTGTGAGTTTGTGGCCGGTTTGCGACGAAGACTCGGCAGGCTCGGATCGCACATCAGTTCGCGGGTACGCTTGATGCCGGCCCGTGATTCGCGTCACAAGCAGAGAGGGCGACCGATGAGCCTTCCTAAGTTCGCTTCGGCACTTGCCGCCGGTCTGATGACCGTTGCGGCCCTGGTCGGCGGAACCGGCGTAGCCGCAGCGGACCCCGAAGACACATCCCCACCGTTGATCGAGGATTTCCTGACCGTCATTCAACCGGGCATGGCGCAGGATTTCCGCTCGACGGACACGCCCAACAACTTCGGTGTGCCCGGCGCCAAAGACTGGACCGGCAGCGGGATGTTTTGCCAGAATCGGACCGCCAAGTGCCGAAAGATGGGCTTCTAGCATTGGCGTCGGCGAAATCGTCTGCTTGTCAAGATAATTGGTAGTTCCGGTCGGCTCGCTGGCGATCGTGACCGAAAGGAACCACTGGGTTGTCCACCTGGCTCATCACCGGCTGTTCGACCGGCCTCGGCCGCGCCCTGGCCGAGGCTGTCATCGCAGCCGGTCATAACGCAGTCGTCACCGCCCGCGATGTGTCCAGCGTGGAAAAGCTGGCCGAGGCCACGGCCGAACGGGTGCTCGCAGTCGCCCTGGACGTCACCGACCCCGAGCAGATCGCGTCGGCCTTCGAGCAGGCACAGGACCGTTTCGGCGGCGTGGACGTGCTGGTCAACAATGCCGGCTACGGTTACCGCGCGGCGATCGAGGAGGGTGAGGACGCGGACGTGCGCGCGTTGTTCGAGACGCACTTCTTCGGCACCGTCGCCATGATCAAGGCCGTGCTGCCCAGCATGCGGGAGCGCGGCTCAGGCGCCATCGTCAACATCTCCTCGATCGGCGTGCAACTGACCCCGGTCGGCTCCGGCTACTATTCGGCGGCCAAGGCTGCGGTGGAGGCGATGAGCGGGGCATTGCACGGCGAGCTTGCGCCCCTGGGCATTTCGGTCACCGTCGTCGAACCCGGCGCGTTCCGCACCGACTTCGCCGGCCGGTCCCTGAAGCAGACGTCCACCGTCATCGACGACTACGCCGACACCGCCGGTCGGCGCCGCAAAGAGAACGACACCATGCACGGCGCCCAGGTCGGTGACCCCGCGAAAGCCGGTGCGGCGATCATGGCCGCCGTCGAGGCCGACGAACCTCCGGCGTTTCTGCTGCTCGGCCAAGACGCGCTGTTTTCGTACCGCTTCATCGCCGAGCGCCGCGCCAAGGAGATTTCGGCCTGGGAGAAGACCACCACGAGCACCGACCTCGACGCCTGATTATCCTTGCGGGCGTTGAGCTTTCGCAGTTCGAATCGTGTCGACGGCATACCTGCCCGGACCCAGGAACACCAGCAGGAAGAATCCGAAGCAGAACAGTATCGCCGGGGTTCCGCCGTTGCCACCCGGTGCCTCACCGATCGGCCAGAGCGCATTCGGTTGGTGCATCCAGAAGTACGCGACGGCCATCGTGCCAGAAGCCAGGAATGCGGCGGCACGGGTGAACAGCCCCGCCGCGACCAACACCCCTGTCACCAGCTCGATCAGTCCGGCATACCAACCCGGCCAGTCGCCGACCCCGACGTGGTGCCCGGTGGCGACGGGCCAGCCGAACAGAATCATCGAACCGTGACCGGCGAAAAGCAGGCCATAAACCAAGCGGAACAGGCTCAACACTGCCGGCGAATAGCCGACGAGGCGGTGCGTCAGATTCTCGGTCATGCCCCTACGTTACGGAGGTCGGACTTCGTGTAGGTCTGTAGATGTACAGCTGCCCGAGGAGACCAATGCTGGCCTATCTGTTCCTGTTCGTCGCGATCTTCGCCGAGGTCGGAGCGACGAGCCTGCTCAAGAGCACCGACGGGTTCACCCGGTTGTGGCCCACCGCGGTGTGCCTGCTCGGTTATGCCGCGTCGTTTGCGTTGCTGTCGTTGTCGATCGCGCGGGGCATGCAGACCGACGTCGCCTACGCGCTGTGGTCGGCGGTCGGCACCGCCGCGATAGTGCTGATCGCGGTCATGTTTCTCGGTTCTCCGGTGTCGGCAGGCAAGGTGGTCGGCGTCGGCCTGATCATTGCCGGGGTGATCACCTTGAATTTCGCCGGTGCCCATTGACCCGCGCGACCGACGAACTGCGCTCAGAACAGGCCTATGTCGACGGCCTGTACGCACGGCTGGACGATGAACGCGCCCGCGCCCAGGCCAGGTACCGCGCGGCGTTGCGCGCAGAGACTGAAACACCGATGGACCGCGACGTGGAGGTGCGTGCGCTGGCCAAGCGGATCAAGCGCCTCGACGTCGCCGACGACGGCCTGTGCTTCGGCCGGTTGGACAGCGTCGCAGGCCACCTGACCTACATCGGCCGCATCGGGCTGCTCGACGAGTCCGACGAGTACGAGCCGCTGCTGCTCGATTGGCGGGCGCCGGCGGCCAGGGCGTTCTACACAGCCACCGCGGCCCACCCCGAGGGCATGCGTCGGCGCCGCCAGTTTCACACCCGCGGCCGTCGGATCGTCGCCTTCACCGACGAAGTGCTCGGCCGCCCGGACCCGGCCGAATCCGGTGACGGACACCAAAGCTCAAGCGACACCGCGCTGCTGGCGGCGATCAATGCGCCGCGTGGCGACGGAATGCGCGACATCGTGGCGACCATCCAGGCCGAGCAGGACGAGATCATCCGCCTGGACCACGCCGGCGTCCTGGTCGTCGAAGGCGGTCCAGGCACCGGCAAGACGGTGGTCGCGCTGCACCGCGTCGCCTACCTGCTCTACACCCAGCGGGCGCGGATGGAACGCCACGGGGTGCTGGTGATCGGACCCAGCCCGGCCTTCCTCAACCACATCAGCCAGGTGCTGCCGTCGCTGGGCGAGTCGACGGTGGTGTTCATGACCACCGGCGATCTGGTGCCGGGGCTGTCCGTCACCGCTGAGGACGAACCGGAGGCGGCAGCCCTGAAGGGATCGCTGCAGATCCTGGACGTACTCACCGCGGCCATCGCCGACCGCCAACAGCTGCCGCAGGATCCGTTGTTGATCAAGTTGTCCGACGTGACGATGCGCATCGACGCCGAAACCGCGCAGTGGGCGCGAGAGGAGGCGCGCGCCACCAAGCTGCCACACAACGCTGCCCGCGCCGCATTCACCGACATCGTCACCTATGTGCTGACCGAGCGGGCGATCGCCAAGATCGGGCGGGGCTGGCTGACCCGTTCGGACCGGGACGCGTGGGAGAAGCTGCGGGACGAGCTGATCGAGGAGCTCGCCGACAACGAGGCCTTCGCCGCTGCGCTCGACGAGCTCTGGCCGATCCTGACGCCGCAGGCACTGCTGTCCGCGCTCTTGGAGTCCCCCGAGAGACTGCGCGCGGCGGGTGCCGATCCGGCGCTGCTGCGCGCCGTCGGCGACGCGTGGACGGTGTCGGACGTGCCGCTGCTGGACGAACTCGTCGACCTGCTGGGCACCAACAAGGAAGCCGAAGAACTGGCCAGGCAGCAGGCCGAACGCGAGCAACGTGAGGAGGCCGCGTACGCCGCGGGCGTGCTGGATCTGATGGTCAGCCGCGAGGACCTGATGGACGACGAGGATCAGCTGCTGGCCCAGGATCTGCTCTACGGCGAGGACCTGGCCGAGCGGTTCGTCGAAGGCGACGCTCGTGAGCTGGCCGAGCGCGCCGCCGCCGACCGTACCTGGACCTACCGGCATGTGGTGGTCGACGAGGCCCAGGAGCTTTCTGAGATGGACTGGCGGGTGTTGATGCGGCGCTGCTCGGCACGGTCTTTCACCGTGGTCGGTGATCTGGCCCAGCGCCGGTCGGCGGCCGGTGCGAGGTCCTGGGAATCGGTGCTGGCGCCCTACGTTCCCGGCCGGTGGGTTTACCGGTCGCTGTCGGTGAATTACCGGACCCCGGCAGAGATCATGGCGGTGGCCGCCGGGTTGCTGGCCGAGTTCGCGCCCGATACCGCGCCCCCGGAGTCGGTCCGGGCCAGCGGCGTACCGCCCTGGTCCAAGCAGCTCGATGCCCACGAAATACCCGCTGCGATAGCGGAATTCGTTCGTGACGAGGCCGGCCGCGAGGGTACCAGCGTGGTGATCGGGCCCGCCGATGTGCCGGGCACGGTGCCGCCGTCGCAGGCCAAGGGTTTGGAGTTCGACGCGGTCCTGGTCGTGGAGCCGCAACGGATCCTGGCCGAGAATCCCCGCGGGGCGGCCGAACTCTACGTCGCCCTGACCCGGGCGACGCAACGCCTGGGTGTGCTACATCAGGGGCCGTTGCCGCGCGCGCTGCGCAGCCTGGCCGTCGACGGCGCGTCGTAAGGACGTGGCGTGCCGTTCACGTTTTTGACGGCGATCGGGAAGGCAAAAGCATGCCGGGTGTGCGAGCATCGCTGCCAGACCCACTTTCTGCTGCCGCCGGGCAAGTCGGTGCGACTGTCGAAGAATCTCGAGAGAGTAGGACTCACCATGACCGACCTCGACCGCACCACCAACGACGCCGGCGCGCGCTCGGAGCTGAACGAGCACTCGCGCACCGGAATGGGTGCGGCCGCCCTGCAACGGGCGATCACCGACCATCTGCGGTATTCGATCGGACGTCCGGCCGCCGCCCTGCGGCCCGAGCACTATTACCGCGCGCTCGCCCTGGCTGTGCGTGACCGCATGCAGGACCGCCGGGTGGCCTCCACGCAGGTCTCCCTGGATCTCGGTCGCAAGGTGACCTGCTATCTGTCCGCCGAGTTCCTGATGGGCCCGCAACTGGGCAACAATCTGTTGAACCTCGGTCTGGAGCGGGCGGCCAAGACCGCGCTGGCCGCGATGGGCCAGCGCCTCGACGAGGTTCTGGCGTGCGAGGAGGAACCGGGCCTGGGCAACGGCGGCCTGGGCCGGCTCGCCGCGTGCTACCTGGACTCGCTGGCCACCCTGGAACGCCCCGCCATCGGATACGGCATCCGCTACGAGTTCGGCATCTTCGACCAGGAGATCCACGACGGCTGGCAGGTCGAGCAGACCGACAATTGGCTGGACAGCGGAAACCCTTGGGAGATAGCCAAACCCGACGTCAACTATCTGGTCAAGTGGGGCGGTCACGTCGAGCACTACACCGACGACAACGACCGCGACCGCGCCCGGTGGGTGCCGGGCCTGATGCTCAAGGGCACCGCCTACGACACCCCCATCCAGGGCTACGGCGTCAACACCTGCAACGTACTGACCCTGTGGAGCGCGCGTGCGGTCAAGTCCTTTGCGTTGGAAGCGTTCAACACCGGCGACTACTACAAGGCCGTCGAGGACGAGGTCACCTCCGAGACGGTCACCAAGGTGCTCTACCCCAACGACGAGCCGGAGGCCGGCAAGCGGCTGCGCCTGCTGCAACAGCACTTCTTCGTCTCCTGTTCGCTGCAGCACGTGCTGCACATCATGGACGACCTGGCCGATGCGGGAGTCCGGGAGCTCCCCCAGCGGTTTGCCTTACAGCTCAACGACACTCATCCGTCCATCGGTGTCGCCGAATTGATGCGCCTGCTGATCGACGAACGTCAGCTGGACTGGGACGAGGCGTGGGACATCACCGTGGCGACCTTCGCCTACACCAACCACACGCTGCTGCCCGAGGCGCTGGAGACCTGGCCGCTGGAGATGTTCGGCCAATCACTGCCGCGGCACCTCGAGATCATCTACGAGATCAACAGCCGGTTCCTCGACGAGGTGCGTATCAAGTTCCTCGGCGACGCCGAGCGGGTACGGCGGATGTCGCTGATCGGTGAGGATGGCGCCAAGTTCGTCCGGATGGCGCATCTGGCCACCGTCGGCAGCCACGCCATCAACGGTGTCGCCGCGCTGCACTCGGAACTGCTAAAAGACAGTGTGCTCAAAGACTTCTACGAAATGTGGCCGGAAAGGTTCAGCAACAAGACCAACGGGGTGACGCCCCGACGCTTCCTGGCGCTGGCCAACCCCGGGTTGCGGGAGCTGTTGGACCGCACCATCGGCGAGGGCTGGCTCAAGGATCTCGACCAGCTGCGCGGGTTGGAGGAGTTCGTCGACAAGAGCGCGTTCCGCGAGCAGTGGCGGGACATCAAGCGCACCAACAAAGCTCGCTTGGCCTCGTTCATCCGCTCGGCGACCGGTGTCGAACTGAACCCGGAATGGATATTCGACATTCAGGTCAAGCGCATCCATGAATACAAGCGCCAGCATCTCAACGTCCTGCACATCATCGCGCTGTACTACCGGCTCAAGCAGAACCCCGGTCTCTCGATTCCGCCGCGGGCCTTCATCTTCGGCGGCAAGGCGGCACCCGGTTATTTCATCGCCAAGCGGATCATCAAGTTGATCAACGCAGTGGCCGAGACCATCAACGCCGACCCGGAAGTCAACAAGTTCCTGAAGGTGGCGTTCATCCCGAACTTCAACGTGCAGAACGCGCACCTGATCTACCCGGCGGCCAATGTGTCCGAACAGATCTCGACTGCGGGCAAGGAGGCATCGGGCACCGGAAACATGAAGTTCATGATCAACGGCGCCCTGACCGTCGGCACCCTCGACGGCGCCAACGTCGAGATCCGCGAGGAGGCGGGCGCGGAGAACTTCTTCCTGTTCGGGATGACCGTGCAGGAGGTCGAGGCCCTCCAGGCCGCCGGGTATCGGCCGGCGGACTACATCGACAGCAACGAGGAGCTCGCGGCGGTCCTGAATTTGATTGACAGCGGGCTGTTTTCACACGGCGACCCGGAGGTGTTCCGGCCGTTGGTGGACAATCTGCGCTACCACGACCCGTTTCTGGTGTGTGCGGACTTCGCGTCCTATGTGGAATGCCAGCAACGGGTCAGCGAAGCGTGGGTGGACCGGGACGCGTGGACCAAGATGTCGATCCTGAACACCGCACGCAGCGGCAAGTTTTCGTCAGATCGCGCGATCGCCGAATACTGCGATGACATCTGGAAGGTCTGGCCGCTGACGGTGAAGATCTGACACCGGCCCGCAATTCGGGTGTCGGCTAACCGATCTCGCGTGTGACGAAGACGGACACATAACCGATCGGGATACCGGTCCGGCTCGCGATGCAGCGGCGGGCCGCCAATTCCACCGCCGCCCGATCCGCGGCACGGGCGACCCCGTCTACCTCGGGTATCCGGATCGACCAACCGTCCGCATCGCGGGCGATATCGATGTCGAAGCACTGGCCAACGGTTACGCATTTCACGCGAGGACTACGAACCCTGCGCACCGAATGTGCGCGCCGCAGAGTGGGCTGAAGAGGCATGGTGTGTTCCTGGGACGACGATGGGCCGCGCGCAAGAATAATGCCGATTGGCGGCAATACCTAATTGAACCGCATCGAGCCGGCCTATCGGGTCTGCGACTGCAGTTCGGCGATGCGGTCGGCCAGCGCCAGGATCCGCTCGGCGTTCCGCACGTGCAGGCTTTCGATCATGCGGCCGTCGACGGTGATGACGCTCTCGCCGGCGGCCTGCGCCTGTTCGTAGGCCTGCACGATCTTCGTGGCGTCGGCGAGCTCGTCCTGCGACGGTCCGAATACGGCGTTGGCCGGATCCACCTGCGAGGGATGGATCAGGGTCTTGCCGTCGAATCCCATCTCGCGGCCCTGGCGCGCTTCGGCGCGGAATCCGGCATCGTCCTTGATGGCGTTGAACACTCCGTCCAGCACGACCTTGCCGGCGGCGCGTGCCCCGAGCACGGCCAGCGCCAACGCGGGCACGACGGGGGCGCGTCCGGGCACGTGCAGTCCGTGCAGCTCGTTCACCAGGTCGTTGGTGCCGACCACCAGCGCGGCCAGCCGGTCGCTGGCCGAGGCGACCTCGTCCATCCGCAGGAACGCCCGCGGCGTCTCGACCATCACCCACAACTGCAGCGACTCCGCGGCACCCAGCTCCTCCAACCGCGCCGTCAGCGCTTGAACCTGTTGGCCTGTCTCGACTTTCGGCACCAGCACGCCGTCGGCGGCCGAACCGGCCACGGCGGCCAGATCGTCGTCGTGCCAGTCGGTATCCAGGCCGTTGATACGCACCACGATCTCGCGGGGCGCATACTCCCCGCTTGCGACAGCTGCACACACCCTGCTGCGTGAGTCGGCCTTCGCATCGGGACCGACCGCGTCCTCGAGGTCGAAGATCAACACATCAGCCGCGAGCGATTTGCCCTTCTCCAGGGCACGGGCGTTGTTGCCCGGGAGGTAGAGGGCCGATCGGCGGGGGCGCAGCGTGGGCGCCATGAGTGTGTTCGCTTTCTGTCCGACAACAGTTCCGGGGGCACCAGTAGCCTAAAGCAGGCTGTCAGAGCAGATCCCGCGCACACGAGGAGCAGAGCATGCCGGTCGTCTTGGTCCATGGCAATCCGGAGACAACGGCGATCTGGGGGCCGCTGGTCGACGTCCTCGGGCGCAACGATGTGGTGTTGCTGTCCCCGCCAGGATTCGGTGCACCGCTGCCCGGCGATTTCCCGGCGACGTACCTGGCTTACCGCGACTGGCTGGCGGGTGAGCTGGAGAACATCGACGGGCCGATCGATCTGGTCGGTCACGACTGGGGTGGCGGCCACGTCGTGAACCTGGTGATGCACCGACCCGAGCTGGTACGCAGCTGGGCCAGCGACATCCTCGGCGTGTTCGACGCCGACTACGTCTGGCACGACATGGCCCAGGTGTGGCAGACACCCGGGCAGGGCGAGGAACTGGTCGACACCATGATGAGCGGAACCGTCGAGGAACGTGCCGCCCTGCTGGCCGGTCTCGGCATCACCCCTGACATCGCGACCGCGCTGGCCCAGGCGCAGGGGCCGGAGATGGGTCGGGCCATCCTGTTGCTCTACCGTTCGGCGGCGCAGCCGGCGACGGCCGAGGCGGGGCGGGCGCTGGAGCACGCGGCGGCGCGCCCGGGACTGTCGATACTGGCGACCGAAGACACCTACGTCGGCTCCCCCGACATCCGCCGGCGTGCCGCCGACCGGGCCGGTGCCCGCACGGAAGTTCTTGACGGCCTTGGTCATTGGTGGATGCTGCAGGATCCGGCGCGCGGGGCCGCCGTCCTCGAGAAGTTCTGGGACTCGCTGCAGTGAGCGGTGCGGCGCCGCAGTCACGCCGTGCCGGGCGACACCGCCCGCGCTGAGGCGACACCACCGGCGCGCGCCATCACGCCGTATTGCGGTAGCGGTCCGTCGGGCGCCCCGCCGTCGTCCATCGACGTGCCCCGGGTGCGGCCGAGGACTCGCCAGGTGCCGTCGTCGGCACGGCGGGCGACCTGGTATTCCACGTCGGCCGCGCTGTCCGCGGGCACCCACGAAACCCGCACGCTGCCGTCAGCGCCACGCTGTGCGTGTACCTGCCGCGGTGCGGGCAACGGGCCTGCCGTAGGCATCGGCGGCGGGACGGGCGAACGCGGCGGCACCAGGGAACGTCCAGTCCGGTCCCGACCGGCGGGCGGCGGATTGGTTCCGGCATCGGAGCGGACCGCCGCCGAGGCCCGCCCGGTGTGCAGCGCGACGACGGCGTAGACCGGGGTCCCCGGCCCCGCGGGAGCCCCGCCGTCGGTTATCGAGACGGCGCCCGTCCGGCCCACCGTGCGCCACGCGCCGTCGGGATCGAGCCGGGTGACTTTGTAGGTGACACCGGCATCGGGCGACCGGTCCCAGCTGATCGTCACGTCGCCGCCGGCCGCCCGGGTCGCCGCGACCCGGGCCGGTCCGGCCAACGGCAACGCGGCCAGGGCCGCTAACGCGCGCGGGTGCCCGGGACAGGCATCAAGCGCAGCCATCAACTGCGCCGCGCGGGAGGTCTGCGGGCCGGCGGCTGCGGCCTGGACGATCCGGTCCGCTTCGGCGACCGCGGCGCGTGCGGCGGCTAACGCCGGCTGGGCGTCGACCGCGCCGTTCGGGTCGGCCAGGTCGGCGGCGACGCGGGTCAGGTGCTCCAACTGGTCGGCCGCGTCGGCGTACCTGCGCGCCTGCAGCGCCGCCGAGGCCGCCCGCCAACGCTGCCGCGCATCGGCGAGCACCGATTCGATCTCGTCGGCCACCGCGGCGATCGACGGTTGTCGTTCCGGCAGCGCGTGCCGGCGGGCATCCTCGGCGAGCCGCTGCGCCGCCACCGGCCGGCCTTCCCGAAGCGCCTTGCGCGCCGCCCGCAACGGTGCCGACCAGTCCGGCTTGGCGGGCGGCGGCGGTACCGGCTCGTGGCGTGGGGGCGGCTGCGACGCAGGTACCGCGGTGTCGACGGGCGCACCGAATTCAGCTGCGAGAGCGACCAATACGCGTGACGCCCGGGCGGCATCCAGCCCCAGATCGACGGCTTCGGCCACCAGATGGGCGTGGTCGTCGACGGTCAGCCGATCCTCCACCAGCACGGCCGCCCGGACCCGGGGCCGCAGCTTGTCCGTCAAGTCGGTCGCCAGGCCGTCCAGGTATGCCTCGCGTAGCGCGGGGCCGGCCTCCAGCAGGTCGCCGACGTGTACGAGCAGCTCGTCGATGACGGTGCGCAGCCGGTCGGACGGCAGCTCACGGGCCCGGGCACGCCACGCAGCGGCCCGCGCCGCGACCTCGGCCTCGTCCGCGTCCGGATCGCAGCCCAGCAACGAAAACAGCGTCGCCGGCGGCGGGGACTCCCAGATCCGGCCGAGTTCTTCTAACAGTGCGCGGATCTGGCGACGGCGATGCTCCGGCACGAGCTCGCCGGCCGGCATCGCGGGCGCGCCGATCACCCGGTGCATCTGCAACCGGGCCGCGACCTCCGCCTCGGTCAGGCCGGAGTCGCGACCGACCTGCTCGAGCTGGGCCAGCTTCTCGTGCGGTATGCCACCGTGTCTGGCCGCGAGCGCGGCCAGCGCAGCGTCGAACAGTTCGTAGCGGGCGGCGTCATGTCCGGCACGTTGCCGGTGGGCCCGTGCGACCAGTTCGGCGCGGGCGCGCGAATCGAGCAGCGCGGCGCTGTTGGCGTCGTGCGCGGCCAGCAGGGCGGCAACCAGCACCCGGTACTTGGGGTGGTCCCGCTGCCGCTGCCAGAACGCCCAGACTTCTGCGATGCGTTCGGAAACTACTTTGTCACTGAGGCTTTCGATGTCCTCGAGCGGAATGTCGTACAACTCGAAGGGATCGGATGTCTGCGGGCCACCCCGGGCCTCGACTGCGGCGAGTACCCGCTTGCGGTACGCGTTCGGTTCGAACGGGTGCAGCCCGGCCGACATTCAGGACCCCGCCGTCATAGCGATCACCGGCCGGCGTCGCGCCGTCGGGAACGCTGGACCTGTTGCCGTTCGCGCTCCACCTCCGCGGCCGACATGGTCGCCCCGGTTTCTGCGGTCAGCACCAGCGGCATGTTGGCCTCGACGTGCCGGGCCGTCACCTGCAGAACTCCGTCGAAGCCCATCGCAAAGGTGATGCGGACCTCGCTGCCTTCGCCGAATCCCGGTGGGATGCCCTCGATCATGCCTGCGATCAACACTTTCGCGTCCTCCGGTCGGGACGACGCCACCTGGCCCTGCTGCTCGACGACGACGAGCCTGATGGCGTCCTGATCGTCGCGGACCGTGCCGAAGCTGCGGTGCACGCAGATGGGCAGTGGGTCGTTGCGGCGTACCAGCCAGGTCGCCTGCAACGACAGCGTGTGCTCCCCGAGCGAGAGGATGCCGAATCCGCGGGAGACCACGGTGTCGACCCGGATCAGCACCGCGCGGCGCACCTGGGCCAGCGGCAGGTCATACGCGTCGGCGACCCTGCTGCAGGCGTCGTTGAGATCGCTGGGGCGTGCGTCCTCCGGTAGTGCGCCCGGCGCCAGCCGGCCACGGGTGATCAGATCGTTGGCGACCATGCGTTCCATTTCGAGCTTCTCGCCGTAGAGCGAGGCTCCGCGGACGACGGAGAGTTCCGGATCGTTGAGCTCGGGGCGCATCCCGAAGTCGGTGTGCAGTGCGGTCGCGACGGCAGGCATGCGCGAGGAACCACCGACCAACAGGATGCGGTCAACGCTGTCTGCGCCGCGGCGACGGGCGGCGGCCAGACAGTCGCGGGTCAGGTCTAAGGTCCGGCGCAGCAGCGTCGAGGTCATCTCCTCCAGCTCGGTGCGGGTGATGTCGATGACCGCGCGGGCACCGTCGTGGGTGACGATCACCTGGGCGACGTCACGGTCGGAGAGTTCATGCTTGGCCCGCTCGGCCGCGATCACCAATTCCTGGGCGCCGGCGGAGTCGTCCAGCGGATCTTCGGCCTGCGGGTTGGCCGCGCAGAACCGCCGGGACAGATGGAGGGCCAGCCGCTCGTCCCAGTCGGCGCCGCCGAGCTGGTGATCGCCCTCCACCGCCAGGACGGTGATCCGGCGGTCGGCGAGCTCAATGACCGTCGCGTCGAAGGTGCCCCCGCCCAGGTCGTACACCAGGACCGTTTCCCGGTGACCCTCCTTGGCCATGCTGTGCTGGCCGTCCAAGCGCCCGAAGCCGTAGGACAGCGCCGCGGCAATGGGCTCGGAGAGCACGCCGGCCACGTCGAGTCCGGCGTGGGTGCCGGCGAGCACGGTCGCGCGGCGTTCCTCGTCGCCGAAGTAGGCGGGCACGGTGATGACAGCCTTACGCACGGGCTCGCCGGTGGCGTATTCGGCGTCGGCGGTGAGGCTGCGCAGGATCAAGGCCGACACGGCCGGGGCCGACCACGCGTTGCCGTTCGCGACGAACCGCCACTCGGCATCGCCCATGCGGCGCTTGACCAGCGTGCACACCCGTTCCGGGTCGAGCCGCGCCTGCCGTCGCGCACCCTCGCCGACCAGGTATTCGTCGCGATTGGTGAACAGGACCACGGAGGGTGTCGTCAGATCGCCGGTGAAACCGCTGAGGACTTCCGGGGATCCGTCGCGACCCGTCCTGGCGATCGCCGAGTTCGTTGTCCCGAGGTCAATCCCATGGATGGTCACTCTGGTGAGCGTAGCGACGACCGTCGGGCGACTGAACGCCTTCCGTACTATCGATGCCCGTGGCCGAGGATGACCTACAGACCGCGATCGTCGAGCGCCTCGACGATCTGGCGCGCGCGCTGCGACGGCAATCCGCCGGCATCGACCGCCTCGCCGAGGATGCGCGCGCTCGCCAGGCCAAAGACGTTGCGGGGGCGGACATCTCGTTGTTGGTGGACTTGTACGCGGTGCACTCCGATGCCACCGCCTGCGCCGCGACGTCGCGCAGCAACCGGGAGCGAGCCGGATTCGAGGCTCTGGCGGCGGCGTTGGAGCGCCTCATCGCGGGCCGCGGCGGCGAAATCGTGGTGCCGGCGCCGGGGACCGATTTCGACCCCGCGACCATGGACGCGGCGGAGGTCCGGCCCGCCCCTTCGGCAGCTGAGGACCGGCTGGTCGCCGCGCTCCTCACGCCGGGGCTGCGGGTGACGACGACCGGGCGCACCGTCCGGGCCGCCCGGGTCGCGGTGTACCGGCACCGGGCCTAGGTCGTTACTTCCGGCCCGGTGTCCAGTCCATGCCCCAACCGTAGGTGCGGTCCAGCAACGACTGGCCGCCGCGGATGTAGCGCACTTCGCGGTTGATCGTGATCTCGCCGTTGGTGTTCGTCAGCATCGCGATGGCGCACATCCGGGAGCCTGGATCGTGCTCGTCGAGCCGGACCTCGATCTGCGGGCCGGTCTGCGGGAAGACGGTCACCACCGCATTGGCGGCGGCCCAGTTCGGGGTGCCTTCGTAGATGTAGGCGAAGATGAGGACCCGGCGGATGTGGTTCGCCCGCGAGAGGTCGATGAACAGGTCTTCCCCGCCCTGACTCGCCCCCGACCGATCGTCGCCGGAGAGCCAGATGATCTTTGATCCACCGGACAGTGGGCTGACCTGAAACTGGTTGCCGAGCGCCTGCACGACGCCCTTGTCGCCATCGACGAACTCGAACAGGCAGCCCAGGTCGAGGTCGATGTCTCCGCCGGATGCGGCGAGCCGCTTGAAGAATCCGCCGCCGGTTTGCCGTTGGGTCCAGTTCAGGTTTGCCCGGATGACGCCCGAACCGCCACTCCCCTTGCTCAACGAGACTGTCGGCGCCTGTTTGGTGAGCGTCACCTTCGACAGACTGACCGGCGGGCCCTGCGGCGGCGCCGGCGGCTGCTGCTGGTACGGCTGCTGCTGGTAGGGCTGCGGCGGATACGGCGGCGCCGGCGGGTACGGCTGCTGCTGGTAGGGCGGCGGGGGCGGCTGATAGGGCGGTTGCTGCTGATATGGCGGAGGCGGCGGTGGTGGCGGGTACGCCGGAGGCGGGGGTGGTGGCTGATAGGGCGGCGCGGGAGGTGGCGGGGGCGGCTGAGCTGGCGGCGGTTGCGACTGCGCCGGTTGCTTGGGCGGCTTGTTGTAATTGATGGGCATGCCGATGACCCTCCTCTTCGACCTCACAGGACGCCGTGGGGGTGCCGGTGGCCGTCCCCCTCAACCGAGGCTACTTCGTAGCCGCCAGGTATTCGCCGGTCGGTTCCGTCCCAGCGCCCGGCATCACCGACGACGGGTGTCGGGCTGGCCCCGCTGTAGCCAATCGCATTGAACACCAGGCACTTTGAATGGCCCCAGAGATCACCGCACGAATTTTGGCCGGGGTCCGCTCGGCGGCCACCCGGTCCCCGATACCGTGACGACGTGGAAATCAATGGAGCGAGCGCGATCGTCACCGGTGGCGCGTCAGGAATCGGAGCGGCGACTGCGCGTCAGTTGGCCGCCAAGGGTGCCCGGGTCGTGGTTGCCGACCTGCAGGCGGACAAGGGCGAGGCTCTCGCCCACGAAATCGGTGGTGTCTTCGTCACCGTCGACGTCACAAACACTGACCAGATCATCGACGCGGTCAAGACCGCCGCGGACCTCGGTCCGCTGCGCGCCCTGGTCAACTCGGCGGGTATCGGATGGGCCCAGCGCACCATCGGCAAGGACGGCGAATTCTCCTCGGCGCACAACCTGGATGCGTACCGGAAGGTGATCGCCATCAACCTGGTCGGCACCTTCGACTGCATCCGGATCGCCGCGACCCAAATGAGCAAGAACGAACCGACCGAGACCGGGGAACGCGGTGCCATCGTCAACATGACCAGTGTCGCGGCGTTCGACGGTCAGATCGGTCAGGCCGCTTACAGCTCGTCCAAGGGCGGCGTGGTGGGTCTGACCCTGCCGGTCGCGCGCGACTTGTCGGCGGTCGGCGTCCGCGTCAATACCGTCGCCCCCGGCCTGATCGACACCCCGATCTACGGCGAGGGTGAAGCCTCGGAGGCATTCAAAGCCAAACTCGGCGAGTCGGTGCTGTTTCCGCACCGTCTCGGCAAACCCGACGAGTTGGCCTCGATGGTCGTCGAGTTGCTCACCAATTCGTACATGAACGCCGAAGTCGTGCGGGTGGACGGCGGCATCCGGATGCCACCGAAGTAGCCGTTTGGCCGGTGCCCGCACAGTCTTGGCCTGCGGGCACCGGTACACGGTCGACGACGGCAGTCAGAGCGACGAATTCTTCTGCGTCAGAACGACATTCGGCGAAGCACCGAGCGCGAACGTCGCCACGGGGCGATCGACTGGGCTGGATTCATATCTGACCCGGCGATTCCGTTCCCCGGGAGAGCCATAGCTGCGAGAAGCCGAACCGTCAACATGCGGCGCGGCCGTAGCCCGAACATCCATCCGCGTTCGCGACCAAGAGCTGCGTGTGTTCCGGCCGGTCCGGGCGCACCTGCGGGTCAACGTCAGTAGCCGTTCGCGTACGGGAAGTTGGAAGTGAACGGGCACCCGTTCCACGCTTCCGGTGACTTTCGGCGCGCTCCAATGACGGCAAGACATGGTGCGCGCGAAGCAGTTTCGGCTCAATTCCGATCCGACGCGCAAGCGACGTTTCGCACGGAAGCCCACAGCTGTTTCTGCAACCCCACCGCTGCCCGGCCGTGAGAGAGTGCCGACGCGAGTCGAGCCCGGCCATCGCCGGGGACATCTACCCGGCGACTCGCCAAATTTTCACGCATGGTGATTTTAACGGTTAACGTCGGGTAAACTGCCCGTGAACTCCTGGCGCACCGCAGCGGCCGACGGGCAACCACAGGTCCCACCCCACAATCTGCCGGGGGCGTAGCAGAAACGGAGCCTCGTCATGTTCACCCGCCTCGCCGTCTCTGCCGGAACCGTGTTGACTTCGATGCTGGCGCTGAGCGGAGCGGCAATTCTGGGTGGCGGTGCAGCATCTGCCGACTCGAGCCAAGACGACCAGTTCCTGGCCCTGCTGAATCAAAAAGGTGTTTCCGCCCTGTCGGGCGTGCCGAGTCTGATCGCCACGGCGCACGAGATCTGCGGCAATCTTGACGCTGGGGTGTCGGCAAATGCCCTGGTGGACGCCCTGGTAGACAACGCGAACAACGTCACTCCGGGTGCCGAGCGAGGCCGACTCGTGCGTACCGAAGGCCGGTTCCTTGCTGCGGCAGTAGAGGCCTACTGTCCCAACAATCTCGGCAGGATAGGTTCTGTCCCTGCCGGCTGGAACAACGCGACGCACCGGGTGGTACTTGCTTCGCGGATCAAAGAGACCAACCCGGACAACCCGTCACCGCCGGTACCAGGTGGACCCGACATCCAGATCCTGACGCCGCCACAGGCGGCGGCTCCCCCTCCAGCACGCAAGGTGGCGCCCCCCGTCGTCGGTCCTCCGCCAGGGGGCGGCGGCGGAGGCGGCGGCACTGGTGGCGGTACCGGCGGAGCGGCCCCGCTACCGCCCGTCGAACCCGGCATCATCGCGCTCGCGCCGTAACAAAACTGCTCGCTCACCCGCAGCCGCGCCTGTGAGCTGCTATTTTGCCGGCGTGGATTAGCGACGCACACGACACGGCGTCGATTCGGTATCAGCTGGCAAACGCTACTTCTTTTCGCAGCAGTCAGATTGTTAACGTCGCGCGATGCAGGACACGTCGGTGAATTCATGCCTCCGACAATCACGTTCATTTTCCCGACGTGAAGTGATGCGCTATGCCGTTGCCATGTCTGTGTTGCCGGGGATCTGCACGGTCTCGGCGTATGGCGGCGTCCCTGAGGCCGCGGCGGCCGCCCCCAAATTAATCGACTTCGCCATGCACCAGATTCCGGCGGAGCACATTCGAGCAGCGGGCTATTCGGGCGTCATCAATTACGTCTCGCTGTCGCGCCCCGGTTCGTCCTTCGACGCCAAGCCGATCACCCGGCCCTACGCCGAACAGCTGAAAGCTGCGGGGCTGATGATCGTCAGCAATTACCAGTACGGCAAGCCCGGCGGGACAGCGCCGTCGGATTTCAAGCGTGGGTTCGACGGTGGTGTCGCCGACGCTCGCACCGCCTGGAAGCTGCACACCGAGGCCGGCGGCGGCCAGAGTGCGCCCATCTTCTTCACTATCGACGAGGACATCAACCGCGACACCTGGAACACCGTGGCGCTGAAGTGGTTTCGCGGTATCAATTCGGTGCTGGGCGTGCAGCGCACCGGCGTCTACGGCGGCATTGACGTGTGCCAGTGGGCCGCTGCCGACGGGGTCATCGGCAACTCGCGCACGCCGGGCCACCGGTGGGCCTGGCAGACCAAGGCGTGGTCGGGCAGTCGAGTCGATCCTGCCGCGGTCCTCTACCAACGAGTGGTCAGCACGGCGTCGAATCCCGGCCCGACCGTCGGGGGGCAGGAAGTCGACGTCAACGACGTCCTCGCCCAGGATTGCGGGCAGTGGAGTCTGCATCCGTGAGCGCGGGGCAACGTCGTTCATCCCCACGGGGTGGAGTTGCGTCCGGCAGGATCTGAAATCCAGCAGCGGGTGCCGGCGAGCACTGCCGCGTGCACCGCTCGCGCGATCCGGGCGCCGACCACAGAGCGGGGCCCACCGTATGCCTTCGCAGTTCCGTCCGTCGGGCAGTGCACGACGATCGCGTCCGAGGCGGTTCCGCTGGCCTGTACTTCAGCCTCGTACAACGCCTGCACTTTCGCCTCCGTCGCAGTAGTTACCGCGTTGACCAGAGCTGCCTCGGACAGCCGCTGCGGCACCTCGACCACAACGTTGATGGTGCCCACCCGGTACTCGTCGCCGGCTAGCAACGGTCGGTAATCGACGGTCTCGAACACGCCACCTTCGCCTGTTCTTACGCCGCAAGGCAATTCGCGGCGAAGGTGCCGGTCAGGTGCTGCTGCCCAGGTCGGGTGCGAGAGCCCGACTGTCGCGGTCGCAACCACGCCGGTGTCTTCGGCCAGCCGGTACCGGGAGACGTCAACGGCGGTGAGCAGCCCGCAACCGGTGCCGGCGAGCTGGAGCGCGGCACCGATCTCCGCCAGGTGACGATCCGGGTCGGTCCGGTCGTAATCGAACGGGACCGTCGCGTTGAGCACCCAGTTCCGGGCGGCGATGCCGCCGCCGAGCGGACCCGACGACACGCACAGCCGAGGCTCGGCGAATTGCCACAGAAGTACCGGCAGCGAACGCGCCTGTTCCACGCGTGCGGTCAACCTGGGATGCATAGCTTCATCCTGGCCTAATATCCAGGTGTCGAAACCAGGGTGCCAGCGAACCTCGTGCTACGCGCATGAGTACGAATCGATTAGGGATCTAGTCGCGCCGGTCGGCTTCATTTTGACGAGAGTCTTGACGCGGATCTTGTCTGGCCCATCGGTAGGTCTGTGACCTGCTTGTATCTGAGTGGAGCTAAGGGGACTCGAACCCCTGACCCCCACACTGCCAGTGTGGTGCGCTACCAGCTGCGCCATAGCCCCAAATGTCGTGCCAGTCGAAGCTACACCACCGGCAACCGTGGTTCAAAGTTGCTGGTCAGGCTGACCCACCACCCGACACCGCCTGCGCCAGCCCGGTCGAGGTATCCGCGGCCGGCCGCGTCTCCGGCCCCAGCAACCACCCGACAGCGGCGATCAGCAGCACGATTCCGCTGATCGCGAAGCTCCATGCGTAGCTCACGTGCCCGGCGACCCATCCCACGGTGGTGGCGCCGACGATGGCACCCAGATCCGACACCATCTGCACCATCGCCACCGGCGCGCCGGCACGTGCCTCACTTCCGAGGATGTCCGCGACCGCGGCCTGCATCGGTGACATGTAGATGCCCGTCGTCACTCCGCCTACGAACGCCGCGACCAGAAACCACAGCAACGACGTCGCAAAGCCCAGCCAGGCGGTCGCCACGCCGGTCGCCGCCAGCCCGACGATCAGCAACGTACGACGCCCTATCCGATCAGAGAGGTCGCCGACGGGCACGACGGGTAACGCATTGCCGACGGCAAATGTCGCCAGCGCCAGACCGATGACCCCGACGCTGCGGCCCATCACGTCGGTGACGAACAACGGGACGAGCGCGACCCGAAGCCCGAACGCCGACCAACCTGTCGCGAAGTTGGCGAGTAGCGACGTCCAGTACGCGCGGACGCGCAGCGCTTGGCGCATCGTCACGGTTGATCGCGTCGGGAGCCCGGGAGCCGTCAACTCCGAGTTCCGCAAGCTGTAGAACAACACCACGACGACAACCAGGAGTGCGGCTCCGTAGGCGAGGAACGGCGCGGCTAGTCCCCCACCGGCGGCCAGACCGCCCACCGCCGGGCCGCCGACCGCACCCACCATGAAGGATGTGGTGAACAACCCGGCGACGCGCCCGCGCGCATCGGGAGGACTGATGTGAATCAGCAAGCCGAGCGCCGAGACGAAGAACATCGTCGAGCCGACACCACTGAGGGCACGCAAAACCGTTAACTGCCAATAAGTTTGAGAAAACGGGCATGCCGCGGTGGTCACCGCCACGATCAGCACACCGGTGATATAGATGCGCCGCTCCCCCAACCGCTGGACCAGCGCACCGCTCATCGGGGCAAACAACATGCGGCTCAACGCGAAAACGGTGACCAGAAAGGTCACCGCATCGATGCTGACGCCGAATGTGCGCGCAAAGGAAGGCATCACCGGCGAGATGACCCCGTAGCCCAGCGCGACCACCACGTTCGCCCCGCTGAGAAGCCAGACTTCGCGCGGCAGCGGGGTAGTCCCGCGACCCCTCGGGCGCGCAAGTCGCAGGGTATTGGTCACCCAATGACTTTATTGACCACCTCGCGAGCCGTTTCCTGCACCTCCGCCAAATGCCTGGGCCCCAGGAACGACTCGGCATAGATTTTGTAGACGTCCTCGGTGCCCGAGGGCCGCGCAGCAAACCAGGCGTTCGCGGTGACCACCTTCAGCCCACCCAGCGGTGCACCGTTGCCCGGCGCGGCGGTCAGCTTGGCTTCGATCGGCTCCCCCGCCAGTTCGGTCGCCGACACCTCCTCGGAAGACAATCGCGACAGCCGGGCCTTCTGCTCCCGGTCGGCCGGCGCATCAACTCGCGCATAAAACGGCTCGCCATACGAACCCACCAGCTCTCGGTACCGCTGCGACGGGGTCCGACCGGTTACCGCCAAGATCTCCGAGGCCAGCAACGCCAGAATGATGCCGTCCTTGTCGGTGGTCCACACCGATCCGTCGCGCCGCAGGAACGACGCCCCCGCCGACTCCTCTCCACCGAAGCCGATGGTGCCGCCGATCAGCCCGTCGACGAACCACTTGAATCCCACCGGCACCTCCACCAGCGAACGCCCGATGCCCGCCACCACCCGGTCGATGATCGACGAACTCACCGCGGTCTTGCCGACCCCCACCTCGCCGGGCCACCCGGGCCGGTGCGTGAACAGGTAGTCGATCGCGACCGCCAGGTAATGGTTCGGATTCAGCAGCCCCCCGTCCGGGGTGACGATGCCGTGCCGGTCGGAGTCGGCATCGTTACCGGTGGCGATCTGATAGTGGTCCCGATTGGCGATCAGCCCGGCCATCGCATCCGGTGAGCTGCAGTCCATCCGGATCTTCCCGTCGTGATCCAGCGTCATGAACCGCCAGGTTGCGTCGACCAGCGGGTTGACCACGGTCAGGTCCAAATCGAAGCGCGATGCGATCTCGCCCCAGTAGTCCACGCTGGCCCCGCCGAGCGGGTCGGCGCCGATGCGCACCCCCGCTGCGCGCACCGCCTCGATGTCCACCACGTTCGGCAGATCTTCGACGTAGGCAGCCAGATAGTCGTGTCGCTGTGCCGAACCCAATGCACGCGCCAACGGCACCCGCCGCACCGCCGACAGCCCGTCACGCAGAATCTCGTTGGCGCGCTTGGCAATCACGCCAGTCGCGTCGCTGTCGGCCGGGCCGCCATTGGGCGGGTTGTACTTGAAGCCACCGTCCGAGGGCGGGTTGTGCGACGGCGTCACCACGATCCCGTCAGCCAACCCGTCCTTGCGTCCGCGGTTGTAGGTCAAGATGGCGTGACTAATCGCCGGAGTCGGGGTGTAGCGGTCGCGGCTGTCTACGGCAGCCAGGACGTCGTTGCCGGCCAGCACCTCCAGCGCCGTGACCCAGGCGGGCTCCGAAAGGCCATGTGTGTCACGGCCGATGAACAACGGACCGGTCGTGCCCTGCCCGGCCCGATACTCCACGATGGCCTGGGTAGTCGCCAGGATGTGCGCCTCGTTGAACGCACTGTTCAATGCCGAGCCCCGATGGCCCGAGGTACCGAACACCACCTGTTGCGCCACATCGTCGGGATCGGGCTGCACCGAGTAATACGCCGTCACCAGATGCGGCAGATCGACGAGGTCATCGGGTTGCGCCGGTCGACCGGCTCGCGGGTGGGCCATGGTCACAATTCTGCCCATAGGCCACGGCACCGCCCTAAGCTGCTAGGCGCACAGTTGGCACACGAGAGGGAAACAACCGGTGGCACGCCACGACTATCGGGAGTTGGCAGCGATTTTCGCCGGCGGCGCGCTGGGCTCGCTGGCCCGCGCCGCCCTCGCCACCCTTGCCGTCCCCGACCCGGCGCGCTGGCCATGGCCGACGTTCGCGGTCAACATCGTCGGCGCTTTCCTGGTCGGTTACTTCACCACCCGACTGCTGGAACGGTTGCCGCTGTCCAGTTATCGCCGCCCGCTGCTCGGCACCGGTCTGTGCGGCGGACTGACCACGTTCTCCACGATGCAGGTCGAGACGGTCCGGATGATCGAGCACGGACACTGGGCGCTGGCCGGCGCGTACACCGTCGTCAGCATCACGCTGGGACTGCTGGCGGTCTACCTGGCTACCGCCCTGGTGCGCCGGGTCCGGCTCCGATGACTACGGTCCTGCTCTGGCTCGCCGTCATGCTCATCGGCGGTGTCGGATCGGTCGCCCGCTTCCTGGTGGACCGTTCGGTCGCGCGCCGAACGCCCGGCCCGTTCCCCTACGGCACTTTGACGGTGAACCTGACCGGCGCGGCGTTGCTCGGCTTCCTGGGCGGTCTGGCGCTGTCCAAGGACGCCGCGCTGCTGGCCGGAACCGCCTTCGTCGGCGCCTACACCACGTTTTCCACCTGGATGCTCGAGACTCAGCGGCTCAGCGAGGAACGGCAGTTGCTCGCGTCGTTCGCCAACATCGCCGTCAGCGTGCTCCTCGGACTGGCCGCAGTCGTGCTCGGCCAGCAGATCGCGGGCCTGATATGAGCGAGCAGAGCCTGAAACTCACCGCGTATTTCGGCGAACGGCAGCGCGCTGTCGGCGCACCGCGCCGGTTCCTGGCCGACGCCATGTTGGATGTGTTCGGCTCTCGCGGCGTCGCCACCAGCGTGATGATGCGCGGCATCTCCGGCTTCGGCTCGAAAGGTGAACTGCGCAGCGATCGTTCGCTCAGCTTGTCCGAAGACCCGCCGGTAACGATCGCCGCCGTTGACGTTTCGTCCAAGATCGGTCCCCTGGTCGACGAGGTCGCTGCGATCACCGGCCGCGGGCTGGTGACGCTGGAACGTGCCCGCCTGGTCACCAAGGACAGCGGACCCGACGCAGCCACCGACTTCGACAGCCGAACCGGGGATGCCGCGAAGCTGACTGTATACGTCGGCCGCCAGGTGCGGGTGGCCGGCCGACCGGCGCACCTCGCCGTTTGCGAACTACTGCATCGGCAAGGATTCGCCGGTGCCACAGTGTTTCTCGGCGTCGACGGCACCGTGCACGGTGAGCGCGAGCGAGCCCGGTTCTTCGGGCGCAACGTCAACGTGCCGCAGATGATCATCGCGGTGGGGTTGCCGGCCCAGGTGTCCGCGGCGATGGCCGAACTGGCGCAACTGTTACCCAACCCGCTGCTGACCGTGGAACGGGTCCGGCTGTGCAAACGCGACGGCGAGATGTTCGCCCGCCCCCAGGAGTTGCCGCCGACCGACAACCAGGGGCGCACCCTGTGGCAGAAACTCATGGTCCACACCGGCGAGGCAACTCTGCACGACGGCCAACCGCTCCACCGCGCCATCGTGCACCGATTGTTGCAGTCCAAGTCCGCGCGTGGCGCCACGGTCCTGCGTGGCACCTGGGGCTTTCAGGGAAACCATAAGCCTCACGGAGACAAGCTTTTTCAGCTTGTCCGCAGCGTGCCAGTGACCACTGTCATCGTGGACACACCCGAGGCGATCGCGCGCAGCTTCGACGTCGTCGACACGGTGACCACCCGGCACGGATTGGTCACCAGCGAGATGGTTCCCGCGGCAATGGCTCTGGACGGAACGCAGAACTGGACCGGAACACCATTGGCGGAGTACGACTACTGACCGATGCCGTTCAGCAGCGCATCCAGCAGTGCGTCCAACCGGGTCGGACTGGCTCCGTGGTTCAGTGCGTGCAGTAGCAACGTGCCGATCAGTGCGTCGGCGACGGCATCCAGATCCGCGTCGTCACGAATTTGCTTGTCGCGCATGCCTTGACGAAGCCGCGTCATCAGTCCTTCGTGTTGCGGCGCGCTCAACTGCTGATACAGCGCGACCCCGTCGGACGAGTTCGCGGCCGCGGCCGCGACCAGAGCTCGGATTAGCGCACCGTTGGGCGCCTCGGCCAGAAAGTTCGCGTGGTCGTTGAGCCAGGAACGCAGATCGGCTCGGATGTCACCGGTGTCGGCGACCGGAAACGAGCCTGACCCGCCATACGCCTCCAGGACCGCTTCGGCCACCAGCGGCGCTTTGGAAGGCCAGCGCCGGTAGACGGTCTTCTTCCCCACCCCGGCATGGGCGGCAACGCTTTCCATGGACAGTTCGGCGTAGCTGCCCGCCGCCAGCAGGTCACGTGCGGCGGTCAGGATCGCGCGGTCGAGTTGCCTGTCGCGTGGGCGGCCTGGTTGCGTTACCGTCATAAGGAAACGATACGTGTCGTATCTTCGCCAAGGCAACGGAAGGATCCGCTGTGACCGCATCGCTCTCGGTGCCCAAGACGTGGGACGACATCACTTCAGGGTGGATGTCGGCGGCGCTGGTCAGCCGGTTCCCCGGCGTCGTCGTGGAGTCGGTCACCGTTGCGGACCGCGACGACGGGACCAACCGGCGCGCGCGTCTGGCGCTGACCTACGCCGCCGGCGCCGGCCCGGCCACGGTGTTCGCCAAAGCCGCCGACCCCGCGCACAAAGAGATGATCCGCATGACCAGCGGCATGTTCCACGAGCCGCGGCTTTTCATCTGCGGCGTCGAATTACCACTCGAGCACCCCGAGGTCTATACCGCCTTGATCGACAAGGACGACTACGACTTCGTGATGATCATGGAGGATCTGAGTGCGCGCGGCGCCGATCCGCGGGACGCGACCCGGCCCATGTCGGTCGAGCAGGTCGCCTCCGGCGTACAAGGGTTGGCCCGGATGCACGGCAGATATTGGGGCCACCGGCTGGCCGCGTACCCCGCACTGGACTGGCTCGAGCCCTTTTTGCCCTGGGACGGAATGCAATACGCGCCGCTGCACGAAGCTCAGGCGCGCCTGGGCGACGACGCGCCCGCCGAGGTGCTGTCGCTCAACGCCGACCAGCTGATCGAATCCATCTGGAAGCCGTACATCCGCACCCTCACCACCACGCCGCAGACCTTGCTGCACGGCGACCCGCACATCGGCAACACTTATCTGCTGGCCGACGGGGAGGTGGGCTTCCTGGATTGGCAGGTCGCCCGCCACGGCAACTGGTCGCTGGACCTGGGCTATTTCCTGCAGGGTGCCCTGACCGTCGCGGATCGCCGCAACAGCGAACGTGAATTGCTGGAGATCTATCGCGGCGCACTCGGACTGCCCGCCGCCGAGTTGCCCAGCAGCGGCGAGGTCTGGCTGCGCTACCGCGCTTCAGTGGCCCACGGGCTGGCCATCTGGTTGTGCACCGCCTCCGCCGGTGACCTGTGGCAACGACCGGACATCGCTATCGCACTGGCACAACGGTATTCAGCGGCCTATGCGGATCTGGACACCGCCGCCGCACTGCGTGAGATCAGTGGGTGATCAAGCCGTCACGGCGCGCCGAGGCCCAACTCGGCAACGGTCAGTAGTGGTAGGTGTCCGACGGTGCCGGTGAATGCCCCTGCTCGTCCTCGAACGTCGACGCCTCGATGCCATACGACCGGGCCAGGTCGAGAATCTTGGTCGCCCGCGCGATGCGGGGCAGATCCGACCCGTTGCGGATCTCTCCCCCGTCGCGTTCGAACTCAGCGAAAAACTCTTTCGCCCAACCGATTTCGTCCTGAGATGGCGACAATCCCTCGTTCACCACAGCACACTGATCCGGCGAGAGACAGATCTTGCCGGTCATGCCGAACTCGACCGACACGGCGCTGGCCTCGATCAGCTTGAGCGGGTTGGACCCGATGGTCGGGCCGTCGATGGCGCTGGGCAGGCCGGCCGCCTTGGCCGCAATGGTGAACCGGGACCGCGCATAAGCCAGCGTGGACGCGTCTTCGCCGAACCCGGTGTCGCGACGAAAGTCGCCGATGCCGAAGGCGAGCCGGAAAGTGCCCTTGGCCGCGGCGATCTCGGTGATGCGCTCCAGCCCTCGGGCTGTTTCTACCAGCGCCACGATCGGCACGTTGGGCAGCCGTTTCGCGGTCTCGGTGACGTGGTCCACCGATTCGACCATCGCCAGCATCACCCCGCCCACCGGGGTACCGGCCAACTGGGCCAAATCATCTGCCCACCAAGGGGTCCCGAAGCCGTTGATCCGAACCCAGTCATTGTTGTCGGCGGACAACCACCGCACCACGTTGTCGCGGGCGCTGACCTTGTCCTTGGGCGCGACCGCGTCCTCGATGTCGAAGACCACGATGTCGGCACGGGAGCGCGCCGCGGCTTCGAACCGATCAGCGTGTGTGCCGTTGACCAGCAACCAACTGCGTGCCAGCACCGGATCGATGCGTGAGCCGATGTCGGTGGGGTCCGTCGTGGTGTCGGTGTTGCCCTGTTCGTACACGTCCCCAACCGTAGCGACACCGCAATCCGGTCAGAGCTGGGCCCACACCGACTTCGTCTTCATGTACATGTCGATGCCCTCGCGGCCGAACTCGTGACCCCAGCCGGACTGCTTGTGACCACCGAAGGGCACATCGTGATCGAACACCAGCTGGCAGTTCACCTGCACGCTGCCCGCCTGCAGCCGCTTGACGATCCGGTGTGCGCGCCCCAGGTTCTCCGTCCAGGCGGTGGCGGCCAGGCCGTAGGTGGTGTCGTTGGCCATGGCCACGGCCTCGTCTTCGTCGTCGAACGGCAGGATGCTGACCACCGGTCCGAAGATCTCCTGCTGGTACAGCCGCATCCCGGGGTCGACGTTGGTCAGCACCGTGGGATGCACGAAGTAGCCTTTGCGGTCCAGACGGTAACCCCCGGCCACCACGTCGACCCCGTCGTTCTTGCCTTCGTCGATGAAGCCCATCACCCGGGTCAGCTGCTTCTGGCTGATCAGCGGGCCGCTGACGCAGCCCTCCTCACTGGGGGCGCCGAGCTTGAACGTGTTGGCCATCATCGAGATGCCTTCCACGACCTGGTCGTACACGCCGCGTTGCGCGAAGATCCGTGACCCGCACACGCAACCCTGCCCGGAGTGCACGAAGATGCCCAGCGACGCCATCAGAATGGTCTTGCTCATGTCGGCGTCGTCGAAAATCAGCACGGGCGACTTTCCGCCGAGTTCGAGGGTCACCTTCTTGAGGTTGCCCGCCGACGCGCGGACGATCTCCTTGCCCACTTCGGTCGAACCGGTGAACGCCACCTTCTCGACGCCGGGGTGCGCGGTGATCGCCGCACCCGCGGTGTGCCCATATCCGGTCAGTAGGTTGACCACACCGTCGGGCACGCCGGCCTCGTGGATCAGCCGATCAAGTAGCAGCGCCGAGAGCGGGGTCTCCTCGGCGGGCTTGACCAGCATGCTGCAGCCGGCGGCCAGCGCGGGCGCCAGCTTCGCACACGCGTTGAAGATCGGACCGTTCCACGGGAAGATCAGCCCGACCACGCCGTAGGGCTCCTTGAGCGTGTAGGCGTGCATGTTGACGAAGGCGTCCGTCGCGATGCCATCGGTTTTGACGTCGTAGGCGACGCCGTTGATCTTGGAACACCAACCGGCGTAGTAGCGGAAGAATTCTGAACAGGTGGACATCTGCAGCTGCGCCTGCATCAGTGGCATGCCGGTGTTGAGCGAGTCGAGTTGCGCGAATTCCTCGGCATGCTCGTCGATCAGATCGGCGATGCGCCACATGACTTTTGCCCGTGCGCGTCCCGGCAACTGGGACCAGACCCCGGAGTCGAAAGCTGCCCGGGCCCGCTCGACGGCGTTGTTGACGGCTTCCTCGCCGCAGTCGGTGAATTCAGTGATCTGTTCTTCGGTCGCCGGATTGATGACCGGGATGACATCTCCGGTGCCGGGGCGTTCACGGATTTCGTCCAGTACCGCATGCAGGGTCATCGTCGATCCTCTTTCGTCTCGAATGCTGAGCACTTGCTTAGCACCGTCAGTGGCGTGGGGTCAAGGCGCCGCCCCGCCCGCCCCCGTTTCGACGGATTCAGTCGTCGAACAGTGCTTGGATAACGAGGTGCCCACCTCCGGCAAGCCGAGGCGCTGCCCGCCGGATCGGCTCGACGATCGGAGAACCCGCATGTCTGACCGCCCCGACATCGTCATCCTGATGACCGACGAGGAGCGCGCGGCGCCGCCCTACGAACCGGCCGAACTGCAGGAGTGGCGCGAGCGGATGCTGCCCGGTCGGCGCTGGTTCGACGACAACGGGGTCAGCTTCACCCGGCATTACACCGGTTCGCTGGCCTGCGTGCCGAGCCGCCCGACGATCTTTACCGGCCAGTATCCCGACCTACACGGCGTCACCCAGACCGACGGAATCGGCAAGCGCTTCGACGATTCGCGGCTGCGCTGGCTGCGCGTGGGCGAGGTGCCGACGCTGGGTAACTGGTTCCGCGCCGCCGGTTACGACACCCATTACGACGGCAAATGGCACATTTCGCATGCCGACCTCACCGATCCGGAGACGGGCGGATCGCTGGCGACCAACGATGACGACGGCGTCGTCGATCCGGTGGCGGTGCAGCACTACCTGGACGCCGACCCGCTAGCCCCGTACGGCTTCTCGGGCTGGGTGGGTCCCGAACCGCACGGGGCGGGCAACGCCAACAGCGGCTACCGGCGCGACCCGTTGATCGCCGACCGCGTGGTGGCTTGGCTCGAAGATCGCTACGCGCGTCGCCGCGCCGGTGACATCGCCGCCCTGCGCCCGTTCCTGCTGGTGGCCAGCTTCGTCAACCCGCACGACATCGTGCTCTTCCCGGCCTGGGCGCGGCGCAGTCCGGTGCAGCCTGCTCCCCTGGATCCCCCGCATGTGCCGCCGGCACCCACCGCGCAGGAGGACCTGTCCACCAAACCGGCCGCACAGATCGCGTTCCGGGAGGCCTACTACTCCGGGTACGGGCCGGCGCCAGTGATCAGCCGCACCTACAACCGCAACTCGCAGCGCTACCGCGACCTCTACTACCGCCTGCACGCCGAGGTCGATGCGCCGCTCGACCGGGTGCGCCGGGCGGTCACCGACGGTGGCTCCGACAATGCTGTCCTGCTACGCACCTCCGATCACGGCGAACTGCTCGGTGCGCACGGCGGACTGCACCAGAAATGGTTCAACCTGTACGACGAGGCCACCCGGGTGCCGTTGGTGATCGCCCGAATCGGTCACCGCGGCACCGACGCGCGCACCATCGACACGCCGACCTCGCATGTCGACCTGGTCCCGACTCTGCTGGGCGCGGCGGGCATCGACATCGACACCGTCGCCGCAGCACTGGCCGAGTCCTTCTCCGAGGTGCACCCGCTGCCCGGTCGCGACCTGATGCCGATCGTCGACGGAGCCGCCGCCGACGAGACGCGGGCGGTGTATCTGATGACGCGCGACAACGTGCTCGAGGGTGATACCGGCGCTTCAGCATTGTCCCGCCAGTTGGGAAGAAACACGAATCCCCCTGCGCCCCTTCGGATCAGGATTCCAGCCCACGTGGCGTCCAATTTCGAAGGCCTGGTGGTACGCGTCGCTGCTGCCGACGGTGGCGCAGGACATCTCTGGAAGCTGGTGCGCACCTTCGACGATCCGGCCACCTGGACCGAGCCCGGGGTGCGACACCTGGCCGCCAACGGAGTGGGTGGGGAAACCTACCGTACGGACCCGATCGATGATCAGTGGGAGCTGTACGACCTGACTGCCGACCCGGTCGAGACGCAAAACCGTTGGGCTGACCCCGAACTGCTCGAACTACGTCGGCACCTGCGGATGCGACTCAAGCAGATCCGCGCGGAGTCGGTCCCCGAACGCAATCGGCCGTGGCCGTACGCCGACCGGCAACCGCCTGCGGACGGAACGCACGGAGTGCTACGCCGAACGCTTGGGCGGTTGCGCAAACCCGGGTGATTCTGGCACTCCCGTTCAGCAGGGGCGGCGGGTAACCTGTTGACGCGCAGCGTAAATGATCGAGCCTGCGGTATGGAACGGCGTGGAGTCACGGTGGGCGGGTCCGATAGGCAGGTCGGCGGCGCGCCGCAACATCATCTGCGCCAGGGTGCCGTTGGTGCAGTACGGGACGATCAGGACGTTGGCGAGCTGTTCCGCGCCATTCACGCTGATCACGTGCTGCTGCTTATGTTGCCAGCCTTGCCAATTCAAGTCGGGCGGTCGCTGCAGTGGTGGCCAGTTGACGGCGATGCCGGTGACCTCGCCAAGCCGCGCGCTCAGCGCTCCGACCAGCTCCGGCAACTCCGCGCCGATCCGATCGGTACGCGGCCACCACGCCCCGTCGATGTTCTGCCCGAGCTCCAGTGCCAGCGTCAGCCGGATCGGGGTGGCCTGGCGCCGCCCGAGCAACGACGACATCACTGAATCCACGGGGTCGGCGGACCAAACCCCGACCCGGGGCGATGCAGGAGATTTCGTAAGAGCGGTACCGGATTACACACCAGGGGTGTTCCTTCATTCAGCGTCGACGCCCGCGGGTGCGGAACGACGGAGGAATCACATTGCCGGTGTGCGTAGCTTGAGCTGACTACCGCTGACAACGAAACGGCTCGGTCCTGAGGCTACGCCACCGAGGCCGCTGCCGAACAGCTGGATTCAGTTCCGATCAGTGCCGATGCGGCGAATAAGGCAGATGTAGGCGAGTATGGAAAGCATGGCCATAGAAAACTGGTGGGATGCCCCCGAAATCCATCCTTCGGAGATCCGGGTGGGTGATGCCATCGGTACGGTGGACGCCGATCATCTCCGTTACATCGTCAAAATGATCAGCGGCCCGCAATCCGGGCGTCAGCGGTGGACGTTCTTCGGCCGCGACGCGCAGGGCCGGGATCACGCGAGCACGTTCAAAGAAGACGACATGGTTCGCAGGTTCGCCAAAGCGTCCTGAGTTGGCCGGACGCTAATGTAGGCGTACCGCCAAGGACCCACGGGTCCACCAATCGAGCTGGTGACGGCTCCCCGGTGCCGACAGGGGTTGTATGTCTAGGTTTTCGTTGCCCGAGGAAGCGCCGGGGGGTTTGTCGTCGCCGGTGACAGCGAAGGTCATGAAGTATGCGGCCAAGGCGCACGTCGCGATCTTCAAACTCACCAACGGTCGCATCGGCAAGACCTGGCGGGTGGGCGCCGGCTTTCACAAACCGGTGCCGACCCTGCTGCTTGAGCACCGCGGTCGCAAGTCCGGGAAACTGTTCACCACGCCGCTGGTCTATCTGCAGGATGGCGATGATTTCGTCATCGTCGGCTCGCAGGGGGGCATGCCCAAGCACCCGCAGTGGTACCACAATTTGGTCGCCCACCCCGACACCCAGGTGCACGTGACGGGTCAGCGCAATGTCAAGGTGACGGCCCACGTCGCCACTCCGGAGCAGCGCGCGGAGTTGTGGCCCAAGCTGCTCGAGCTCTATGCCGACTTCGCGAAATATCAGACATGGACGGATCGGGAGATCCCGGTCGTCATCCTTTCGCCGCGTTAGCCGTCAGTCGGAACAGCGCGCGATCCAGCGTCGGCAGTATTTCGGTGATGGGGATCTCGCCGGCGGCGAAGCGCGCCACCAGGCCGTAGGCGAGGTTGGAGATGATCGGCGGCAGGTCGTCGATCAAGTCTGGATCAGCGCCGTCCAACGCGGCGGCAGTGGCGGGGATGACTGCGTCCAGACCCCGGCTCACCAACCGCTGGCCGCCCGGGGCGGAGCGGGCCCGGAAGTACGCCCGCAGCATGTCGGGGTGGCGTTCCCATGGCTCGAAAATCGTTCGAAATATTCGCATCAGGCGCTCATAGACAGAGGCGTGCGGATCGGGAGCCTGGCCGGCCAGGCCCGCGTACCGGTTCTCGTTCATCCAGTACTCGAGGGCGGCCAGGATCAGCGCGTCGCGGTTGGGAAACCGCTTGTAGATGGTCGCCAGTGACGTGCGTGCTCGTCTGGCGACCTCGCGCAGTTGCACCGCGTCGTAGCCGTCGGTCTCCAGGATGTCCACCACGATGTCGATGATGCGGTCCCGCCCGCGTTCCGGCCTGGGTTCGGCTTCGCCGGCCGTTCGTTCAGCGCTGACCACATGCACCCTTGCTCTCGTGGAGTAACACGGTTACCGTACCAGGGTGTAACGCCGTTACTCAACGAGGAGATGCAGATGCCAGGTCGGGTTGCAGGCAAAGTCGCGTTCATCACGGGCGCGGCGCGGGGGCAGGGCCGAAGCCATGCCGCGCGGCTGGCTCAGGAGGGTGCGGACATCATCGCGGTCGACGTGTGCCAGCCCTTCGACAACTCCCCGGCGCCGGCGTCCACGGCGGACGACCTCGCCGAGACAGCCGACCTGGTCAAAGGCTTCAATCGCCGGATCGTTACCGCCGAGGTCGATGTCCGTGATTACGACGCACTCAAGGCCGCCCTCGACAGCGGTGTCGAGCAACTAGGCCGGCTCGACATCGTCGTCGCCAATGCCGGCATCGGCACCATCGCCCCCAAGCTGCACCGTATGGACGAGAGCCTCTGGCAGCAGATGATCGACGTCAACCTCAGCGGCGTCTGGAAGTCAGTCAAAGCCGCGGTGCCACATCTGCTTTCATCTGGCGGCGGCTCGATCGTGCTTACCAGTTCAGTCGCCGGACTGAAGGCCTACACCCACACCGGGCACTACAACGCCGCCAAACACGGAGTGGTCGGGTTGATGCGGTCCTTTGCCGTCGAACTCGGCCCGCAGAACATCCGGGTGAACACGGTCCATCCCACCCATGTGAACACGCCACTGTTGATCAACGAGCAGACATTTCACTTGTTCCGGCCCGACTTGGAAAATCCTGGCCCGGACGATCTGGCGCCGATCTGCCAGACCTTCCACACCCTGCCAATCCCCTGGGTCAACGCCGAGGACATCAGCAACGCCGTGCTGTTCCTGGCCTCCGACGAGGCGCGCTACATCACCGGCGTCACCCTTCCCATCGACGCGGGCAGCTGCCTCAAGTGACCATCACCGCCGAAACCGCTGTCTATTACGACCCGTACGACGTCAACATCACCGCCAACCCATACCCGATCTTCAGTCGCCTGCGTGACGAAGCACCGTTGTACTACAACGAGCGCTACAACTTCTGGGCCATCTCGCGGCACGCCGATGTCGAAGCGGCGCTGTCGGATTGGGAGACGTTCTCCAACAGCCGAAGTGACATCCTGGAACTAATCCAGTCCAAGTTCCCGATGCCGCCCGGCGTGATGATGTTCGAGGATCCGCCCAAGCACACCATGCTCCGTGGCGTGATGTCGCGGGTCTTCACCCCGCGGCGGATGGCGGCCATCGAAGACCAGATTCGCCGTTACTGCATCCGGTGCCTGGACCCGCTGGTGGGGTCCGACAGTTTCGACATCATCGCCGAATTGGCTTCGATGATGCCGATGCGGGTGATCGGCATGCTGCTGGGTATCCCCGAGGAAGAGCAGATCGGTGTGCGCGACGCCAACGACGCCAACCTGCGTACCAAAGCCGGCACGCCCATGAAAGTGGCCAACCCCGACGCCATCGCCGATGGCCGCATCTACGCGGACTATGTGGACTGGCGCGCCAAAAATCCCTCCGACGACCTGATGACCTCGTTGCTCAACGTCGAGTTCGAGGACGAAAACGGGGTCACCCGAAAGCTGACCCGCAAAGAGGTGTTGCATTACACCCAGGTGGTCGCCGGGGCGGGCAACGAGACCACAGGTCGGCTGATCGGCTGGCTGGCCAAGGTACTCGCTGAGCACCCCGACCAGCGTCGCGAAATCGCCCAGGACCGTTCCCTTTTGACACGCGCGGTCGACGAGACGTTGCGCTTCGAACCGACCGGCCCCCACGTCGGCCGGTACACGATCCGCGATTTCGAACTCTACGGAACTACGGTGCCGGCTGGCAGCGCGGTGCTGCTGCTATTCGGCGCTGCCAACCGAGACCCGTTGCGCTACAACGATCCTGACATTTTCAACATTCATCGCAACAACATCTCACATCTGACCTTCGGCAAAGGGGTGCACTACTGCCTGGGCGCGAACCTGGCCCGCCTGGAGGGCAGGGTCGCCCTTGACGAACTGCTCAACCGGTGGCCCGAGTGGGAGGTCGACTACGAAAGCCTCAAGCTCGCGCCGACCTCGACGGTGCGCGGCTGGGAACGGTTGCGCATCGTCGTCGGATGACGGGATTCCCTGCCTGTCAGCACCACCGACAACCCGACCAACATGCGAAGCACGCAAACACATTCGGCACGATTCAAGGGAACCGATCGACCCGGATCGCCGCTAGTTCATGAGCGGCCACTGCACACCGACCGGCGCCGAGTTCAGTCGGCCGGCGCCTCGACGGCCGCTCGCCGACTCGGACGGGCCGCACCCCATAGCCCGACGCCGATGCCCACTGCCGCCCCACCGAGCCCGACGAGCCGTTGCGCGGGTTTGAGCTGATCGTGCACGCTCAGCCCGCCGATCAGATCGGCCGCGTCCGCACCGCCGGACGCCAGGAACCAACCGCGGGTGTTCTTGCCGCGCAACGCCGCAGCGGCAAGTAGACCGCCGATCAGCGCGTCGCGATATCCCATGGAGCGCAACAGCAGTTGCGCAGTTGCTGTTTGATCGTCGGGATCGCCCCACAGCTTGTTTGACTTGACCGGGTCGATGAGGAACGACATGCCCGACGCCAGTCGGATGCTGCCCGCAACAAGTGCGGCACGATCGATCGACATGAGCGGAGCTTAGTCTTCCCTCATACCAACGGAGAAGGGGTGCAGAATGACGTGGCAGATTGTGATGGTCGTCTTGTCATTGAGTATCGCGGCCGTCGCAGGATTGGGTTGGATTTTCACCCGCAAAGAACCTGCCCGACAACGCCGCCGGACCGTAGCGCTCGGCTCCCTGGCAGCTGCGGCGATGTTCTTCGTGTTGGGTTCGTTCACGATGGTCGGAACACGCCAGATCGCGATCATCACGACTTTCGGCCGTCCCAACGGGGTGAGTCTGAACAACGGATTTCACGGCAAGTGGCCCTGGCAGGTGGCCCACCAGATGGACGGCGCGGTACAGATCGACAAGTACGTCAAGCACGGTGACCACGACGAACGCATCCTGGTGCGACTGGGCAACCAATCCACCGCCCAGGCCGACGTCAGTATTCGCTGGCAAATCAAACAACACGCCGCGCCCGAACTCTTCCAGCAGTACAAGACGTTCGACAACGTGCGCATCAACCTGATCGAGCGCAATCTGTCGGTCGCCCTCAATGAAGTGTTCGCCGCGTTCAACCCACTGGACTCACAGAATCTCGATGTCTCGCCGCTGCCGAACCTGGCCAAGCGTGCCGCCGACATCATGCGCCAGGACGTGGGCGGCCAGGTCGACATCTTCGACGTTAATGTGCCCACCATCCAGTACGACCAGGGCACCGAGGACAAGATCAACCAGCTGAACCAGCAGCGGGCCCAGACCTCGATCGCGCAGGAGTCACAGCGCACTGCCGAAGCTCAGGCCAGAGCCAACGAAATCCTGTCCCGCTCGATCAGCAACGACCCCAATGTTGTTGTGCAGAACTGTATTACAGCTGCGATAAATAGGGGTATCAGTCCCCTCGGTTGTTGGCCGGGCACTTCCGCCATGCCGACCGTCTCGGTGCCACCCGGCCGGTAGCGAGGGCATAGGGTTGATACCCATGCAGAACCCGTTCGCAGACGCGCTGCGCGGCCGCTGGGTGGGCCGACGAGGGCGGCAGGCGTCCTCGGTCGACGTCGCTGAAGACTTCGAGGACGAAGAAACCAAAGCCACCGACGCCGCGCTCGACGCCGTCGAGCTGCCGTCGGCGGATCCCGCGCTGCTGCTGCAGAAGATGGAGAACCGGCTGGTCCGCAACCACTTGAACAACGACGTCATGAGCGTTGAGCAACTACGCAGACTGCGTTACATCCTCAACTTCGCCCGACTCGCCGACTTCGAACCCGGGGCGGCCGGCCCGGGTGGCAGCCGCGGGCGCGGAGACGTGTCGGTAGGTGCCGAGATCGGGCCTTGGCGGTCCAGGGTCGTCGACGCACTGTATGAACCGTTGCGCGAGGAGTCGGACCCGGTCAAAGCGCTGACAGCGGCTCGGGAGATGTTGCCCGCTCTCAGCGAGGATCAGGACGACCAGCGACGTGTGCTGATCGAACGTCACCGCAACGACTTCTCCGCCGTCGAACTCGACACCGAAGTCGGCTACAAGAAGCTCGTCACAGTCATGGGCGGTGGCGGGGGCGCCGGTTTCGTCTACATCGGCGGGATGCTGCGCCTGTTGGAGGCTGATCAGCTGCCCGACTACATGATCGGTTCGTCCTTCGGCTCGATCATCGGCAGCCTGGTGGCCCGCGAACTGCCGGTGCCGATCGAGGAATATGTCGCGTGGGCCAAGACGGTGTCCTACCGAGCGATCCTCGGCCCTGAGCGGATGCGCCGTCGCCACGGCATGGCTGGTTTGTTCGCGCTGCGATTCGACCAGTTCGCTCAGGCCCTGCTCAGCCGCGAGGACGGCGTACGCCTTCGCATGTCGGACCTGGCAATCCCTTTCGACATCGTGGTCGCGGGGGTACGCAGACAGCCATATTCCGCGCTGCCCTCCCGATTTCGGCGGCCCGAACTAGCGGCATTGCAGGGACGGTCAATCCCGTTCCGCCCCATCGGAATCGGGCCCCTGGTGGCGGCTCGGATGTGGCAGGTCTCGGCATTCATCGACTTGCGGGTCGTCAAGCCGATCGTGATCAGCGGCGACGATCCCGCTCTTGACTTCGACGTGCTCGATGCGGCGTCGTTCTCCTCGGCGATCCCCGGTGTGCTGCATCATGAGTCGAGCGACCCGCGGATGCTGCCACTGCTGGACGAACTGTGCGCGGAACGGGAGGTCGCAGCGCTCGTCGACGGCGGTGCCGCGAGCAATGTGCCGGTCGAGTTGGCCTGGAAACGGATCCGCGACGGGAAGCTTGGCACCAGGAACGCCTGCTATCTGGCATTCGATTGCTTTCACCCGCAATGGGATTCGCGGCACCTGTGGATGGCCCCGATCCTGCAGGCGATCCAGCTGCAGATGCTGCGCAATCTGCCCTACGCCGACCACCTGGTCCGCTTCGAGCCCACCCTGTCGCCGATCAACCTCGCGCCGTCCGCAGCGGCTATCGATCGCGCCTGCAAATGGGGACACAACAGCGTCGGCAAAGCCATTCCGGTCACCACGGCACTCCTGCAGCCGACCTGGTGGGACGGGGACGAACCCGCTGCCGCCGGTTCCAGAGATCGCGTGCGCGCGAAGTCGGTGGCATCGTCGATGAGTTCGGTGATGGCTGCCCTCCAGGCTCCCGGTGGACGGGTGGCACGGTGGCGTGACCGCTACCTGACCTGAGGCCGCGGACCCCGCGGTCTAACATGACCTCATGGTCGACCCGGTCGGGGGCGCTGACTACAACACCGGCGCGCATGCGGACTCGGCGAGTCTTGCATGGTCTAGCGGTACCGAAGTTCCAGACATCCAGAGCGTGCCGCCGGGTGGGGTCCCCGATGATGCACTCGCTGAACCCGCGATCGTGGAACAGTCATGGGGCACCGTATTGGGCAGATCGGTGGCGGTGCTGCTGATCTGCCTCGGGGTGGCTGCGGTGATCGTGGTCGTGGGTCTGGTGCTGCTCCGAGACCCCTCTCCCGACGCTGCCCCGGCGCGCACCACCGCCGCTCCGACGGCGCCGGCCACCACCACGGCCATCGTCTCTGATCCCGAACAGGACAGCCGCTACATCGCGGCCCTCAATGAGAAAGGCATCGTCTTCGCCAACCCCGATGTGGCCGTCTCGAACGGCAAGGCGGTGTGTCAGAGTTTTGCGGCCAGAATGTCGGTGGCAGAAGTGGTGGCAGAGTTCCGGGCAAGCAGTCCCGACTTCAGCGCACACGCCGAAGACATTGTCGCCGTTTCCGTTCGGGCCTACTGTCCGCAATACAGCAAACTCGTCGCGGGAATGTAGGAGCCGACATTGCCCGTTGAGAGGACAGGTGAGAGCCCGTTGCGGGTGGCAGTCATCTCCACCGGCGGCGTGGGCAGCATCGCAGTGCGGGTCATCGCCCGACGCGCCAACTACGACCTGGTCGGGGTGTGGGTGCACAGCCCGGAGAAGACCGGGCGGGATGCAGGTGAACTGGTCGGGATCGACCCCATCGGTGTGAACACCACCGGCGAACTGGACGACATCATCGCGTTGCAGCCGGACTGCGTCGTCTACACCGCCGCCAGCCCGGAAATGGACGCCCCCGCCGTGCGCGATTACGTGCGGTTCCTGTCCGCCGGCATCAACCTCGTCACCACCAACACCCCGGGCATGATGTTTCCCGACAGCTGGATTCCGCACCTGGCCGCCGAGGTGCGCGAGGCCGCGCTGGCCGGCGGCGTCACCGCCTACACCTCGGGCATCGAACCGGGGTTCGCCGGTGTCCAGTTGGCCGTGCTGCTGTCGACCCTGTCCAGCAGTATCAAATCCATTCGCACGCAAGAGATTTTCAACTACTCGCAATATCCGAACACCTACGTGATGTTCGACGCGATGGGCTTCGGCCGGCCGTTGGACTACACACCGTTGCTGTCCCTCAATGGCGCACAGCAGTTTGCGTGGGGTCCGCCGGTCAACATGGTCGCCCGCGCACTGGGCATCACGCTGGACGAGGTAACCGAAACTTACGAGCGGGTCGCGACCCCACGTGAACTGGTGGTGGCGAGCGGGGTCATCGCTGCCGGTACCTGCGGCGCGATCCGGGCGCAGACCATGGGGATGGTCGGTGGCCAACCGGTCATCACCATCGAACACGTCAACCGGATGGCTCCCGACCTGGCGCCGGAGTGGGCCAGCGCACCGAACGGCACGTACCGCCTCATCATCGATGGCGAGCCGAAGATCACCTGCGACTTGCGACTCGGGGCGGCCGACACACCTGCCGCAGCCAATGACGCCGGGATGGAGGCCACTGCCATGCGGGTCGTCAATGCGATCCCCTACGTGGTTGCCGCGCCGGCGGGCATCGCGACCTCACTCGACCTGCCGATCACCGCGCCGCGGCACGCGCTGGTCAGTCCGTAACCGCCCGGAATGCGCTGACCAACTCCGACAGCACCTCGCCCGCCTGAGCAGGATCGGCGGGCAGCGATCCGGAGAGGCGGATGTCGGTGGCCCCATCGGCCAGCAGCTGCGGAACCACCGCGACCGACGCCTGCACGTCGACCGAGCGATCCGCGCCCCTTACCAGCGCCGCGGAACCCTGCACCTGAAGATCACCCGGGTCTCCCCCGGCGTCGACGATCGCCTCCTTCATGGCCGGGATAGCGCCTCGGAGGTCACTGATCGCCGGACCCCAAGGGATCCAACGGTTTCCGAACCGGCTCAACCGACGGGCGACCGCCGGATTGACCGTTCCACTGACCCAGATGGGTATGCCCCCGGCCTGCAATGGTTTGGGCATCTGATGGATGCCGTCGAAGGACAAATCGGGTGCGTCGTACGCGCCGCGTTGCTGCGTCCACAACGTCTGACACACTTCCAGGGTGTGGTTGAGGAGTCGTCCACGTCGTTCGAAGCTAAGCCCTGCGGCCTCGTATTCCTCACGCTGCCAACCGATTCCGACTCCGAGGTCCACCCGCCCGCCGGACAACACGTCAAGGGTGGTCAACTGCTTGGCCAGCACCACCGGACGTCGAAGCGCGGCCAGCAGCACTCCGGTGGAGAGCCGGATGCGGGTGGTGGTGGCGGCTACCGCGGTCAGGAAGATCAACGGTTCCAGCCAGTGACCGTCAGGTCCTGTCGGTTGTTTGCCGCCGGCGGTGCCGCCGGCGGCGGGGTCGCTGTACGCGGCGAGGTTTTCCCCGAAGACGACGTGGTCGGAGACCACGACCCGGTCGACGCCGGCGGCGTCCATTGCCTGCGCCATATGCAGCGTCGCAGCCCAGTCCTCGTCGGAGCGGTCACTGAAGGTCCGCAGGTACAGCGAGAGTTTCGGACGTTGCGTCATAGGCGTCGAGCCTACGGCGCGGACCTCGAGCCGTCCGGGGGAAGGGTTCGCACAGAGCATCTCCCTCGGTGTCCGCGTCGACCGCGAATCCCAGCCCACCCGATCTTGTTCCCGACCGGTACGCGGCGCCTGCAATATCTGCATGCCGAAAGCGGTCACCCCTCGGAGCGCAGCTCCCACGGCTCGTCCCAGTGGTCCGTGACGGCTACTTCAGTCAGGGGTTTGCGCCGCACCAACCTGTGTCTGCCCTTGGGCCAGCCGACCGTCAGCAAAGATGCGATCTGCCAGTCGGCGGGCACACCTGCCACGGCACGCAACTCCGCCTCACACGAGTAATGCCACAGCGTGATCGCTGCGCCCAGGCCCTGCGCGCGCGCCGCGAGCAGAAAATTCTGCACGGCGGGATAGATCGAACCACCCTGCTGGAGCTCAGCTGCCCCCGGCTGAGGCTGGATGCAGAACATGACGAGCGCAGGTGCCGACCCGCCGACGCGGGTGTGCTCGGCCATCGTGCGCAAGGCACGCGACCGCGGATCGTCGGCGGCATCCTCGGGCACCGAAAGGCCGTAGTAATCAGCCAATGCCTGCCACGTCCTGGCCGCACCGGCCGTGACAACTTCGCGAGCCTCGGCCGATCTCAGCACCACGAATTTCCACGGCTGCTGGTTGGCTCCGGACGGCGCCCAAGTGGCAGCGAGCAGGCACCGCTCGAGCACTTCGTCGGAGACGGGTTCGTCGCGATACCGCCGAACAGTTGACGCGGTCCGCATGACCTCCCAGAGATCGACAGGTGCCGCGCTCATGCCAGCGTGGCCCGCTGCAGCACACCTCGCCACGTGCCGCCCCGCATCGGTCCGGTGACCAGCGGCAGATCGAGGGTCGACAACAGGCCGGGCGGAGCGGCGATGACCGCAGGGATGGCGTTGAGCTCGCGCATCACGGTCGCATAAGTCAAGCCGCGCATATTGTTTCCGCGACCATGCATTTCGATGTCAACGGTATAGGTGGGCAACCCGTCCACGATGACGCGGTAGCCGCCGTGCGGTGAGGGATGTCGCGGCCAGTCCGGGGCCGATCCGTTACCCATGCGAGTGATGTGTTCGAGCACGATCCGCTCCTCATCGTCCACGATGCCGGCGAGCTTGAACCGCATCCCGCCCATGGTGCCTGGCTCGATCCAACCCGACGCGACCTCGTAACGCTCTGCAGCGAGCCACTTCTCGATTGTTGTCTCGACCCGGTCGAGTGGGAGGCCGACACCGTCCGCGACCAGGTGGACGATAGGAGCCCATAATGCGGCGAGCCGTTCGGTGTCGAAGAGCGGTGCCGGGTGGTCGGGGGTGTGTCCAAATCCCATGAATTCGAACATGATGTCGGGCTGGTCGATCGGCCCGTAGTCAAGGATCTCGAGCATGGTGATCTTGTCGACACGACTGCTGAATCCGGTCATCGTCAGCGCAATGACGTCATTGGCCCAGCCGGGGTCGACACCACTATTGAAGAAGCTGGTATTGCCTTCCCGGCATGCCGACTCCAACAGTTCGGCGGTCTCATGGTCTGCCGCAGGTGGGTAACACAGCGGCACCAGGGAGGTACACACCACATGCTTGCCCGCGCGTAGGCAACGCGCGATGTCCTGTGCGGCCTCGTGATAGCGATAGTCACCCGATGCGAAGTAGGCCACTACATCAGCGTCACCTGCGAGTGCGGCAGCGATGTCCCGGGTGGCGATGACCCCGGTTGCGGGCATTCCGCACAAGTCGCCGGCGTCGCGCCCCTCCTTGGCATCGGAGTACACGAGCACGCCGGACAGCTCCAGACCGGGATGGGTGATCAAGGCGCGCAGCGCACCGACCCCGACCTGCCCGGGACCCCACAGGATCACCCGGGGTTTGCACTGCTCGTCGCCACTCATGTGCACCTCTCCACCGCTAACTAGGCGTGAGAACATATCCTCTCAGATAGTGATAACACCATTACCAGGTATCCACGACGTGGCGGCGGCGTCCGAGCACGGACGATCGGCCACCTGCGTCGATTCTCGTCGGGCACCACGATCCAGGTGGGGACCAGCGAGTGCAACGCACCATCGTCCCAACGTGGAACCCGGGCTACCCCGTCAGCTTGCGCACCCGCCGAGTCGCCGTCGCGCGCGGAGCGGCTTTCCGCGGTGCCTTGGACTTTGCGCTGGCAGCGGGCGGGCTGATGGCTTGTTTGCACCACGCCCACAGCTGTTCCTCGGTCAACTTGGTTCCCCTGCCGCCGAGACTGAACACCCCGATCTGTGCCAGCGCGGTGAGAGTCGTGTTGAGCAGGGTTGTCAACTGCGCCGGCGTCAGATCGTCACGCACCAGTCCCGCACGCGCGCAGGACGTGATGATCTTGGTCAACAATTTCAGGTGCGGTTCCCACACTTTGGCGAAGTCGGCCGGACGCTCGATCTCCAAGCTGAGGTTGTAGATGGTCATCACCCGACCGCCTACCGCCTCGGAAGTCTCTGCGCGATACAGGAACCCGCGGCAGAATGCCTCCAGTTGCTCCATCGGACCTTCCGCGGCGGCAACCTCCTGGCGGATGTTCTCGGTGAACTGACTGGTGACGTTCTCGTACAGCGCCAGCATCAGTTCTTCCTTGCCGGCGAAGTGCTGATAGAAGGCCCGCAGGCTCAGATTGGACCGGTCGATCAACGCCTGAATCGTGAAGTCGGCCTTGCCCGACTCTTCGACCAATTCCAGTGCCGTGGCCAAGAAGCGGGAACTGCGGGCAAGAGCCCTCGCTCTCGCGGTGCTCAAACGCCGCTCGATGGTGCGTTCCTGCCACGTCGTGGACGTCTCGACGGTGGGATCGACTATTTCCAATCCGGCTTCAGGTTTCTCGCCGGCGCTCTTCTTCGCAGCCATGATGCACATCAGAATACGCGTAGGTTGCCGGAGTTTGCGTGCTACCCACGATGATGTCGGCAACCGACAGCGAGAGCACCGTCGCCGTCCTACCGGGTCTCGCGCGCCGCGAGTCAGCTCTTGCGGTACCGTGAAAATGGCCGTTCTCGCTTGGGGGAATCAACATGCTACAGCTTGGACCCGCAGGCCTTGCTGAAGGAGTGCAGCGTTGAGCGCAGACATCCTGATCGTCTCGCCGGACGATCACCTGGTGGAACCTGCCGACCTTTGGACCAGTCGGCTGCCCGAGCGCTATCGGGACATCGGGCCGCGGATCGTTCGCCTGCGCGGACGCATGGACCCGACGGTCACTTCCGACGTCGCATTCGTCGAAGACAAGGACGGTCGCGACGCCGACATCTGGCACTACGAAGACGCGGTCATCCCGATCCCGCTCATCAGCGCGGCTGCCGGTTATGAACTCGACGAACTCAGCACCGACCCGATCACGTACGACGAGATGCGCCCTGGCTGCTTCCGGCCGGCTGACAGGCTTGCCGATATGGACCTGGCCGGCATCGAGGCCTCGGCCTGCTTCCCCAATACGTTGGTCCGCTTCTGCGGCCAGCGCTTCCTGCACGGTAAGGACAAGGAACTCGCGCTGCTCTGCGTGCAGGCATACAACGACTTCCAAATCGACGAGTGGGGCGGCGATTCCGGCGGCCGGCTTATCCCACTCGGCATCATCCCGCTGTGGGATGTCGAACTCGCCGCCAAGGAAGTGGCGAGGGTGGCCGCCAAAGGCATGCCCGCCGTCTGCTTTTCCGAGTTGCCGTCTCGGCTCGATCTGCCATCGATCCACAGCGGCTACTGGGACCCGTTCTTTGCCGCGTGCGAGCGCAACAACGTGGGCATCATGCTGCACATCGGGTCGAGTTCGTCGCTGACCAAATCTTCCCCCGACTCACCACACGTCGTCACCAGCGCGCTGATGGCCGTCAATTGCACTATCGCGCTGGTTGATTGGCTGTTCTCTGCCAAGCTCATACAATTTCCCAACCTCAGGATCGCCTTCGCCGAGGCGCAAGCGGGGTGGATCCCCTATTACCTGCAGCGTGTCGATGAAGTGTGGGAGGACCGCCGCGCGTGGGGTGGCATTCATCCGCTGCTGACGGAACCGCCGAGCGACCAGGTTCCCGGACGCGTCTACTTCTCCACCTTCGGCGACCCGGTCGCATTCCGCATTCTCGACCTGGTCGGGCCGGACCAACTCATGTTCGAGACCGACTACCCACACAACGACACCAATTGGCCCAGAAGCCTCGAGGTCGCCAATAAGGCTACGGCTGGCCTGGATCAGGAAACCAAACGTAAGGTGTTGTCCACCAACGCGAAAAGGTTCTTCGGCCTGGCTTAACGAGCTTGCCAGTCCGGCTTGCGCTTCTCCAAGAAAGCACGCGGACCTTCGACGGCGTCCTTGGTCAGAGCCACCTTCATGCGGTAGTTCTCCGCGAGCAGTTCGGCCTCGTAGATGGGCAACGACAAACCCTTTCGCACTGCCATGCGCGAACCCCGCACCGCCAGTGGCGCATTCGAGTTCACCACGTCAGCGATCTCCCAGGCACGCTCCATGAGCTGGTCGTGAGGTACCACTTCGGTGAATACACCGAGGTCGTAGGCGCGTTGCGCGTCCAGACTCTCGTGCTTGCCCATCAGCACCAATCGCATCGCGACCGGCAACGGCAGGATGCGGGCCAGCCGGACCGCTTCTCGACCCGACGAAACCCCGATGCTCACATGCGGATCCATCAGCGTCGCACGCTCGGAGGCCACGGTGATGTCAGCGGTAGTGACCAAATCCAGGCCCGCGCCGCACGCGACGCCGTTCACCGCACAGATGATGGGTTTGGTCATCTGCAGCCACGGCGGCGTGGCTTCCTGGGGGGCGTCCCACTGCCGCATCGAGCTCAGGATCGGTTCGCCCTGATTGTCGATACCTGCCGCGTTCTCCATGTCGTGCTCAGCGGCCTTTTTCATGTCCGCTCCGACACACAACGCGCGGCCGACACCGGTGATGATCATGGTCCAGATATCCTGCGAACGCTCAATTTCCGCGTACGCAACGTTGAGTTCGGCACTCATCTCGTCGTTGATCGCGTTGAGCACTTCAGGGCGGTTCAGCGTCACACACGCGGTGTGATCCCGAACCTCGACCTCAATGGTGCCGTAATCCGTCACGTGTGCCCCTAGTCGCAAATCACTGGTGGGATCGTTTGTTTGACGCGGGTGCTCGGTCGGACGCCCAGGATGTCTTCGAATCGGTCGCAATACCGTGGCCAGACATCGGGATTCAGCAGTCTCGGCGGCATGCCGCCGTTGAAGATCGTCTGCCACTGTGTGGCTGTGGCGATAGCAAGGTCGCGTGCAGCTTCGACGGTGATGCCCGCGGTGTGCGGAGTGGCGACCACATTGTGCAGACCCAGCAATGGATTGTCCGGGCGGGGCGGTTCCTCATGGAACACATCGAGACCTGCGCCGGCAATGCCGCCGTCCGCCAGTGCCTCCGACAACGCTTGTTCATCGTGCACGGGTCCGCGTGCGGTGGTGATGAAGAACGCGGTCGGCTTCATCGCAGCGAACTGCTCCTTGCCGAACAACCCTTCCGTCTCAGCGGTCAGCGGACACGTCACCTGAACGAAATCGGCTCGGGCCACCAGTTCGGCGAGCGAAACGGACTGTGCGCCACGGCTCTGCGCAGTCGGTTGGTCGACATACGGATCGAAGGCAAGGACCTCCATGCCGAACGGCGCGCACAGCTCCGCCAGGCGAGTGCCGATGGCGCCGAGTCCGATTACGCCGAGCGTCTTTCCGAGCAGCTGAGTGCCCCGCAGGGCCAATCGATCATAACGGGACCCATCGCGTAGTAGGCGATCAGCGACGGTGATCTTCTTAGCCAAATCGAGCATGAATCCGAGAGCATGTTCGGCTACCGCTTCGGCGCCCGGACCGGAGTTGTTGCACACCGCGATTCCCGCTCTTGTGCACGCGTCGACATCGATCACGTCATAGCCGGCACCCGCCGAGCAGACCGCCAGTAGCTGCTGGCAGCGTTGCACCATTTTGGGTCCGACCAGCCACTGCGCACCGTCGGCGAAGGGCGCGACATCGGTGCGGGTGGCCACCTGATAGCCGTGGGCGCAACCGAGTGCCGCCCACCCTTGCTCAGGTGCGTCCAGATCGAGCCTGACGACATCGACATCGGTTGATTCGAGAATGTCGCCGGCCACCGGATCGGTCCAGCGTTCGAAGACCAGTCGCGGACGAGTCGTCATCGCTTGACGTTTGGCTTCGCCTGGGCAGCCTTGAACATGTCAGCGAGGGCCGCGTCGACGTTCTTGTAGTCGTTGCGCGCGATCGAACCATCGCGGCCCGACACCACGTCGTAGCCCAGCCGCAGATCTTTGTTCTCCATGTGAAAGTACTCGCGACCGATGGGCAGCCGCCGGTCCTGGCGAGGCACCTCCATCCAGGCGCGCAGAAAGCACCGCGCCTTCTTCGGGTCGGTGCTGCTGACGAAATCGGACCTCGAGTGACACATCGCAAAGTTGTTGGCGACGGCGGCTTCGCCGGACTCGAGGCGGAACTCGACCTGTTGTTCGACAAGGACATTGCGCAGCAGCTCGATTGCCTCAGCCTGTTCGGCGGTGAATTCCCGACCGAGTGTCTTCATGGCGGGCAGGATGCTGCTGTAGGTGAAGTTGATGCAGATCCGCCCGTCGATCTGGGAGAACACCGGCACATCGTACGGCGTCACATCGGGCTGATCGTCCGGCTGCTCACTGCGCCGGTGGTGCGGGAAACCCTGGTACAGAACGCCTAACAGGTCCGGACGCTCAGCCAGCAGCCGATTGTGTGCGGCCGGGCCGCTGGCGAACTGACTCTCGCCGCCCTGGGCGGCCGGATAGACGCACAGCAGCGACAGGATGTCGGCGGCGTCGTTGTGCATGGCGAGCTCGGCCCGCGACTTGGTGCCGCGGGCAGGTTGCACTCCGCCCGGCAGCACCTCCTCCTGCACCCGCACCATGCGGTGCCCGAAGGAATTGTTCGACACCAGATAGCCCAGATGGGTACAGAACGCCCAGTAGATGCGTTCCAGGTCTTCCACCGAATGCTGCTCGACGGGAAAGCCGCGTACGCATGCTAGACCCTTGCCGAACATCAGCTCCGAGTAGAGCCGCGCAAGATCCTCATCAAGGTCGGGATGCCGGGCGTCGTCAGGACTGATGTCGTCGCGGTCCTTGGATGCGGTCTTGGCCAAAATAGATTCCAGCGCAGCCACATTGCGCGAGGACAGGTCGAAGGCAAAGTCCTCTTTGCCTTCGAAGTCCGCACCGGTCCAGCCCATCGGGTCGGTGACCTGTTCGGTGAAGATGGCGGTCGGCATCCGGTCCTCCTGTTGTCCGTCAATCGTCGCTGCGGCTCCCGAGTGCACGGAGCGCCTGCGCACGGTTGGTGGCGGCTTCGGTCATCATTCCGACGTCCGTTCCCGCCGAGATGAATCGCAATCCCAGTCCTATGTAGCGTTCCAGCAGGTCGAGGGACTTGATTCCGGCCACACCGAGCGCCACGCCGTGCTTACGGCAAGCCGCCGCAACCGATTCTACTGCATGGCGGAAATGATCATTCTCATACTGGCCGTGGATACCCATCTCGGCAGTCAGATCACTCGGTCCGATCAGGATCATGTCGATGCCGGCCACCGCGGCAATCGAATCAGCCGCCTGCACCCCTTGCGGCGTTTCGATCATCACCGCCACTACCGTCCTGCGTTCCAGCGTCTCAATCAGTTCCGAAGCCGGCTGCACGACATAGCCGCTGACCGCGTTGGGGCCCGAAATCGATCGGTGCCCGACGGGCGGGAAGCGGGCCGCATCGACGACGCCTTGAGCTTGTTCACGTGAATTTATATGCGGCACAATGACACCAACGGCTCCGACATCCAAGACCCGCGCGATGAAGCTGGGGTCCTGGGACGGCACTCTCACCAGACCCGAGATACCCGCCGCCAGTGCGCTGCCGCACAGCAACTGCGCCGTTTCCAGGGACGTAGAGGTGTGTTCGAGATCGACGTAGACCGCGTCGTATCCACACGTCGCGGCGATGGCGGGCACATCCGGCGTGCGGGCATTCTGCAACGCGAGGCACAAAACCAGCGAATCGCCCCGCAACGCTTCCCGCAACGCTCCCGTCATAGGCTCACCGTAGCCGATGTGAGAATACCGTTTCCGTCATCTGGGTAATGACCGTTATCAGTGGTCGCTACAATGTGGTACCCATTAGCTATGCCGTCCGACCGCGTCGCCATCGTGGGCGTCGGCCTGTCGGACTGCGGGCGCGTTCCCGACAAAACCGCCATGGCGCTGATGGCGCAATCCTCGCGTCGCGCCATCGCGGACGCCGGCCTGACCAAGGACGACATCGAAGGTTTCGGTGGGCACGGATCCTTGCTCCCGCCGGCAGAAGTCTGCGAATACCTCGGTCTGCGACCTTCCTGGGTCGACGCCACCAATGTCGGTGGTTCTTCGTGGGAAGTGATGGCTCGTCATGCGGCGGCGGCGATCACGACGGGCGAGATCGACGTCGCGCTGTTGACCTACGGATCAACCGCACGCTCCGACGTCAAGCGAAGAATACGCGCGTCGGCAGCTGCGCTGGATGCCGGTGGCGCACTGCAGTACGAAGCGCCTTACGGCGCAACCCTGATCGCCAAGTACGCGATGGCAGCCAGGCGCCACATGGTCGAATTCGGTACCACCGTCGATCAACTGGCTGAAGTCGCCGTCGCTGCCCATGAGTGGGCGGTGATGAACGAGAACGCTTTTGAGCGCGACCGCATCACCGCGGCCGACGTCGCGGCCGCGCCGATGCTGGCTGACCCGTTCACCACCAAACATGTGTGTCTGCGCACCGACGGTGGTGGCGCGGTGGTGTTGGCCAGCGAGCGGGTCGCGAAAAATTCTTCCCACGAACCGATCTGGATCCTTGGTGCCGCCGATGCGACGTCACATGTGAGCATGAGCCAGTGGCCTGACTTCACCACCTCCCCGGCGGCAACGTCGGGGCCGCGTGCGTTCGCACAGGCCGGGGTGCGCCCGGCTGAGGTCGACGTGTGCCAGCTCTACGACTCGTTCACGTCCACCGTGCTGCTGACCGTAGAAGACCTCGGCTTCTGCGCAAAGGGCGAGGGGGGACCGTTCATCGGGTCCGGTGCCCTGCGTCCCGGCGGCGCACTGCCGACCAACACCGATGGCGGTGGCCTGGCCTCGTGTCACCCGGGCATGCGCGGCATGTTCCTCATGGTGGAGGCGGTCAAACAGTTGCGGGGGGAATGCGGATCGCGCCAAGTCCCCGACGCGCAGGTGGCCTGCGTCCACGCTATGGGTGGGTTCTTTACCCACAGCGCCACAATGATTCTCGGACGACGGCCGTGACCGACCGGCCGACGATTGACACCGACAGCCAAGCATGGTGGTCGGCGGTCCAGGATCGGACGCTGATGGTCAACGCGTGCCGCGCCTGCGGCAAGACGTCCTTGTACGTCCGGCCGTTCTGTCCACACTGCTGGAGTGAGGATGTCGCGTTGGCGCCGGCGAGCGGACGGGCCCGCCTCTACACCTGGAGCGTGGTCCACCAGAACGCGGCACCCTTCGATGCGTGCACGCCCTACCTGCTTGCGATGGTGGATCTCGAGGAGGGACCCCGCCTGATGACGGTCGTGCAGGATTGTCGCGCCGAGGATCTACGCGCCGAGATGGAAATGGAAATCGCCTTCCGCACCGACGACGACGGCTTCGTCATCCCTGTGTTTCGACCCGCCAACGCCGAGTAGCGGCAGGACGGTCGACCTCCCACCGCGGCATCAAGCTTCATCGGGCACCGGCCCGTGCTCCTATCTCGTAATATCGATGAAACGGATCACCGTCCCGCCGATCCTTCACCCCTTCATTTGGCATCAGCCAGGCGCTCGGCGATCAGTCGCCGACGTCCCTCGGCTGCAACGTGGAGTTTCGCGCGCTCGACCTTGCCATTGGCATTGACGGGCAGCGGCTCGGTCCAGATGACCAGTTCCTCGGGCAGCTTGTACTTCGGCAGCCCCGCCGACGTCAGCGCAATAACGGCGTCGGCCAGTGACATCTCGACGCCGGGTTCGAGCACGACAGCCATCGCCAGACGTTCGCCGGTGATGGCGTCGGCCACCGAGTAGGCGGCGCACTCGCGGATACCCGCGATCCGCGACACCGCATCCTCCACCTCCGCAGCAGGGATCTTGAGCCCGTTGCGAATCACAATGTCCTTGATGCGGCCGATGATTCGCACGCGGCCGTCTACCAGTTCCGCGATATCCCCGGTGCGGAACCATTCGCCGTCAAAAGCAGCTACGTCGTCATCGCTGTCGGTGTAACCAAGAAACGTGTGCGGGCCACGGATACAACACTCTGTCGGCTCTGCCACCGAACCGACCCGCACCTCGACATCGTCGAGCGCCGCCCCGTCGTCGGCATGTCGCAAATCCCTGGCTTCGTCGCGCAAGCCGGCCGTGCTCACCGGCACTTCCGACGAGCCGTAGGCACGCATGACCACGACGCCGAAATCGTCCTCGATACGTTCGACGATCCGACGGTCCAGCATGGTGCCGCCCAAGAAAACCGCCCGCAACGGCACGGTGGACTCCTGTCCCACTGCGCTGTCAAGCATTCTGTCCAACAACCGATCTGGTCCCCCGTACCACGTCGCACCCGAAGTGACCATCAGATCGCTCGTCGACGCAGGATCCCACCGATCCTCGAGGATTACCGGTATCGCCAGCATCGGCCCGATGAACAGGGCCTGCACCACTCCGGTCACCGACGCCAGTGGACTGACGAGCAAGATCCGGTCATCAGACCCGAGACCGGCCGCCGTGATGTAGTTGGCCGAGGCTTTGGCCAAGGTGCTCAGCGAGTGGATGACGCCCTTGGGTCGTGACGTAGTGCCCGAGGTGTACAGCACGAGACATGGTTCATCGGCGGACCGCGAGGGGCGCGAGGGTGTGACGGCACCGGCGGCCGCGGCCGTCTCGATCCAGCGACACTCAGGCACCTCGGCAGCCCAGTTCGGCGCCGCCCCAAGGTGCGCGCCGGTGCGCGTGATGATGTCCGCAACCTGCGCGGCACCCGCACTGCGCGGTACCAGCAACACCACTGCGTCGACGCGCAACGCAGCGTGCACGGCCACCATCGACTCGACGTCGTTGCCGACCACCACCACTATCGGGCGCCCGGGCGTGACACCCGCGTCGGTCATCGCCTGAGCGGCCGAATCGATGCGTTCATCCAGTTCGGCATAAGTCATTTCAACCGCTCGCCCGGCCACCGCGAGCCGGCCGGGATACCGCGCCGCGGTGCTACGCACCAGATCGACAGGCGTCGCCGACCACAGGCCCGCCGCGCGGTAACGAGGGCGCAAGGCCTCGGCCCGCTGGCGTGCCTGGTGCAGCAACCCGCCCATGGGTCCTCCGATGCAAATGTCAGTTCTCGATTGAGCAAATGTAACCTCTCACCCATGCCATCAATGACTTTCGACAATCAGGTAGCAATCGTCACCGGCGCGGGTGGCGGCCTGGGTCGCTGTCACGCTCTCGACCTCGCTCGCCGGGGCGCGCGGGTGGTGGTCAATGACCTGGGTAGCGCTGTCGATGGCAGCGGCGCTTCGACGTCGGCAGCCCAGTCGGTGGTCGACGAGATCACCACTGCCGGAGGCACCGCGATAGCCAACGGCGACTCGGTGGCGACCGAGCAGGGCGGAGTCGCGATCGTCGACGCCGCGACCGACGCCTTCGGCCGGGTCGATGTACTGGTGAATAACGCAGGAATTCTGCGGGACGCCGCGTTCAAGAACATGACGGCCGACCAGGTCGATGCCGTCATCGCGGTGCACCTGTCCGGAGCCTTCAACGTCACCCGAGCAGTCTGGCCGGTCATGCGGGCGCAGAATTACGGCAGGATCGTTCAAACAACTTCGGGCACTGGTCTTTTCGGAAATTTTGGGCAAGCCAACTATGGGGCGGCCAAGATGGGTCTGATCGGCATGATGCATGTGCTGGCCATCGAAGGGGCCCGCAACGGCATCGCGATCAACGCGGTCGCCCCCATCGCTCGCACCCGTATGACGGAGAAGATCCTGGGCGAGGCGGGCAAGGTGATGGATCCAGAGTTGGTCACACCGGTGGTGGTCTACCTGTCGCACCGCAGCTGTGACCGCACGGCGCACATCTATTCGGTGGGCGCCGGGAAGGTGTCGCGGGTGTTCATCGGTGTGACCAAGGGAATTGAGGACGCAGCGCTGTCGGCGGAACAAGTGGCGGACTCGATCGACGAGATCGATGACAGCGCCACCTTCACGATTCGCGGCGGACCGGCCTGAGATCAGCGCCCAAGGAATCGCGGCTGACGCCGCTCGGCGAACGACGCCAGCCCTTCCTGCAGGTCCAAGGTTCGCGACACCACCTCCTGCGCCCAGGCCTCTTCCTCGAAAGCCCGGTCGCGCCCAGACTCGGACGACACCGACAACAAGCGCTTGGTCAGCCCCAGCATCACCGTCGGGCCGGCCGCCAGACGCACGGCGAGCTCCTCGGCGGCCGCATCGGTATCGCCCAGTGCCACTACACGATTGGCCAACCCGAGGCGCTCGCACGTCGCTGCGTCGACCGGCTCACCGAGCATCAACAGTTCGGTGGCCTTGCGCAACCCGACAATTCTCGTCAGCAAGTGGACGGCACCGGAGTCGGGCAAGATGCTGCGATGCACGAATGCCTCGACGAGCTTTGCCTGCGCAGACATCACCACCAGATCACACGCCAGGACCAGACTTGCACCCGCTCCGGCGGCAGCGCCCTTGACTGCGGCAACCACCGGTTTGTCGCAGTCAAGCACCGATGCGATGAGGCGTTGCCAGCCCTGCTGCAACATCCGCGCCACGTCGCCGGGCCGCCGCTCTGGTTGCGGATCCCCCGTGGTGGCTGCCAACCCTGCCCCGGTACAGAAGTGTCGGGTGCCGGCGGCGCCGAGCAGGACAGCGCGCACGGCGGAGTCATCTTTAGCGCGTAGGAAAACCTCGGTCAGCGCGTCACGTGCCAACGGAGACAACGAATTTCCTACCTGAGTACGGTCGATCGTGACCCGGGCGACCGCATCCTCGCCGAGCGACACCACTATTCCGGACACTTCTTCATTCATCTCGCAAACCATCCCGTTCAGACCTGCGTTAACGGCGTTTCCGCTTTTCGGGTATCTTAATTTCCACCTTGTCCGGCTAGCACACGGGCCACAACGGGGAGGCGATCCGATGCCGGAGACCGGCCAAATCACCGATGAGGGACTGGCCAGACTGCGCGCCACCATCGGTATCGCCGTCCCGCACCCGCAACCTCCCCACTACATTCGTCCCAATGAGGACGCGTTTCGACACGTCGCCGAGAGCTACGGTGACGCCAACCCGCTGTGGGCGGATCCGGAGTACGCGGCCAAGTCGGTCTGGGCTGAGTCAGTCGCGCCGCCCGCCCTGGTCGGTGGCGACACGCTGATCGGCGAGGACGAGGTCGACACGCTCTCCGACGATGACCGCGCCCTGACCAAGGGTGACCCGTTGCGGGGCGTGCACGCCTTCTACGCGTCCTCAGCGCGGGAATGGTGGGCGCCGTTGCGCGCCAATCATCGGGTATACCGGCGCAATGCGCTGGTGGCGGTACTGGACAAACCCAGTGAATTCGCAGACCGGGCAATCCACGAGTGGTCGGCCCAGGTGTTCCGCGACGACGAGGGCGTGATCCTGGGCGGCCAGTACCGCAACATGATTCGCACCGAGCGAAGAAAGGCCCGCGGCCGCAAGAAGTACGACGCTGTCGAACTGAAGACATGGACTACCGAGGAGATCGCCGAACTCGACGAACGCTATGCGCACGAAACAGTGCGCGGTGCCGAACCACGCTGGTGGGAGGACGTCACCGAAGGGGATGTGGTCGGACCGCTGACCAAAGGGCCGCTGACGGTGACCGACATGGTCTGCTGGCACGTCGGCATGGGCACCGGGATGTACGGCGTTCGACCGTTGCGGTTGGCGTGGCGCAACCGGCAACGCATTCCCCGCTTCTATACCCGGAACGAGTACGGCGTGCCCGATGTTCAGCAGCGGGTGCACTGGGATCCCGGCGCGGCCAGGAACGCAGGCAATCCCAGCACCTTTGATTACGGCCGGATGCGCGAGACCTGGCTGATCCACCTCTGTACGGACTGGATGGGTGACGACGCCTGGCTGTGGAAACTCGATTGCGAATTCCGCCTGTTCAATTACGTGGGCGACCTACACACCATCACCGGCACCGTCGTGCGTAAGTACCTCGCCGAAGGCGACCGTCCCGCTGTCGATCTTGAGCTGGCCGCGACCAGTCATCGCGGTCAGGTCACCGCGCCCGGGCATGCCTCGATTCTATTGCCCAGCCGCGATCGCGGACCGGTGCGACTACCTGATCCGCCCGGCAGTGCCACCAACTTGACGGACCTATTGACCGCCGTGTCAGCGCAATTCACCGAGCGCTGACCAAATGACTTACAATACTGTTCCGGGACTTCAAGCCGTACAACATGATTCGACACTGCGGCTGACCCTTGATCGTGCTGATCGCCGCAACGCCGTCGACGATGTGATGCTCGACGCCCTGATCGCCCATATCGCGGCTGCGGGAATCGACGAGTCGGTGCGTGTCATCCGAATCGACGCCGAAGGAGCCGACTTCTGCGCGGGGTCCGACTTGATCGCCAATAATGCGAAATCGGAACGTAAGCCCCGCGTGGGCAGCACGCAGCGCCGGTTGCCCAGTAAAGCCAACCGGTTGATCCCGTTGATGCTGGAAACCCAGGTGCCGATCGTGGCTGTAGTGCGTGGCTGGGCGGCGGGGCTGGGGTTTCACGTCGCGATGGCCGCCGATTTCTGTGTGGCCACCGACGACGCCCGGTTCTGGGAACCATTCATGGCACGCGGATTCACGCCCGACAGTGGCGCGGCATGGCTGCTCCCCCGCCTGATCGGTATGGTCCGCACCCGCCAGTTGCTCATGCTGGGTCAAGAGATCTCCGGTGCCACCGCAGCACAGTGGGGCATCATCCACAGTGCAGTCTCGGTTGACCACTTGGAAGCTGCCGCAACCGAACTGGTGTCGACACTCAGTGCTGCGCCCACGGTTGCGCTCGGCCTCACCAAGTGGCTGCTGCAGAGCGGCAACGGACTCGACCTCGACCGTCACCTGCAGAATGAGGCGATGGCGCTCGAATTATCCAGCCGCAGTGAAGATTTCCGCGAAGGTCTGGCTGCCTTTCGCGACAAACGCGATGCAAAGTTTCAGGGCCGATGACACCGGTACCAATCGGCCCTGCCACCAGCGTCGCTGAAGCGGTCACCGCGGTAGAGCGGTGGATCACCGACGAGGTGCCAGAAACGTGGCGCGCCGCGGCGGCCGCTGGGCCCGACGCCTTACGCACCGTTCGGAGTCCGTCTGATTACCGGCAGTGGTACCCGGCGTTCGCACAGTCGGGTTTGGTCGCGCCCACCTGGCCGACCGAACACGGCGGGCTGAGCATCACCGATGACGCCGCCCGCGCCATCGAAACCGTGCTGCGGCCGTTGCGGTTTTCCCGGCTCAACCCGCTGGGCCTCAATAATGCCGCCGCCGCACTGTTCAGCCACGGGACCGAGGAGCAACGACGGCGCTTCCTGCCGCCGATCGTGCGCAACGAGGAGAAGTGGTGCCAACTGTTCAGCGAGCCCGGCGCCGGCTCCGACCTCGCTTCACTTGCCACCCGTGCCGTGCGCGACGGTGATCAGTGGATCATTACCGGCCAGAAGGTCTGGACCACCTGGGCAGATGAAGCCGACTTCGCCATCCTGTTGGCCCGCACTGATCCAGACCAACCGAAACACCAAGGCATCACTTATTTTTTGCTCGACATGCGCCAGCCAGGCGTCCAGGTCCGCCCGCTGCGTCAGATCACCGGCGAAAAGGAATTCAACGAAGTCTTCCTCGACGGTGCCCGTGTTCCCGACGAGCACCGGGTCGGCGATATCAATGACGGCTGGCGGGTCAGCGCGTCGACGCTGTCCAGCGAACGCCAGATGGTCTCGGGGTCGGGGTCCGGCGGCATGGGACGTCTCGGCGGCTTCAGCGCCGAGCGGCTGATCACCCTCGCTCAGGAAACCGGCCGCTGGGATGATCCAGTGGTCCGAGTGAAAGTCATGCGTCTGTGGGCCCAGGAAAAGGTCCGGGGCTGGACCAATGCCCGCGTGCGGGCGGCACTTTCGGCCGGCCAGTCCCCTGGCGCTGCGTCGTCGATCGGCAAAGTGCACCAAGCCACCCTCAATCAGCAGATTCAAGACCTGATGGTCGACTTGCTTGGCACGGATGCAGTCGCATGGCCCGCTGCCGACGATCCGGATGCCATGCCGCCCGAGGTGCACGGCATGCTGCGCAGCCTCGCCAATGCAACCGAAGGCGGCACCACCGACATCAACAAGAACATTCTCGGCGAGCGGGTGCTCGGCCTGCCCCGCGAACCCGACCCGTGGAAAGGCAAGCCGTGGCGAGACATTCCCCGCTCGTGAGCGGTTATGAACGACTCGTAGTGGAAAAGTCGGACGGCATCGGATGGCTCATCCTGAATCGTCCGGACGCCGGCAACGCTTTCGACGCACTCATGCTCGACGAGCTCGAATCCGCGTGGGCCACTCTTGAAGCCGACCCCGAGGTGCGGGTGATCGTCAACACCGCAAACGGTAGCGCGTTCTGCACGGGCATGGACGTCGTGCAGGTAGCCCGGGACAAGGAGGCGATGCGCCGGCACTCACGGCGGACCAGGGATGCGGCGCTGATGATCTCGTCCTGGCACTGCCAGGTGTGGAAGCCGGTGATCGCGGCCGTCAACGGTGTGTGCGCGGGCGGGGGGTTGCACCTGGTTGCCGATGCCGACATCGTCATCGCAGCCCAGTCGGCGTCTTTCGTCGATCCGCACGTATCGGTGGGACAAGCGGTCGCCTACGAGGCGATCACCCTGCTGCGGAAGTCCCCGATGGAGGCGATCGCCCGAATGACGCTCAGCGGCAAGGGCGAGCGAATCTCGGCCCAGCGCGCGTACGAGCTGGGAATCCTGTCCGAGGTGGTCCCGGACGGCGAGCTCCGCGAAGCGGCCGCACGGCTGGCCGCCGTCATCGCCCGCAACTCGCCAACGGCGATGCGCGCCACCAAGAAAGCGCTGTGGCGATCGCTGGAGGTCGGACTCACCCAGGCGCGCAACGATGCGGCCGAAGAGATCTGGCGCCTCCGGAATCACCCCGACCACGCCGAAGGCGTCCGGGCCTGGACGGAGCAGCGGCCCGCGCGCTGGGAACCACTCGAATCCGCGGAGGTTTCATGACATATCAGCGGCTTGTCGTGGAGCGGCACGGACCCGTCGGCTGGATCATCAACAACCGTCCGGACCGCCTCAATGCCTACGACGCCACGATGCGCGAAGAATTCCCCAGAGCGTGGGCGGAATTGGACGCCGACCCCGATGTCCGCGTCATCGTGCACACCGGGAACGGCCGGGGTTTCCAGGTGGGCGCCGACGTCGAAGAACTCGACGGTGCAGCCGTGCTGCAGTTCCAGGAGACGATGCGCACACTCGACCTCAAACTCACCGCCTGGCACTGCAACGTCGGCAAGCCGGTGATCACCGCGGTCAACGGTGTCTGCGCGGGCGGCGGTCTGCACTGGGTGGCCGACGCCGACATCGTCATCGCCGCGTCCGACGCAACATTTGTCGACCCGCATGTCTCCATCGGTCAGGTCTCGGCTTTGGAGACGATCGCCCTGATGCGCAAAGTGCCGGCCGAAGCGGTGCTGCGCATGGCGCTGGTCGGCAGTCACGAGCGGCTGACCGCACGACGCGCATACGAACTCGGGATGATCAGCGAAATCATCGATCCGCCCGAAAGATTGCGGGACGCCGCGCAGCAGCTTGCGGAGCAGATCGCCAAGAATTCGCCCGCGGCCATGCGGGCCACCAAGCGTGCGCTGTGGGGTGCGCTGGAGCATGGGCTGACCGACGCGTGCAGGGAAGGCGCCAAGCATCTGACATCGATGTGGGGACACCCTGACCAGAATGAGGGGCCGTTGGCCTTCGCCGACAAGAGACCACCGAATTGGCTGCCGTTGCAGAGGGATTCGTGAGTCTGACTGAGGTTCTCGCGGGCCTGCCCGACGTCGCCGTGCACACCCTCGACGGCGAGGTGACACGCGCAGACCTCACCGCCAGCGCAAAGCAGATGGGTCGGGTGCTCACTGAGATCGGCTTGACCACCGGCCAAGTAGTCGCCGCGATGCTGCCCAATGAAGCCGTGACGGTCGCTGCGCTCTTCGGCACCTGGCACGCCGGCGGCGTGTACACCCCGCTGAACCCGCGGGTCGCCGAAGCTGAGCTTGTCGCCCAGCTGCAAACGTTGCGGCCCGTTGCGGTAGTCACCACCCCTTCGCTGGCTCAACGGTTTTCGGCCTTCGAGCTACCCGTCGTCACGCGTTCTGGGTTGACGTGGTCAGCGAGCGCATCCATCGCCGAATCGTCCGAGCCACGCAGCTACGACGCCGATGTCGCGTTACTGCAGTTCACCTCGGGCACCACCGGCCCGCCGAAACCGGTGCCGCTACGCCATGCCACTGTGTTGGATCTCATTGACCGGTTGCTGGCCAAGCTACGCGGAGCAAAGTCCGGTAAGAGCGGGAGACGTGCCCCGATGCCCAACTTGGTACCGCTGTCTTTATCGTTATGGGCGGGCATCTACCAGGTGCTGTTCGCGTTTCGCGCGGGTTCGGGTGTGGTACTGATGGATCGGTTCTCGGCGGCTGACTTCGCGGCGCTGGTTCAGCGACATCGACTGCGCTCCACGGTATTACCGCCTGCGGCGTTGACGATGGTGTTGCACGACGACACAGTCACCGACCTGTCGCCGCTCGAGATCGTCCGGTCCATCACCGCTCCCCTTTCTCCGGTTCAGGCCGCGCGATTCCGCGACAAGTTCGGCGTGCTGGTGCTCAACTCCTACGGTCAGACCGAACTCGGCGGCGAAGTAGTGGGTTGGTCGGCCGCCGACGCGCGCGAATGGGGTGAAGCCAAGCTCGGCTCCGTGGGCCGTCCGCTGCCGGGCATCGACGTGCGGGTCACCGACGACGAGGTGATGGTCCGGACACCGACCACCGCGGCCCGCAAGATCGACCCGGCCTTCCTCGACCGTCTCACCGAGGACGGCTGGTTCCACACCGGTGACCTCGGCTGGTTCGACGACGACGGCTTCCTGTGGCTCGACGGCCGGGTGTCGGACATGATCAATCGAGGCGGGCTCAAGGTGTTTCCCGGCGCGGTCGAGGATGTGCTGGTGGCCGCCGACGGTGTGCGCGATGCGGCGGTGGTAGGGGTATCCGACGAGCGGCTGGGCGAGGTGCCGTGGGCATTTGTGGTGCGCGCCAACCAATCGCTCTCCGAGATCGAGCTGTTGTCCTGGTGCCGGGAGCGACTGACGCCTTATCGGGTTCCGGTTCGTGTGGTGTTCGTGGATCAGCTGCCGCGCAACGAAGTTGGCAAAGTTGTCAAGCGCGACCTGGCTGTGCTCGCCGATGGCGCATCCGCAACGTCCCAGTCCAACCCTCGGCGTTGACGGCGGTTACTGCACCGACCTCTTGGACCAGTAGCGGAAATGTCAGTTCTCGTATTCGGATATAGTTGTCTCCGACAGCAACGTGCAGAGGAGGCGGCCGTGAAGGATGGACAGGCTTTCGAGGTGTGGGATGCCGATAACCACATGTACGAGACCATCGACGCCTACACCCGCTATCTGCCGGAGAAGTATTCCGAGGCACTGAAGTTCGTCGACGTGAAGGGTCGCACGAAGCTGCAGATCCTTGGTGTCGTCACGGAATGCATCCCCAACCCCACCTACGAGGTAATCCCCACCCCGGGCGCCTGGGCCGACTACTACCGGGGCATTAACCCCGACGGCAAGTCGCTGCGCGAGCTGGCCGAACCCATCCGGTGCCCGGACGAATTCCGAAGGCCGGATCTGCGACTGGCGCTGATGGATCGCCAGGGTGTCGACGGTGCGGTGATGTTCCCGACGACCGCCGGGATGCTCGAGGAACGGACGAAGTCGGATTCCGAGCTCACTCATGCGATTACGCACGCCTTCAACCGTTGGCTCCTGGATGACTGGACATTCAATTATCAGAACAGGATTCTCGCCGTTCCTGCGGTCTCGCTCAACGATCCCGCCCAAGGCGTCCAGGAACTCGAATGGTGCCTGGCCAACGGCGCCAAGACGATACTTATTCGGCCGGCACCGGTGCCGCGTGACGACGGCACCTCGCGCTCCCCCGCATTGCCCGAATTCGACGAATTCTGGCGTCTGGTCGAGTCGTCCGGAATTTCCGTTCAGATGCACAACTCTGATGCGGGGTATGACCGCTACCTGAACGACTGGGAGGGCGGCGACGAGTTTCAGGGCTTCCAACTGACCAAGTTTCGCGGCTTCATCTACGAGGAGAGCCGGCACATCTTTGACACGCTGGCGGCGTTCATCGCCCATGGTGTGTTCGAAAGATTCCCGGGACTCCGCATCGGGGTGGTCGAGAACGGCGGGTCGTGGGCTCAGCGCCTGATGGAGGTGTTCGACCGCGTCTACCGCAAGAAACCGCGGGACTTCAACGAGAATCCTTGTGACGTGTTCCGTAGACACGTGTGGGTCAACCCGTTCCACGAAGAAGACATGTCGCACCTGATCGAGGTAATCGGCGCGGATCGGGTGATGTTCGGTTCAGACTTTCCGCATCCGGAGGGGCTCGCCGAGCCAGCCACTTTCATCAAGCAACTCGAGAACCTGCCCGCCGTCACCACCGCACGGGTGATGGGTGGCAACCTCAGGGAACTCATCGGCCTTTAGAGCGCGACTGCCTGCTCACGACTGACGGACCCGCCAACGGATTGGTGAGCAGCCCCGGTGGCGCACACACGACATCCGGTATCGCGTTCACCGCGGCCATCGCCGTGACCGTGATACCTGGATTCACACGATCAGCGGGTGACTGTGGAAGATGCAGTGCCAGGCTCATGCTGGGATCGCCCTCGATCCGAAACACCATGCCGCCTTGACCTCCTCGTGCCGGCTTTGGCCAGTGCGCGGGCCATGGTGTGCTGCTGACTGTAGCGAAATATTGCACGGCGACCGCTGGTTTATTCTCGATGACCCCGGCCAGCTGCCAGCGATGAGCGCAAATCGTTCCTGCTTCGATGACGCCCAAGGCGGTTTGCAGATCCGAGGGCGCGAGCAAGGTCTCCCAATCGAGCTCGACCGAATCCAGTTCCAGCCCAAGGATTTCGGCGATATAGCACACCACGGTATCCCAATCATGGTTCACCTTGCCCGAGGCGATACGGACAGGAACATGGCCGTCCGGCTTCCCGAAACCCATGGATTCGTGCAGGACGTCCCAGATCGGGTAGGACGTGTCCAAATCGAGCGCGTACTCGTCCATTCGATAGGACTCGACAGTGCCCGCGCCGGAGAGTAAGGCAGTAGGTAGGTTGAGGCTGATGAAGCCGGGCTCGCTACCAGTTGCGTAGAAAGTCGAGATTCCCTGCTCAGCAGCGTCTTTCACGGCTTGGCGCCACTCTGCCGGCGCAGCAGGTGGATACACCAGCGGGATCAGCGAGATCGTCACGACATTGACGCCTGCCTTGAGGTACTGCACGATGTCGGCGATCGCATCGGCCTCGCGCCGTACGGCGGTAGCGCAGTAAAGAACGCAATCCGGCTTCAAGGCCAGTACCGCCTCGACATCGTCCGTCGCCGTCACGCCGGTGTCCTGCTGTCCGACAAGGCGACCGGCGTCGACGCCGACCTTGTCCGGAGTAGAGACCTTCACTCCCACCAGGTCCAACGCAGGATCGCCGATTACCGCACGCAATGCCTCTTTACCAGTGAGTCCGGTGCCCACATGCACCACTCGGGGCCGTTTACCGCCAGGCTCGTCGACCACTCTCGCTCCCCTCCCCATCTCGCTATGCCAACTCTGCGCAGCGCTTCGGATAGGGCCACGCCACCCCCGGCGGCATCGCGCACAACATGAGAGATTCGCGACCCCACGGCACTCATTCGCCACCAGCCTGGCTGTCGATTCTCGAGCGTCCGAGACAAGTTCCTCGGGATTCCGAATCCACGCTAAAAGGCGTGTAATCAGGAGTCAAGGTTACGACAACGTACCCATCACCCAGCAACGGGAATCCGTAGTTCCCCATGACGGCTCGCGAATCATGAGGTAAGTGCGGGTTCAAGCGCCGGCACGCGATGCTTGGCAACAAGGGTTGCCAGACGGCCGTCAGGGCCCTCACCCGCCGATCCGATCAAGGTAATTGCGGCGCTGGGTCTCGTCGAAATGCCCGGGTGGCTCGTTCCGGGTGGCGAGCCGTTTGATCATCTGAAGCAAGGGTTCTGGGGTGACTTCTTCTACCAGCCCGAACGGTGCCAGCCACCGCGGCACGGTGACCTCCCGTCCCGGCCGCCGCGCACTGTCGGCGATGACCGCGCCAATCTGGTCGGGTTGCCTGGTCGGCAGCAGGTCCAGCGTCACCCCCGCGGTCAGCTCGGTGTGCACAGCGGTCGGCATGACCGTGGTGATAGTGACGTCGGTATCAGCGATTTCGGCACGGACGGCGCGAGACAGTGCGGCCACGGCCGATTTCGTCGCGCAATACACCGAGATCCCTGGCGTGGTCACCTTTGCCGCCATCGACGCGAGGTTGACGATGTGCCCGTGATTGCGGTTCACCATCTCGGGCAGGAACTCGTGCATGCCATTGATGACGCCAACCAGGTTGACCGCTACTTCCCGGTGATAGGCCGAAAGCTTCTGCTCGACGAAGGGGCCCATGTACTGAATGCCGGCGTTGTTCACCAGCATCGCGACCGGACCGTCGGCGGCGGCGGCTTGGTGAAACGCCGCCATACTGGATTCGTCGGTCACATCCAGACAGGTTGCTCTGGCCCCGATTTCGCGGGCAGTGCGTTCGGCTTCGTCGGCGTCAAGATCGCCAATCCATACCGTTGCCCGCCGGGCGACCAAGGCCGCAGCCGTCGCTCGACCGATGCCGCGTGCGCCACCCGTGACGCACGCAACCGCTCCGGCGAGGTCGATCATCGGCTTGAACGCTCGTCGGCGAACTCTCGCAGTGCGAAGTAGGCGATGAGACGAATTTCGCCGCTACGCATCATCAACAACGCACGGCCAAGGTAAAGACCGGGCAGGAGTTCCACCACCTCGTCGCGGGTCCGTTTGATCGGGAATGTCCGAACGCTGGGATTGCGGTACTCCTCAGGGCTGTAGTCCAATGCTCGCACCTTGATGTACGGCGCAACTGCAGCGGTGTCGATCCGATGATTGAAGGAAAAGCCCTCTATCTCAGAGCCAACTCTGCGCAGCCCGGAGTAGAGGGGCGCAATGGCGCGCAGCGCATACCGGGCCAACGGCGCCAGCCGGTTGAAGCCGGTGTCGGTATCGAAAGTCTTTCCCCGCCAGGTCGGATTGATCTTCAACAAGGGGTTGGCCAGGGCGGCCTCCGGTATACCGAAGAGGTTGCCGACGATCAGCCCCTCCAATGCGCCGTGCGGACCGTCGGGGGCGTCGCCGCGCTCGAAAAGTGCGGACAATTGGTCGCGCCGACCAGCCTCACCGAGTTCGCGGAGGTAACTCCAGCCCTGCCGTTGCGCAAGGACGGGCGAGTTCTGGGATAGCAACCGCAGGTCGTCAAGCACTGATGTCGTCACTACCGGGTTTTCGATGGCGTCTGCGGCCGAGGTCATTATGAGCCCTCCTTATCGTGGTCATCTGGTACGACACCGTGCCAGAATATGTGGGTGCAGTCAATCTGCAACGATCGAGCGGTGCCTGACTCCACGCAGCGTTCCTACGGTGGACAATCCGCGGACTCCCGCCGCGCGCAGCGACGCCGGCGTCTGCTGGATGCCGCGATGGAGGTGATGTCGCGCGACGAATGGCGCAGTGCGACGGTCGAAAAGCTTTGTACTACAGCCGGTTTGAACAAGAGATACTTCTACGAAAGTTTCACCGATCTCGATGCCTTGTCTGCCGCCGTTGTCGACGACATCGCCGAGGATGTTCGTGCCGCCACAGTCCGGGCAGCAGACGAGTCAGCTGACGGGCCACTGGAGGCGCAAGCATTAGCCGGTGTGGCCGCTGCGGTGCGCGAGCTGGTTGACGATCCGCGCCGCGCGCGTGTACTGCTGGGGGGCGTCGCGGCATCGCCTGAGTTGCGCGACCACCGCGTCACGGTCATGCACCGCCTCACCGGTGTATTGATCGATCACGGACGAATGGTGCACGGCGTCGAATTGGAGACCGACCCATTGGCCAAGGTCGCGCCGGCTTTCATCGTCGGAGGCACCGCAGACGCAATCCTGTGCTACGTCAACGGCGACGTCGAACTATCTCTCGATGATTTCATCGCCCAACTCGCGACGCTGTGGCTCATCACCGGGAACGGGGCCGCGCAGATTGCTCGTGCGCGAACCACACCGAGTGTGGGCCCTTTGAACGAAAAGCGCTGAGAAGAAATACAAATCCCCCACACATGACGCGCGAGGGCGGTGCGTCAGACGCTAAAGCGCACGCGGAGTTGGTTCTTCAGCACCTTGCCAGTGAGGTTTCGCGGCAACGCTCCCAAGATTTCGAGCCGCTCCGGGGATTTGTGCCGGCTCAGACCTTGCTTCTGACAATGCTCGGCCAGCGCGGCGAGCGTGACCGGACTTCCTGGTTGAGGTACTACCACGGCGCAAACCCGTTCGCCGGTCCGCGGATCCGGCACGCCGATGACCGCGACATCGGCAACCGCCGGGTGCGTTGCCAGCACCCCCTCGATCTCAAGAGCCGAAATATTCTCCGCATTGCGGATGATCGCGTCCTTGATTCGCCCGGTGATGATGACGTTGCCGTCAGTGTCGAGTCTTCCTTGGTCGCCACTGCGAAACCACCCCTCGCGGTCGAAAGCACTGGCGTTCAGCGATTCGTCGACGTACCCAAGGAAGCACTGCGGTCCCTTGAGTCGCAGTTCACCCTCCTGACCGATGTCCACCTCGCGTTCACTGCTGTCGACAACGCGCACCGATACTCCTGGGACAGGAAGTCCCACCGTGTGGTCAAGCAGGTCGGGTGCACCCTCCGGAGTCTGCGACGTCGCCACCGGAAATTCGGTCAGGCCCCACGAATTGGCGACACCATTAACCGAGAACGTTTCCCGCAATTGGCGTCCCAATTCGGCAGTGATGGGCGCCCCACCACCTACGCAGCCGCGCAGATCGGGGTAGAGCGGTTCGGCTCCGTGGGCGCGCTGCGCAGCCATGAATGCAACGAAAAAGGGGGTGGCAGTACCTAATAGCGTCGGCCGGTGCGCCGCGAGCGCCTGGGGGGTGGCCACGGGGTCGAACGAGTCGAACAACACCAATCGCATGCCGCTCTGCAAACTCGCCGCGAGCATTGCCGCACCACCGATGTGCGAGATGGGAAAGGCTATCGGGTTCACATCAGTATTCGACGCCCCTACGATGCCGAGTACTCCCGCAGCACCTGCCATCACCGAGCGGTCGCAATGGCGGGCGCCTTTTGGCGCGGCGGTGGTGCCCGAGGAGTAGTAGATCCAGCGGGGACCTTCTCCCGAAGAAGGCGCAGGGGGCAGCGCTGCGGGGTCGCCCGCGGGTAGCCGAAGAGACCCCGTTATCGGGGCGTCGTGATCGATCACCACCACTGACATCGGTCGCTGCCCGGCCACTTCGGTAGCCAACGCGGTGTGATCGAACCCACGCCACCGGCCCGGGACTACGAGTACCTCGGTGGCGAGTTGTGCTGTGACGAAACGGACTTCGCTTTCGCGCCAGATCGGCAGAATCGGATTCTGCACCGCGCCTAGGCGGGCGAGTGCCACCATTACCACCGCCGTCTCCAGCGTGGTCGGCAACTGCCACGACACCACGGTGCCCGCGCCTACTCCGGATTCCGACAGTGCCGCCGCCGTGCGCAGACCTTCATCTCGAAGCTGCGCACAGGTGAGGCTGCGACCGTAGTCATCGGTCAGGACGACGCGGTCCGGATGGGCATCCGCCGCCGCGTCGACGAGACCCCAATATGTCTCCCCACCCACTTGCCCGCTCACCCGCTCGGCAACAGCAGGCGACGTTTCGCGAGGATGTTACGCATCATCTCCGAGCTTCCGCCGGAAATCGTATAGGCCCGCGACCATAACCAGCATTCTCGCAGACGCGCTTTCGCCTGCTGAACGTCGTCGGTGCCGGCATCCACTGCGGCGGCGGCAAGTTCTGCCCCGTAGGCCGAAACCCGGTGGTAGGTCTCGGCGAAGCTCAACTTTGCGATCGAGCCGTCACCGGGTTGGTCGGCTCCGATGATGAGCCGTTCGACGTGGTCGTCGATGAACGACTTGGCTACCTCGACCTCGACGGCGAGTTCTGCAATGGCTTGGCGAATGTCGTTGTGGGTCAGCGCCGGCGCGCCGTCGACGAGTGCCTGTCGTGCCACGGTCACAACGTCGTCGATCAGCAATTCGAGCAGGATCACGTTGCCGCCGATGCCGAAGCGCTCGAAGTCCAAGCCCGCCATGATGATCGACCAACCATGGCCGGCTTCGCCGATGAGACTGTTCGCGTCGACCACCACACCGGTCATGAAGACTTCGTTGACTTCGATCGCGTCTCCGACGGTGCGGATGGGTCGGACCTCGACTCCGGGTGCCGACAGCGGCACCGTGAACACCGAAAGTCCATGGTGACGAGACAAAGTCGGGTCGGTCCGAACGAGCGCCAGGCCCATGTCGGCCCAGTGCCCGTCGGTGATCCACGTCTTTTGTCCGTCGATCACCCAACTGCCGTCGATCCGTTGCACAGCGCGGGTGCGGACGGCGGCAATGTCACTGCCCGCATCGGGCTCGCTGAGCAATTGGCACCACACGTGTTCGCTGCGCCGGATCGGCGGCAGCAACGCCTGCTTCTGCTCTTGCGACCCGAAGTGCAGCAGCACATGGGCCGCGAGATTTACCTGGTCGACGGGGCGCGGTGCACGCGCACGCAGAATCTCCTCGCTGACAACGCGGTCATGCAGCGGATGGTGCTCGGCGCGCCCACCGTACTCGACCGGCCAATCCGCGCCGACGAAACCCGCGTCGAACAATCCGGCGAACCAGTTGCGCAACTGGGCTTCCTGCGCGGCATCAACCGGCGCGCGATGCCCCTCACGTGCTTCGATGGCCGGCGCGTGCTGCGCGATGTGCGCCCTTACCCGGTTCCGAAACGCCGCAAGTTGTTCCGCGCTCGGCCTGCTGCCCACACCATTCACCAGCGCAACACCTCGGCGACCAGCGCACGACTTGATCGTGCCGTGCCCATCAGGTGGCCGTTGGTGAAAACCCGGCGCAGTTCATAGTGCAGCGGATACTCCCAGGTGAAGCCGATCCCTCCGGAGAGTTGCATGCACTCGTCCACGGCGGCAGTCGCTTTCGCGGTAACGAAGGCGTGTGCGACGGTCGCCAGCACCATCGCCCGATCATCGGCGGCGGCGACGGCGCGGGCAGCCTTCATCACGACAGCGCGTGCTTTGACTACGAAGACGAGAAGCTCCACCAGTCGGTGCTGGATCGCCTGGAAGCTCGCGACGGGTACGCCAAACGCGATGCGCTCCCTCAAATATGACGTCAACCGCTCGAGAGTCATCGACACGGCGCCGACGGAATCGGCAGCGACCAGCAGCCGGGCCAGCGGGGTCAGCTGCCGGGCATGCTCAGGCGATCCGATCAACACTGTTGAAGCCTCGTCGATCTCAACACGCCAGACCGGACGGGTGACATCCAGCAGATCGCCGTCAAGGCGGCGCACTCGGACCTTTGACGCATCGGCAAGGTGAATGCCGTTGTCGCTCAGTGTGACGAAAATGTTCACTTCGTCTCCGCGGATGGCGCGCGCAGATTCGTGGCTGATCAGCCCCGCGGTGAACGCACCGCTGAGCAACCCGGGCAGCCATTGTTGCCTGATTTCATCGGGCCCGGATGCGACCGCTGCGGCGGCCACGACGGTCCCCAACCACGCCGATCCGTCCTGCGCCCGACCGAGTTCCTCGGCCACAATGCATGATTCAACGGGCCGCCAGCCGGCCCCGCCCGACGCTTCGTCGACCAGCAATCCTGTCCAGTCCATCGTCGCCAGATCGGCTGTGGACTGTTTGTGGTTGCGCTCCGCCAGAAATCTTCGCGCTGACCCCCGCAGCAGATCGAGGTCGACGTCAGCCTCGGGGTCGTCAGGCATCGAGCGTCTAGCTCTGGCGCAGCAGCTGGTCGGCGTTGTCGCGCATGATCCGCTTCTTGGCGGGATCGTCGAGCGGGTCGAGCAGCTTCACGAAGTCCGCCGGTTCGGCCAGCCCTTCGGCGTGCGGATAGTCCGAGCCCATCAGCAGGCATTCGTCATAGCCCAACCGTTCCACGATGGTCGGAATGTCGTCTTCGGGATACGGGACCACACCGACATGGCGGCGGAAAATGTGTGACGGACGTTCGGTGAGCTTACCGCCGATCCACGGACCGTTTCGCCCCATGCCGCGACTCTTGTCCATGTGAATGACAAACTGCGGCACCCATTCCGCACCATGTTCGGCAACAAGAACATTCAGTCCGGGGAATCGCCCGAACAGGTTGTCGAAGATCAGCGCTGACAGCGTGTCCTCTATCGGACGCTGGCCGTAGATGTTCATCCACTGCCACGCGGACATGTGCCACGCCGCTGGGTCGGGGTTGTGTCCCCAGGCTGGCGAGATGGCGTTGAAATACCAGAACGGTTGAATGTGGAAGACCAGCGTGCAACCGGCTTCCTGCAGCCGCGCATAAATCGGGTCGAAGTACGGGTCACCGGGCGAGCGACCGTAGGCCGGCCCGGTCGGCAGCAGCACCAACCGTGCACCCTGCTCAATGATCGCTTCGGTCTCTTTGATCGACGATTCGAGGTCCCGCAACGACAGCAAGGCGGTGGCGTACAGCCGGTCCTGGTAGTTGAAGCCCCACGTCTCGTCGAACCAGCGGTTGAACGAGCGCAGGTTCGCGTACAGGGCCTCGGTGTCGTCAACGTAATGCTCAGCGGCCAGCGCCATACCGGCGGGGAAGATTACCGCGCGTTCGACGTTCTGCTGGGCCATGACCGTCAGCCTGGGCTCTCGCTCCAGATACTCCGGCCGCATCGGCTGCGGTTCGTAGGTCTCGTCCGGGTTACCCGAACCCATCTGCTTGAGCATTTCCTTGAGCGAGCCAGGTCGGTAGGCCACATCGAAGCCCAATCCGGCCTCACTGTTGAACGTAGCGATCCGATGTCCGGCCAGGATGACTTCCGTGCCGTCGGCGCCGACGACGGGTGTGATCGCGCGGTCATGAAACTTCTTGGAAAGATAGCGGGTGAACGCGTCCCGGGTCTCATAACAGTGGGTGTCGCAATCGAAAATCCCGTAGTCGAGTTTCGTCACCGCGTCGCTCCTTCTTACGAGAATGGCTATTCTCTAATTCAGAAAACATACTATCCTGATCCCTAAACCACTATCTCGGGTCCGTTTGGAGACATCGCGTGGCAAAGAGCGAGCTAGACGAGCTCCGTGCCGCTGTCCGCGAGTTCCTTGATGCGACGTCACCCATCGAGACGGTGCGCGCGCTGATGGCAACAGACACCGGGTTCGACGCGGCGTCCTGGCGGCAGCTTGCCGGCGAGTTGGGCCTGACTGGCATCGCGGTTCCTGACACCTGGGGCGGGGCCGGCGCGGGAATGGCCGAACTGGCAGTAGTTTTCGAGGAGATGGGCGCCGCTCTGCTGTGTGCGCCCTTCTTCGCCACGGTTGCTTTGGCCATACCCGCGATTCTCGCCAGCGCCGACGAAGCTGCGACCGAGAAGTTCGTTCCAGGGTTCGTCGACGGGACGAGCACCGCCACCCTGATCCTCAATGGCCAACTGGGACCGTGGGACTCGGACACTGTGTGCTTGCGTGCACAGCAACATCGCGCCGGTTATCGGCTGCACGGTACTGCGCCACTGGTGCTCGACGGCCACACCGCCGATGTGATTCTCGCGGCGGCCCGCACCGAAGCAGGCATTTCGCTATTCGCGGTACCCGCCGACGCAGCCGGTCTACGCCGGACACTGATGGCTGGACTCGACCGCACCCGCAAGGTTGCCCGGGTCGAGTTCGACGGCGTCGCAGCCGAGCTGATCGGAGCCGACGGCGGTGCCGCGCACTTCCTGGCGCGTACTTCGGATGTGGCCATTGTCGCGCTGGCCGCCGAACAGCTGGGCGCGGCGCAGCGCTGCCTCGAAATGGCGGTCGAGTACGCGAAGAACCGCATCCAGTTCGGACGGCCGATCGGCAGCTTCCAGGCGATCAAGCATCGGTGCGCGGACATGCTGGTACTGGTTGAGGGGGCGCGTTCGGCAGCAACGCGTGCCGCCGAGGTGGTTGACGCCGACGAGCCGTCGACCGCAGCGGCAGTCGCGAAAATGGTGTGTTCGGAGGCGTTTTTGCAGGTTGCCCTGGACAACATGCGCATACACGGTGGCATTGGTTTCACGTGGGAACACGATGCCCACCTGTACCTCCGTCGCGCCAAGGCAAGTCAGTTGATCTTTGGAACCCCGGATTATCACGCACAGCGGCTGGGTGAGCTCGTGGCGACTTCAGCTCAGAAAGGGCACACGTGACCATCTCGTTCTCCCTGGAGCTGCCTACCCAGCGGGTCGCGGCGGCGCACGAGTTCGTTACCGCCGACGCCATCGCCGCCATTGCAAGGGCAGCCGAGTCAAGCGGATTCGCGGCCGTGCACGTGACCGACCATCCCGCACCGGATGCCAAGTGGCTCGACCACGGGGGTCACCACGCGCTGGACCCGTTCGTCGCCCTTGCGTTCGCGGCTGCCGCCACCACCGACATCAAATTGCTGACGAATGTCTACATCGCGGCGTACCGTAACCCGTTCCTTGGCGCCAAATCCATCCAGAGCCTGGCCGTGCTGTCCAATGGACGCCTCATCCTCGGAACGGCAGCGGGCTACCTCAGGCCCGAATTCCACGCCCTTGGAATCGATTTCGACAGTCGTGGGGCGCTGCTCGACGAAGCTCTGGATGTGCTCGACAAGGTATTGACCGGTGCAGACATCGCCTATCAGGGAACGTCATTCGCGGCCCGCGGGGTCCGGCTACGTCCACTGCCCCCGGCCACACCACCGGTCTGGGTGGGCGGCAACAGCAAGCCGGCGATCCGCCGCGCGGTATCCCGTGCCCAAGGATGGGCGCCGTTCAACACGTTCGGCTACGCCACCGCATCACGAACCGCGGAGATCTCGACGCTCGATGACCTGGAGGCTGCCATCAACTGGGTCAAGAGCTACGCAACCGAGATCGGTCGTACTGCCCCGCTCGACATCTGCTTTTCGGCGGGAAACCTGTTGGACGACAACAAGTCGACCGATGAACGGCACGCCACCATCGACAGGCTGCACGCGGCGGGCGTCACCTGGCTCACCATCGCACCGACCGGGGCGGACCGAGCGGAAGTCATCGAGCGGTCCCAGGCCTTCGCCACGGAGTTCATCGCGACGTAAAGAGCACCTCACCTGACTGCTCACCGCCACCCGCGCCGCCGGGGTTCGTGTCGTGCATTGGCTGATGGAGAAGCGTCCGTCACCACCACCGGGGCGGTGGTCGACGCCCGGTCAGGAAGGTGATAACGTCATTCTCACTTAGCGTAAATGCTCATATTCGCTGCTCAGGAGGATAAGATGCCTGCCCGTTCATTGCCGTACCCGGTTTTCGATATCGACAACCACATGTACGAGACGACGGACGCGCTCACCAAATATCTGCCGATGGAACACCGGGGAAAGGTCGGCTACGTCGAGGTCAACGGCCGCCCCAAGCTCGTGGTCAAGGATCACATCAGCCACATGATCCCCAACCCGACCTTCTCGCGGGTGGCCAGGCCCGGCAGTGCCGAGGACTACTTTCTTGGCAACAACCCGGAGGGTCTCAACTTCCGCGAGTTCGTCGGCGAGGCAATGGATGTCATACCCGCCTATCAGGCTCCCGCTCCACGGCTCGAACTGATGGACGAGCTGGGCATCGACCAATGTGTTATGTACCCCACCCTCGCCAGTCTCATCGAGGAGCGCACCACTGACGACGTCATCCTGACCCACGCGATCATTCACGCACTCAACGAGTGGATGCACGAACACTGGACGTTCAACTACAACGACCGCATCTTCGCGACGCCGGTCATTTGTTTACCGCTGGTGGACGAGGCGATCAGGGAATTCCACTGGGGACTCGAGCGCGGTATGAAGACATTCCTGGTCCGGCCCGCGCCAGTGCCCAGTCGCTTCGGCGGATCGCGCTCGATGGGCCTGCCCGAGTTCGACCCGTTCTGGGAAGAGGTCGTCAAGACCGGCATGCCGGTCACCATGCACGCTTCGGACAGCGGCTATCAAAAACATCTCATGGAGTGGGAGGGCGGTGGCGAATACCTGTCGTTCAAGCCCAGTGCCCTGCGCGAGGTTGTCATGGGACACCGAGCTATCGAAGACACTCTGGCGGCGATGATCTGTCACGGGGCACTGTCGCGGTTTCCCGAACTGAAGATCCTGTGTGTCGAAAACGGCAGCGGCTGGGTGAGGAATCTGCTGGAACAACTCAACACGGCGTACCGCATCATGCCCAAGGAATTCGACGAACACCCCGTTGAGGTTTTCAAGCGCAACATCTACATTCACCCGTTCCTCGAAGACGACGTCAAAGGGATCGTCGACATCATGGGTGAGGACCATGTGATGTTCGGCTCTGACTTTCCGCACCCCGAGGGCATGGGCGACCCACTGAGCTTCGTAGACCGACTCGATGGCATCCCGGAAACCGCGAAGGCGAAGATCATGGGCGGCAACGCTATTGAACAGTTAGGACTCAAGGTCGCGGTGTGACGGCAAGGTTGTGCAGCGGAACGTTGGACCAGCCGCAGACGTTGGACATCGCCACCCGCCGCAGCCCGCTGCGGTCGACTTCGTATTCGGGAACGAGATCCAGCAATGCGCCCAACGCGATACGGCTTTCCATTCTGGCCAGCGCGGCACCCAGGCAGCTGTGCACACCGTAACCAAGTGCCAGATTGAAGCCCATCTTGCGTTGCCGGTCGATGTCCAGCCGGTCGGGATCGGGAAACATCCGCTCATCGCGTGTCGCTGAGCCGGTCACCAGCAAAACCGCGCCACCTTCTGGAATCGTGTTGCCATGCAACGTAAGATCTCTGGTCGCGGTACGGACCTGGTATTGAGACGGTGCCTCGTAGCGCAACAATTCCTCAACCGCAGCCGGAATCTTGCTGCGGTCCGCGCGCAACTTCTGCCATTGATCGGGGAAGTCGGCGAACGCCACCATGGCATTGCCAATTAGTTTGGTCACCGTTTCAGCGCCCGCTCCCCCGAGCATGGTGGCAAAGCCGGTGATATCCACGTCGGTGAGCTTCTCGATCTGCCCGTCGCGCTCGATCTCGGTCTCGATAAGCCGACTTATCATGTCATCCTGCGGTTCGGCGCGACGCTTCTGCACAAGGTTCCAGTAATAGATCCCGGTCTGCACTGAGGCGTCATAACCTGTTGCGGTGGTGGCGATCTCTCCAGGGTGGCGCTCCAAGAGCAGATCCAGCCAGACCCGGATTTGGTCGCGGTCTTCTTTGGGCACCCCGAGCATCGTGGTGATGACGTCATTGGGGAACAGCGCCGAGAAGTCGGCCACCACATCGAAAGATTGGGGATCGAGCGCTTCGACGCGTTCATAGACCTTCTCGCGCACCATGTCTTCCAGCGCCGCGATAGCGCGCGGGGTGAAGACGTTGCTCACGAGTCTGCGCATCTTCTGATGCTCGGGCGGATCCATCGAGATGATCACCTTCGGCACCGGAATGGCGTTGTCGTGCGCCTTGACCATGTCCAGGGTCGCGCCCTTAGCTGACGAATAGGATTGGTAATCCCTTGTAGCCGGTGCCACGTCGTCGTACCTCGTCAGCGCCCAGAAGTCCCACTTCGCGCTGTAATACACCGGTGCTTCATCCCGCATCCGCCGATAGGTGGCGAAGGCACCGTTGAAGAAGTCGTCCGAGAACGGGTCGAAGTCCAAGGGTTCATCGGACGTGGCGGCGCTCATAGGATCGACCCGGACTCCTTATCGGCCATGATGGTGTCGCAATCCAACCCTGCATCCAGCAATATTTCTACGGTGTGTCGACCAGGTTCAGGGGTCTCGTATGAGAATGACCATTCTACCTTGCTGGTAGCTTGGCCGACTAGGGCCGCCGACCGGGGCGGCGGTGTGGGCCCACGTTGAGAACCTGTGTTCTCGATTTTCGTTAAGGCTACTATCCTACGAAGGTGCCTTTCCCGAACATCCCGCCCACGATTCCTGCACTGATCAGGTCGTGCGCCGAGCGTTTCGGGAACAAGCCGTTTCTGATCGTCGACGGCCGGGTGCTGACCTACGCCGATCTCGACCTGCGCTCAGCCGACTTGTCGATCGCGTTGCTGGCGGCGGGGATTGGCAAAGGCGACCACGTCGGGATCCTAATGCCCAACAGCGTTGACTGGGCGCTGGCCTGGTTCGCCACCACGCGCATCGGTGCGGTCGCCGTGCCGCTCAACACTTTCTACCAGGCGTCCGAGATGGCCTGGACCGCACGGCACGCTGACCTGCGGGCTGTCCTGACGTGGTCACATTTCCGCAACCATGACTTCATCGCCCGCCTCGAAGAGGCGCTCCCCGGGATGGCCGATCAGCGCGAGCCGGGACGAATCGCCGTTGTTGATGCGCCATTCCTGCGCACCGTCATGGTGTGGGGATCCAGCGATCGAGCCTATGCCACAACCACAGTCGGCGCTGCGGCGCCGGGCATCGATGCCGCTTTCCTGGCCGCTGTCGAATCATGTGTCACACCGGCCGACGAAGTGACGATCATATACACCTCCGGAAGCACCGGGAATCCAAAAGGCACGGTGCACACCCAGGGTGCGCTCGTTCGCCATACCTACAATCTGACCTTCTCCTACGGCGTGACGCATGAAGACGTCATGTTCACCTCGATGCCGTTCTTCTGGGTAGGCGGGCTGATCACCGGTTTGCACGCCGTGATTCACCATGGCGCAACTCTCGTGACCCAGCCGGCCTTCGACGCGGGGGAAGCCCTGGAACTCATCGAACGCCATCAGGCGACGATTGCCCTCGGCTGGCCCCAGCAAGGCAAGACCCTCGCCGAGCACCCCGACTTCCCGCGCCGCGACCTGCAATCGGTTCGGCGCACCAGCATGCCCGCGATGGTGCCACCTGAGCACCGGCCGAAGGGCCCCAACGCGCTGGGCATGACCGAATTGTGCGGCAACCACATTGGTGTGGATCAATATCTGCAACAGCCGGTTGATCGGTTGGAAACAGGCGGCGTGTCCATCGAGGGACTCAGCCACCTCCTCGTAAACCCCGATACCGGCCTCCCGGTGCCGCGCGGCACGCCCGGCGAAATCTGGGTACGCGGTTACTCGCTGATGCAGCGCCTGCACAAGCAGGAACGCGAAGAGGTATTCACTCCGGACGGCTACTACCGCACCGGTGACTGCGGCGTCGAATCCGACGACGGCTGGATCAAGTTCACCGGCCGGTTGGGCGACTTGATCAAAACCGGCGGCGGCACCAACGTCACACCAAGCGAAGTCGAACGTGCGCTCACCAATTGCGCGGGTGTGCTGGAGGCCTACGTAGTTGGAGTCCAGGACGCTGACAACGGGACAGTGGTCGCCGCCGCGGTGGTACCGCGCGGTGAGTCAGTTCTCGACGGGGCGGCCTTGCGAACGGAACTGCGCGGCATCCTGTCCGCGTACAAGGTGCCGAAATACATCTGGGTCGCGGCGAAACAGGACCTCCCGTTCACCGCGACCGGAAAGGTCAAGAAGTCAGAGCTGTCACAGCAGTTGAGTGACCTGCTGCCGCGAAGCTGAGCACTAGTCCCCCCTAGTCCCAGACCACGTCGAGTCGCGGCGGTGAACGGAACATGGTGCCGGTGACATACGGGCGCGGCGCCTCTGGATCGAGTCGCAGGCCGGGCAGTTCGTCGAACAGCGCGTTGAAGATTCTGATGCTTTCCAGCCGTGCCAGGTGCATGCCGAGACATACGTGAGCGCCGTGGGCGAACCCGATGTGCGGCTTACGCTCTCGATAGATGTCGAAAGATTCGGGATCGTTCCAGCGCGTCTCGTCGTGGTTGGCGCTGCCCAGGCTGAGCATCATCGTCGCGCCGTTGGGGATCCCTACTCCGAAGAATTCGATGTCGCTGGTGACTTCACGCATGAAGTTCAGCAGCGGCGTCTCCCACCTGATGCCTTCCTCGATGGCTTGCGGCAGCAGACTCCGGTCATTGCGCACGGCGTCGAGTTGATCGGGATGGGTCAGCAGTCCCATCGCCAGGCTGGCTGTCGATCTGGACGTGGTTTCGGCGCCGGCGGGTAGGAGGTTTCGCATGAACCCATAGATCTGCTCGTCAGACATCTTGACGCCGTCGATCTCGGCTTGCGACAGGATGGTCACCATGTCGTCCTTTGGCGACTTGCGCCGGTCGGCAAGCACGCCGACGAAGTACTCCTTCATTTCGGCGGACGCCTTCATCGCGCGATCCATGTCGCCACGGAAGCCCAGCAAATCGATGGCGAGTCGATGAAACTCGCCGATATCGGACTGCGGTAACCCCAGCAGGGCGGCGATCACCCGAACCGGAATGGGCATGAAGACCGTGTCCACCAGATCGGCGCGCTTGTTGTCGCGGAACTTCGCGACGGTGCGGTCCACCAACGGGCCGACAAGTTCTGCGTCCCAACGCTTCATCGATGAACGTGCGAAAGCGAATTCGTGCAACCTGCGGTAGACGGCGTGCTCGGGCTCTTGCATTTCCAGGATTGTCGGCCCCTGTAACGGCCGCACCACGTCTTCGTAACACCGGGTACTGAAGGTGATGTTGTCGATGAAGACACTCTTGACAGCGTCGAAAGAGTACGCGGTATAGGTTTTTCTACCGTTTCCGACATCTTCGGGAACGCCCATCTCCGGCCATCCAGGGTGCACGGCGCCCTTCGCCCGTAACTCGCGCAGCAGCGGATAGGGCGTCGCGTCTCCGTCTGCACCCATGCCGGCGTTGAACTTCTCCTGCGCTTCGCGGATGCGCTGGTCGATATCGTCGGTGACCGCCGGCTCCGCCACGTAAGCCTCCCTACCGGTATCAACCTACAGTCCGTCGGTTGTAAACCTACATGATGTATGTTGAACCGACCAGAAGCGAGCCGACCCCCAAAGCGCAACCTGGAGTATTCGATTGGCCATTCGAGTCGTGCAATGGGCTACCGGCGCGGTAGGCCGTGCTGCGCTGCAGGAGCTTATCGAGAATCCCGATTATCAACTGGTCGGAGTGCTCGTATACGACCCCGCCAAGAACGGTGTGGACGCGGGACAACTGTGTGGGCTACCCGCCACGACGGGGGTCGCCGCCACGACGGACAAGGACGAAATCGTCTCGTTGAGAGCGGATGTCGTGGTGCACGCCGCCAGCAAGGCGCACGCCGTCGAGACCAACGCCGAGGACATCTGCCGGTTGCTCGCGGTGGGCACCAACGTCATCACGACCACGTCGTACAACCATCTGCCCACCTATGGCGCACAGACCGAAGCCTCGTTTGTGCAGGCGTGCCGGCAGGGCAAGTCGCGTTTTCACGCCGCAGGGGAGAATCCCGGCTTCATGTTCGAGCGGCTGATCGCGACCGTCACCGGGTTGAGCAAGACGATCGACCGCATCGATCTGTACGAGGCCACCGATGTGTCAGCCGTCCCCAGTCGGCCGATGCTCGTCGACCTCATGGGCATGGGCCGTCCACCCGAGGACGTCACCGTTGATTCCCCGATCATCAAGAAACTGGATCTGGCCTACCGCCAGGCACTCAACGCCACCGCCGACGTCCTGGGAATCTCGTTGTCACACATCGATGTGTCCGTGGACGCCACCACACTCCCCCACGACATCGTGGTGACGGCTGGTGCGATCGAAGCGGGAACCGTTGTCGGACAGCGGTTCTCCTGGGTCGGTCACTGGTCGGGCCGGCCTCTGCTGGCCATCCATGAGGAATGGGTGCTGACCCGGGACCTACCGCAGTGGGGCATCACACCGTTGGCGCCGGGTGAGAAGTCCCCGCTGATCCGAGCGGTCATCAAGGGCGTGCCGAGCTTTGAACTGCAACTCGATGTCGGTTGGGATGGACAACCGGCCACGGGGCAGCACGCCCAGCCGGGCCATCTGATGATCGCGATGGGGGCGGTGCGCGCCATTCCGTACGTGCTGGGTCAACCGCCCGGGATCGTGACCGCGCCCGTATTCGGCGCCATCCAATTAGCCGGCAGCGACACCGACCGCGCGTGAGATGTGCTCGCTCGGCGCGGCGTGGAATACGTGCCCCGAGCCGTCCGGCAGCACCCTACGGGCGATCAGGTAGTCCGACCCCAGCCAGCCTTGCCGGATGTATCGGCCGAACCGCAAGAAGGTTCCGGGCGCGCCACTGGCCGACGGTATGAGCTTGACTTGTTCGATCCCAAGCTTGACGCCCTCGCCGGTCAGCGGACGCGCCGCGGCCAGCCCCCGAGTTATGACGGTGGCGGCGTCGTGGGACAAGCCGGGCATCGAATGCCCCGGCCGCCGACCGTATCTGGTCTCGAATCGGTCCAGGAATGCCTGCCCGACCAGATTGCGCTCGTCGTAGCTGTCCAGCCCGATCCAGCCCGAGAGGTGTCGCATCCACTCGGCATTGATATGTGCCATCTCAAAGGCGGTGGTGGTGTACCGGGGAGGATCCCAGCCGGCAGCGCGCAGTGCGTCGCTGAACCCCCACAAGCCGTGCCCGAAACCCACGTGGACGACGGCATCCGGATGCGACGCCCGCAAGGCTGCCACCGTGTCGGCCTTATCGGCCTCCACTTGCGGAATTGCGACCGTTGCAACCACTTGCAAACCCGCAGCCGCATAAGCCTTTTCCGCGAAAGACAGATACTCCTTGCCGATCAGCGACGCCTCGTAGGCAACGGCGATGCGCGAGCGGCCGTCGCCAATCATGACCGCCGCCAGCATCACCGGTTCTTCAGCCATCGAGCCGTTGTTCAGGGCGAAGCACCACTCGCCCAGCGCGCCTTCTGATCCCGACAAAGTGATGATCGGGACCTTGGCTGTCGCATCGACGTGCGCCCGCAGTGGCACCACGTTGTCAGAAACCCACGGTCCAAAAATGACCAGGCACCCTTCGGCCACCAGTTCATCGAAGGCGCGTTCCACCGCCTGATAGGTCCCGTTCGGCAGACCCACAACGTTGCGTTGAATCAGATCGACGGGCCGGTCGATCAATCTCGAGGCGACAGCCTCGTCCAGCACCAGTTGCAACGCGGCGACGGTGTTGTCGTCGGTATCGCCGCTCGTCGGATAGTCGTTCAGCAATCCCACCTTCAGTGGTGCGACCGACCCGTATGCGCGAACCACGTCGTCTGCCATACCCGGCAACATACAGGACGTATGTTGCTACGATCATCGTCGTGGCCCAGCGTGGAGGATCTGACGACGACCGCCGGGCGCGCGGCGATCAAACGCGGCGTGACCTCATCGATGCGGGGCGAGAACTGTTCGTGGCGCAGGGATACTTCAACACCAGCGTCGGCGACTTGGTGACGAAGTCGGGTGTCGGTACCCGTGGCGCGTTCTACCACCATTTCAAAGACAAGGCTGAGTTGTTCCGCGCCGTCTTCGAAGAAGTCGAGAGCGACCTCACGCTGCGCTCCATCGCCAACCCCCCGCCCGGTGCGGACCCGTGGCAACGGTTAACCCGCGGCATGCAGGGATTTCTCGAAGCGGCCCTCGAACCCGAAGTGCAGCGGGTAATGCTGGTCGACGGGCCGGTGGTCCTTGGCTGGCAGACATTGCGAGCCATTCAAGAGGGCAACAGCATCGCCTTGATCAATGAAATGGTCCGCGCGGCCATCGCAGACAAGATCATCGACGATCAACCCGTCGGAGAGCTCACCCACATGATCGTCGCCGCACTCGAAGAAGCCTCCAGAATGGTCGCGCACGCGGCGAATCCAGCAAGGGCGCGCCGACGAGCCGCCAAGGTACTCGACCGTCTGCTGCTGAGCTTTGCGGTGGACGAGCGAAAAGCACTGCGGCGGTGAGTGTTTTGCTCCGACTATGGGAAACCGTCGGTCCGTGTGTAAATGTGTGTTTGCGCAAGTGAATAATTTCGCTCTCAGCCCGGCGACCCAGGAGCCCCATGCAGACTGAGCAACAACCATTGCGGGTCGCGGTCGTCGGCGCATCCGCCGGCCTTGGCCGGTGCATAGGCACCGGGCTCGCCAAGCGCGGCGCCCATGTTGCCCTGCTCGCCCGTCGATATCCCCGCTTGGTCGACGCGACCAAGGAGGCCGGCAACGGCGCGGTGGCCGTCGCGTGTGATGTCACTATCGCCGAGACCTGCCAGCAAGCGATAGCGGAGGTGGTCGGCGCGCTGGGTGGACTGGACGCGTTGGTGTACACCACCGGCATGGGGGTGTTGGCGCCGCTGCAAGAGGTGACAGCCGAACAGTGGGGACGGTTGTTCGCCACCAATGTCACCGGTGCATCCCTCGTCACTGCGGCTGCGGCACCACACCTGGCTGCGGCCGGCGGCTCGGCCGTCTATCTGTCCTCGCTGAGTGCGTCCTACACGACACCGTGGCCGATGCTCGGGTCGTACGCGGTCACCAAAGCCGCATTGGACAAGCTCGTCGAGGCATGGCGTATCGAGCACCCCGAAATCGGCTTCACTCGCCTCGCCGTGGGCGACAGCATGGGCGGCACCGGCGACTCGATGACCGAGTTCAACAAGGACTGGGACCCAGAAGTCCTGGAAAAGGCGATCCGATTCTGGATGGACCACAATTACATGCAGGGCGGGCTGATTGACCAGGAACATCTGACCGACGTCGTCAACAACATAATCCGTTGCGGCAAGAGCGGTTTCGTCCCATACATGACACTGGCCCCGCGCTCGTCCGACGCAGTGCAGGAGCTCCGGAATTGGTGACCCAGATTCTTTCACGATGGAGGCAGCAATGAAATCCAAGGCGGCGGTGCTGCGCGGAGTCGGACTCGATTGGGACGTCACCGAAGTCGAGCTCGATCCCCCGCATGCGGGCGAAGTTCTGGTCAGGATGGCCTACGCGGGGATCTGTCACTCCGACGAGCATTTTCACACCGGCGACAGTGTGCCCACCCCGGAGATGGAAGAGATGATGCGGGCAGCGGGCCGTACGGTGCCCGAGTGGTTCCCGATGCTTGGCGGGCATGAAGGATCTGGCGTCGTCGAGACGATAGGGCCAGAGGTCAAGACCCTGAAACCTGGTGATCACGTTGCTATTTCGTTCTATCCGTCATGTGGTAACTGCCGATGGTGTACCACCGGCCGCACCTATCTGTGCGACGTGGGCGCCGACATCCACAGCAAAGCGATGACCACCGACGGCACGCGGCGCCGCCACCTCGACGGTGAAGATCTGATGGCGATGATGCAAGTCGGCACCTTTTCCGAATACGTGGTGGCATCCGAGCGGTCACTGGTGAAAGTTCACGACTGGATCCCGCTGGACTCAGCTTGTCTGGTCTCCTGCGGTGTGACAACCGGATTCGGATCGGGCTCGGTGGCCGCCGGTACCGAAGCCGGTGACACCGTCGTGGTCGTCGGCGTTGGCGGAGTAGGCATGAACGCCGTCCAGGGCGCAAAGATCGCCGGTGCCAAGCACATCGTTGCGGTCGATCCCAACGAATTCAAACGTCAGATGGCGCCGACCTTCGGGGCTACCCACACCGTCGTCGACACCGGCGCCGCAATGGAACTGGTCACCGAGATCACCTGGGGACTCATGGCCGACCGGGTCATTCTCACGCCGGGTGTCGTACCTCCGGACATGGTGCTGCTCGCCCTGATGATGCTGCGCAAAGGGGGTACCTGCGTGTTGACGGGAATGCCCAAGGTCAGCGACCTGATGGTGCCGATGGTCCTCACCGACATGATCTACTCCTGCAAGACCTTCAAAGGCGCGCTCTATGGCGAGCTGAATCCACGCGAAGCCATGCCCCGCCTGCTGGCGATGTACGAGGCCGGCCTGATCAAGTTGGATCAACTCATCACGCAGAAATACAAACTCGACGATATCAATGAGGCGATGCGGGATCTTCGGGCCGGCAAGAATATCCGCGGCGTAATCACATTCGAGTGAGAAGGGCGCAATGCCGACTATCGAGTTCACAGTAACGGGCTGCCAAGCGTCACTGGATCACTACCGCCGATCGTGGACACCAAGTCCCGACGTAGCTTTGGCCGGCATCTGGCTCGGCGCTGTCGTCAGCGACGATTCGGGTCACAACTACTGGGGCTTGCGCGGCATGGACGACTTCGTCGTCGGCATGACGCACGTGGTGTCTCCCATCTGTGGATTTCGTTCGTTGCCAGAGGCTTTGGAATCCGACGCCCCGCACCTGTTTGACGAGTACTCCTCCATCGACTGGTTTGAACCGTTCGAGTACAGCGATGACGGCAACACGCTGCAGATGATTTACGCCAGTGGCCGCGTTGCGCGTGACGCTGACGGCTTGCACTGGTACGACGCCAGCGGACGTTGGGAGATGCACGGCCGAACGGTCAGTGATGTGGTGGTCACGCACGTTCCACAACAGCAGGGCGACTATCACCTCGACCACGACGTGTACTACCGGCACGAATTGCTCTATGTGACCGGCACCATCGACGGCGAGCAGGTTTCCGGTTATGCGCATCAGGACTTCGCCTACGGGCCGCCGGGGATGTCTTACACCGAATTACCCATCGCCCGTCACCTGCAGGGGATGTGGGTCTCCTGGCTGCACGAATACGACGACGGCCGCTTGGGAGGTGGCAGCTTCTGGCAGGGCCGCGATGACTTGGCTTTCGGTCCCGGCTATCAGTTGAAGGACGGCGTGACGACTGTCCATGACGACATCGTCGCTACTCCGCGCTTCAACGCGGCTGGGAAAGTCGCCAGCCTAGAGACGGTAATCGGTGACGACACCTACGTTTTCACATTCACCAGCAGCGGGAGCCCGCTGCATGTGTTCGGAAACCTGACCGGCGATCCGTCCGGCGAGGCACTGTCACGCAGCTGGTGCTGGGTCGAATACGCCGGCGGCATGTTGACCCCGGAGGTTCTGGACATGGTCATGCAGCGGTTTCGCCTGGCACGCGGGGGCTGATTATTTGTGCACTACCCCGCATGGCCTCGCGAGTCCAAGCTCCTGGTGAGTGAGAATCCTGGTGGCGCATCGCAGACGGCTTCGTTCCCGCCGCTTGCGTGATTGTTACTCCATCCACATGAGGCCGCGCAGCGCCTCGGCAGCCGGAATCTCATCGACGGCAATCAGTCCCGCTGGGGCACGGCACACTGATTCGATGGCATTGACTGCGCGCGCCGCTGTCGAGATGCAACCGGCGACTGTCGTGTCGTACAACGGATGGGAGACATGGGTATTGATCTCTATCCGGGGTTCTCCCTCAACGACGACCCGGTGCACCCCAGGCTGGCCCGCCGGCGGGAACGGCCAATCCGGCGCGGCAGCGTCAGTGAGTCGGGTGATGTGTTCGATGGTAATCACCGGTTCGCCGTCCACCACACCTTCGACCGCGAACCGGACCGCAGCCATCCCGCCGGGCTCCACCTTGGTCATGATGCAGTCGATTGGTTCGGTTGTGTACCAGCGCTCATCCCGCTGCCGCACTTCCTCGAGAACTATCCCGAGCTGATCCGCCAAATTGTTCACCGCGCCACCGAACATGGACACGATTACCCCGGGCAGGAAGAGCATCGGCGGATCGTCATCCTGCTTCAGTCCGAAACCCATTGACGTACCGGTGAATTCGTAGTCGTCGTAATTCCCGTAGTCGAAGATTTCCTGAACGGTGATCGAGGAGACGCGGGTGCTGAGGCTGCAGGCCGCGTAGACCAGGGTGTCACCGGAGAACCCTGGATCGATACCGTTGACGTACAGCGATGAGTTGCCGGTTTCGCACGCGCTCTGCAGCGGATGTCGGAGCCAATCCTCAGCGCGGTGCGGCGTGGCCAGCCAGACCAACGAGGTGCCGACAACATTGGTGCCTGCCGCCAGGAATCGTGACATCTGGTCGATGGCCTCCATGGGCCGCGTCTCACCCAACGCGGTGTACACCACGCAGTCGGCCCCGAGCGCGATCAGAGCGTCGATGTCGTCGGTGGCGACCAGTCCGGTCGCTTCGTTCAACCCGCACAGCTCGGCGGCGTCTCTGCCGACCTTATCCGGACCCGAGGCATGGACTCCGACCAGTTCAAGATCTGGGCGTCCGATGATGGCCCGCAACGAATGTCGCCCTACGTTGCCGGTCGAGAACTGAATCACCCTGCGCACGACGGCCGCCTCAGTAGTCGGGGATGGGTAGCGGCGAATTGTTGGAATCGATTCCGCCGTCGACGTGGAATATCGCGTTGGTGGCATAACAGTCGGATGTGCTCAGGTAAACACACAGCCGACCCAGATCCTCGACGTTGCCAAGGCGGTGCAGAGGCGTCGCCTCCTGCATCTTCTCCAGCGAACCCGGCATCAGGTCGAGACTGCTTTGGAGCCCATCGGTGGCGAATGATCCGAGCGCGATGGCGTTGACCCGGACCTTGGGGGCCAGCTCCTGGGCCATCGCCCGGGTCAGCGCTTCGAGCGCCCCCTTGGCCGTGCAGTAGGCAGCCAACGCGCGGATGCCGAAACGCGCTGAGCCTGAGGAGATATTGACGATCGAACCGCGACCGGCGTCGATCATGTGCCTAGCCACCAACTGACTCATGATGAACGTAGACGTGACGCACCAGTCGAACGCGAGCCTGAAATCGTCGTCGGTGATATCGAGAAACCTCGCGTAGGTGGCTCCCCCGACATTGTTGATCAAGATATCAATGCGGCCGAAGCGCTCCATGGCCGTCGAGACCACGCGTTCACCATCGGGACGGCTCATCGCGTCGGCAACCACAGCCAGTCCCTGACCGCCTGCCTCCTCGATGCCGTTGATCGTTGCCAGGATGTCCGCTTCCGTTCGCGCGGTGCCGACCACCGTCGCACCGGCCTCGGCCAGCACCCGGGCGATGCCCTGACCCACACCTTTGCCGGCGCCTGTCACGATCGCGACCTGCCCGGCCAAATTGAACTGCTCCAAAGCCACCTGAGCTCCTCTGCCCCGACTTGACGCCGACATCATCTAACGACTGAAACTGACTTAAGTCAACGATCCGCTCCGGTGCAGGGTGCAGTGTCACTGGCCCGACCAGCGCCGCCGCGATACTGTTTGCAGTCGAATTCGGCGGAGGAAACATGACGGCAGGCAACAAGATCTCGGCTCGCGAGACCAAACGACTGCAGACCCGGGAGCGATTGCTGGGTGCTGCGGTTGCGGAGTTCAAGCGTTCCGGGATGGCCGAAGCTGACGTCGCCGCGATCGTGGCGGCCGCCGGAGTTGCACACGGCACATTCTTTTTCCACTTCCCCACCAAAGAACACGTGCTGCTCGAATTGGAACGCCGCGAAGAACAACGCATCGCGAGCCAGCTCGCCCGATTCCTGGTCACCGAACACGATCTTGCCGGTGCTCTCGGTGAGGCGGTTCGACTGGTCGCCGGCCTCGAACGCCGACTGGGCGATGGTCTGTTCAAAGACTTTCTCGCGCTGCATTTCTCACAGACCCGCCCACCGGTCGAGGACGGCAGAGATCATCCGGTGATCATGGCGGTGGCCGGCGAGATCGAGCGGGCGCAGCGGAACGGCAGCGTTGCCGCCGACGTCATCCCGATAAACAGCGCAGTGTTCTTCCTGCTCGGTTTGTACGCACTGCTCATCACGACCAACACCTGGCCCACCCGCGATGCCATGCTCGCCGATTACGTGGCCAGAACGATGCAGAGCATGGCGGCTCGCTGAGTCCAGGCGGTTGACCTCAGTCAGTTTCTGCGTTACAACAGGCGAGGTTGAGGGAGGCCACATTGAATCTGCCGACGCTGAACTTTCGCCGCTGGAGCAGCGCGCCGGCCCCCGGCGCCAGGGACGGATTGGCCTTCGACGAGCACATGGAGGAATCCCGACTCGCGCAGCGACAGGCCGACAAGTGGCTGATTTCGGGCTCGCTGTTGATCGGCACCGCCGCGCTCGGCGTCTTCGGCCTCCCACTGTTCCTGCGCGGAGTCTGGTTGCTGCGACGCGCGCAGCGGGCGGGGTTGTCGGTGCGGCCGATGCTCGTCACACTGCTCGGCTATCTGGTCATCATTGATGCCGCCATCAACACCGTGGGCTGGGCGCTGGACATGGTGGGCAACCACACCCTGCTCGGGCGAGTGTTGCTGGTGGGCTGGGGCAATATGTTCGATGCTGGCTACTTCTGGCATTTCAACGAACTCTGGATCGGCGGCGCGGCAGGCCCCGGGGAGAAAGGCTGGGAAGTCGGCCTGATCTTCACCGTGTTCACCATGCGAATCGCCGCGGGCATCGGCTTCCTGCAGATGAAACGATGGGGACACCAGTGGATGGTGGTCACCTGCTGGATGGGTGCGGTCATCTGGATCGGCTACGTGTTCAACATGACCATGTACGCCGACGTGCGCTTCGGCGGTGTGATATTCCCGGTCGTCGGCTGGTGGCTCTACGACATCTTCTACATCACCCCGTTCCTCGCGATCCCCTACCTGCACACCGTCAACCGCGAGATCTTCTCGGACTAGCTCGATGACCGAGGTCATGCAACATCACGTTCGGCTAAGTGCTGAATCACTCATGGATTCAGGTCAATTCATCATCGAAAACGCTGCCGAGCCGGAACGGCGCCGTTGACTTCAGTCAGTAAAGGGTCTACAACAGAACACACCATGACGGCACAGGTCAGAACCTCGGTGCGCGAAACGCAGCGACTGCAGACCCGGCAGCGCCTGCTCGGTGCGGCACTTGCCGAGTTTCAGCGCTGCGGAATGGCCGCTGCCGAGGTCGGCGTGATCACCAGTGCTGCCGGTGTCGCACACGGCACCTTCTTCTTCCACTTCCCCACCAAAGAGCATGTCTTACTCGAATTGGAAAGCCGCGAAGAGGCGCGGCTCGCCGCTGAACTCACCCGGTTCCTCGGCACGTCGCCCGACCTGACCGCCGTGCTGACCGAGGCGGCGCACCTGGTCGTCGACCTCGAACAACGTTTGGGCGGTCCACTTTTCCGGGACTTCCTGGGCATACACTTCTCGTCCACGCGGCCCAAGCGCGACGAGGAATGGACCGATCACCCGGTGATCGTGTTGCTGGTCAAGCAGATTCAGCAGGCACGTGACCGCGGCGAGATACACGCCGCGGTCGATCCGTTCTACAGCGCGGTGTTTTTCCTGCTCGGCGTCTACGGCGCATTGAGCACCACGTCCGCCGGGACCCGTCGCGACACCATGCTGGCCGAGCTGGTCGCGACGGCAGTCCGAAGTCTCGAGCCTCGACAATAACCAGGGAGATTCGTATGGATATGGTTTGGGAGTTGCTGCGGTACGTCGCCGCCTGGGGCGGAACCGGATTGATCATCTGGTTCTGGTACTGGATGTTTTCCAACATCGGAACGTTCTGATCGCGTGGCCGGGACGGCCGATTCATCGGCGATGGCGATCGAGCGCAGTTGTGCACTGACGGCAGTGGCGCTCAGTGGACAGCGCCGCGACGGTGCCCGCCTACTCACAGGTGCCGGCCGCAGCTTCGGTTTGAGCCCCGCGTTGGACCTCGTGCACGTTCCCTACCCGGGCGTCGGCGACGACTGGACCCGCCGCACCCTGACGTGTGGTGTCGCGTTGCAATGCTCGCCGTCCAAAGAACGCCTCGCCCACTACCGGTTGTCCGACCTGTCGCCCCGCGAACACCGCGCCCTGGCTTTCGTCGAAGCAGGTGTCGCGATGGGCTGGATCGCTGCGCACTGGCCCGGACTGATGCCTGAGCTAAAAAGAGCGTTGTCCGACATCCCGATTCGCGATCCGGACCTGGATGCCGCGACCATGTTCGACCAAGCGATCGACATTGCGCGCGGTAGACAGCCGATCGTCGAGCACCCATTGCTCGGCATGCTGCCGCGCACCCAATTCAGCGCCCGCGGATTAGCCAGCGCAATCAAGCGACTCGGCAGGATGCCGTGGACCAGCACCCAACAGCGTCATCCGCGCCCATATTCGGTGCCGGTGGGCGGCGATGGTGGCGTTCGCAACCCCAACCTGCCACCGCCCAGCCGACCAGAGGATAACGACCTCGACACCAGTCCCGAACGCCGGCAAGGTATCCCGTATCCGGAGTGGAACGCCTGGACAAAGACCTTCCTGGCGAATCATGTTGCAGTGCTGGAGTTTCCCTCCTACCCGCAGGCCGGTCACCCGGCCCCGGTCGCAGAAAACCTTCGAAAGTGGTTCGAGGAGCACACGCATCGCGCGATGACCAACCGGCTCGAGGACGGATCCGATCTCGACGTCGAGCAATACGTGCGGCACTACATTGACATGTTGACCCAGACGGCAAGCGAACCAAGGATTTTCCGGGAACTGTTGCCGCACAGCCGCGACGTCGCCACCGCGCTGTTGCTCGACGGTAGTTCCTCACTGGGCGTGCACGGCGGCCGCATTTTCCGCTTGGAACTCGAATGCGCCGATGCGCTGTCCCGCGCGATGACACTCGCTCGTGAACGCCATGGCATTTTTGTGTTCACCGGAAACACCCGGCACCGCGTCGAAGTGCGCTGTCTCAAAGACTTTCAGGACGGCCACTTCATAGCGCCGGGCAAGCTCGGGCTGATGACCGGTGGTTACACCCGGCTCGGCGCGCCGATTCGACACTTGACCTCGCGGCTGTTGACCCAACCGGCTGAACGCCGTCTGCTCATCGTGATCGGCGACGGACTGATCTCTGACGAAGGATACGAAGGCCGTTACGCGTGGGCCGACGTGGCGCATGCGGTCGAGGAGGCCAACGACGCCGGCGTCTCGGTGTACTACGTGGGCGTCGGCCCAACGCGGGTCGATCCGCTACCCGAGGTGTTCGGATCCCGCCGGTCGCGACGGATCAAACGTGTCGAAGAACTGCCGCGAGTACTCGCGCACGTCCACCGAGAGCTTGTCTCCGCGTGACCGGCGCAGACCTGAGGGGAGAAATGACCACCGACACCTACATCGCCAGCGGCAACGAGGTGGAGTTGTTCGAACAGGCTTACCGCGAACACGTTCCGGTGATGCTGACCGGGCCCACCGGATGCGGCAAGACCCGCTTCGTCGAACACATGGGCGCTCTGCTCCGGCAACCTGTCGTCACCATCAGCTGCCATGACGACCTCACCAGTTCGGACCTGGTCGGCCGCTTCATGGTCACCGGTGGAGATGTGATCTGGAAAGACGGCCCGCTGACCAGAGCAGTCAAGGCCGGCGCCATCTGCTACCTCGACGAGGTGGTCGAGGCCCGACACGACTCACTGGCGATTCTGCACTCCCTGACCGATCACCGTCGCGCTCTCTATCTGGATCGCGCCGACGAAGTCGTCCGGGCGCCCGACTCGTTCATGCTGGTCTGCTCCTACAATCCCGCCTACCGCAGTTCGTTGAAAGAGTTGAAGCCGTCCTTCCGTCAGCGATTCGCGACCCTGCCGATGACATATCTGCCCGCCGTGCAGGAGGCCGAGGTGATTGTGGCGGAATCGGACGTAGAGATCGCGACGGCGCACCGACTTGTCTCCTGCGCCAACGCTATTCGCTCTGCGGACGCCGTATTCCACTTCGAGCCGCCCTCTACCCGGGTGTTGGTCACGGCCGCGAAGCTGATCGCGGCCGGAGCCACCGAGATCAGCGCGGCCGAAGCCTGCATACTCGCACCGCTCAGTACCGACGGTGCCATCAACGACGGTCTGCGCGAAGTCGCAGCAGCGACCTTGAACACCGAACCCTCAGGGACTTTCTAGGAAAGGCGGACGAAATGGTGGATCAACAAGAGCGCAAACGCAAGCGGGCACTCATCGTCTTTCAGATCTTCATCTACGGATACCTGCTGATCATGTTCAGCATTCAGCTGTACATGTCCTTCGCCCGTGGCTGGTGGGACCTGTGACCGCCGTCGTCTCTCCGGGCGACTCGGTCAACCTCTCTGAGCATGACGACGAATCACGACAAGCCCAGCGCCGAGCCGACAAATGGATGATCGTCGGTGCCGGGTTGATGGGATGCTGGGCCCCGGGCCTGATCGGATTCCCCATCTTCATGCGTGGGGTGTGGCTGCAGCGTCAGGCTTTACGTGCCGGGCTGTCGGTTCGCCCCATGATCGTCACGCTGATCGGCTACCTGGTGCTGATCGACGGAATGCTGAACAGCCTGGGATGGGCACTGGACCTCGTCGCCAACCACACCCTGATCAACAGGGTGCTGATGATCGGCTGGGGCAACATGTTCGACGCCGGTTACTTCTGGCACTACAACGAATCCTGGGTGGGCGGCGCATCGGGGCCGGGTGAGAAAGCGTACGTAGCCGGTCTGATCCTGACCGTGTTCTCCATGCGGGTCGCCGCGGCTATCGGATTCCTGCAGATGAAACGGTGGGGCCATCAGTGGATGGTGGTCACATGCTGGATGGGCACCGTCATCTGGTGTGCCTACGTCTTCAACATGACCATGTACGCCGACGTGCGTTATGCCGGTGTGGTTTTCCCGGTGATCGGCTGGTGGCTCTACGACATTTTCTACATCACGCCGTTCCTCGCCATCCCCTACCTACACACCGTCAATCGCGAAATCTTCTCCGACTAGGGCATGAAGGAGCATCCCCATGACGACGAAATCGACTGTCACAGATGACAAAGAACCGGCCGAAGACCTGCCGCCGGGCACCACGCCCTACTACGCGCGCATGCACAAGTGGATCAAGCGGGCGGTGCTGGTGTGCCTGGTGGCCCTGGTGCTCGAGGGCGCATTCACGTTGCCGTTCATGGCCGTCTACTACGGGTATCCCACGCTGAGCCTCACTGAAATCTGCAGCGAGTTGCTCAAAGTCCGCTACTCCGACGACGCCCTGGAATGCAAATACCCCTACCCACCGTTGGGTCCGCCGGAAGGCGCCGAAGGCAAGGACACCGCCCGGGACGTCTGGGGTATCCAGCCCACGCCGAAGTACCACCGTCTGGGCTTTCGTGAACTGGTGCGCATCCATGATGAACGCATCGCGCGCCAGCACGCCGGCGCCAAGTGACCAGGAGGCTGCGCGTCGTCCAATGGACCACCGGCAATGTGGGCAGGAAGTCGGTCCACGCGATCGCCGAGAACTCGTTGTTGGAACTGGTGGGCTGCTACGCGTGGTCGCCGGACAAAGTCGGCCGTGATGTCGGCGGACTGTGCGGGATCGAACCACTGGGAGTGCAGGCCACCGACGACGTCGACGCGCTGCTCGGCCTCAAACCCGACTGCGTGGTCTACAACCCGATGTTCGCCGACGTGGACGAAGTGATCCGCATACTGCGGGCTGGAATCAACGTCGTCACCACGTCGGAACTCATTACCGGACACCAACTCGGCCCTGCCCGGGACCGCATCGTCGATGCCTGCATGCAAGGCGACTCAACCATTTTCGGCAGCGGCATCAATCCCGGGTTCATCCAACTCCTGGCGATCGTCACCGCCGGACTGTCCGACCGGGTGGATCGCATCTGCATCGTCGAATCGTTCGACACGACCATTTACAACTCTCCGGCCACCGAGATTCCGATGGGCTTCGGTCGTCCGATTGATCAGCCGGACCTGCCTGCTCTCACCGAGAAAGGGTCGGGCATCTTCCGCGAGGCCCTGTTGCTGATCGCCGATGCCCTGGGAGTCGATCTCGACGAAATGAGATGCGACGTCGAATATGCCCAAACCACCGAGGATCTGCTGCTGCCCGGTGACTGGACGATCGAAAAAGGTTGCGTCGCAGGCATCGATCTGCGGTGGCGGGGCATCGCCGAGGGCCGCGAGGTAGTCGAGGCCCGCGCCGTGTGGACCAAAGGGCAATCCCTCGAACCGCGTTGGTCGACGAACTTCGGTTACACCGTAACGGTGGAAGGCCGGCCCACGATCAAGACCACACTGAGTTTCGAGCCGCCCCCGGACTTCCACGGGGAGTCGATCGACGACTACATCATGCTCGGTCTCACCATCACCGCCATGCCGCCCATCACCGCGATACCCGCCGTCGTCTCCGCACCGCCCGGCATCGCCACCTACACCGACCTGCCCCTGCTGTTACCGCGGGGAGTCCTGGCACGCAACGGAAGGACGCGCGCACAATGACGGAGAAGTATCGCGTCATCCAATGGATGACCGGGGATGTCGGACAAGTCGGACTGCGGCACTTCGCCGACAATCCGGTCTTCGACCTGGTCGCCGTGTTGGTGCACACACCGGAGAAGGTCGGCAAGGATGCCGGGGACATCATCGGCATCGGACCGACGGGCATCGTCGCGACCGACGACGTCGAGTCCGTCATGGCGACCGAGGCGGACTGCGTGTTCTACACACCGATCATCATGGATGTCGACACCGTTTGCCGGCTGTTGCGATCGGGCAAGAACGTCGTCACCACGAGCGGATTCTTTCATCCGTCCAAGTACTTTCGGGAGGAAGCGAATAAGATCGAGGCCGCCTGCCGTGACGGTGGCACGAGCTTTCACGGCGGTGGCATCCACCCCGGCTACGCCGGAGACCTACTGCCGCTCACCCTCGCCCGCGTCGCCAGCAGGATCGACAAGATCGAAGTGTACGAGGTCGTCAACGTGCTCACCGACGCACCACTGGACCACATCGACTGGTTGGGTTTCGGTAAGCCCCAGGATGAATTTCTCTCCACGCCAACCATTCTGGGCATGGGTCTGCCGTTCTTCGCCCAATCGATGTACATGATCGCCGATGGGCTGGGCGTCGAAATAGACGACATCACCGCAGATCTGGCCGTCGCCACCGCCACCGAGGACATCCCGCACGAACTCGGCGCCATCGCCAGCGGAACGGTGGCCGCGCAGCATCACACCTGGACGGCACAGGTCGGCGGACAGCCGTTCATCGCTTTCCACGCCATCTACCTCACCAGCGGTCCGACCAGCATCGAGCCAGCCTGGGATTGGGGAAAAACCCGCTACCGCATCGTGATCGAGGGCGATCCAGCAAGTGTCCTGACCCTGGAAGGGCTCGAATCCCCGGACGGGACCACCTCACATCCCGGCTACAACTGGACTGCGATGGGCGCTATCAATGCCATTCCCGACGTCTGTGACGCCGCACCGGGCTGGCTCACTCACTACGATCTCGGTTTGATTCGGCCGCGGGGTATGGTCCGCTGATGACCGACCCGCCACGGTTGCACCATGTCGTGTTCGCGGTGGCACGGGAGCGGCAAGATGCAGCGGGAAAGCTATTCACCGAACTTGGGTTCACTTTGAACGACATCGATCTGGAGCATCTGGGGCTTCGGGTCCTGCTGGACTGGGATCGGGGCATCGAACTGATCAGCCCCGGCCCCGAATCCGACGCCGAGGTTGCGACTTCGGTGAGTCAGTTCCTGGCCGATCATGGCTCTGACCGGCTGCCGAATCCGAGGTGTTCCGAAACCCCCTCGTGGCGGCCATTTCTCGGCATGAGCGGACCCGCGCGACTGCAACTCGAATTCGATCTACCGGACCGGTGATGGTGAAGATCGGCGTTCAGATTCACCCGCAGAACACGACCATGGCCGCGCTGCGTGCCGGTTGGCAAGGGGTCGACGACCTGGGCGTCGACAGCCTGTGGACCTGGGACCATTTCTTCCCTCCGCTGTACGGCTCGCCCGACGAACCGCACTTCGAGGGCTGGCAGATTCTGGCGGCCATGGCCGTCACCACAGCCAACGTTTCCCAGATCGGCATGTTGGTGACCGGATCCTGCTACCGCAACCCCGACCTGCTGGCACATATGGCCTGCACGCTCGACCATCTCTCCGGTGGGCGAGCGGTGCTGGGCATCGGCTCGGGATGGATGGAGCGCGACGAGACCGAATACGGCTACCCCGTCCGGACTCCAGCCGAGCGCCTCGACGTTCTTGCCGCGGCGCTGCCCCGCATTCGCAACCGCATCGGGCTGCTTCGGCCTGCTCCGATCGGTCGGCTGCCGCTGCTGATCGGCGGTAATGGTGAGCGGCGCACCTTGCGCCTGGTCGCTCAGTACGCCGACATGTGGAACGGTTACGGCGATCCGGCGACCATCCGACGAAAGAACCAGGTCATCGACCGGTGGTGTGGCGAAGTTGGCCGCGACCCGCACCAGATTGAGCGCACCGCGTGGATCGAGCGCGCGGAACCGGGTCTGATGCGATCCCTGGTCGAGGCTGGGGCCGATCACCTGATCCTCGGCCTTCGTGCCCCCTTCGACCTGCGTGAGGTGGAGCGGCTGGCCGGGGGTCGTCAGGCGTTTTAGCGTTCAACAGCTCGGGTATGCCGCCTTTAGCGGCGCACAGCCCCCCGCCCGCATTCGCAAACTCCACCCATGGAGGTGTATCGGCGTGGCCGAAATGATTGTTGAAACTCCGGAAGAAGTTGTTGCCTACCTCAAAGCGCAGCACGACCTGATCGAGGATATGTTCGACCAGGTGCTGCTCGCATCAGATCCTGAGGCGCGGGAGAAGCCGTTCATCCAGCTTCGCCAACTGCTCGCCGTGCACGAAACGGCCGAGGAGATGCTGGTGCATCCGCGGGCCCGCCGCGATCTGGAAGCCGGCGACGCAATGGTGGACGGGCTCCTGCAGGAAGAGCACGATGCGAAGGAACAGCTTTCCAAGATCGAAAGCCTGGACATCACCTCCGATGCGTTCATCGCTGAGCTCACGAAGCTGCGCGAGGCCGTGCTGGCACACGCTGAACATGAAGAGATCGAGGAGTTCGCGAAGTTGCAGCGCGACCTCGACACCGACGAGCTGAAACGGATGGGTACCGCCGTCAAGGTCGCCGAGGCTATCGCACCGACCCGGCCCCACGCCGGCGTGGAATCAGCGAAATTGAATTTCGTCGTCGGACCGTTCGCGTCGATGTTGGACCGGGCACGGGATCTGATGCACCAGGCGACAAGTTAGGGGCGTACATGGGTTTGGCTACAGCACGCCATGGCCGAGACGGTTGACCCCGGTCCGTAGGCTGGATCAAGTGAGCGTTGCACCGGGCACGACCATCACACTTGGTAACCGCTTTCTCCGCGACCTGCCCGAGATGGCGGTTCCCTGGCGGGCTCAGGTTGCGGCCGAGCCTCGATTGCTCGTCTTCAACGAACCGCTGGCGGTCGAACTCGGTCTGGACGCTCAGTGGCTCCGTAGCTCCGACGGTCTGCGTTTCCTGGTGGGCAACCTGGTTCCAGACGGCGCCACCCCGGTCGCCCAGGCATATGCGGGACATCAATTCGGCGGCTATGTGCCGCGGCTGGGTGACGGCCGCGCGTTGTTGTTGGGCGAGATAGCCGACGCCGACGGGCGGTTGCGCGACATCCACCTGAAGGGATCCGGCCGCACTCCGTTCGCCCGGGGCGGTGACGGCTTGGCGGCGGTAGGGCCGATGTTGCGTGAATACGTGATCAGCGAGGCGATGCACGCGCTGGGGATATCCACCACCCGATCGCTGGCGGTGCTGGCGACCGGGACCGCCGTGACGCGCGAGACGCTGCTGCCCGGCGCCTTGCTGGTCCGGGTGGCAAGTAGCCACCTGCGCGTGGGCAGCTTCCAATACGCTTCTGCGACAGGAGATATCGGTCTGCTTCGCCGCCTGGCCGATCATGCCATTGCCCGTCACCATCCTGAAGCCGCCCACGCAGAACAGCCCTACCTCGCGTTGTTCGAGGGTGTGGTGGCGGCCCAGGCGTCGCTGGTGGCCCGGTGGATGCTGGTCGGCTTCATCCACGGCGTGATGAACACCGACAACATGACGATCTCGGGCGAGACCATCGACTACGGGCCATGTGCCTTCATGGAGGCCTACGATCCGGACACCGTGTTCAGTTCGATCGACGCCTGGGGACGCTATGCCTACGGCAACCAGCCGACCATCGCGGCGTGGAACCTCGCCCGCTTCGCCGAGACTCTGCTGCCATTGATCGCCGACGACATCAACGACGCAATCCCGTTGATAGAGGAAGCTTTTGACGGGTTTCACCAATACCACAGCGCCTGGCTCGCGGGGTTGCGCGCCAAGCTGGGCCTGCCTGCCGGTGCCGAACCGACCGAGCCGCTCATCGATGAACTGCTGCCCATGTTGCAGGAGAGTCACGCGGACTTCACCTCTTTCTTCCGCAACCTCAGCGCTGCGGCGGCCGGCGACGCCGAACCGGCGCGTGGCATGTTCGTGGACCCGGCCCAGTTCGATGCCTGGGCGTCACGTTGGCGCCAGCAGGGGCCGGACGTCGACATGATGCAGCGCGTCAACCCGATCTACATCCCGCGCAATCACCTGGTCGAAGAAGCACTCACCGCGGCGACGGCGGGCGACCTCGAACCGTTGAACCGACTACTCGATGCCATCAGCTCCCCCTATACCGAACGACCGGGTCTGGAGCGCTATGCAGCCCCGGCCCCCACGGATTTCGGCGTCTACCGCACCTTCTGCGGCACCTGACTCTCCGCACCTTCAGGACTGGAGATCCAGTGCCGCCCCGATCAACGCCAAGTGGCTGAGACCTTGGGGAAGGTTTCCCAGGAAAGAGTTGTCGTCTGAGTCGATCATCTCGGCCAGCACGCCGACATCGTTGGTCAATTCGACCAATTGGTCCATCAATTCGCGCGCTTCGGTGTCGCGACCGACGTAGTGCAGTGCCGACACTGCCCAGAACGAACACGCGACGAATGCACCTTCCTGCTCGTCCCGGCGTGCCCCGCTGTAGCGGTATAGCAGCGGACCGCAACCCAGATCGCGTCGCAGTGCGTCGATGGTCGCCGTCATCCGCGGGCCTCGGTCATAACCGCTGCCGGCGTGCAACAAGATCGAAGCGTCCAGTTTGCCACTGCCCGGATACCATTCGTAGCTGTTCAACTCGTCGGACCAGCATTCGCGTTCTACCCAGGCCCGAATCCGTTCGGCCTCACCGGCCCAGCGATCGGGATCGCCGGGAATCTGTCCCAACTCGGCAAGCCCGACCGCGCACCGCAACGCGTGCCAACAACCCAGTTTGGAGGTGGTGTAGTGCTCGAGCTGTTCCAGCTCCCACATCCCGGCGTCGCGGGTGCGCCAGGCGTCGCAGGCCTGGTCGGCAAAGTCCGCCAGTAGGTGGCCGGTCGCGGTGTCCAGCGCGTGACCGGAGTCGACGTACAGGCGCACCGTGTCGAATAAGTCGGCGTAGATGCTCAACTGCAGCTGCCCGTGCGCGCGGTTGCCGGTCAACACCGGTCCGATCCCCCGCCACCCGGGTACCTCGTGGCTGATCACCGGTTCGACCTCCGAACCGTCCAGCCGGTAGCACACCCCGGTGCCGGCACCGTGCTGACGAACCGTGCGCAACAGCCAGCTGATCGCGGCGTGCGTTTCCTCCCGGATGCCGAGCCGGCGCAAGGCGCTCAGCGTGTAGGCGGCATCGCGGACCCACGCGTAGCGGTAGTCCCAGTTCTTACCGCCTGAAAGCCGTTCCGGCAGTGAGGTAGTCGCCGCGGCTGCCACGGCTCCGGTTGGACTGAAGATCAGCAGTTTCAGGAACAGCAGACTGCGGTGCACGGCTTCGCTCCACGCGCCGGCGCATTCGAACTCACCCGACCATTTGCGCCACTGCTCGACGGTGCGGTCCAATCCCCGATCGATATCGTCCACCGGCGACAACATCAGCGGCTCGCCATCGGTCGCTACCAGGCCGATGACCCGCCGGGACGACGGGTCCGCACTGAATGTGCCGGATACCGCCTGATCGGTCAGCTCCACGTTCATGCCCTCGGAGATGGACACCCCGAAGTTCAAGTCCTTGAGGCGCAACACAATTCCATGCGGAGTCTGTCTCGCCCACGGTGACGCGGTGTTGAAACAAGTGCCGGGTGCGACGCGCCAGCGCATCGGCACCTCGCCGTCCAGTCCCTCGATTCGACGCACCAACTCGGTCCACGGCAACCGTCCGTCGAGTCCGACGTTGAGTGCGTCGGTGACGCGAACCCGTCCGGAGTCGGTGACGAAAGTGGTTTCCAGCACATTGGTGTGCGGGACATATCGGCGCTGCGCGGTGAACGGTATTGCCGGTGCCAACTCCAGGCGTCCACCGTTGGCAGCATCGAGCACCGCCGCGAAGACGGGCACCGAATCCAGGTTCGGTATCGGAAACCAGTCGATGGCACCGTCTTCGGCGACCAACGCCACGGTCCGCCCGTCGCCCAGCGGCGCATAACTGCGCAGCGGCACGAAACCCTTGTCGCGGTATGGGGATTCGGTCGGCGTCGAAGTACGGGGATCGAGCTCCGGTGGCGGCACGCCATCGCGTTCCCCGATCCACCGCCGATAAACACCTGTGGGCTGGGCCCTGACGCTGACTCGCGCCTGGGGCGCAGATGTGCGAGTACGCCCCACCCCCACCGCAGAGTGACTAGGTGGCGCTTCAGCGGGTAACCGCCCCTCATGCCTACCATCGGATATTTCTTGTCCTGCGAACAATTCGGACCGGCAGAGCTGATCGACCAGGCCAAGCGGGCGGAAGCTGCCGGGTTCGACGCACTGTGGATTTCAGATCATTTCCACCCCTGGAATGACGAGCAGGGACAGAGCCCGTTCGTCTGGGGCGTCATCGGAGCCTTGTCGCAGGTGACGTCGCTGCCGGTCAGCACCGCGGTGACCTGTCCTACGATCCGCATCCACCCGGCCATCGTCGCCCAGGCCGCCGCGACGGCCGCGGTGCAACTGGACGGCCGCTTCGTCCTGGGTGTCGGCAGCGGGGAGGCCCTCAACGAGCATGTGCTGGGCGATCGCTGGCCGTCGGTCGGGCAGCGCCTGGAGATGCTCGAGGAGGCCATCGACGTCATCCGGTTGCTGCACAAGGGCGACGAGATCAGCCACCACGGCAAGCACTACGAGGTGCAGGAAGCTCGCATCTACACTCTCCCGGACAAGCCGGTGCCCATCTACGTCTCCGGGTTCGGTCCGCAGGCGGCCAAGTTCGCCGGCCGGGTAGGCGACGGGTACGTCCTGGCGATGCCTTCGGCGGAACTGGTTGACACGTTCCGCAAGGCCGGGGGTGGAGACAAGCCGGTGCAAGCCGGGACCAAGGTCAGCTGGGACAAAGATGCCGACAACGCCCTGAAGACGGCCCACCGACTATGGGCCAACGAGGCGTTACCGGGTCAGGCTGCCCAAATCCTGCCGCGTCCCAGGGATTTCGCCGATCTCATGTCACTCGTACCGCCCGACCAGGTCGCGGAGAGCGTCGCCTGCGGGCCCGACCCCGACAAACACGCCCAGCAGGTCCGCGAGTACTTCGAGGCCGGGATCGACGAGGTCTACGTGCAACAGATCGGGCCGGACATGGCGGGCTTCTTCTCGGCGTGGGAGCGCGACGTCTTGCCCCAACTCCGGAAGTAAACGCCGCCGGGCTACCGGACCCGCCATTGCTAACGAGCAAGATGGTCGACATGACCGCCGTATACCGAGCGCCGATGCGCTCCCGCAGCGACGAGATCGACCCGCAAGCGACTCTCGAGCGGGCTCGCCGCTTGGGCGTGTGTGGCTTCGGTCAACAGGTGCGCGACTCCGGCGAGGGCGAACGTCTGGACCGCCGCGTCGCGCGGTTTGCCGAGGTGCCGGACGGTTCGTTCGTGTGGACCCGCGACACCGACGGCCTGTATTGGCTGGGAAGAATCCGCGGGGCATATTTCTTCGACGCCGACGACGGGGCCACCGAGGTCGATCTGGTGCATGTGCGGCCGTGCGACTGGTCAGCCGAACCCGTGTTGGAGCACGATGTGCCTACCGCGGTGGCGGAGACCTTCCGCCGTGGCGGGCGGAATTTTCAGCAGACCCACGATCCATCGGTAGGGATTGCGACACAGCGCATTTGGGACCGCGAAACCAATTGAGACGTTATCGGTCAGCATTCTTTGCGACCAAGACTTCGCCTTCGAGCCCGTCGGGGTCACGAAAGAAAAGACTACGCACGGCACCGAAGTCGTTGACTGCACCATCACTGGCGCCGCGCTCGACAAGCCGCTGCCGGATCACCTCGAAACTTTCCGGCGTGGCCGCCTGCAAGCCGAAGTGGTCGAGCCGTCCGCGACCCCACATCGGCGTCTGCCGGTCTGGCTCCCGATTGCCCTCAATGGTGACCACATTGAGTTCGGTGTGCGGGCCGATGCGGATCATCGTCATGGTCTCATCGCCCTTTTCACCGTGCGGCTCGGTGGGCCCGACCTCCGCTTCGAACACGCCGGTGTAGAAATCGCGCAACCGGTCGATGTCGCCGGAGATCAGCGCGATGTGATTGATCCCGTCGAGTAACACCGGCCACCCCTTACGCTTTCGATTCCGAGCGCCGAACCCGGCGCAGCAGGTGCACCACGGCAACCACCAGCCCGCCCACCACCGCACCGATCACCGCCGAGGCTGCGGTATTGAACAACCAAGCCAGCACACCGCCCACCGAGTCGACCGCGTGATGTATGCCTTCCTCCGCGTGGTGCACCAGACTGTACGGGGTCTGCCAGCCGAGGTGACTGCTGTGCACCAACAGGATGTGGCCGCCCACCCAGAGCATCGCCGCAGTCCCGACGACGGAGAGTGCCGAGAGCAGTCTGGGCATCCCGGCGACCAGGCCGCGACCCAACGCCCTGCCCGCTCGGGACGACGTCGCAGCGAGCCGTAGGCCGACGTCGTCCATCTTCACGATGCCCGCGACGACCCCGTAGACGGCGACCGTAATGACGAAGGCGACGATGACCAGGATGATGAACCGCGGCAGGAATGCGAGTTCAGCCACTTCGTTGAGTGCGATCACCATGATCTCCGCCGACAGGATGAAGTCGGTCCGGATCGCACCGGCCACCATGTGAGCCTCGCTCTCCGGCAGCTCGGCTTCGCCGTGGTGACCGTGCAGACTGCTCCAAACCTTTTCGGCGCCTTCGAAACACAGGTACGTCGCACCGAGCATCAGGATCGGGCTGAGCAACCACGGCGCGAACTGACTGAGCAGCAGCGCACCGGGCAGGATGAACAACAGTTTGTTGCGCAGCGACCCCAGCGCGATGCGCTTGATGATCGGCAGTTCCCGCTCGGCCGAGATTCCCTCGACGTACTGGGGCGTCACCGCCGTGTCGTCGATGACGACGCCGGCGGCTTTTGCCGTCGCGCGTCCGGCGGCTCCGCTGATGTCGTCGAGCGATGCCGCGGTGAGCTTGGCGAACATGGCCACGTCATCCAGAAGGGCGAACAGACCTGCACTCATCGCGTCTGCTCCATGGCGCGCAAGAGTACTCGCGTGAACCTCGCGTGGCTCATCAGGCAGGTCGGCTGCCGATCTCCAGACCAGCCAGTTCCGAGGTCCCGTCGAAAATGGTCCGGCCCCACTCCCGGACGGTGAGGCGCAGGGTGGCTGCCAGGTACTCGTAGTCGGTGTCGATATTGCGGCGTTCGCCGGGCAGCGGCACCGGCAGCACGTGCGGGCCGTCGCCGACGCCACGGCCGTCCAGCTCGATGTGGAACCGCGGAGTCCGCGCCTCGATCTGCCAACGCAGGTCATTGCCGGTGTAGGACACCAGCGCCGGTGGGGTGATACGCAGCACCCGATTGCCAAGTCGCACAACGACTCCGGTGACATCTCGCTTGAACGGGCCCAACTCCAGCAGGCCACCGGAGAATGCCACGCACACGTCGGCGTCGCCGAAGTCGTGGGCCTGACCCCACCACCAGCGCAACGGGAATCCCGCTCCCCAGTTGCGTTCGCAGTACAGCGTGGCGTCGGTAAAGGTCCACTGCTCGTCGCCGCTTGTCACAGTTCCCGACGCTTTGCCGCCCAGCCGGTAGGGATGCCAATACTGGTTCAGGAACGGGACGGACGAGAACACCCCACCGCCGCCGAACGGCTTGGGCCAGCGGAATTCGTCGTCGAATTTCAAGTCGACTTCGCTGTCGCCGATGACCATCCGGAGCCGTTCGCGGCTCGCGTCGATCACATCCTCACCGCTCTCGGCCTTGACCGAGAACTCGGTCCGGTCGGCGCGCACCCCGTCGATCGCGGCCGAGCGCACCACCCCACCTGGGTGCAGCGCGATCGCCGCCGTCGACCATTCGCCTTCGGGATGCCGATTCTCGCTGCACAGCGCGACCACCACCCGGCCGGTGTCCGGCTCGGAGATCCGCCAGAACCAGCCCTCCATCTCAGTGCCGTGCGAGGGCAGCGGATCCCCGAAAGGCACGTCGGCGCCGGTGCGTCGATAGAACGATACGAACTGACGGCCGGTGTTCAAGACAGATTCGACGACGTCCATCCATGTTTCGTACCCACCGTCTACCGGGATGAACCGGCCCCCCTAGCCGGATTGCTCACACTCGCGCGGACTGGCCCAGATACGCGACGATGGCGTTGGTGAGCCCGCGGCGCGCTTCGTCGAGATCGGCGTAGCTGCCGAGCTGTCGTTCCGACGCAAGGCCCCGCATCGCGCCGGGGATCATGGTTGCAATCTCCCGCACCCGCTGCGCGTCGACCTGCAGATCGGCGAAGGCGTTTTGGCAGACGGCGTGCCAGCTCTGACCCCACGAGCGCAGTTCGGCTGCGGTGCGCGGATAGAGCCGATCAAGCTCGGCGGGTTCCCGCGGCAGCGCCGCACGCAGGTTCTCGATTGCCCGGGAGTCGGGTGCGGTCAGTCCGTCGTACAGCGTGTCGATGATCTCCGCCACCCGCGCCTGCAACGACGCTCCGGTGTCGGGGTTGGCGAACAGGTTGGCGCGGCGTTGCGCGGTGTGGTGCAGCACGGCGGCCCAGAACCCGTCCGCGTCGCCGAATTGATACTGCACGGTGCCCCAGGTCACGCCGATTTGTTTGGCGATGCGATTGGCCGAAACCGCTCCCGGATCGCCGGACGCCAGAGCGGTGACCGCGGCGTGCAACATGGCCTCGCGGGTGGCCAGGCCACGCTTGTTGGATCGGCGACCCGCACTGTCCGCCACCGCCATAAGGCGCATCCTAACCCGGGCCTCTTGGTTTCGTTGACTGCTTTATGAATCTTCCATAGAGTATTCGACCATCGGATCGAGAGGACCGCGAGCATGGCCAAGCCGCCATTGTCGATGAAACCAACCGGATGGTTTCAGGTTGCGTGGTCAGACGAGATCGGCGTCGGCGATGTCCACACGATGAAGTATTTCGGTCAGGAGCTGATCGCCTGGCGCGCCGACTCGGGCGGGCTCACCGTGATGAACGCCTACTGCGAACACCTCGGCGCTCATCTGGGTTACGGCGGGAAAGTCGTGGGCGAAGTGCTGCAGTGCCCTTTTCACGGTTGGCAGTGGAGCCACGAAGGCCGCAACGTCTGCATCCCGTATCAGGACCGCCCCAACCGGGGCCGTCGGATCCAGACATATCCCGTAGTCGAACGGAATGAGTCCGTTTACATCTGGCACGACATCGAAGGCCGCGCACCGTATTTCGATGCGCCCGACGTCTTCGCCAGCTTCGCCGACGGCAGCGATCCCGACGACTACTACCCGCAGCAACGGCTGTTCCGCCAAGACCTAGAACTGCATCCGCAATATGTGCTCGAGAACGGCGTCGACTTCGCGCACTTCAAGTTTGTGCACAACACACCCATCGTGCCGATCTTCACCCGGCACGACTTCGACGACCCGGTGTCCTACGTCGACTTCACCATCACCTTCGAAGGTGACGACCAGCAGAGCATCGACGACGTCAAGAGCGGCGTGGAAGCCATCAACGGCGGACTGGGCATCGCGGTCACCAAGAGTTGGGGAATGATCGACAACCGCACCATCTCGGCCGTCACGCCGGTCGACGAGCGCACCTCCGACGTCCGGTTCATGGTCTATATCGGACGGGTTCCCGGTCGTGAAGGTCTGGCGGCCGAACGTGCGGAGCGCAAAGCGCTCGGGTTCGGCGAGGAAGTCATCCGGCAATTCACCCAGGACGTGCACATCTGGGCGCACCAACGCTATTCCGATCCGCCGGCGCTCGCAACGGCGGAGTACGAGGGGTTCACCGCAATTCGCAAGTGGGCCACCCAGTTCTATCCCGATGGCCGGGGCGGCAGTGCCAGCGAGCTGGCCCGGTCGACCGCGCGGGCAAAACCCGATTCTCGAGAGGTGCGGCTGTGAGCATCAAAGTCTTTCAAGTGGCAACCGGCAATGTCGGAAGCGAGATGATCAAGCGCATCGCCACTCAGCCCGACCTGGAACTGGTTGGCGTGCACTGCTATTCCTCCGACAAGATCGGTAAGGACGTCGGCGAACTCGTCGGACTGCCGGCCAACGGCGTCACCGCGACCGGCAGCGTCGACGAGATCATCGCCGCCAAGCCCGACGTGCTGACCTTCCACGGTGTGTTCCCCGACGAGGACCTCTACGTCAAAGTCCTTGAAGCTGGGATCAATATCGTCACCACCGCCGACTGGATCACCGGCTGGCATCGCGACCGCAACCACCCGCACCCGTCCGGAAAGCCCGTCACCCAGTTGCTCGCCGAAGCCTGTGACAAAGGCGGCACGACGTTCTACGGCACCGGGATGAACCCAGGGGTCAACCAGATCCTGGGCGTGGTGTGTTCGGCCGACGTCGCGGAAATCGAGAACGTGACCACCATCGAATCCGTCGACGTGTCCTGCCACCACTCCAAAGACACCTGGATTGAGGTCGGTTATGGCCTGCCGGTGGATGATCCGTCGATTCCGTCGAAGTTGGAAAAGTACACCCGAGTGTTCGCCGACAGCGTGCTGATGATGGCCGACTGCTTCGACATCGAACTCGACGAGGTGAAGTTCAGCTACGAGCTCGGCGCCTGCACCAAGGACGTCGACCTCGGCTGGTACACGTTGCCGAAGGGTTCGCTGGGCGGCAACTACATCAAATATCAGGGCATGGTGGATGGCATTCCGAGGGTGGAGACGCACCTGGAGTGGCAGATGACCCCGCACACCGATCCCAGCTGGGACATCAAGGGCTGCTACATCACTCAGATCAAGGGCGACCCGTGCATCTATAACAAGCACATGATTTTCCCCAAGCCCGGCATCGACCTGTCCAACCCCGACAACTTCGCCTCCATCGGCATGACGGTCACCGGACTGCCGGCACTGAATTCCATCAAGTCGGTGGTCGCCGCTCCCCCGGGTCTTGTCACCAGCGCCGACCTGCCGCTTCGGGCATTCGCCGGCCGCTTCAAGATCTAGCGAAACACGTTGCGCTATCGCGTCGTCGGGTGGGGCACCGGCACTGTGGGCCGAGAAATACTCACTACCGTCCTCGATCACCGCGACGACATGGTGGTGGTGGGCGCCCGGGTGTATTCCGGGGACAAGGACGGCCTCGACATCGGCACGCTGCTGGGGCGTGACGCCATCGGAGTACACGCGACCACGTCCGTCGACGACATTCTTGCCCTCGACGCCGACTGCGTGCTCTACACGCCGCGCAACGCCAGCCTGGACGAGGTGTGCGCCATCCTGTCGAGCGGTAAAAACGTTGCCACCACAGCGTTCTTGTTCCATCCCCGGCGTATCCCGTCAGCCGAGCGGGACCGCGTGGCCGCCGCCTGCCAGGCCGGCAACGCCTCGGTGCATGGCAGTGGATTGAATCCGGGCAACCTGTCCGGGGTGTTACCTCTGGCGTTGTCGGGCATGAGCCGCACCATCGACAAGATCACCCTGCAGGAGCGGGCCGATTGGTCGGTGTACGAGAGCACCTCGATCACGTTCGACAACATGGCTTTCGGTCAGCCGATCGAAAAGATCTGCCCCACTGCGACCGACTTTCTGGCCTTCAACAGCGGCCTGTTCGAAAACCAGGTCTGGTTTCTCGCCGACGAATTGGGAGCTGACATCGACGAGGTGGTGGCGGCGGTGGAAGCGGTCCCCGCGAAGGCCGACCACCAGATTTTCGAGCATGCGCTGCTCGCCGGATCCACTGCGGGCCAACGCTGGACGTGGTCGGGGCGCAGAGCCGGGGAGACACTCATCGAGATCGAGGCGCTGTGGACGGTGGGCGGTGAATACCCGGAACACTGGCCCAAACCCGAGCACGGTTGGACGTTGACGATTGAGGGCGCTCCTTCCATGCGCGCCCATTTTTTCGCGCTGGCAAGTTTCACCCGCGCTGCCACTATGGCCGAACACGTCAGGTCGGCCAGTGTCGCTACCGCTATGCAGGTCCTCAACGCGGTGCCGGCGATATGCCAGGCACCCGCCGGCTTCGCAACCAGCGCGTCACTGCCATTGATCCGCAGCCACAACGGGTTTGGGCGCACTCGCTAGCCTGGCGACAGTGCACTCAGGGTGGCCCGGCCACCCGGGTCTTCGGCAGTCGACGGCACAATCGCGACGCAGTCGGCGCCGGCTTTCCGGTACGCGCGCACCCGCGTCCTGATCTGCTCGGCCGAGCCCAACGCACCCACTTCGGCCAGCAACTGCACTGGAATGGCAGCCGCCAGTTCGCGCCTGGTCGCGCCTGCTCGCGCCATTACGACGAGGTCGTTGAACCCGAGGTCACTGAACATTTCGCCGTAGCCCGGTGGGGCGAGATACACCGCCAGTTGGCCGGCGAGTTGAGCATGCGCGCCGGCACCGGGATCGAGGGCGACCGGCACCCATACCGTGAGGCGGGGCACGGAACGGTCACCCGCTGCGCGCTCGAGCGCAGCCCGAACCTGCGCGACGCGGGCGGGCGAGGCGAGGTTGAGCACCACCTCGTCGGCGTGCCGGGCCGCCAGCGCGACCATGCCCGAACCGAACACCCCCAACGCAATTCGCGCCTCAGGTATAGGGTGGCGCAGCCGGAAGCCGTGGCTGCTGATGTGTCGTCCGCTGTAGTCGGCGCGGGCGCCGCCCAGTATCGGCCGCAGGCATTCGATGGTTTCGCGCATGAGGGCCACATGGTGGGACCAGTCGCGGTTGTGCCAGCCGGCCACGATCGCCGGACTGGAGGCCCCCAGCGCGAGATCGATCCGGTTGCCGGTCAGTGCGGCGACCGTGCTCGCCCCCAACGCCAAGGTCACCGGACCGCGCACGCCGACGGCCAGGGGACCGATCTTGAGCGTTAAATCCGTTGCACGCAGACCGATTGCAGTGGCGAGCGCGAACGCGTCGTAGGTGGCCATCTCACCGATCCACAGCGCATCGAATCCGCTCTCCGACGCAGCCTGCGCGATGTCCAGCGCCTCGGTATCGGGACGGTCGAGCCAGTACGGCAGGACGACTTCGATGTCGGTCACAGCATTGACACGTCGGCGGGCTGATCGAGCAGCAGACGTCCGGGCAGTTCGCGCGATGCCTCGTTGACCTGGAAGTGCGCGGTGGCGGTGAACGCATCGCGGAACCGCCGCTGCAGTGGCGAGCTGTCATAGATGGCGCTGCCGCCGGCCAGGTCGTACATGGCACGGACCACGTCCGCGGCGGTCCGGGCGGCGTGCGTGGCCGCCAGCCGTAGCCGGTTGCGCAGCGTCACCGACACCGGGTCGTGGTCGTGGCTGGCCTGCCACGCCTCCTCGACCGTGACGTAGTACAGCGCGCGTGCCGCGCTGAGTGCGGACTCGGCGGTCGCCACCGCCGCCTGGGTCGCGGGCCGCTCGGCCAGGGTCCGGGTGGAGCCGAGTCGTGTTGTGCCACCAGCTATCTCGATGAGGTCGTCGATGGCGGCACGCGCATTACCGAGTGCCGCAGCGCCGATGGACAACGCGAAGAAACCGAACACCGGGAAGCGGTACAGCGGCCGGTCGACGGTCGGGCCGTCGAACACCGAGAACACCCGGTCCGCAGGTACGAAGACTTCGTCGGCGACGGTGTCGTGGCTGCCGGTGCCGCGGAGGCCCAGGGTATGCCAGGTATCAAGGACCGTCAGATCACTCTTGGGTAGTGCGACAACGGACGGCACGCGCCGTTCGTCGACGAAGCAGCCGGCAAACAGCATGTCGGCGTGGGTGATTCCGCTGCAGAACGGCCAACGTCCGGTCACCACGATTCCGCCGTCGACCGACTTCGCGGTGCCGCGCGGCGCCCACACCCCGGCGGCGATACCGCGGCCGTCCCCGAACATCTCCTCGCGGGCGCCCGCCGGCATGTAGGCGACCAGTAGCGCGCTGGTGATCGCGATCGATACGCACCATCCCGTTGCCGCATCACCGCGCGCGATCGTCTCGGCGCACCGCAGCGCGGTCCCGGGATCGAGTTCCGGCGCGCCGACTTCGCGCGGCATGGTGGCGCGCAGCAACCCGAGGTCATTGAGCCGGGCGATGAGCTCGGGGGGAAGCCTGCGCTCGTTGTCGATGTCGGCCGACAGCGCCCGCGCGTACTGGGCGACCTTCTCGGCAAGGAGTTCGATGCTGTCGGCATCGCTGCCCGGTGTCATTGGCGGCTCCGGTGACTGTGAGGGTGCAACAAAAGTAACACCCGACGATTCATCGCCCGCCGTTCGAGTGCGGTCGCCTACTATCGGGACGCATGTAAGCCGCCGACCAGGTCGGCCAGGTCTTCCCTACTCGGCGAGTAGAACGGGAAGTAACAGCAGACATCGGAAGCCATTGCACCGAAACGATTTTCGATCTCAGCTGCGCATTCGTCGGGACTGCCGACGATACCGATGGTGCGCACCATCTCCTCGGTGATCAACGCCCGCATACCGGCATAGTCACCCGTCTTGGACATGGCGTTGAGAAGCGGTTGCAGCTCGGCCCAGCCCTCGACCTCCAGCACCGGGCGGTAATTGGGTGTGGAACCGTAGAACGCGATCAGGGTAGCAACGCCGTCGACAGCTGCCGCCAGCTGCGCCTCGGTACCACCGACAGCGACCATCGCCTGCGCGATCACCTGAAGATCGGCAACCGACCGCCCGGATTCCTGCAACCCCTGGGCCAGCGCCGGCGCGGTCCGCTGCGCGAGGTGTCGCGCACTGTTGAACGGCATCACCAGCAGTCCGTCAGCCACTTCCGCCGCCTTGCGGGTCATCAGCGGTCCGAGCGCTCCCATCAGCACCGGCGGTGGACCGAAAGGGTTGGGCCCCGGATTGAAATTCGGCGGCATCAACGTGTGGGTGTAGAACTCACCCCGAAACTTCAACGGCGCCTGACCTTCCCACGCCGCGAAGATCGCCTTGATCGCGGCGACCTGCTCAGCCATCCGGCTCGCCGGCTTGCCCCACTGCGCTCCATACCGCTTCTCGATGTGCGCTTTGATCTGCGACCCGAGACCGAGCCGGAATCGCCCGCCGCTGTAGCACTGCAGATCCCAGGCTGAGTGCGCCAGATGCACCGCACTGCGCGGCCCGGCGATCGCCACATTGGTCATCAACTCCAGGTCGGCCTCCCCCGCCGCCACGACCAGCGGGAAGAACACGTCGTGGGGTCCCTCGAATGTGAAAAGGCCGTCGGCTCCCAGTTCACCGATCTCGCGCACGCTGTCACGCACCTTGTCCGGTGCGCCCTCTACCTGCAGATGTACCTTCACGCCAGCCACGATTCCCTTCTGATCGGGCCAACCCTACGACATGACGGTGCCGACGACGCGCGTACTCGGCTATGCACCAGGCGAATTCAGGGCGCAGGACACGAATTCGCGATTTGTATCGAGACCGGCCACAGCGCCGTCACCACCCCGAAGGCCCCGACGTCAGCACCGGCCGGCATCACCTTGGCCAGTCGCGTCTCAATCTGCTGAACCTGTTCTGCGTGCAGGAAGGCCCACACCAGGCCCACCGACAGATAAGGAATCGCCAACCACACAGCCGCTTCGATCAGCGCCGCGATGCTGACCCGGTGATCCAACAGCCGGCGCAACCGGTCCAGGCCCACCTCGACTCTGCCTATGCTGCCATGTGATTGCGTCATCGTGCGCTCAAATCAGCGGGCGGCCGCGCCGAACCCGATGGCGCACATCGAGGAGCAGCACGTGACTGCCGCCCTGCCGGATGAACGGCGGCAGGAACCGGTTGACGAAAGCCACCAGCAGGAACAACCTTTCGAAACGCCGTTGCCTGGTGTCACTCCACGAGACACCGAGAGCCTCCCGGAAAACCGGGGCGAGAAAGCCGGTGGTCAGGAACCTCAGCAGGCGGTGAAACGGCCACCGCAGCAGTGGATTGATCATCCGCAGATCAATCAGCTCGTGCAGATATCGGCCAACTGTGTCGCTGATTTCGACGTGCGCGCAGGCCTGGACCCAGTAATCGTCGAAGGCTGCCCGAGTCGGCGGCCACTGATCCTCGCGCACCTGCAACGTGGTGCCCAATGTCCACGCGGAGCGGTAGAACTGTTCTGCCTGTTCGGCATTCATCGGGCCGCGCAGCAACTGATAGGTGTCCTCCAACCCGACGAACAGGCAGGCGGCTACCCACAGCTGCAGGTTGCGATCAAAAGCGTTGTAGCGGACCGGACTTTCCGGCGTGGACCGGACCTGCCGGTGCGCGCCGTCGACGGCCTCGCGGATCGCGGCGCGGTCCCGGTCGGACCCGAAGACCGCGACGGCCAGATACTGGAAGGTGGTGCGCGCGCGTTTCCACGGGTGCTTGAGCAGGTTGCCGGAATCCACCTTGGACTCCACCACGCCGTAGCCCACTCCCGGCCGCGACAACTGCATGATCACATTCGCCGCGCCTGCCGCGAACGACCAGAAGTCCATCGCTTCGCGGACATGGACTGGCCGATCGGTCCAGCGGGCCGTCTGCCGGGTGACCCGGATGCGAGTGTCCTCGAGGGCCAACACCGGAGGTTCCAACGACGGTTCGGGCGAAACTGTCATTAACCGAACCTCCCGCCCAATCCAATTGAAACCTGAGCTCAGCAGCCATTGTCAGGTTCTCACAACCGCGAGAAGTGAGCAACGTCCGCTCGAACTATGGTTAACATGTTTGGTGACTACACACGCCGTCGCCGCCGGGAGCCACCCGATGCTCACAGCACTTCGTAACCTACTCGACTACAAGATGACCGTCGCCGAGCTGATCGGCCTCGCGGTCATCGTTGGCGTCCCCTACCTGTTGGTGGGCCTCGTCTGGTCGGTTACGCATACCTCGCATCTGCACCAGCTGCACGGCGCCGACGCGGTGGTGTCGTTTCTGGGTTCCATCGTGTCGTGGCCGGTGCTGCTGTTCTCCAACGTCTGCATGACCTGACGTCCGACGCCTGCGCTCTACTGCGGATGGCCGGCCAGGTACTCGGCCGCGGAGATCCGTTCGGATGCGGCGTACCCGACGGGCAACAGCACGTCACCCATCGTGGTCAGGTAGTAGACGTCCCACCGGTGGTAGGCGGCGAAGGCGGCGGGGTCGCCGCCGATCGCAGCGGCGTAGTCCTTGACGGCTCCGACGTAGTTGCTCGAATGGTTGTAGCTGTAGATGGCGCCGTCGGGATTGCCGGCGAAACCGTTGGCCGCAAGCATCCGGCCGGCCGCCATGATGCTGTCCCGCGGTGAGCGGATGTCGCCACCCTGGCCGTAGCTGGCGAACGTGGACGGCAGGAATTGCATGGGCCCCTGCGCACCCGCGGTGCTCACCCCGGAGATGCGGCCGAAGTCGGTCTCGACCATGTTGATCGCTGCCAGATAGTTCCAGCCGACGCCGCTGGCCGCCTCGGCCGCGCGGTAGTAGCTGAGCAACTCGGCGGCGGGCGCCGGCGGGTCGATCCGCCAGGCGGGCAACGTCGGCTTCGCCTCGCCTGCGTTCAACGCCTGCAGGTGGTGCCGCGCGTCGACATTGAGGTTGTAGATTCCGCTGAGCTGCGCCGGAATGAGCGGTCGCACGACCGGCTCCCACTCGGGGTGGCGCCCGATGGCACGGTAAGCGGCCTGCTCACGCAACGCCGCGGCCTGCAGCACCGCCTCCGACGACGACGGGTCGCGCAGCGCTTGCTCGTCGGCGACCAGATCCCGAGCCAGTTGCGCCGGGTCAGCGGCCAGCGCCGGTTGCCCGAGCACCAGCGCCGGTGCCGCGTACTGCACCAGCCCGAGCGCGGCCATCATCACGAAAAGTGCTGCGCCGCAGCGCAACAAATGGAGCCGATACGGACTGTGGGCTATCACCATGTTCTCGACCTTCAGCGCTGATGCGGGAGTATTTCCGCCCTCCATCTTGTCCGCTGCGACGCAAATGGCCAATCTTGCTAACGTCGCCGGGTCTACCAGGCCGGTTCGGGGTCCAGCGCCACCACGCGGTTGCCCTGCCACTGATAACGCACGGTGGTGATCGGTCCGGGGCATGCGGTGCATACGTTCCGGCCGTCTTTGTAGTCCAGGGTGACGGTGTCGTCGGTGGTCTTGGCGGCGTTCAAAGATGTGAAGGGATACGCCTTCGAGGTGGCGACACCGGCGAAAGCGCCTTTGTGGAATAGCAGAGCCAGGTCAGGCGAACTGCCGGTAGCACCCAGGACAGTGACGATCACCGTCGACAGCGTGGTGCACGGGTTGTAGTTGCTGCTCGGATCGAAGCTGTGCGTGTTGGTATCCCACCCGGAATTGTCCGGCAGGGCCGGCAGCGACTTGACCGCGGCTTGAATCTCCGGCGCTGCCAGGTTGACCCCGCACGCCGGGTCGGCGTGCGCGCGCACCGACAGTGGATTCAGCACGCTGAACGCGGCGATCAGCGCCGCCGGCACAATCATGCGTATCGACACATTGCCTCCCTGTTGGCGGCCTCCCCGTTGGCTGCACCCATGGTCGCGCGGCAGCATCTCAGGTGGTAGGACCGTGGCGACATTGTGTCGAAGAAGTGACCCTGCGGGTCCTGCCGATCAGTCTCAGTCTTCGGTCTCCACGACCAGCACTTCAGCTTTCGCGCGCTTGGAAACGGCTCGCGGCACCGAGCCCACGACCCGACCCACCAGCGAGTTGGTACCGACGTTGCCGACCACCAGCAGGTCAGCATTCGCGTCTTCGACGAGCTGCAGCAGCGCATCGACCGGTGCACCCTCCACGGCGCGTTCCTCGACCTTGGTGGCACCGGCCTCGCGCGCGCGGTCGGCAGCCTTGTGCAGCAGCTCGTAGACCGGCGCGTTACCTTCGGTGCGGTATTTCTCGTCGCGCGCCTGGTCAGGTGCCGTCCCGCCGTCGTCGCCGTCGTCCAGATACGCCGAAGCAACGATCAGGGTCGCCTCCGACTCGGCGGCGATCTTCGCAGCCCGATCCACCGCGCGCAGCGACGTATCAGACCCGTCGGTACCGACTACCACGACGTTGTAGTTGCTCATTGGAATCCTCCCGAAGGTGTGACCATTTACTAGCCCCTGACGGGACGAACCAAACAAGTTTGCTCGATCCGGTCGGCTAGGCGGTCCTGACGGGCAGCTGCGCCCACCCTCGCACGCTGGATGTCCGGGCCCGGCGGGCGTTGCCGTAGTCGACCTCCCAGTCAGTCCACCGCTTGAAGACCTCCTCGAAGGCGACGCGTCCCTCCAGACGCGCCAACGCCGAGCCGAGGCAGAAATGCAGCCCCTGGCCGAAACTGAGGTGGCCACCCTTGCGGTGGATGTCGTAACGGTCAGGGTTGGCGAATCTTGCCTCGTCACGATTCGCCGACCCGTTGAGCAGCAGCATGTAGGAGCCCGCGGTGACGGTCTGCCCGTACAGCTCGACATCGGCAGCTACGTACCGCGCCTGCACCGGCGACGGCGGCTCGTAGCGCAGGGTCTCCTCCACCGCGGATCCGAGCAGCGAAGGATCGGCGACCAACTCGCGACGCTGATCCGGATGTTCGCCGAGCAGTTGGCCCATGAATCCGATGAGTCGCGCGGTGGTTTCGTTGCCCGCGCCTGCGATCATCGCGGTGTAGGCCAGGACTTCGGTGCGGTCCAGCCGGCGACGGGTCCCGTCCTGCTCTTCCACTTCGGCGTTGAGCAGCTCTGTCATCAAGTCGTCGGACGGATGCTTGGCGCGCCACTCGATGTAGTCGGCGAACAGCGCGATGGAGTCCTGGAAGATGGTGGCGCTGATATCGCCCTGCTGCGCACCGACGGTGATGCTGTGGTCGTTGCGATCGCGGATGACCTGTTGCTCGCCTTCGGGGATGCCCAACAGGTACCCGATGGTGCGCATCGGCATGATCGCGCCCAGATCGACCACGAAGTCGAAGCCGTCGGCATCCCGCAGCGGATCCAGTGCGCGCGAACAGAATTCACGCACCAGATCTTCGACGGCCAGCATCCGGCGCGGGGTGAATACCCGCGACAGCAGCTTGCGGTGCAGGTCGTGCAGCGGCGGATCCTCGAACAGCAGGATCCCCGGCGGTACTTCGAGGCCGCTGAACAGGATGTCGGCAGTGGTGCCGCGGCCCGACCGGTAGGTCTGCCAATCGTGCAGTGCGGGCGCCACATCGGCGTAACGACTCAGCGCGTAGAAGTTGTACTTGTCGTTGAAATACAGTGGCGCTTCGGCACGCATCCGTTTCCACACCGAGTACGGATCGTCGTCGATGTCGTGATCGAACGGGTCGTAGTAGAGCTGCGCGGTCTGGACCATTGATGTTCCTATCGAGGCTGGTTCGGGACACCGGGGAACAGCTGCTCATTGGGCCCCGAGGTCACGTAGCCGCCCAGCATCGTGATCAGATGGGGCGCGAATACCGCGCCGTAGAGCAGGTTTCCGATCAGGATCACCGCGCCGATGGACAGGGCGGCGGACTTGACGCGGTTCTTCGTCCTCGACTCAGCCCACATTTCGATGACGTTGCGGCCGAAGGAATCGGTGCGCCCGAGCAGGTAGGCGAAGACCATCATCTGCACGCCCAGGGCGATGGAGTCATAGATCGGATACTGGTGCTTGGTGCCTTCGAAAACAGCCAACCCGGGAATCACGTACGCGTAATAGAAGACACCGAGCCGGGCGCCGAGGAAAGCGTTGAAGACGAACGCCCAACAGAATCCGACGACGAAACCGGAGATCAGGAGGGTGAACGGTCTCCCCAGCCTGTTGGCCCAATCAAACCGGGCCACAAGCCTTTTCCCGAGCGCGGCGCCGAGCACGGCGGGCAGCACGAAGTAGCCTATGTAGCCCACCGGTACCGACGAAGGGAGCCCACCCCACGTCATATTCAGCGGCCACCACGACGGCATCCGCGGCAGGGCAGGCGGGAACTGCGCATACATCGCCCAGTCGTAGGGTGCCTCGATCCAGGAGAACGAGATCGCCGAGATGCACAGCAGCAGCAGCGGGTGCAGCCGACGCTGCCGGACGCTCAGATACACACCCGCGGCGGTGAACGCGATGCCACTACCCCACCCGAAGATGACCGCGCCGGTGAGCAGCGGCGTCAGGCCGTCGTTCATTGGACAGGCTCGTCACGGTCGCCGCCACGCGCTTCGGGGTCGAAGTAATAGACCGCGCCGAAGATCAACACGATCAAGCCGAACAGGGTGCCGAGCATGATGACTGCGCCCACCGCCACGCCCCTTCCCGTAGACTTTTAATAGTGGACACTATTCTAAGCGATCGGTCAAGGGACTATCGTGAATAACCGTGTCCCCGCGACCTGCGCCCGAGAAGAAGCGGGCTGCGACGCAAGCCACCGTTGCGCCGCTGCGCCGACCCCGCGGCGAACCGCGCCGGTTACTGCTCGATGCCGCACGGGAGTTGTTCGCCCGGCAGGACTATCGGAGCACCACCACCCGGGAGATCGCCGAAGCCGCCGGAGTCAGCGAATATTTGCTCTTCCGCCACTTCGGCTCCAAAGCCGGCCTGTTCCGGGAAGCCCTCGTCGTACCCTTCACGACCTTCGTGCACGAATTCGGCCGGACGTGGCAAGCGGTCGTCCCCGAGGAGACCAAAGAAGAGGATCTGGCAAGGCTTTTCGTCGGACAACTCTATGACGTGCTGGTGGAACACCGCGGCCTGCTGCTGACCCTGTTGGCTTCCGAAGGCTTCAGCGAGGACGAATTCGCCGGCACCGGGATGGCCGATATCCGGGCGGCACTCGCGGTACTGGGCCAGATCAGTGCGGAGGGAACCCGGCTACGCGGGTTCAAGTCCAGCCAGCCCAACCTGCCGGCGCACTCGACGGTGGCGATGATCGTCGGCATGGTCGCGCTGCGCTCCACCTACTTCGGCGACGAACAACCCTCGCGCGAGGTCATTGTCGACGAACTCGTCCAGGCGACCCTGCACGGTTTCCTGCACCGCACCTGACTACTGCGCGGGCTCTGCCGCCTCGCTGCACCGGGGCAACTCGTGCAGGGCTGCGGGTCCCGCCCCGTCCGTCTGCAGAATCCGTTGGTCGTCCGCGGCGGTGGCGACGCTGATCTGCAGTTCGTCGCCGGCGGCGTTGTCCGGTGTGACGAAAAGCTGCAGTTCGCCCGAATTTGCGTACAGGATCGCGTCGTCGCTGGACAGTTTCCACGGCTGGCCGTCGGTCGGCCACCGGCCGCCGATGAGCCGGATTTCCTCGCGGTCGCTGTCCTCGTCGCTCGAGGTCGTGGTGACGCAGTCGACCCATAGCTTCGACGGCACCGGACGGAAGTAGACCGCAAGACGCTGCCGGTTCAAATTGGCGTCGATCGGGATCCCGATCGGCGGCAGCAACGTCCCCTCGGGACGGTCGTTGAGCGATTTCCTGACCTCGCGCGACCCCAATCCGGCACCGAACCAGTCGATCGTCAGCAACGTGCTGACGTAGTTCACGATCGCCAGGGTCAGCACACTGCCGGCGCTAGCGCCCACGCCGGCCCCCACCGCCCAAGTGACCGGCAGCGCAAGCAGGCCGACCACAGCGGCAGCGCCGGCGGCCGTCGCGGTCTTACCGGCCAGCGTCAGGCTGAAGTCGGCGTCCACTTCCGGCTCCGGCGGGTTTTGCGTCGGACGCACCCCGACGGTCCGGGGTAGCCGATCGAATTGCTCGTTGACGTGCTTGACGATCGCTTCGTAGTCCTTCTCGTCGAGTTCTCCGGCGCGCTTCTTCTCGCCGGCCGCGCTCAGCGAGCGCTCCAGGCTTTCGACGGATTCGCGGTCCGCGTACCAGGTCTCGGTCTCATCGGGGTCGCGCGGAATGTCGTCGAGACCCATCTCGTAGGTGACTTTGAAATTGGCCTTGAAGTCGTAGAGCTTCGTGTCCGCGCTGACGGTGCCGTCGATGACCAGCCGGCCCTCCCCGGTTCGCGGCAAGATGTCTGCGGTGAGCCCGTCCAGGTTGCGATCTTCGCCACCGATGTTGACCGTCTTCGGTCCCTCCAGCAGACACGGCACCTCGGCAACGAAGTCACTTTCCTCGAGGCCGAAGTTCTTCATCACGGTGTCCCGGACCTGTCGCAGGATGCTCCACCCGGTGACCGCCAATCCAGCTTTCTCACGCGGGTTTTCGGCCAGGATCGAGGCGGGCAGATCCTCCCCGGACGGCAGCTCGCGCAGCGTCTGGAGCTGGATCACCAAGGACTCGTGGGTGATTGCGTCCGAACCGGAGCCGACCTCGAAACGCTGCACCATTACGTCGAGGTCCTTGAATGTGGTGTCGTCGTCGGACTCGGGGTCCACCTCGACCGGCGTCGGCATGATCTTGACGATGCCGTCTTCGCCCTCCTCGGCGAGTTTGGGACGGACCGCATCGGCGATCTGGGCAGCCAGCGAGTCGAGCACCCGGGTTCGTAGTTCCTCGTCCGATGTCATGGGGTGCTGCAGCCGCTCCATGTTCACCATGAGTTGTCCTGCGATGCTGTGGGTGATCCAGTGCGCCTCGGCGTAGTCGAGTTCCCAGCTGACCCGGGGGTCCTGCCCGGCGAACACCGTATGACCGTCGGAGCGGCGTTCCAGGTCCGATCCGTACAGCCGCCCGCTGTACTCGTCCGCCGGCGGGGAAGCCACCAGCACGGGTGCGTCCTGCACGGTCAGATTCAACGCGATGGTCTGTTTGCCGGGCTCGATCTCATAGGGCTCGAGCTGGTCGTGGATCGTCAGCCGGCCGAACAGCGGGATCTCGTTGTACGGGATTTCCCGCGACTCCCCTTTGCGGGGACCGTCGGGGATGGTGATCGTCACCGGCGGCAGCGGCACCAGCGGGATGCAGCTTACCGAGTCGATGACGATCTTCGAGTCGAAGATCGCCAGGTCGATTGCGAAGTGCCGCAATGGATCACGGAGATCTCCGTCGACCTCTTCCTGCCACGGGCGTTGCTGGGCGTCGTGGATGAACCAGACCCGATCCAGGGTCAGGTCCAGCGTCGCGGTCGCCGAATAGCCGGTACCGTCGACGGACTCGGTGTACTTGTCGCCGCCGACCATGTCAGCCGTCTGGTCCTGGACGCGTTCACGATGGATCTCGATGATCGTGTCGGGGCGATGCATGTCAACCTCCCGGTGCGGTTGCTGCGCGTCATTCTGAACGGAGTGCTCGCGCTTTCTGTACCCACAAAGAACCGTCTTGAGTCAGGCGCCGCCGGGATGCGGGCCGGCATCACGGCAACTTGATCACCGACACGTACATTTCCAGCACCGGCCGGAACAGGTCGACGTCGTCGAGCTGACTGCCTAACATCACCGAATCCGTGGTGGCCACCAACACGTGGGCGAACGTCAACGGCGGGATCAGCAGCGCTCCGCCGAGCCGGTCGATGCCCTCGACGATGAACTTGCTCAGCGCCTCGACGACCTCTGAGCGTTTGGCGGCCACCCGCTCGCGCGCTTCGGCATTGCGCAGGAGATACAGGGTGAACTCGTGGCCCAGCGCGGCATGTTCGGCGCCGCGGTCACGGCTCAGTTGGCGCCATCGCTCGGCGATGTCGTCGAGTTCGTGTGCACCGATTTGGGTGGACGTCGACATGACGTCGGCGAAGTTGTCGAAATAGCGGCGCCAGTACCGGTCACTCACGGCGAGGAACAGGTCTTCCTTGGTGGCGAAATGCTTGTAGATCGCGCCCTTGGTGTAACCGGCAGCATAAGCGATGTCATCGAGAGTCGCTGCGGTGAAACCCTTTTCGGCGAACACTTCCTGCGCAGCATCCACCAGCAGAGCACGGGTGTGCTCGAGTCGTCGCTCTCGCGTCCACCGCTCCGCCATGCCGTGATTGTGCCACAGGATCTGGGATGCTCATTGTTCATTCAGATACCGATAGGTATATTGCCGATGGATCAGTAACCGAGGGGACCCAACGTGAGTGAATCGCTGAGGCAACAGGATGTGCCTGCCGTCGCCGAGTCGGCCGGCAACGTGGCCGATTTCGGCGCCCAGGCTCAGGTGCAACGGGTGCAACTGTGGGCGGTCGCCGGCGGAGCGTTGCTCGTTCTGCAGGTCTACGTGTGGATCCGCTGGATCACAGGGCCCTACTTTGAGCGGGTCCCAGCGGGTCCGACGGACGTGCCGCTGTTCATGAAAGTGCCGCTGATAGCGAACGCGGTGATCCTTTGGCTGGCGCTGCCGTTCGCGCTGTGGTGGTTCATCGTGCGGCCGTGGCGACGGGAACGCCGCATCACCCTGGACGGCATGCTGCTGGTGTCCACCGGGCTGATGTTCTTCCAGGACCCGCTGCTCAACTACTTCAACACCTGGTGCACCTACAACAGCTGGCTGTTCAACCGGGGTTCGTGGTCCTCACACATACCGGGGTGGGTGTCACCTGACGAGCCGGGCCGTCAGGTCGCCGAACCGCTGTTGACGAACGCGCCGGGCTACGCCTATGGGGTTCTGCTGATCACCATCTTCGGCTGCTGGGTGATGCGCAGAATCAAAGCGCGATGGCCGAATCTCAGCAACCTCGGATTGATCGGCGTGACATACCTGTTCACGTTCGTTTTGGACTTCGTCATGGAGGGTTGCCTGCTGCTGCCCACCGGGCTGTTCACGTATCCCGGTGCTATTCGGGCTGTTTCGATCAATGCCGGCCATTACTACCAGTGGCCGGTCTACGAAGGACTGATGTGGGGCGGCGTGCAGGCGGGCCTGTGCTGTCTGCGCTACTTCACCGACGACCGTGGCCGCTCCGTCGTGGAACGTGGAATCGACCAGGTACGAGGCGGATTCGTCAAACAACAGTTCACCCGCTTTCTGGCGATCTTCGCCGCGGTGAGCGCGTGTTTCTTCTTCCTCTACAACGTTCCCGCGCAGTGGATGGGTATGCACGCCGACCCCTGGCCACAGGACATGCTCAAGCGTTCGTACTTCGTCAGCGGAATCTGCGGCGACGGGACGACCCAGCCCTGTCCCGACCCCGCGCTACCGATGCCGCGCAAAGGATCGGGATACATCGACACCGACGGCAAGCTGGTTCTCCCACCCGGCGTTCGAGTACCACAGACCGTCCCCTTCGAACGAGGGAAATGAGTTGCCGGACAGAGCTGATGTGACGATGGCAGGAGGCTCCCGCGATGAGTGATCTGATGAACCAGAACGCGCCGGTGACCACCGAACGGCTCGGCAGCGCCGCCGGACTCAGCGTGCCGGGACCGCGACCAACCAGACCGGTCCGGATCTGGGCAGCCGCCGGTGGCGCGATCCTGGCGTTCCAGCTGTTTGTCTGGATCAGCTGGATCAGCGGACCCAACTTCGAGCGGGTGCCCGCCGGGCCCAGTGATCCGCCGACGTTCATGAAAGTCATCCTCACGACCTGGACGGCCGTGATCGTCGTGGGTTGGCCGGTTGCCATTTGGCACTTCATCGTGCGGCCCTGGCGGCGAGAACGGCGGGTCACGCTGGACGGCATGCTGCTGGTCGCCTGCGGCCTGATCTTCTTTCAGGATCCGCTGTTGAACTACTTCAACACCTGGAGCACCTACAACACCTGGATGTGGAACCGCGGCTCGTGGGTGCAAAACGTTCCCGGCTGGCAGTCGTTCGGTGAACCGGGCCGGATGATGGCCGAGCCGCTGTTGATGAACGCGCCGGGTTACTCGTTCGTCCTGCTGTGCACGATTCTCGGTTGCTGGGTGATGCGCAAGGTCAAGTCGCGGTGGCCCAACATCAGCAACGTGGGTCTACTGGGCGTCGTTGCGGTGTGGGCGTTCTTCTTCGATTTCGTCATCGAAGGACTCTTTCTGATGCCAATGGGGCTCTTCACCTACCCCGGTGCGATCCGGTCCCTGTCGATCAACCCCGACACCTACTACCAGTGGCCGGTGTACGAAGGACTGATGTGGGGAGGTGTGCAGGCCGGGTTGTGCTGCCTGCGCTACTTCACCGACGACCGCGGTCGCACCTTCGTCGAACGGGGGCTCGATCGCATCCAAGGCGGAGTCTTCCGACAGCAATTCACCCGCTTCCTGGCGATCTTCGCCGCGTGCAGCGCATTCTTCTTCGTGTTCTACAACCTGCCCGCGCAATGGTTCGCCATGCACGCCGAACCGTGGCCCGACGACGTCCTGAAACGGTCCTACTTCCTGATGGGAGTGTGCGGAGACGGCACGGATCGGCCGTGCCCGGATCCGGCATTGCCGATGCCGCGCAAGGGATCCGGCTACATCAACACCGACGGCAAGCTTGTGTTGCCGCCCGGCGTAGGGCTGCCGAACACGGTGCCGGTGGAACGGGGAAAGTGACTCGATGACTAACGGGGTGCCTGTGGAAGTTCAATCCGGTTGCACCACACCGTTTTACCGAGCGGTAGGTGAGGAAGTACAGGTCTTCCGGGCCGCCGCCCGACGCGGTCTGCCGGTGTTGCTGAAAGGGCCCACCGGGTGCGGCAAGACCCGGTTCGTCGAAGCCATGGCGCACGAGCTAGGCCGCAACCTGATCACCGTCGCCGGCCATGAAGACATGACATCCGCGGACCTGGTAGGCCGATTTTTACTCAAGGGCGGTGAAACCGTCTGGGTGGATGGGCCATTGACGCGGGCGGTGCGCGAAGGTGCCATCTGCTACCTGGACGAGGTGGTGGAAGCACGCCAGGACACCACGGTCGTGATCCATCCCCTGGCCGACCACCGTCGCGAATTACCGCTCGACCGGCTCGGCACCACGTTGCCGGCCGCTCCGGATTTTCAGTTGGTGATCTCCTACAATCCCGGTTACCAGAGCGTCCTGAAGAACATCAAGGAGTCGACCCGGCAACGTTTCGTCGCCATCGAGTTGGACTTTCCGCCGCCCGACATCGAAACAGAGGTTGTCGCCTACGAATCCGGAATCGACCTCGCGACCGCGCGCACCTTGGTCCGGCTCGGCAACGCGATCAGGAACCTGGACGGCTCCCCGCTGGGCGAAGTTTCCTCCACCCGAATGCTGATCCTGGCCGGCGGCCTGATCGCCGAGGGGCTGAGCCTGCGCTGTGCCGTCGAGTCGGCGGTGGTTCGCGTGCTGTCCGACGACCGGGAAGTGGTCCGCGCCCTGGGTGAGCTCGTCGACGCGGTGCTGCCCGCGCCGTGACGGCGTCAGACGTGAGCCGGTTCGCGCTGCTGGCCACGTTCGTGGCGGGCAGGTCCGTCGACATTGCGGAGGCACCGGCCGGCACCGGACCCCACACCGACGGGCGGGTGGTGTTCGTGTCGCCCGGACACCCCGCTGCCGAACAACGGCGCGAAATGCTGTTGCAGAGTGCGCTACTGGGCGCAGGGAGTCTGCACCCGCGGCTGGTGAAGGGTCTGCGCGCCCGGCCCTCGACAGCACGCCGCTACCTGGCCCTGGAAGGCACCCGCGCACTCACCGAACTCGCGGACCGCGTTCCGCTGGCGGCCGAACTCTGCCGGGGCATCGACCCGCGCAGCACCGCAAGTGCCGATGAGTCGCTCGAAATAGCAAAGGGCCGTAGCAGAGTCACTGATCCGCCGTCGTGGTTCGGCGTCATCAAACCCGCGCGGTTACTCAGCGCGTCCCCCCGAACCGGTGGGCGGGCCACCGACATCCAACTGCAGCTGGCCGCCGAAGTCGACGAGTCCCCGGCGACCGACGATGACCAGGACGACGGGCCGCACCGCGAAAGCAAGATCCTCAAACTGTTCGACAATCCCCTCGTTGCGTCGCGGACGGTCTCGGACTACCTGCGCAAGCTGCTTGGCTCCTCGCGCGGCGGAGACGACGCCGACGCCGGTGCTGAAATGCAGGTCCGCGCGATCCGGCGGGCAGCGGTCGGAGCGGATGCCCGGCCGCTGCCCACCCGCATCCAGTTCACCGACGACGGCAATCCCGGCGCTGCGGTGGGCGTCGGCGGGGCGCTGCACCCGGAGTGGGATGTCCACCGCAAGCGCTACCGGCCGCAGTGGTGCCGGGTCATCGACTTCCCGCTGAGCGCCACGGGCGGGAACACCGTCGAAGCCGGCATCGCCCGCGACGAGGTGTTGCGCCGACGGTTGGCTCGGGTCGGCCTCGGGCCCAGGGTATTTCGCGGTCGCCCCGACGGGGACGAGGTGGATATCGAGGCGCTCATCGACCTTTTCGTCGATCTGCGGTCCGGTCACTCGCCACCGGAAAACGTGTACTGCGAGCGCCGCAAGCTGGCGCGCAACCTGGGCGTGCTCATCCTGGTCGACGCGTCCGGGTCGGGCACCGACACCGATCCGCATGGGCTGGCCGTCCACGACCATCAGCGTCGGGCGGCCGCCACCTTGGCGGTCACTCTCGAAGAACTCGGCGACCGCGTCGCGGTCTACGGCTTCCGCTCGCAAGGCCGGCACTCCGTGCACCTGCCGATGATCAAAGGGTTCGGGCAGCGTTTCGGCGCCATCGGCAAGGCCCGCCTGGACCAACTGCGACCCCAGGGTTACACCCGGCTCGGGGCGGGCATCCGCGGCGCGGGCGAAATCCTCAAAGCCCAGGCCGGCACACCGAACAAATTGCTGCTGGTGTTGTCCGACGGCTATCCCTACGACCACGGCTACGAGGGCCGCTACGCCGAAGCCGACGCCGATAAAGCGCTCGAGGAACTCCGCGCCGACGGCGTTGCCTGCCTTTGCCTTTCGATCGGTTCGGGCGCCGCGACCATCGAGCTCGAACGTGTCTTCGGCTCCGCGGGCTTCGCCGGAGCGCCGACGCTGGCCGATCTGAGCGGCCGGATGGACGAACTGTTCCTGACTTCCCTGCGCGAACTGGCCGCGCCCAACCCCACTGCGAGGACACGACATTGAAGGTGCTGTTGACAGGGGCGATGGGCAACATCGGCTTCTGCACATTGCAGGTACTGCTCGACGAGGGTCACGACGTCGTCGCCTTCGACATCGACTCCCGCCGCGCCCGCAAGCTCGCAGCCGGTTTCACCGGACAAGCACGTTTCGTCTGGGGAGACATCACCGACGCGACGTCGCTCGACAGTGCGTTGCAGGGGGTGGATGCGGTGATCCACCTGGCGGCCATCCTTCCCCCGTACTCGGAACGCAACCCCGAACTCGCGCGCAGAGTCAACCTCGACGCCACCCGCACCCTGATCGACCGAATGACCGCCTCCCCCACTGCCAAACGGCTCGTCTTCGCCTCCTCCACCGGCATTTTCGGCGACATCCAGGATCGCGAACCACCGCTGCGGGTGGACACACCGGTCGCTCCGACCGACGAGTACGGACGCCATAAGGTGGCCTGCGAGACGGCGATCCGGGAGTCGGACCTGCAGTGGAGCATCCTGCGGCTTGCCGCGGTGACGCCGATCCACCTGCAGGCGCAGGACCCCAGCATCATGTTCGAGTTCAGCCCCGACGCGCGGTTCGAATTTCTCCATCCCGCCGACGCCGGAATGGCATTCGCCCGCGCCGTCGCCGACGAAAGGACAGTCGGCAAGACTCTTTACATCGCCGGAGGTGCGACCTGCCGGATGACTTACTACGAGTTCACCAACACACTGATGAACGCGATCGGCATCGGGCCGCTGCCGCGCGACGCGTTCGTGCAACGCAGACCTGCTCGTTTCTTCGGCGATTGGGTGGACACCGAGGAGAGTCAACGGTTGCTGCAGTACCAGACACGAGGTCTCGATGACCAAATACGAGACATGAGAAAGGATTTCGGGCTGCTGGTGCCCGTACTGCGACTGGTGCGCCCGCTCGCGACGTGGTTCATCGCCCGTCGATCGGCCTACCTGTCAGCGAATCGGCGGCGGGCCGGCGCGGCCGTCATTCCCTGAGTCCTGCGATGAATCGCTGCACACTGCGGGTCAGCGAATGCGGGACGTGGTCGGGATCCATCAGATCGTTCTCCGCCAACGGGCTCGCTTCATCGGACACCGTCTGTTCGGTGAAGGGGCGCAACGTCTTGTCCTGCCCACGTAATTCTTCGACCGCTTTGAGTAGGGACTGCGACCCGGCCAGCGCGTCCTCGAACTCCGCGACGGACACGCCCAGGTGTTCGGCCACCAAATCGTTGCGCACAGCGGTGATCTGGTCGCGGAGGTGGTCGTGGTCCGGATTGTCGGCATCGGCTTCGATGGCCAGATCGCTTTCGCTGTCGAACCCCATCGACCGGTTGTTCAGATTCGACGAACCGATGCGCAGTAACCGGTCGTCGACCACCATGACCTTCGAGTGCACATAGATGGGCGCGCCGCCGTCGGTCACCGGCCAGTACACCCCCAGGCGGCCGTGTTCGTCGGCGGCCCACAACGATTGGATGAGGCGGTGCCGCGCACCGTCCATGGTGCCGCGCTCGAGAGCATTGTTGCCCCGCCGCGGCAGCACGATCACGATCTCCGGACCTTCTTCTTCTTTCAGCCGGTCGGCCAGAGCATCGACCAGCCGCCGCGCCGCCAGGTACTGGTTCTCCAGGTAGATGGTGTGCCGCGCTGCCGCAATAGCTTCGAGATTGAGCGCTTCAGCTTCCCGAACCTCGTCGCGCCGCTCCAATTCCGGCAAGGTGCGCACGATTCCGACGTCGACATTGCGCAGGGTCAGCTCCAGCTTGCTCGGCCAGCCGGTGTGTTTGGCCTCAATCGGCCGCAACGATTGATTGGTGGCTGTCTCCCACCGTTCGCGGGCCAGCTGCGCCAGGGCGCGCGCGGCGGCGCCGTCCACGGCGGCGGCAACTTCGTGCCGCGCGCCGTAACTACGCCCCACGGACCGCCGGCTACGGCTGTTGTGCCGATGCGCACGGGTGTCCCAGCGGTTGATGGTCAGATCGATGCCACCGCAGAACGCCACCACGTCGTCGACGACAACGATCTTCTGGTGGTGCACCGAGCCGGCCGGGTGGGCCCCGTCGACCGCGAAGTTCAATCGCTTACTGCTGATGCGATTCAGCAGCGACGTCGGGGTCACCCCGTACCACATGCCGTCAAAGGCCGGAAGCAACCGCAGATTGGACCGCAGCAGATACACCTCGAGCTCCGGCCGCTTCCACAGCAACCAGTACATGAACGCGCCCAGCTGGTTGGGTCCCGGCAAGGTTTTCGCGCCACGTTCGAACGTCATCCTCGCGTCCAGATCCCAGGCGATCACCATGATGCGGTGTCGGGCGCGCAACATCGCCGCCTTGACATGCTGGAAGTAGTCCGCGGCGTCGACGATGCAGGCAAACTGATCGGCGCGCTCCACCTGCCAGCACGTCTGGCCGGGCACCAGCAGTCGATCGTCGGGCACTGCACAATTCCTCAACGCAATTGACGGGTCAGCGGCATAACGCAGTATCCAGCATATTCAGCGACCAGGCCGGGAGTCGCCGGGCGGGGCAACGAATACATTGAGGACCATGAACGCGGAAGACCCCGTCAATCGCCGTCGGCTGCTGCTGCTCGCCGGCAGCGCCGGATTGGCAGCGACCGTGGGCGGTTGTTCGACCACGACCTCCGCGAGCCCCACCCCCAGCGAGCCCAGTCCCGCCGCACCCGCCGCCACGGCGCCGGTGACAGCAGCGCCGGCCGCACCCGCCCCGAAGGCCACTGCGGCGTTGTTGCTGTGCCGAGACGCCTGGGGCGCGCGGCCCGCGCGACCGGGTGGGCGCGCGCACACGCCGAACCGGCTGACCCTGCACCACGCGGCGGTAGCGCTGGGTGACAACAGCCACGCGCCGGGCCGTTTCCGCCAGGACCAGCGGTATCACCAGGACAGCCTGGGCTGGATCGACATCGCCTACCACCTCGGGATCGACGGCAAGGGCAACATCTACGAACTGCGCAACCCCGGCATCGTCGGTGACACCGCAACGGATTACGACACCACCGGACATTTCCTGATCATCTGCGAAGGCGACTTCGACCACGAGCCAGTGCCCGAGGCCCAATTGCACGGCACCGCACTTGCCTTCGCGTGGGCTGCCCAGCGATACGGCATCGCGACCACCACGCTGGCCGGACACCGCGACTTCGCTCAAACCTCCTGTCCCGGCGCGAATCTGTACGCCCATGTCTCCTCGGGTGACCTCAGACGCCGCATCGATTTCCTCTTGGGTACCGGCGGTGTCGACCTGCAGCCCTTCTGCGGGGCTGATGCGATCGCGAAGGTTGCTGCCATCGAGGCGGGCAACTGACCTGTCTCGAATTCGACGCGTAGCCTCATGCAGATATCGGGCGAAAGGTCGCAATGACAGCCAACACTCCGGGCAGAGTCGCCGGCAAGGTCGCGTTCATCACCGGCGCCGCGCGCGGCCAGGGCCGCGAACACGCGATCCGGCTGGCCGAGGAGGGCGCCGACATCATCGCGGTCGATGCCTGCGCGGACATCGACGGCGTCGCCTATCCCGGTGCGACCGACGCCGACCTTGCCGAGACCGCCGACCTGGTGCAGAAGTCGGGTCGGCGCATCGTCACCGCCAAGGCCGACGTGCGGGACCTGGACGGCCTTCGCGCCGCGCTCGAGCAGGGCGTGGCCACCTTGGGCGCGCTCGACATCGTGGTGGCGAACGCCGGTATCAGCGGCTCCCCGGCACCCGCCGCGCTGATCGAGCCCTCGACATGGCAGACGATGATGGACATCAACCTGACCGGGGTGTGGCACACCGTCAAAGTGGCGCTGCCGCACATGACCAACGGTGGCGGTTCCATCATCCTGGTCAGTTCGATGCTGGGCATTCGCGGCGGCGGCTACATGGCCCACTACGCCTCGGCCAAGCACGCCGTGGTCGGTTTGATGAACTCGCTGGCCAATGAGCTTGCCCCGCAATGGATTCGAGTCAACTCAATTCATCCCGGGAACATCTTGACCCCGATGCTCGACAACGAGCAGTTCTGCCGGACGCTGCGTCCGGATCTGCCCGCCCCGACCGTGCACGATGCCGGCGAGGTCATCGGCCAGTTTCACCTGTTGCCCAAGCCACTGATCGAGGCACGCGCGGTCAGCAACGCGGTGCTGTTCCTGGCTTCCGACGAGGCGCAATACATCACCGGCGCAGCACTGCCTGTCGACGCCGGCGCGGTCGCGAAATTCTGACGGCTGACCCAGAGAGGAGCCGGGGGTGACCCAACCGCGACCGCTCTCCATCCCAGCCCTCCTCGCGCACAGTGTCGGGTTGTTCGGTCAGCAGACCTATGTGGTCACCCCGACCGAGCGGATCACCTATCGGGACGCCGAACAGCGCTCGGCGCGCATCGCAAAGCGACTGCTCGCCGCCGGTGTCGGGAAGGGCAGTCGGGTGGGCCTGTTCTTCCCCAACGGCGTGCAGTGGATTCTCTGGTGGCTGGCGGTGTCACGGATCGGCGCTGTGGCCGTACCGCTGAGCACCATGTATACGCCTGCAGAACTTGCAAAGGTGCTGCGGCTGGCCGACATTGGGCTGTTGGTCGCGCCCGGCACGGTGATCAAGACGAACGTCGCCGAGTTGTTCGAAGCGACTCTGCCGCAGCTAGCCGATCAGCGAGCCGACCGGCTGGCGCTGCCTGCCGTGCCCTATCTGCGGCGCATTGTGCTCACCGAGGAGACGGACCGCGCCTGGGCGACATCCTGGGACGGGGATTGCGACGTCCCTGACGAACTGCTGGCCGCGGCGGAACGCGAAGTGACCGCTGCGGATCTGGCGATCATGGTGCACACGTCGGGATCCACCGCAGATCCCAAAGGCGTGCTGCACACCCACGGCACGGTGGTGCGGCAGACCTCGACATGGCCGAGTGCCATTCAGGCACTCACCGGGCCGGCATCGCCGCCGAAGATCCTGTGCGCCATGCCGTTCTTCTGGATCGGCGGCCTGCTCGCCGCGACCGGGGCACTGCACGAACCCGTCACGCTGCTGGTGCTGCCGCGCCTCGATGCCGGCACGGCACTGGATCTGATCGAACGGGAACGTGCCACCGGCATCGTCGGGTGGCCTGCCTTCACCCAACGCGTGCGCGAACATCCGACCTTCGCGACACGCGACCTGAGCAGCGCGCCGATGCTGCGGAACGGGCCGTTGGACCTGGCGATGATCAATGTGCCCGACGGATTCCCGGTGCACCGCACCATGTCCGAGACCGCGGGCGGCTTCGCCTTCACCGATATGACCATCGTCGACGAGCAGGGGGCGCCCGTTCCGGTCGGGACCACCGGCGAGCTCCTCGTCCGTGGTATCGGGGTGATGGCCGGTTACAACAAGAGGGAGCGGTGGGAGACGTTCGACGCGGACGGTTGGTATCACACCGGAGACCGCGTCTATCGCCGGGACAACGACCCGCGCCTGTTCTACGTCGGCCGGACCAGCGAGCTCATCAAGACAGCGGGTGCCAACGTCTCCCCGCTCGAGGTAGAAGCCGTCATCGAGGAATTCGACGATGTCGCGCAGTGCATTGTCGTCGGCATCGACGATCCCGAGCGAGGTGAGGCGGTATGCGCAGTGATCGTTGCGGCGTGGGAGCCGATCGACGTGTCATCGGTGGCGGCTCGGGCACGCGATCAGTTGTCCGGCTATAAGGTCCCGACCCGCTGGGCGATTGCGAGAAGTGACGACATCCCCACGCTGCCCAGCGGCAAGCTCAACCGGAAAGCCTTGCGCACCATGCTGATCACCGGAGCGCTGGACTGTCGCCCCATTTCGACCGAGAGCCGCTGAGGTGTTCGACGCCGTCGACCACGTGATCGTCGCCGTGCGCGATCTGGACGCCGCCGCACAACGGTACGCCGCACTGTTCTCCCGCAACCCGTCGTGGCGCGGCGATCACCCGGGCTGGGGCACGGCCAATGTCCTGTTCCGCCTCGACAACATCTACCTGGAGTTGATCACTCCGGTTGGCGACGGCCCGCTCGGACACACGGTGGAGGCGCACTTGGCGCAACGCGGTGACGGACCGATCGGGCTGGCGTTCGCCACCTCCGACATCGACACCGCGCACGCGCGACTCGCCACGAACGGCCTTGAGCCGTCCCCGGTTTCATTCGGCGTGGGTCGCGACACCGACAGCGGGTCGGTCCGGCGCTGGCGTAGCGCACTGCTGCCCGAAGCACGTACCCGCGGCGTGCTGGTGATCGCGATCGAGCACGAGTCGCCCGACCTGCTGCCCGAAGCGTCACCGATCGGCCCGCAGGATGCGATCGTCACCGGAATCGATCATGCGGTGGTACAGACCTGCGACGCGGACGCCGCGATCGCGCTCTACCGCGACGGTCTCGGCCTGCGGCTCGCGCTGGACCGCAGCTTTCCCGACTGGGGCATGCGACTGGTGTTCCTCCGTGTCGGCGGGGTCACCGTCGAGATCGCACAACCGCTGCGTGACGTGCGGCCGGCCGCCCGCACCGATCAGGTCTGGGGGTTGTCCTGGCGCGTCCAGAATGCCGATGCCGCCCGTGCGCGGCTCGCGGCGGTCGGGCTGGACGTGTCCGAGGTCCGGCCCGGACGCAAGCCCGGCACCCGCGTGATCAGCGTCAAAGACGGCACCTGCGGGGTGCCGACGCTGTTGATCGAGCCTGCTTGAATTGACGCGATCGCGGTTGTTGACTCGTCTTCGTGGTTTGTGATGCCGACGCGCACGACGGCGATTTCCATCCGCCCAGCGCCGAGCCGGACTGGGCCGAGAGCAGTTGCTTCACCGTGTCGGTGCCCGAACGTGACATCAACGGATTCGTCTACTTCTTCCACGACGTGCGCTGCGTCAGCTCGGGGGGTGGCCCGGCGCTGTGGGACCCGACCGGCGAGCTACCGCACGACTGCCTCTTCTATGACTGGCGATGGCGTCAACCACCAACCGGGTCAATCGATTTCGAGGATTTCACGCTGCCGAACAGCCTGCGTCACCAGGTCGTCGAACGCAGTCGGCGGTATCGGCTCGAATACGGGCTGCTCGGCCTCGAATTCGAGCTGGAGTGGACGGCGCTGATGCCGCCGCACCCACTCGGGCCGGTCGATGACACGGCCGGTCATTTCGACCATCCCGGTCGGATGACCGGCACGCTGACGCTGGACGGCGAACACTTCGACATCGACTGCTACTCGATACGCGACCGGACCTGGGGCCCGCACCGGTCCGGCGCGGCCCGGTCAGGCGACTACCTGTGGGCGGTCGCCTCGCCCGAGGATCACTGGCACGCGCTGACGATGGCCAGCCGCAAACCGGGTGTCGATAAGGTCGTCGGCGGATACCTGGTCGCCGACGGCCGCCCGGGTGAACTTGTGCAGGGCGAGCGACGCGTCGCCGCGCGGCGCGACGGTGCGCCAGCCCACGTGGTCGTGGAGGCGGTCGACGAGCACGGCCGAACACTGCACGCCGAGGGTCAGGTGCGGACGGCCCTGCGGTGGCTCGGCTGGCCGGGCCGATTGACCTATTGGACACTCACCGATTGGCGCTGGAACGGCATGCGGGGCTGGGGCGAGAACCAGGAGTTCCACGCCCGGGAGCAGGTGCGCCGCGCCGCGGTCGACGGGCGGCCCGGCGCCTAGACGACCCCCTACTCGACTGCGGTGGCCCGACAACCCGGTGACCGGGGCTTCACTTGTCGTCTTCCTCGCGCGCGGCCTCAGCCTTGGAACGGCCTTCACCGGCGGCCTGCCGATGTTCGCTGGCGGCGTCGCCGTGCAGGTCTCCCGAGCTGTTGGGCCGGGCCCGGTCTGCCCAGTCGTGGCCTTCGGCGATCTGCTCGTTGAGCTGGGCGGCGCGGTCGCCGGCATCTGCGCGGTCGCGCGCTGAATTTCGCATTCTGATCGCATAGCCGGGCTCGGTCGCCTGAAACCCGCCGCTGACACTATTCGTAGTGATCTTGATCTACCGTCGCCCGGGCTGCGATCCGTCACACCAGGCGTTGATGCGCGTTTAGTCTGGTCAAGGACACCACACCCGCCCGTCAGTAGGACCGCCCGATGCGCATCGACGACCAGCCCGACACCACGCTGGAGGACCTCAGGGGGGATCTGGCGCAGCGGCATCGGTGGACCCCGTCCGCCGGAAGTTCGGTCGACAACGCGATCGTCGAAGCCGACCTGGCCGCGCTGGCCCGGGACGGCTACGTCGTCTGGGAGAACCTGCTCAGCGCCGAGCAGTGCCGGCACATTCGTGAGGTGGTGCAGCCCTGGCTGGGACACACCGGACGCAATTCCTTCGAGGGGCGCCGCACGCAACGCATCTACAGCGTGCTGAGCAGGACCCGCGCCTGCGATCAGGTTGCCGACCATCCGCGGGTGCTGGCGGTCCTCGACCGTCTGCTAATGCCTAACTACCTGCTTTCGGCGTTGCAGGCCATCAACATCCAGCCTGGTGAGACCGCCCAGTTGGCCCACCATGACGACGGGTTCTACCCCATTCCACGACCGCGGGAACCGTTGGCCGCGGCGACCATCTGGGCCGTCGACGACTTCACCGCCGACAACGGCGCCACCGTCGTCTACCCCGGTAGTCACCGCTGGGGCAAACGCCGGCCGGGCCCGGACGACCCGGCGTTACCGGTCGTCATGCCCGCCGGCTCGTGCGTGTTCTTCGTCGGCACCCTGTGGCACGGCGGCGGCGCGAACACGACGACCAGCGAGCGGCTGGCCATCACCGCCCAGTATTGCGAGCCGTGGCTGCGACCCATGGAGGCCTACACCTTGTCGATATCCCGCGACATCGCTCGACAGGTTTCCGACGACATCCGCCGCATGCTCGGCTACAGCATCCACCCGCCGTTCGTCGGCGCGGTCGACGGCCTGCATCCGCTACGACTGCTGGACACCGAGCGACCTGACCATGGGACACCCGCCGGTTTGTAGGCTGTCGGGCATGCCGCTCAATCACGGCGACGTCTTCGCCGGCTACGTGATCCAGCGGCTGCTGGGCTCTGGCGGCATGGGCGAGGTCTACCTTGCCCAGCATCCTCGCCTGCCACGCCAAGACGCGCTGAAGGTCCTGTCCATGCCTGCGACGGCCGACGTCGAGTTCCGCGCGAGGTTCATTCGCGAAGCCGAGTTGGCCGCCACCCTGTGGCACCAGCACATCGTCAGCGTCCTCGATCGCGGTGAGTACGACGGTCGGCTCTGGATCTCGATGGAATACGTGGACGGCACCGACGCGGGGCGGTTAGTCCGGGAACGCTTCCCCGACGGCATGCCCGAACGAGACGTGGCCGACATCGTCGCGGCGGTGGCCGATGCGCTGGACTTCGGTCACGACCGTCGGCTGCTGCACCGCGACGTCAAGCCGGAGAACATCCTGGTGACCGACGGCCTGCGCCGTCGGGTACTGCTCACCGACTTCGGCATCGCCCGCAGAATCGACGACGTCAGCAACCTCACCGACGCGAACGTCACCATGGGGACCATCAGTTACGTGGCACCCGAGCAACTCCTGGGCAAGCCACTTGACGGCCGAGTCGATCAGTACGCGCTCGCCGCCACCACGTTTCACTTGCTGACCGGCGCGCCGCCCTTCGTCGACTCCAATCGCGCCGTGGTGATCAGCCACCATCTGAGCACGCCGCCGCCCCTGATCTCGCAGCGCCGGCCCGACCTCGCGCATCTCGATGCCGTGCTGACCCGGGCGCTGGCCAAAGAGCCCGGTGAGCGGTACCCGAACTGTGCCGAGTTCGCCCGCGCGCTGGCCCAACTGGGTCCCAGCCGCGGTGCCGCGCCTCCGGCGCCGCCGCCGGCTCCGAGCGAGGCCGGACGCCCGTCCACCCAACGTCTCGAGCGTGTCACTCTGCACGGAACGGCCCGCCAGGTGCAGCAGACCCCGGTCGGCGCCCACGACCAGGTTGGGATCCTGACCTTCCAACTGCTCACCACCGAGCCGCCCGGCAACCACCAGGGTCCCGTTCCGGTCGAGATACAGACCGATCTGGTAGCCGGTCAACTCATGGACGGCAACGCCGTGGAGGTCAGCGGCGCCTGGGACGGCGAGACTCTGGACGCCGATAAGGTCGTCAATCTCTCCACCGGTGTGGGCACCAAGCGGAACGCGCCCGCGGCCCGCGCCACATCGTCCGGCGGCAAGACGCGCAAAAGGGCGATGGTCTGGACCATCGCCGTCGCGGCCGTCGTTGGCGTCATCGCCTTAACCGCCGCCGCGGTGCTGTACTTCACCCAGGGCACCTCGACTCGACCGGGACCGATCGTCAAACCGGTGAGCGCCACCGTGTTCTCCCCCGACGGCGCCCCGGACAATCCGCAGGATGCCGGGTTGGCGATCGACGGCAACCCGGACACTGGCTGGTCCACGGTCACCTATCGGGACGCTGTCCCTTTCCCGAAGTTCCTCAAGGGGATGGGTTTGTTACTGCATCTGGCTGAGCCGACCACACTCAGCGCCGTGTCGCTGGACGTGCCCAGTACCGGCACCCAGATTCAGATCCGCTCGTCGCCCACCGACAAGCCGGCCAAACTCGAAGACACCGTCGAGCTGTCCCCGACGACGTCGTTACAGCCGGGGCGTAACCGCATCGCGGTGACCAAACAGACCAAGACCTCCAACGTGCTGGTGTGGATCTCCACGCTGGGCACCACCAACGGCGAGAGCCGGACACAACTGTCCGACATCACCCTGCAGGCAGCCGGCTAGGGTCGGCCTACCTCACTTCGGTGTCGCGTTGCGTCCTGCTCGACCCGGCGGACTAGCCTGGCGCCGGTCGGCAGGTAACGCCATTCTCACGGCACCGCGGGTCGCAGGCCGGCGGCGGGTATTGCTGGCCGAGGGAAAGTGGTAATGTCATTACCGTAGCTCGGCACCACCAGCCGATACCGGTTGATGCACAAGACTTCCAGGAGACGACATGCCGTCACGCAATCTTTCCTACCCGGTGTTCGACGCGGACAACCACTTCTACGAACCCAAAGAAGCGCTGACCCAGTTCCTGCCGGATCATCGCAAAGGCGTGATCGACTACATCGATGTGCGCGGCCGCACCAAGATCATGGTGCGCAACGTGGTCAGCGATTACATCCCCAACCCGACGTTCGAGATCGTTGCCCGGCCGGGTGCCCAGGAGGAGTATTTCCGGCACGGCAGCGGCGGCAAGAGCTTCCGCGAGGTCATGGGCAAGCCGATGAAGGCCATCCCGGCCTTCCGCAATCCCGCGGCGCGCCTCGAGGTCCTCGACGGCCTCGGCCTGGACTACACCCTGATGTTCCCGACGCTGGCCTCCCTGGTCGAGGAACGCCTGAAGGACGACCCGGACCTGATCCTGGACATCATCCACGGACTTAACCAGTGGATGTATGAGACCTGGCAGTTCAACTACGAGGACCGTATCTTCTCCACGCCGGTCATCAACCTCGCCAATGTCGATCGCGCACTGGAGGAACTCGACTGGTGTCTGCAGCGGGGCGCCAAGACCGTGCTGGTCCGGCCCGCGCCGGTACCGGGATACCGCGGCACCCGCTCCCTCGGCCTGCCCGAGTTCGACCCGTTCTGGGATGCGTGCGTCAAAGCCGGGATCCCGGTGTCGATGCACGCCTCCGACAGCGGCTACGCCGAATACCTCAACGACTGGGAGCCCGGCGACGAGTACAAGCCGTTCAAGCCGACCGCGTTCCGGATGGTCGCGATGGGCAAGCGGCCCATCGAGGACACCATGGCCGCGCTGGTCTGCCACGGCGCGCTGACCCGCAATCCCGACCTTCGCGTGCTGTCGGTGGAGAACGGCGGGTCGTGGGTGCCCTACCTGTTCTACCAATTCAAGAACGTCTATTCGAAGATGCCGCAGGAGTTCCCTGAGGACCCGATCGAGGCGTTCAAGCGCTGCGTGTACGTCGCGCCGTTCTGGGAGGACAACTTCAAGCAGATGGCCGATCTGTGCGGCATCGATCGCGTCATCTTCGGCTCCGATTGGCCGCATCCGGAAGGCTTGTCCGACCCGATCAACCTCGTCGCCGACCTGGAAGAACAGGGGCTCGATGCTGAGGGCGTCCGAAAAGTTATGGGCGGCAACATGATCGACCTGTTCAAGGTGCCCAACGAGATCGTCCACCGCCCGGATGTGCCAGCACTCGTGCTGACCTGACCGAGCCGGTCCGATGCGGCGGGGTGCGCTGCTGGCCCAGGTGGTCGCGGCCGTTGTGCTGCTGGTGCAGTGCGCCCCTGCCGCGCCCCCGCCGTCGCCCACCGCGACACCGTCCTCGTCGGTGGCGGCTGCGCCGGCTTCGACCAGCTCACCGCCAACACCGCCCGCCCCGACCGCGCAGCCGGTGACCGCCGCGGAGCTGGGCAACACCTGGCAGCCGGGTTGTCCCGTCGGACCCGAGCAGCTGCGCCGGGTCGACATCGACTATGTCGGGTTCGACGGCCAGACCCACCGCGGCGTGCTGGTCGTGCACCAAGATCTGGTGCCAGATGTCATCGCGATCTTCGGGCGGCTGCAATTGCTGCGCTATCCGGTCGACAAGATGCAGACAGTGGACCACTACGCCGAGGCCGACGACGAATTGTCCATGGAGGACAACAACACGTCGGCGTTCAACTGCCGACGCATACCCGGCTCCGGTGAGTGGTCGCCGCACGCGTACGGCCGGGCGATCGACATCAATCCGCTGATCAACCCCTGCCTGTACGTCACCGGGTATTTCGAACCACGGAACGCCTCGGAATACCTCGACCGCAGCCGTACCGACCCTGGACTCATCCACGGGGGCGACCCCGCCGAGCAGGTCTTCACCGAACGCGGCTGGCAGTGGGGCGGCTACTGGCGCACCCCGGACTATCAGCACTTCGAGCGGATCTGAGCGTTACAGACCCAGTGCCCGGGCCGCTACCGTGCCCACCTCAGCGCGCAGATCCGACATGGGTGGACTGCCGCGGACATGGATCGAATTGGCCAGCAACACAACGTAACTGTTCGACACCGGGTCGATCCAGATGGATGTTCCGGTGAAGCCGGTGTGGCCGAAACTCCCGATGGGGAATACCATCCCGCGCGGCCCCGACAGCGGGGTGTCGATGTCCCAGCCGAAGCCGCGCAGGTTCTGGCCCGCGATCGCTGGATAGCGCGGAGCCAGCAGCGGATCCCGGGTGTTCGGTCGCTGTGCGATAGCTTCCCGGGTTGCGGCGTTGGCGGCGTCGAGTTGCCGCGCCGTATGTCCCGGCTGCTGCGGAGTCGTCATCAACTCCAAAGTGGTTTGGCTGAGCGGGAATTGGCTCGGGCGGCCAGCGAGGCGGTCCAAGAGAGCCTGGGCGAAGATGCCGACGTCGTGCGCCGTCGAGAACACGCCGGCATGCCCGGCCACTCCGCCCATCCGCCGCGACGTCGTGTCATGCACTGTGCCCCACAACAAATGATCGATGTCGGGATTCTTACCCGGATCACCTCTGCTCTCTTCGTCGCGCGCCGTCGGGGCGATGCGCGGCAAGAGATCGGTGCTCCAGGTCCCGGCAGCACAGCCGGCCGGCGCCCCACCCGGTGCCCAGCCGATGGCGGCACCTCTGATCACGTGTGGCCCACAGGCTTTGGCGACCGGCAGATACCGGGTGTCTGTCATACCGAGCGGCGCGAACACGTGCTCGGCGGCATAGACGTCTTCAGTTTCCCCGGTGACTTTCTCGATCAGCGCGCCGAGCAGGATGAAGTTGATATCGGAGTACCGGAAACCCTGCCCCGGTCCGGACTCCAGCGGCGTCGTCAGTGCGCGATGAATGCCTTCAGCTTTGTCGGTGCGTTCCAGTCCCCACGGGTCCTTGAGTTCGACGTCGCCGGTCTCGCCCGAGGTGTGGGTGAGCAGCATGCGGACGGTGACTTGCGCCCGTCGCGGATCGTTGGTCGTGTTGAAGTCGGGCAGATACTGCTGCACGGGATCGTCGAACCGCACTTTGCCCTGCTCGTAGAGCTGCATGACGATGGTCGCCGTTGCCAGCGGCTTGGTCAGCGACGCCAGGTCAAAGATCGTGTCCTCGGTCATCGGTTCAGCGGGGGCGGGCAGTCCGTCCAGCCCGGGTTCGCTGGCCAGCTTGCGCGAGCCATACGCATGGCGGAAGGCGATGTCGCCGCCGTGACCGACGACGATGACCGCACCGGGCAGCTTTTCGGCCGCGATCGCATCGTTGATCAGTGTGGCGACCGGCGCGAACGCAGGCGGCGTGGGCGCCTCGGCGATCTTCGGAACCGTTGCGCGAGGCGAAGTTTGGGTGATGGTCGATGACGACGGTGGCGCGCTGGAACTGGACGTCGGTGCTGATTCACGATGCGAGCAGCCGGCGAGGACGATCAGCGCCACCGCTGCGAGTGCCCCGGCTCTGCGCATCACGGCCGCCCGCTCAGCGCGGACCGCACGTGTCCCCGCGCGCGCTGCAACAGTCCGGCAGCGGCGACCGCGTCGACGCCGGCGAGCAGCGCGACGATCGCGGTCTTGGCGTGACCGCCTGCGGCCGCGAGCGCGGCGGCGGCGGTCTGTTCGTCGACGCCGGCCGCATCCCGGACAATACGAACCGTGCGGCGCCGCAGCTTCGCGTTCGTGGCACGCACGTCGACCATCCTTGGGCCGTAGACCTTGCCGAGCGCGGTCATCACGCTCGTCGACAACGCGTTGAGCACCACCTTCTGCGAGGTACCGGCGGTCAACCGCGTGGATCCGGCCAGCACCTCAGGTCCGGTCAGCAACTCGATCATGAGGTCGGCAGCCGCTTCGCTGCCGCGGTTGTTGACGATGGCAACGGTCAGCGCACCCACCGCCCGCGCGTGTGCGAGCGCGCCGAGCACGTACGGGGTGCGACCGGACGCGGTAATCCCGACCAGCACGTCGGCCCCGGTCAGGTGGGCCAGATCCGCTGGGTCGAAGACATCTTCGGCGCCGTCGACCGCCTGGGTCAGCGCCGTCGGTCCGCCCGCGATGACACCGCGCACCAGGTCGGTGTTGAAGGTGGGTCCACATTCGGCCGCATCGAGCACACCGAGCCGGCCCGGCGTACCGGCACCGGCGTAGGTCAACCGGCCGCCGCTCTCGAGTCGCGCCGCGATCGCCTCGGCCGCAGCGCTGATCTGCGGAAGTGCGTCCGCAATTGCCTGCTGCGCCTCGTGCTCGGCGGCGACGAGCAGCGCGACGACCTCGCTGACGGGCCGGGTATCAAGGTCGTGCGAGTCGGGCCGGACGCCTTCGGTGGCGAGCGTGTCGAGCTTGTTGGCGGCGACGGCGCTCGCCCGCAGCCGGATCACGTGCGGCTCGTGGATCGCGTTGAGTCGCAATGTCCCGTCGAGTGCGTCGCCGGCCGGCTGGACGAGATCGAGGTGCTTGGACAGCGCCGTCACACCGGCCAGTCCGCCGACCATCGCGACCGGGCCGGCGCCGACTGCCCGCGCCGCCGCGGCAAGGGCTGCGGCGGCCGCGTCGACTATCGCTGCTGCCACGGAATCCTGCTGCGCGGCAATAACATCGGGCGCAAACTCGGCCATGGCGGCAGCATCGTTGACTTGCCCGGGCCAGGTGCGCGGGGGACCGAAGCGCTGGTGCGCAGCATCGAGCAAGGCGGTGGACGGACCGCGTCCGTCCAGACCTCGCAAGGCGGCGCGCAACCCGGCGGCGCCGATCCACGCGCCACCGCCCTCGTCGCCCAGCCAAGGGCCCCAGCCGTCGGCGACCCGCAGTGCGCCGTCGGCGTCGATCGCGAGTGCAACGACGCCGGTGCCCGCGATCAGCACCACGCCGGGCTTGCCGTCCAGCGCGCCCGCGTGCGCGATCACGCTGTCGCTGGTCACCGTCACCCGCGCCGCGCCTATCGAATGCAGCAGCACCGCAGCGAGTTGGCGGGCTTGGTCCGGTGCCGTCAGCGCCCCGGCAGCCCCGACGATCATGTCGTCGATGGGCTCGAACTGCCGCGCCACCGCCAGGATGGCCGCCTGCGCAGCCCGCACTCCCCCGGGCGACGCGAGGCCGGGCGCGCCCGGTACCTGTGCTCTGCGGCCGGCTGCGGCGGCCCGACACGACGTTTTGCCGAGGTCGACGGACAGGATCACGCGGATCCTGCACTCAAGCTGCGATACCGAGTTCTCGGTTGATCTGCGACCAGTATTGCGGACCGTCCAGAGTGAGGATCAGCCAGTCGTGGATTTGGCCGTTAGCTAATACAAAGTTCATATTCGCGATCCCGGCGTCGGCCGCTAACTGCTTGAGCAGAATCGCATCCGGCGAGAGGATATCCAAATTGCCCGTATACACCGTCGTTGGCGGGAGACCGATGGGGTCGCCATACAACGGACTAACCCAGGGATCATCCAGCTGAAGACTACCTGCCCACTGTTTGCCGAATTGCTGCGCAAGCCCGACAGGTAACAGCGGATCCTGAACGAAAGCAATATTCGGGTTCGTCATCGACAGGTCCAACCACGGTGACAGCAACACCATCGACGACGGCAGGGTGGCATTGTCAATGACCATCTGTTGAACTGCAGCCAGAGCGAGATTGCCACCTGCGGAGTCACCGATCACGCTGACATTGGGCGTTCCGTGTAGCCCGGTTTGCGAGGCGATGAAGTCAGCCATCATAGGCACCACGACGCCGGCGGTACCCCCCTCCTGCAGCAACGGGTAGATGGGCACCTGAATAGTCGCACCGGTCGTATATGCCATTACCGAGTAGTGAATCCAGTGCAGAAATGACGGCGGGAAGATGAAGGCACCGCCGTGAATGGCGATCACCTGCTCACCGGTGGCATTCATCGGCGTGATGTGCACGACGCTCATCCCCTCCGGCGTCGAGGTGTACGACACCGTTTCTCCCAGCAGCAAATTCAAGAACGGCGGCGGAGAGTTGCCGATGAACCACGACAACGGTGGAATGTCGCTGGCCACCAACGCCAACAGCGGATTACCCGGCGCTGCCAGGTAGGTCTCCAGCCCCGACACGCTGAGCAGCGGTTTGAGCGGATACAACAACGCTTCTTCGAAACGGGTTATCAAGGACGGCGCGCCCGAGAAGCCGCCGGTCTGCGTTGCCGGGATGGGCGGCCCGGCCGGCGCGCCGAAGATGAAGGTGAAGATTTCGTTGCCCACCCGGGCAAATCCGGTGGCGACCTCAGCGGGAAACTGCTCCACCAACTGGACGGCATCCAGCAACGCAGCGTTGGCCGCCTCACCGGCGGCATAGGCGCCGCCGGCACTGGTCAGCGCCCGGACGAATTCCTCGTGGAACGCCGCCGCTTGCGCGCTCAGCGCCTGATAACCCTGGCCGTGGGCAGAGAACAGCGCGGCGATCGCCGCCGATACCTCATCTTCGGCGGCGGCCAATACCCCCGTAGTGGCATCGGCCACGCCCTTGTTCACCGTCGAGACGGTTGCGCCAATTGACGCCGCGTCGCCGGCCGCTGTGAACATGACGTCGGGCAATAAAAAAACAGATGACACTGCGTCGCTCCCCACCGCCTCAGGGCAACGCGGGTTGCCCAGTCAATCGATCGCCGAGTAATCGGAGCTTATGCCCAAATGGTGCAAGCGCCTAGCGGCTTGCGGCAATTTGCGCGTACTTGACTTCGGAAAGGCGGCTTCCCCGGGAAAGCGACGAGTAAGCTGCATCGCCCCGGCTGAGGACAACGCCCTGGTCACCCTCATACCGCTGGGCGCACTGATCCTGTCGCCGTTCATCGTGGTCGCCCTACTCGGCACGCTGTCCACTCTGTTGGCCACCTACGGGGCCGGGACGTTCTTGAGTACTGCATTGGCATAGTGCCACAACGGTTTTGGACACGCAGGTGCGGACTCCCTGCGCATCAGGGGATCAGAATGTAACTCACGCCCGGGATTTCTCGCACGGTGCGCGAATCGAACGCGCCGAAACCCGCTGTGCGGAAGCCGTTCGCGGCGCTGGCACCGGGTCCGAAATTCATTTCAGTGATTGCCATTTCGCCGGCGTCGACGACATCGACCCAGGCGACGTGACCGACTCCCCCGACCAGTGCACTGCTGTAAACGGCGATTGAGCGGGGCTGCGCTTCGCTCACCACCGTCCAACCCGCCGCCCCAGCTTGGCTGGCCCAGATCTCCGCGTTGCCGGTGAGTGCTGCGACGTAGTAACCGGTGTGAGCGTGTATCAGTTCCTGGGCACCCCAGGTGCAGTAGCCCTCGTAGCCACCGAGCGGGTTGCGGTTGGTGGTAGCGCCTTTCGTCCGGATGGTCACCGTGTCGGCGTTGACCGCGGTAGGCAGCGAGGATCCCAGCATCAGGGCGCTGCTCACAGCGATGACCGCCGCGATTCGCTTGGCCTTCATACGCTTCCCCGCCCAGCCGAGGCACAACTCGTTACGTTGCTGTTATCGCTGGGCGGCCGCGATTCGTTTCACGGACGTCGTCAGGACGACTCGATCACCAGACGCGGACGCGGTCTTCCGGCTTGAGGTACAACGCGTCGCCCGGTTGGACATCGAACGCCGCATACCATTCGTCCATATTGCGGACGATCCCGTCGACCCGGAACTTGGCCGGGCTGTGGACATCTGAAAGCAACCGGTGGCGTTCGGTTTCGGGCCGGCAGACCTCCCGCCAGCTCGCCGCGAACGCGAGGAAGAACCGCTGATCACCGGTGAAGCCGTCGATGACCGGCGCCTCTTTTCCGCCGAGGGACAGTTTGTACGCGTCGTAGGCGATGCGCAGTCCGGCGAGGTCGGCGGTGTTCTCGCCGAGTGTCACCGCTCCGTTGATGTGGTTGCCCGGCAGCGGCTCGTATCCGTTGAACTGCGCGACGAGTTTGTTGGACTCGGCCGTATAACGGTCGGCATCGGCCGGGGTCCACCAGTCGCGCTGCATACCGGTGCCGTCGCTCTTGCGGCCCTGGTCGTCGAAGGCGTGGCTCATCTCGTGACCGATGGTGGCGCCGATGGCACCGTAATTGACGGCGGGATCGGCTGCCGGGTCGTAGTTCGGCGGCTGCAGGATCGCCGCGGGAAAGACGATGTCGTTGAGCCGCGGCGAGTAGTAGGCGTTATTGGTCTGCGGCGTCATGCTCCATTCGCCGCGATCGATCGGCTTGCCCAACTTGCTGCGGTCGTCGTTCCAGGACCAGACCGACAGTGCGTCGCCGTTGCCGACGAGGTTGTCCGCCGCAATCTTGACCGTCGCGTAGGACTTCCACTGGTCGGGGTAGCCGATCTTGGCGACCAGCGCTGCGAGTTTGGCCTGGGCTTCGCGCTTGGTTTCCGGCGCCATCCAGGTGGCCGCGTCGATGCGTTTGCCGTATGCCGTGCGCAGGTTTTCCACCAGCGCCCGCGCCTTGTCTCGTGTCTGCTGGCTGAAATGCGCGTTGACATAGAGTTCGCCGACCGGGTCGCCGAGCCCCTTACTCACTCGGGAGACGCCGCGCTCGACCCGCGGTGCACGGTCCTTGGCGCCGGACAGGGTTCGGCCGTAGAAGTCGAACAGCTCATCGGCGAATGGCGTCGAAAGGTCACCACTGTAAGCGTTGAGGACCTGGTAACGCAGGTAGGACTTCCACGAGTCCAGCGGCTCAGTCGCGAAAAGCCCTGCGGTCTTTCGTAATACGTCCGGCATACCGACCTGGAAGTCGGTCACCGCCGGCAGCTGCAGCGCGTCGAACAGATCATGCAGCGGCGCGCCCTGCCCGAGTTGCTCGACCTCAGCGCGCGGCATCATGTTGTTGGTCTTGACCACATCCCGCTCGTCCTCGCGCGGCACCTGCACCTCTGCCAGCTTGGTCTCGAGGGCGAGAAGTTGTTCGGCCTGCTGTTGGCCGTCGGTGTACCCGGCCAGGCCGAGCATCCGGGCGGCGTGGGCGACGAACTTGTTGCGCAGGTCGACTGATTCGGCGTCGGTGTCCACGTAGTAGCTGCGTTCGCCGAGCGAAAGGCCGCCCTGCCAGATGATGGGCACATAGCGCGTGGGGTTGTTGGGGTCGATCTCCACCGAGACCGGGAAGGGGTCACTGACCCGCGTCTTGCCGTTGAACGAGACGAGCACCGCGCCGAGGGCCGGCCGGTCGTTGACGGCTTCGATGGACGCCAGGAAGGGCCGCACCGGTTCGACGCCTTTGCGGTTCAGCAATGCCTCGTCCATATAGGACGCGAACAGGTCGCCGATCTGCTGCGAGATATCGCCGGCGGGTGCGTGCTTGGCGCCGGCGCCCTCGACAATCGCCCTCAGGTCCGCGTTGAGTTGATTCTGCACATCGAGATTGACGCCCGCGCACACCTTGTCGGCGGGAATCTTGGCGTTCTTCGCCCACGTACCCACGGCGTATGAGAAGAAGTCGTTGCCGGGCCGCACGGAACGGTCCATGTCGGACAGGTTGACGCCCCACGGGCCGACTTTGGGCTTGGCTTGCTGTTCGGTCGAATGGCTACACCCGACAAGCACCACGCCAACAGCCAATGACACTGCCACCGCACGAACGAATCCTCGCACTGCAGACCTCCAGTCGCCGGGCCAAAGGGCAGCTTAGCCGTGCGCGCGGGCCGGAGCCGATCCGGTCGTGCGTGGCAGCGCTACCGCGATCGGAGCGAGGCTGTTGCATCTACACGAAATCGAGCAGCCCACAAATGTTCGGCGCGCCCCGCATACCCTCCGTGAGACGATCGGCAGATGCTTTCCACAAGGATTCTGCCGTGACCGTCGTTATCGCGCTCCGCTGCGCCGACGGCATTGTGATGGCCTCCGATTCGCAGATCACCGACGGTGGTCGCGGTCTGACCTATCCCGCACAGAAACTGCATCCCTTGGGCAAACATGCAGCGTGGGGTGGCAGCGGCTCCCGCGCCGTGCTGTACGACCTCGAGCAGATCTTCAAATCCGAGGCCGAGTCGGTGGTGGAGGCAAGAGACATCGGCCATGCGCTGCAGGCCCGGGTACTGCCGGTACTCAAATACCACTACGAGAACTACATCGAGCATGTGCCGGCACAGCAGCCCGCAGGAACACCTGCCACGTACGTCCTCGCCGCGGGGTACGCCGGTGACGTCCCGTTCATCATCGACGTGGACCCCAACGGTCTGATCGGACACCACGAAGAGACCGGCTTCCAAGCCATCGGCAGTGGCGCGGCTATGGCGCAGCAGGCGCACGCCCTGCTGGCACACTTCCGCATGACCGAGCGCGACGTGGACCACGGGCTGGTTGCCGCGCTACGAGTGCTCGACGCGCTGGACGCTTCGTCGTCGAGCGTCGGGGGCCCGATGGATATGTGCCGCATCACCCCCGACGGTGCCGAGCATCTGAGCCCGGACGAGGTGAACAAGGTCCGTGCTCGGATCGAACGCTGGGTGGAACTCGAACGCAAAGCGCTCGATCAACTCTTCGACTGAGCGCGGGATCCGGCCGCGGATCCAATCATCGCTGCCACCAACGGTTGTGGGAGTCGACCAACCACCGGTTCAATTTGTCGTAGTCGCAGTGATCCGGCAGATCCGAGCTGTCCGTATGCGCGACGAGCTCGTTGCGCACGTTGTCAATCGTGTCGAGGACGGTCTGCTTGTCGACCTTGCCGATGCGCAAGTCATACAGCCAGCTGCGCGACGGTTCCGGCATCGGCAACGTGATGCGCCCGGTGGTGAGCAGCTCAAGGCCCTGAATGCCAAGTCGCACAGCGTGATAGGCGAATTTTGTGTCGAAGCCGAACACCTCGATGAGTTCGGGACGATTGGTGTGCTTGGACCGCAGCCCGAGCATCTGTTCTCGCTGAGCGTCGAGGTAGCCGACGAAACGACGGCCGCAGTCGCGCGACAGGAACAGCTCGGGGTGCTGACGCAGATCGCGCCCAGGTTCCTCGATCTTGACGATTTCGCTCTCCGGAGCGAACAGCAGGAGCAACACGGTGGGGTTGCCGGCCGCTGCGAGCCTCGCCCACTTGCGCAGGCTGTAGATGACCAGATCGAGGTCCCCGGCGCCGGATCGGACGCCTTCGGGCTGGGTGCGGTATTGGTACTGCTCGAACTGGCGCAGGCCGATGACGCACTCCGGCGGTTCGATGCAGATGCCCATTTCGTCGCGGTCGTCGGTACCCGCGATGGTGACACCGTGCAGCCCGGAGCCGACCTGAGTGCAGAGCACGGTGTTGGCTTCCGCGATGTCGCGGTGCCAGTTGGTTGCGTGGCGGTTCTTGTAGACGCCGTCAATCGTCATTGCACCCGCTCTAATCGTCGATTCTCGAATGGTGAATCTGCAGGGAATCGACCCTGACCCACTGTCGAGTTGAGATGCTAAACGGTGAATGGTCCTGCGCCAAACGATTTGAATTGGCGCGAGATTACCCCCAAATGCGCAGTCGCTGCTGACGGCAGCAGTTGGCGGGGATCAACGTCGATAGACCTGAGCGCGGTGCCAGCGACGACGGTGCTAGTCCCGCCGGCGCGAAGATCAGTGGAGCAGCCGAAAGCGAACCGGTCGCCTTAACATTCTGAGCCAAGCAACCAGGCCAAGGACTTGGTCCCAGACCTACCACCCGTCGGCAAGACCGCCGGTGACCATCTGCCAATGTGGTGGACATGACTGCAAAGAAGCCCGAGATCGATTACCCCGGCGGGGAGCCGCCCACCGACCTGGTCATCACCGACGTCGTCGAGGGCGACGGCGCGGAGGCTACCTTCGGTAACACGGTGGTCGTGCACTACGTCGGCGTCGCACACTCCACCGGCGAAGAGTTCGACGCTTCCTATAACCGCGGCGACCCGTTGACATTCCAACTCGGCGTCGGCCAGGTCATCCAGGGCTGGGACCAGGGCGTGCAGGGCATGAAGGTGGGCGGTCGCCGGCAACTGGTCATTCCCGCCCACCTCGCCTACGGCGAGCGTGGCGCCGGTGGCGTCATCAAGCCCGGCGAGTCGTTGATCTTCGTGGTCGACCTGCTCCAGGTCAGGTAGCCACGAGCAAGGCCAGTTAGCGTTGGACGGCGCCGGGGACAAGGTGGATTTTGACGGAGCTCTTCCACCGCCACCGGGCGCTGCTCAGTCGTCAATTGCAAGGTTGTTGCGCCAAGCATCCAAATCTGGCACGATCCGGCGACGGTGCGAGCGGGAGCGTGCTCCGCAGTCTGAGCGTGCCAGAACCGTTGCCACAGCAGCCCTCACAAAGACCCCGCGCCGGCGCCTACTAACCATTCATCCCATTTAGGCGGAAGAAATCTATGATTGACTACGATCCGCACAAATGGCTGAGCCACTTTTTCGATATCCGCGGCTCGCTGGTGCGGGAGATCATCGGTCGGGTCTCCCTATGCGTGGCTTGGTCGGCGGCGGTTGTTGCCTTTCATAATTATGTCTTTCCGGTCGGCATGCCGATCCAGCTGCACACCCTGATGGGCCTCGCCCTCGGTCTGCTGCTGGTGTTCCGTACCAGCTCTAGCTACGACCGTTTTTGGGAGGGACGCAGACTATGGGGAGGGATCGTCAACGAATCACGAAACCTGGTGCGAAGCACGACCGCATACGTTAAGGGCGATCCGGCGCTGGTCGCCCGGCTCACCCGATGGACAGCCGCCTTTCCCTGGGCGGTCATGCACCGCCTGCGCGGCACCGAAGGCCTCGGGCCGCACATCACCGAACTTCCACCTGCTGAGGCGCAGCAGGCGATCAACGCCCAACATCCCGCCCTCGCTGTCGCCGGCAACATGACTGATTGCCTCCGGGAGGCGGGCGAGCGCGACCTCATCTCTGACATCATGCTGACGACGCTGGACCAGAACATTCAGCTGCTAATCGACTACCTCGGCAGCTGCGAACGAATTCGCAAGACGCCTATGCCCTTCGCCTACGCCGTTCACCTACGCCGCGCGCTTGTGCTCTATTGCTTCACCCTCCCCTTCGCCATGGTCGAGACCTTCGGCTGGACGACCATTATCGACGTCCTGATCATTACTTATACATTCTTCGGCATCGAGGAAATCGGCGTCGAGATCGAAGACCCCTTCGGATATGACGCGAACGACCTCCCCCTCGAGGACATCTGCGAGACGATCCAAAAAGACATCTACGCCCTAGCGGGCATTGCGAGCTGACTCGCGATGCCCTGCCCGAGGGGCTTTAACGGCTTTCGTTGGCATGATCGGCCATGATCGGCCAGGGTGTTTTCGTCGCGCTCATCAATTCCATCGATAGCAGCGCTCCAAATCCTCCGGCTTGGCCGCGTTCCTTGAAGGACAGCGATGACTGCCGACCATCTATGAGGACGGCACCGCGAAGGTCGCGGTATGCGGGGCGTTCGAGAACAGACGGCCCCCGGAATCGTTGACGAGCCGATCGCCATAGCTTGAAGCGGCTACAGAATTGCACATTAAATCGGTGGAGCTGCCGGGAATCGAAACCGATGCCCTACCAGGAAAAACACGTGCCCACCTGCGGTTCACTCGATTCGGCTCCGGTTCAGTCCCGCTCGTTACCTGCGGTTTCGCATTCGGGTCTTGACGGCGTCAATGGCGGGTCAGCAATAGATAGTTCGGGCCGATGACAAGGTGGAGTGGACATAATTCATCGCCTTTCGCAATGAACTGGTCCCCACCAAGTTCGGGCCTTGGACATTGCGTCCAGGATCGACGACCGACTTGCATCGGGCGCTGGCATCTGACTCGTCGGTTGGAGATGTATTCCGAATCGGTCTGGACAGAGGGCGAGGAACCAGCGACCAAAAGGCTGTTGCACTCCCTGTCGACGCCCGACGACTTCCGGCACGACACGGTCAGCTCGCCGAGGCGCAGCCTTGGCGGCGTGTATTCGACATCCTCAGAACCCAGCCAGGGCTATCGAGGAATAGGGCCGCTATCCTGCTGGCTCTTGGAATATTGCTGCAACGGTCTACCGAGTGGCAGCCTGCGTCGATATCGTGGCAATCGCGGAAAGATAGGTTGCGGCCGCGCCGACTGTGCGGGAGGTTAGGTGTTCGATTCGACAACGATAAAGGTTCTGATTTCCGCACCGGGAGATACCGCTGAAGAGGTCGAGGCAGTTAAGAACGCGATCTATGGACTGAACTCGTCGCGGGGTGAACGTGACGGCGTGTTTGTGTTACCACAGCACTGGAAATCGGATGCCATCCCAGTGATGGATTCACGTGGCGCTCAGGGAAGTATCAACGAGCAACTTGTCGATTCGTCAGACATCGTCGTCGCGCTATTCGACAGTCGACTCGGACAAGCAACAACCAATGCTGTGTCGGGAACCGCTGAAGAAATCGACAGGGCAATCGCGCAGAACAAGTTCGTTCACGTCTGGTTTTCGAGCGAGCCGCTGCCGCGCAATGCTGACCTTAAGCAGGTTGCCCGCCTTCAGCGGTTTCAGAAAGACCTAGGTCAGCGAGGACTTCTCGGTGAGTACGCGGATCCTCAAGATCTCGCGTATCAGGTCCGCACCGCTATCGAGCGCGATATTGACGCGATGAACCTACCGAACCGTCCGTCAACACGATTACCTGAGGTGACTCCGAAGGCGGCCGAGCACGCGATGCCGCGCCTGCACTACGACGAAAGCCGCAAGCGAGTGGTCCTTGAAAACAAAAGTCAGACGATAAAAGCAGAGCAACTCACGATGGAAGTCCTTGAGAAAGGACCCTTTAGACTCTTCTACGACGGCGAGCCGTTTGACCTTCCACCTCTGGCCGAAGCCGCCTTTCCGATCACACTTGCCTGGGGTGCCGACAAAGTTGTGATTCGTATTCGCTGGTTGGAGAACGGTGGAATGCAAGAAGAGACCATGACCTTGACCTTTTGATTAGAGCATCTCAAACATGTTTTCTGCGCACTTCGAACTTCTGCCAGCTACGGCAGCGTCTGGCTGGTGGATACCATGGCTGCCGGTCGGGACGGGCATGGTCGTGGCGACTGTCGCATTCTTCGGCGTTCTGGTCAATAACCGCACCAACCGGTTGGCTATTGCCGCCGCAGATGGGCGAGAAGTCGACAAATGGCGACGGGACACCCTGCTGAAATTATGTTCCGAAGCAGTCACGGCATCACTCGAGGTCGAAGGGCTCTATGAGCACGGTGTGAAAGAGCGTCAAAGTATTGACCGAAACGCTATTTTCGCAGCAATTAGTAAGATCGGGCCCGCCGCCGAAACTATTAACCTCCTTGGTGAGGTCGGCCTGACAGAATTGGCGCGACGTCTAGACGAGGCATGTAGGGGCATCGAAGCACTGGCTGAGGAGTTCGTTGCCGCAAACATCACGTATGAAAACCAGTTGGACGCATACAAAGAGGCAAATACTGATGCCAGTCCCAAGGACGTGGCGCAGGCATCAAACGAACTCCGACGGACCTTCTGGTACGTCGCCGAATCCCAGTTCGCGGATAGCATCCAGCGCATGGCGATAGTGCGCGGGTTCCTCATCCAGAAGGCAAGTGAAGTTCTCAAGCAGAAGAGTGCGCAGACAGACTGGTACCCTTGGCCCCGCTAGCCGGGGCAACCAACATCGCGGCGTGCAGGTAAAGGTTGCCGCTAGGAGCTTTGTCTGCAGGGGTACTTGGTCGCGATGCGCCGCCCGCCCGAGTTGCCGACCGGCTCGCCCGCACCGAACCGGGGGTACTCATCGAGCCGCTCACGCGGCCAGCGCCTACCATTTTCCGAGGCTCGCCTCCACAATGAAGACGATTCGGGTGCCTGGCACTGCAGCGCCTGCAACTCGGCGATCGGCACCGTGGAATCTTTGCCCCTGAAGTGACCGGCAAGTGAGACGTCGACGAGTGTGGGTGGGTTGGTCGCTAAGCCGTATAACGACGTACACGCGCCGACCAGGCGCGTCGGCGGTAGGGCTGGGCAGCACGGCGAACGGCAACCCAGATGATGAGACCGGACAGGTCGGTGGGATCGGTCATGCCGCAGCGCCTACTTGCTGCGCGCTTTCCTGATCGTGCGGTCGCTGGTCGCCTCGTACATGTCGAAATTCCGTTCTGCGGTCAGTTCGATGAGGTCATCAAATACGCCTTCAAGGGCGACCGGCGCCTCGGGACTGTTGACCTCATGACAGATCACGGACGGCGCAAAGAGATTGGAGTCGACCAGCAGGACGTAAAGCCGTTCGAACTGCTCGTCGCGATCGGCCGGATCGGCCCTGCCAGTGAAAAGCCGGAAACGGGGAAAGACGTTGTCGAAAGTGCTGTTACGGCGCGGCGTATGGTCGCTCGCGGCGCCGATGTCGAAGAAGAAGAACCCTGCCACGACCGCAAATGGGAATCGGCGGTGCAGGGTGGTCGATTCGAAGAGAAGATCACCGCGCCGGTTGGTCAGGTTCTTCTGGAAGTGCCCGTTGACGACGTCGCGGAACATGATCGTCTTGACCGAGCAGGCCAACATCAGACCTGACTCCTCGGTGGCCCAAGTAACGTCGACTTTCTTTGCTCCCAGGCCGCCTGCGAGCCGCCGCTCAGCGCCTGACAGACCAACCTCCCCCGGCTCGCCAGGGCGGGCTCCCTCCATGCCACGCGCCCGCAGTTCCTGGGCGATTGCGAGCGCCAGCGTGTTGCTGATCTTGTTGCCCCAGGGATTCTTTTGCGCTTGCGGCGCATCGTCAGGAGGCTTCGGACCCGCCGCCTTGATCGCGCCAATGACCAGGTCATCGATGCGCGCCACGGCGGCCTCTCGCGAATCGTCGGGCAGTGAGTTCGGCGTGCGCATCGCGCAATACGCGCACCTGGGCGCGGGCTATACCCAGTTCGCCGACCAACAATACGTCGTCGACGAGCTTCGAGGCCTCGATTAGCCTGCCACCCCGCAACAGGCCAGCCACCTGCGGGCGGATGTTCGCGAGGCTGTCGGCTGCAGCCTCGACCAGCGCCGCCGAAGGTACCGGCAACCTGTCGGCTTCACGCGGCTCAAGCTTGAGCATCCCACCGCCGTAGGCACGGCCCACGGTCTCAGCCCCTACGAGGGTCATCGAGGTCAGCGAGGCAAGGGGAAGCAGCGCCTTGCCGAGCTTGCGCACCTGTGGGCCGAGATAGACGCCATGCACCGAGTTCAGGTGTGCGGCCTTGGCGGTATTGGTCGACAGTCGGGGAGTGTCGGCATTCATATAGGTGAGGAACAGGTCGGCCGGGGCGAGGTTCGGCACGCGCCACCACGGCCTGCGCACGCGGCACTTGTAGGCGGTATGGACGCCCGCCGCCTCCCCTGCCGCGATGTAGGCCCACGCCGACCGAGACGGCTCACCCGGTGGGCGGAACAACCACGTCGCTGAGCCGTTGCGCCCAAGCTCATTGAGGGCGCCGGTGCCGAACGCCAGCCCACGGAGGTGGCGGCTGCCCGGCGGAGAGAGCCGCAGTATGTCGGTTTGTTCAAGCCCGAGGTCGGCTACGCGAGCAGGCGACAGCCCGAAATACTTGTTGTTGCCGGTAACCACGCCCAGTGTCGTGTCGCCCCAGGTTTCAAGCACGGTGAAACCGCCGCTGGCAAGCAGCCTGGTGTAGGCGTCGAGCGCGTCGGCGGACAGCAGCGAGGGTGTCCACTTCTCCTCGGGCCGGGCCGGTGTCCAGGTGCGCCCTGCAGCGATCGTGGCCAGCTCGGCGGCGTTTCGTGCTTGGTAAATGGAGGCGTGGTCCGTCGGGCCGTCTAAGTAGCCATCGGCCAGCAGCAACAGCACGTCCTCTTGTGCGTCTGGAAACACCCGCTCGGTGAAGAGCACCAGATCGACCCGGGCGAACGACGCCATCAGGAACCGACGCACCTCGGCGGCGTAGTTGACGCTCAGCAATTCAGCGGGCAAGACCAGCCCCATGCGCCCGCCAGGCCGCAGAAACAACGCCGAATGCACGGCAAACGCCGCCCAACTCGAAGCGAGATTGGTCAGTCCCACACCCGCGCGCAGCGCCGCCTTCCGTGAACGCGCCCTCGCTACACCAGAGAAATCCTGGTACCGAATGTAGGGCGGATTGCCAATCACAACGTGATAGGAACCGGTCGGCTCGACGCAGAAGAAGTCGCTGACCACCACCCGCGCATCGACCCCCGCGTTTCGCAACAGTTTGCGTGCGGCGCGAGCGGAGGCGTCATGAAGCTCAACCCCATCGAGGGCGGCGAACTGCTCGCCGTCGTTGGGACTGCGAAGCGCCGCTAGCCGGTCGACGGCCGCCAGCAGGAAGGAGGCCTCACCGCATGACGGTTCAAGGATGCGATCTGACGTGCTGCGAACGGCCCAATCAGTGATGTATCGGGCGACGGCCTCGGGTGTAAAGAACGCGCCGCGAGCCTTTCGGAGGGCAGCCGTATCGCCCCGTTCTGCCCCCAGCACCATGGACGAAATCTTGCCTTGCCCGACCGACAAATCGTGGGAGCACACCCCCGGCAAACATGGGGAAGTTAACGGAGTCAGGCCAGCACCCCGATTCTCGACGCGGTTACCAACTTTCAGCAGTTCCTAGGATACGACGAGGCGGGCCGCAATCGATGCGCTATCAGGGGTCGCTGGTAGTCACCGGTGACTAGTTGCGCCTGACTTGCAACCGGAAGGCGGAGATTCGGCGCGGCCAGGGCTTATCGGATGCGGTTGCGTGGGAGATGACGGAAGGTCGTCTCAGATCAGCGGGTGGTTATCGCCACGCGGAGTCCATTACCTGCGGGTCAGTGAGATCTTTCGCGGTCACCGCTATACGTCGGAGGTCTTCCACCCTGCAGCGCGAGGTTGATCTGGGCTGTGATCGCTTCCTGCGACTATGTGCCGCAAATGTTCACTACGAGAGAGTCCCAGACGTGCAGCCTCTGCGTCGATACGTGCCACGGCGGCAGCCGATAGACCCCCGGATCGTCACGTCTGGCAACTCAACACCCCTTGGACCAAGACTATCGCCTTTAGACGATGCCCCACCCCAAATCGCAATGCCCGTCGCGGGCATACGCCTGGGATTGCGCCAAGCGTCGGTTCTTTCCACCGCCTGTCGAGGGTGGCTAGCATTGCAAGTGCCTAAACGGTCATGTATTTGGGAGGATCCGTCGGTCGAGATTGACAACTACTGCAGTGCGGTGGAGATTGCGTGCGCAATGCTGCGCCACCCCAGTGACGACGGTTACCGGCTACGCACCGTGTGGGAGCTGATTCGAGGCGCAGGTGAGGTGGGCGAGGTTGCGGTGGACTTAATTGCCGACGAGCCACCGCTAGTAGGTGACCGCAAATTTGATGCTCTGCTCGCGGCTGCGGTGGAATACATTGCGGCGCAGGCGGAGGTACCCGCGCCACCCTGGACGGGCAAGCCCTGCCGCTTTCTCGATGAGGAGTGGTGGGTGTCAGATTTGCCGTCGGGGCGCAGATATGCTCGGCTCGCAACTCCGGCAGCGTTTCGACGCCGGGGGATTTGGCTCGACGAACACGACTTGTCAAGCGCCTGAGCAAAGCTCGGTGTTTCGGGCCGCGCGGCTTGCGATGCGTTGTCGGCCCCTACTCAGTTCTGACTCGAAGACGTTGTGCTATCCCGCGCGGGCCTTGGTATCGGCGGCAAGGGCGTGGTAGACCGCGCGGCACACGTACCGTTTCAAACACCGGATAGCCTGCCGGTGGTTATCTCCTTCGTCGCGGCGTTTGCGATAGTACTGCTCGCCGTGCCCGCCTCGGCGGATATGGACCATGGCGATGGTGTGCAGCGCGCGGTTGAGTTGCCGGTTACCCGCTTTGGTGGCGCGGACATGTACCGACTTGCCGCCTGAGTGGTGGGGCAGGGGGGCCATGCCGACGTACCGGGCGTATTTGGCTTCGGTCGCGAAGCGGGTGATGTCAGCTGTCTCTCCGATGATCTTGGCGGCCATGAGAGGTCCGCATCCGTCGATGCTGTACAACGCGGGTGCACCGGTCTTAACGATTTTCTTGATTCGCTTGTCGATGATGCGGATAGCGTCGCTGAGCGCTGACGCTTGGAGCAGTTCATCGCGGGCTACCTCAGCAAGCACACCCTCCTCGGCTTTGAGACGGGCTAGCGCGGATTGCCGGTGCTTGGTGTAGCGCAGCACGAGTTGGGCAGGTGGTAGTTCCGGGTCGATTTCGTGCAGGCGCGCGAGTACGCGATTGAACAGGCCCACCCTCATCGTCACGAGGTCGTCGCGCCGGTCGACGAGCAGTTTGGTGTTGCGGGAGTAGTCATCGTGTCGTGCTATCGGAAGGTCGGGTTCGCGAAGGGCAGCACGCGCGACCGCCAGCGCGTCGATGGCGTCTGATTTGCCCGCCGAGCGTGCTGAGGCGCGTTGGCGGGCCGTTAGATTAGACGGAACGCGGACCACTGCCTCGTCGGCGTTGAGCAGCTCGGTTTCCAGCCACCTTGTCAAGCCGCGCAGATCCTTGACTCCCCACAGACGGCTGCCGGGGGAACAGGTGGCACGTCCCCAGCGGATGGCCGCCTGATGTCCAGCTGCGGTGGCGTCGACGGTTTTGGTGGCGAGCTTGCGGCCCACGTGATCGACGGCGACGAAGGTGTGGTTGCGCTTGTGCGCGTCGACACCGATGACAAAGTCAGCCACGAGCTTTATCGATCGCGATCGGGAGCGGTGTAACGGACACCTGGCGATGACATGATGGCCAGAAGTCAACCCTGGTGGTGGCACAGCAGCCGTTGGTCAGCGCACCAGGTGTGCCGCTACCCTCTTCTGGCGCACGGTGTCGCCAAAATACCCCAACACGACCGACACGGATTTCGTTAGCCATTCGCAAGCACCGCCAAATACAGTCAGATATCGGTGAGGCGGTTTTGATGCTATTCCTTTTATTCAGGGCAGGCAATAAGATACAGGTCATTACCGATATTTTGCCGGTTACCGGCAAAATACGCACTAAATTACCGGGGATTACCGGCCATCAAAGGCCGTCGTTAAGTACATCACGTGGTGCCGTTCGCGGCACATCTGACCGCCTCTCCAAACCATCGTGCGGCGAAGCTGCGTTACTTCGGGTAGCCGCCGAGCAGCTGACGGCGGTGCGTGGACCTAAGCCTCCGACAGTGTTGGACCTTGAATGGATTGACTGTCACTAACAGTCCGCGTGACGACGTGACCCCGCCACCGAAAGCGGGCTTGATTAGCCTTTCGTGACGTAGACGATAAGACTAGTGGAGCTATTGATTGAGCAGCCCGGGGCTGGATCGGTACTGAATACTGTCCAATTTGATGCCACCCAAACCGATTTGTACTTGGGGTTGGCCGAGGAAAGCGTCACATTGTTTAGACCCATTCCTTTGAGCCGGGTTTCAACTGCTTCGGCGTTTTGACCGATGAAATCCGGCATGGTGGTAGCGCTGCGCGTTCCGTCAATCGAGGTGGACGCAGAGCAGGGTTTCGCCCTTGCTTGTTCTGCGGGGGAAGGAATTTTGTGGATCGGATCGACCAGGAGAATCACCAGCCCCGCCACGAGCCCGACGCCCAGCAGGACGCCAGCAAAAAGGGCAGCGGATCTGTTGGATGGGGGTGGTATCACGGGAGGACCGTTGGGAAAGGGATTCGAGGGCGGCGCAGACTTGCGGCAGTTGGTCGCAGTGTCAAATGTCTTGTGGTTTACCGCGCATGTGCCGTGTCGGTATACCGCCGAACGTCCGTGTTGGGCTTCGTAGACAACGCCTGAGGCAATCAACGACGTCATCCGCTGATCTTCCAGAACCGCTTGGTGAGCCTTTCGCTCGCGAGCAATTAGAAACCATGCCAGCAAGCCAGCGACGTAAATGACTTCCAAACACCAGCCGGTCACGAATCGGGCGGTTGATGGGTTTTCGGCACCACTGCGGACGGCGAGGAATGTGCCTAGTAGGTACGGCCAGGCGGCGGCGAAGAAAATAAGCGCACCGCCGAGTATCCATGCGAGGAGTCCAATGCTGCCGCTACCTCCGCGTGAGCCTCGCCAGGAAGTGCCCGCCGATAGTGGGCCAAGCCCTACCCCGATCCCCCGAGTCGAGATGCCGCCCCTAATGCCGAATACGCTACCGCCGATCCCCAGCCGCATGGGAAGCACCGTACTGCTATTGCGGGTACGGGACACCAAATTCTCTGAGTTGATGCTTGGTGACCGCTCATCCTTCTCGAAGGGGAAGCCATACGCAGACGACGCTTGCGCGCGAACGCGCCGCGTGAGCCAATTACTTGGGGGGTACGCCACCTATCGTCCGATATAGGCACCAGGCGCGACGTAGGTGTTCGATCGTCCGGCCAACGAACCGTGCACGCTACCTTCGATAAATAATTCGCCCCCGATGTGGTTTGTGACGTTGCCAGTGCACATGCCGTGGAGTTCTGCCCTGCCACCTGGCTCAACCACCAGCCCGCCAACCATGCCGCTGATCTGCGCGTGTCCGCCCGATTGCACTGTGACCGTGCCTGTGACCATCCCGGCGACCGTCAGGTCGCCGTCGGGCGCTACTCGAACGTCACCTACGATCTTGCCCGACTCCACATGAGTGTCTGACACCACCATTCAGTGAGAATATTGGCCATAACCGTTGATATCCAGTCATTTTCAGCAACCACTGGTGGCTCCCCCGGGGCCAATAGACTGGTCCGAATCGCCGTTCGTCTGGCTAATGCATCGGTTGCTAGATCTCCGGGCTCCGCCATGTCGATGTGCGGCGTGCAGGGTGGGCCTGGTGGGAAGCGACGCCACCTGGCTCGTCGGGCAAACCCATGGGCGGGCGTCGGTCGACAATCTTGCAAACGTCGAGCACGCACCTAGGCTCCTTTGCGGCAATAAGAGTTGCTATCTTCGGCAACGGCGGGTCTGAACGGGCTATGGCGCACCGCATCGGTGCCGTTAAGGAACATGGGTAGCCATGGATATCAATCGAGCAGCGGCGAGCGGCGGCACTCGCTTGTAGCGCCGCACTGCTGACAAGCGGTTGCGAGTCGACGGAAAGCCCTACCACGACCAGGGGTGCGTCCTCATCAGGAATCGACTCAACGGTCCGGGCCACGCCTAACCTATCGGCCACCCAGATTGCAGTGGAGGCCAAACGCTTTCTGCTGGCGCAATACGGATTAGGCCCCGACCAGCAGTTTCGTGACATTTCCATGGAGGGCCCGGGGCCTTCTTGGGGGAAGACTTGATTGGAGTTCCGCGACTACGAGTCGCTAGTTGGGCCCGCCGAACTGCCAGGTCCATCCGCCGGTTATCGCTGGGTCGCACGACAATGTTTGACCAGCCGAGTTCTCTACCGTGCTTCCCGGAACCATGCAGATGCTGCCGGGCGGGATATTGGGCTTTGCAAGTGTAGTTGGGATGACGCCTGGCGTAAGTGACCACTTGTGAGCGTCGGAATACTGGACGCGCGCACAGTAGTAAAGGACCCCTCCTGGGCCTGTGCCGATTGCGTCGGGGGTCGAACACCAATCGCCGAGGACACCGGCCGCCGGATATCTCGGCAGCGTCGTCGTCGGTTCTGGCGGCGAGCTGGTCGTGGTTGACAGCGGAGGTGGAGGTGGAGGTGACGATATCGGCGTCAAAAGGGTCGTGGTCGCGGCGGTGGTCGGTGCGGTGGCCGATGTTGCCGCTGTGCTCGCCGCGTCGTCCCGGGATGACCCTGGCTGCCACAACACCAGACCAGCAGCAACAAGAATCAGCATCACTACGGCGGACGCGACCAGGAACCGGGTCGGTGGGCGACGCGCCGCCGGTGAAGACGACGGAAGCGTTACTGGTGACGGGTGTGTGTGTTCCGCCGATGGCGCCGTCGCTTGGTGGGGGATCGTGTCACCCGCAAGCGCTCGCGCGAATGCGGTACACGTGGGGTATCGGTCGGCGGGCTCCTTGGCGAGAGCCTTTGCTAACGCATCGTCGAGGCGGCCTAGGTCGGTTCTGATACTTGCCATGGATGGTGGCGGTGAGTTCAGATGGCGGCTGATCACAACCGCCTGATTGGAGTGCGGAAAGAGATGGGATCCAGTCAGTAGGTGGTACGCGGTCGCGGCAAGCGCGTATTGATCGGCCCGACCGTCGACCTCGTCCCCCATCAGTTGTTCAGGGGCCGAGTAGGCGACCGTGCCGACCGTCATGTTGGTGGCTGTCAGGCCACTGATGTCGTCTATGTCGCGTGCAATGCCGAAGTCGGTCAACAGGATTCGCTGCTCGTCCTCAGTGGCGTCAGTCAGCATTATGTTGGCAGGCTTTATATCCCGGTGCAGCAGTCCCCGCCTATGGGCATTGTCGAGCGCGCTGGCGACAGCGGTGACGATCTGCACGACTCGATCGACTGGCATTCCTGCGGGGAACTTGCTGGTGAGAAGACGAGCTGCGTCGAGACCATCGACGTAGTCCATCGCGAGCCATAACTGCCCGTTGTGCTCGCCTCGGTCGTGGACACTGACGATGTGCGGATGCCACAGCTTGGAGGCGAGATCGGCCTCGCGGTTGAACCGGGCGCGGTAGTCCATATCACCGGATATTTCGACTGGGAGCACCTTGAGTGCATTCCGGCGAGGAAGTCTGGGATGTTCGGCTAAATAAACCTCACCCATCCCGCCTGAACCGAGCAGGCGGACAATCCGGTAATCCGCAAAAATCTGGCCCTCGGTTAGCGGCATACGGGGATCATACGAACAACCGGCGACCAAGCGGGCGGATTCTGGGACTGATCGACTGCACTGGACCTTCGCGCGTTCGCGGTGTCGAGAGGCAGGCCTGGGCACCTCCGGATCCGCCTAATGTGGTTCAACCGGTCGGTGCCGGGCACAACGAGCTTTTTGCAGTATCCGCTCAAATTCTTCGCTGCAACCAAGACGCGACGATGTCATGGGTTATTGATGTGTCCGGGAGCAATCTGTAGGCCACGTGTCCTACGTGACGCTTCGCCGGACGCACGGCACTGCGAAACGCAGGTTGTCACCGCGTCTATAAGGTAAACCACGCAGCACATGGGAGGATAATTTCTGAAATTTAATGCTGCTCTGTCTTGCGCGGCTGTAGCCGCCGCTGCCGGTATTGCGTTGGCAGCCAGCCCTATGGCCGATGCTTACCCGGGTGACCCTATGCCCGGTTGTGAAACTCAGGTATTCGCCACGTACTGCGACGGCCCGATCCGCCCAGACGGATCGTGGAAGCGCTGCCTGTTCGCCAATGGCCAAGGTAACGTGCCGCCCGTGCAAAACTGCTTTCGTCGTGCCCGGAGTAGATCAGTTTCCGCCGACACCGCTGGGGCAGCCGACTCATCACATCGATTAACAGCTACTGGCAACAGCTGAAGCACATATTCGAGCGCATCATGACGGCCAAGCACCAGGTCGGGCTCGACTGGCAAGTTTCAGGGCACCCGACGCCCGTTCGGTTTCGAGAAAGACGGCATGACCATCCGTCCTGAGGAGGCCAGTGCGGGGCCGCGCGGCGCCAGCATGGCGGGCCTCACCTCCGAGCAACGGGAGGTACTCATTGCCGTGCTGGTGGGCTCCCGATGACCCCCGAACCGAGCGCCGACTACGTCACCGGAGTACTGGCCTACGTAACCACCGGACGACTTCGTTTGGTCCGACGGGATCAAACGCTACCCCTTTCCGCGTAGCCAGCTGAATCGATCTCCGGGCAGGCGATGCCTCCTCGTTGAGGCTCCGGTCGCTTCGCGGGTAAATACCTGCGAGGTAAGCACCCCCGAGGTAACTGCTGAGCGATGATCAAGAAAAGCGTCGGCCCGAAGCTGTCGGGCCCTGTCTAGCGAAGGCGGCCAAACTCCTTCGATCAGGTGTGTCGACGGTGACAAGAATGCTGCACCTGCGGGCCGTTGCTCATTTTGTCGCTGCACTAATTGGCCCGCAATACGATCGAATGCCGCGATCGACGCAGCGTTTAGTGGTCTCGCGTCTATCAGACAGCCGAATCCGTTTGGCTGACTAGCCACTTGCGCCCAACGACCACGGTGCGCCCATCGTCGCGGCTGATGACGTTGTCGCCGCGCCACCCGTCAGGTTGGGCGATTACGGTGCCAAAGACGGGGACAATGATGTCGTCGCGGCCATCAATATTTTGATGCAGGCGCTGTCCGTTGTCATCGGTTTCGGCCCACATAACCCGATCGCCTACTTGGATTTCCAGTTCCAGGTAGGTAATGAGTGCCGCCCGCGTATCAGCAAGCACCAACCCCGCCTGCAATTCGAAAGCCGAGGGTTCGCGCCCTACGTCCTCGTGAAAAACTCTGGCAGCGTCAGCTATTGCCTCAACGATCTCAGGTGCGGGCTGGGCAGCATAGACTTGCTCGTCGAGTTCAGCGACCGTGGGATGGCAGCGCATCTCGCTGTATAACCGAGCTATCAGGCGCTGCAGACCCACTTCGATCTCTGCCGCAGGGGGGCCTCCCCATAGCGCCGCGCCGTCATTCACGTTGTGCCCCTTCGGTAAATCGGTGCCAGCTTGTCTTGAATGGTTCATCTCATTCTCCTCTGTTGTGCGGCTTAAGTCTTCGTTTGTCGACCTCTATCTCGGGTAGTCGCGTCTGCTGGTAACGACGGTATGGGCGCTGACGCACAGTGCGGGTCGGTCGAGAAATGGGTGGCCGACACCGATGGTCAAGCCGTGGCGAGGTACCGATAGAGAGTCGCGCGGCTGACACCGAGATACTTGGCAATAGCCCTGGCCGTATGCCCATCGGACTTCATGCGCATGGCAGTGGCAATATGCTCCGCGTCGTCCACCTTTCGCGGACGGCCAAATTTAGTGCCGTTGGCGCGAGATGCCGCTCGTTTGAGGGCGGTTCGTTCTTTCGTCAGCTCCCGCTCGTACTCAGCGAGCGAGCCAAGTACCCCGATCATCATTCGCCCAGCCGGTGTTGAGGAATCGATCCCGTCAGAAGTCGACACTAGCGTGACGCCACGCGCAGTGAGTGCTTTGACCGTCTCCAAGATATGAAGTGTGTTGCGCCCCAGTCGATCCAGCTTCCATACAACAACAGTGTCGCCGGAACGGACGTAATCCATTAAGGCAGTGAGTCCCGGTCGGTCATCGCGGGCACCGGACATCACGTCCGAGAAAGTTTTCGTAACGCCTGCTGCCTCAAGTACGGCGTTCTGCTGATCAAGGGTCTGGGCGACAGTGCTCACGCGGGTGTAGCCAATTCTCGTGCCAGCGAGCTGCCTGGCTGCTTGAAGTTCGCGTTCGTGTCTCACCAATCATTAGAACGCAATTTTCGCGACATCTATTTCTGAGACGGACTATTGAGATTGCCCGACCTGGGCGAATGCTTACGTAAGGCACGGTGCTATCGGTGTCTCATATGTGGTCATATTCTAGACACCCAAGAATTGGAGGTCGTGACGCGCCGATGTCACTTCCGAGTACGGTCTGACGGTCACCGACCAGTGGTCAGGCGTCCAGAGATGGCGATAGTCAGCCAGCTTGGGCTGCGATCTTGCTGGCGATCTGACGGGCTTGGTCACTGAGCCGAGGGCCGCAGGCGTTGACATCGATGACCAGATTCGATACTGCGCTGAGGACGCGCTGGCAGATGCTTCCATCGCCTGTTAGCGTTTTCGGCTGTGCAATTGTCGAAGCGTCTCCGGCGAGATCGCCGATGGCCCATCGGAATTGACCGCCGCCGCTTGTCCAGGTCACCGTTTGCCCAGCACACGTCCGCCATTTGGTCGCCGAGTTCTTGATGAAGCTCAGAGCCTTTTCAGCCGATGGAAAGTGCACCACGCCCTGCTGGACAAAGCGGCTTACGGTTTCCGAGTCTGCAAGCACCTGAAGGCTCATCGCGGTGTATCCGCTGCCCGCATACACTGGCTTCTCGCCGATGAAGACCGTTCCCAGACAGTCCGAATTGGACACCTCATCCGGCGGGTCGAAAGGGACATGAGCGATTGCCCCGACCTTTGGCATGTCAGAAACGCCCATTACCGTTGCCACTTCCATTGCGCTGAGCAAGATCGAGTCCATGCGGTCGGGGCCCACCATCGGCCTAGGCGTTGTTGATGTTATGCGCGCGGCGGGTGTCGCCGTCGAACCCCGATCCAGGCCGATGAGCGCCGCCACGACCACGATCGCCACTATGGCTGCCGCAACTCCACTACCGGCGATGATCCGTCGCCTCGGGGCTCGTGGCGACACCACCGGCTCCCGGTCTCCCGCTTTCGCAACAGGATCCAAGGGTTTGGAAATCGCTGCGACGGTAGGCGTCGGGGCCAGGCGCTCGTCGGGGCTTGTGGTCGTGGGGGGCGGCGGACCCGCGCTGGCGTCGCCCGGATTGGACTCCGCTTGCCCCGGAAGATCCGATGGTGGGGCGGGCACCGGTAGGGGAACGTGCTGCGTGATCGCGTCGCGAGCGGCATCGGCCAACTCCACCGTTGTGGCGTACCGATCGTCGGGGTGTTTGGCCATGCCGCGCGCTATGACGTCATCGACTGCAAGGGGCACCTGCGGTTGGCTCATCGAAGGTCGCGGTGCCGAGGCGTACAGGTGTGCCCCGACGAGTTGGGACATGGTCTCGCCCGGAAACGGTGGGCTGCCAGTTAGGCATTCGTAGAGCACGCAGGCTAGCGAGTAGATGTCGGCGCGGGCGTCTTCGTCGGCCCCAAGGGTTAATCGTTCGGGTGCGATGTATAGATAGGTACCGATGACGCTGCCGGACTTGGTCATTCGCGTCTCGTCCTGCATGCGTGCGATCCCGAAGTCAATCAGGTACGCGAAGTCGTCGCGATCGAGCAGGATGTTGGAAGGTTTGATGTCGCGGTGCAGCAGACCCACCTCATGGGCGGCACGCAACGCCTTGGCTACCTGGCCTACGATGTTTACAGCCCGGGTCGGGTCCAACGGTCCGTTGGCCAGCACGGTGGCCAGGTCGCGGCCATCGATTAGTCGCATGTCGAGGTATAGGCGACCGTCAATCTCCCCGTAGCGGTGGATGGGAATGACGTGGGGGCTGTTCAAGCGTGCTGCCGCATGGGCTTCGCGCCGGAACCGCTTCTGGAACTCTTTGTCCTCCGATAGGTGTGCGGGCAACACCTTGATGGCCACGATCCGATCGGCCTCGGTGTCGTGGGCCCGCCACACCTGACCCATCCCGCCGCGACCGAATAACTCAATCAAGCGGTAGTGCCCGAACGGCGTCCCCTCCACTGCCTCAAGATAAACGGATGATCGAGCTGCCGAAAGAGGAATTGCGTGTTGATCGTCCGCCAGCGGCCAACTCTGTACATCACGGTGCAATCAATTGCTCATTCCGGAATTATGCGAATGACCTTCGATGCACTCGTGTGTCGTCTCTTCGAGACCGCCACAACTCTGCGGGGCCTGACGGCGATTTGATCGCACGCGCAGCTCGCTTTGCGGCGGTAGTCATCTGTTTGCCCGGGCGAGCGGTTCGTAGACCGGGTCGTCGGGGACGTCCCGCAGGCGGCGATGGCGGTGCTGAACTCGGGTATGGCCGTGCTCGTAAGGCTGCCGCGTCCTTTAGCGAGTGGCGGCATTTCGACGGCTCGGACGCCCCGGTTGAACGCCCCCAACATCAATGTCCCCGCCAATCATCGGGCCGAGCGGCGCATAGTCGCGTATATGGTGATGTCAAGTTGTCTAGACGCCGCGTAGTACGTGGACGTGAAGGAGAGCGTGCCATCATTCTGCGGGGTGAGAGTGACGTCCGAGTTTACGCAGCTGCCCTGCGTGATCGTTTCGGTAATTAACCGCACTCCGTCGCCTGCGGAGCCGTACTGAGTCCATATCCCGCCACAGTAGAGCTGCGGGTAGCTCACCGTGCCCGATAGCTGTGCGTCGTCAACGATGTCGGCGACCACATCGAAACCCGATTGGGCGCCGGAAACGGACCCAGACCACTTGCCGGTCAACGACATCAGCGCCGTGGTCGGGCTGGCCGACGGCGTAGACGGCTGCTGCCGAGCCTGCTGCCGAGCCGGTTCCCAAGGACGCCAAGTCAAGGTCACAACGCCGATCAACAGCATGATTGCGACGACACTTCCCAAGCCAACCCATGCCCGCCGCGACGCTCTTGCGGGTTTGGCAGACGCTGCCGTCGACGAGGCGGCCCAATTGTGTAATTTCGGTGCCGCGTAGGTCGTAGCGTTTGTAGACGCTGCTCCCTGTCCAGCACGGGACTCATCCACTAGGGCCGCCGCGAACGCCGAACACGACGGGAACCGGTCCTGCGGGCTTTTGGCCAGCGCTATCTGAAGCACCTCGTCCAGGAATGCACAATCTGGGCGACGCTCGCCCAAATTGGGCGGGGTCGTGTTGAGATGACGGCTGATCACGAGGACTGGATTGGAGTGTGGGAACAACTGCACGCCAGAAAGCAGGTGGTAGGCGGTGGCGGCGAGCGCGTACTGATCAGTTCGCCCGTCCAGGTGCTGACCCATCAGTTGTTCGGGCGCGGCGTAGGCGACAGTGCCCACGGTCATGTCGGTAGTCGTGATGCCGCTGGTGTCATCCAATGGGCGGGCAATACCGAAGTCGGCGAGATAAACCTGTTCATCATCGCTGTCGAACTCAGCGATCATGATATTGGCGGGCTTGACGTCTCGGTGCAACAGGCCCTTCTTGTGTGCATAATCCAGCGCGCTGGCGACAGCGGCAACGATGCGAAGAGCAAGTTCGGCAGGCATGCCTGCCGGGTATCGCCGTTGTATCAGCTGAGCCGCGTCGGTGCCGTCGATGTAGTCCATCGCGATCCACAACTGGCCCTCGTGGTCGCCTCGGTCGTGTATTCCGACGATGTGGGGATGGCGTAGAACTGCGGCCAAGTCCGCTTCGCGGATGAACCGATCCCGGAACGACGTGTCGCTGGACACCTCGGCGCGAAGAATCTTGAGGGCATCATGGCGGGGCAGGTTGGGATGCCGGACCAGGTAAACCTCGCCCATGCCCCCGGAGCCAAGCACCCGCAGAATCCGGTATCCGGCGAAAGTCTCACCGGTCCGCAACATCGATGCCATAGTGAATCCAGGATTCTCGGGCGGGCCGCTAGTGTTCCGCCATTCTGAGACGAATCAGTGGCGCATTGCAGGCGTCATTGTAAAGGCGATCAATGGGCCGCTTGCGGAATGGTCGGAAGAACAACCCATACCGCCGTACGTTCCGGCGGGTATAGGTGTTGTGGTTGCATCTGCCACGTTCCAAGAAGCCGTGCCGAAAGGTGTTGCCTAGTCGGCGGACTCGTCGATACCCGGAAGCTGTCCGAGCGGGCCACGGAGTACGTAGTAGTACTTCTGGGCTAGAGCAAGGTGATGCTTGATCGAGCGATTGTCGAGCCTCAAGGCGCGATTGCGTAGCTTCTTCAACTGGCGGTCGAGTGTCAGTTGCGACTTCCAGGGATTCCAGGCCAGCCGCGTGAGGATTTCAGCGGTGTCGCGGAGGAGGGTGTCGAAAGAAGGGGCAATGCTGCCCCAGAACTCCTGATCAACAGGGTCGAACTCGACCGCGTCGCCACTCGAATAGCGGGCGGCGCGAGCGAGAACTACGTAATGTTGCACTGCACGTCTGGGGATGCGGGCAAGTAGCCCAGCCGTTTCCAGGTCACGAATGGCGGTAACAAATGCCGGGAAGTCCTCTCCATTCGGGGCCCTGGAAAAACGTGCTTCCTCGACGATTGCGATGGCTCTTAGGAACGCACTGCGTATCTCACGGCGTGCTCCGGCCGCTCCGACATACTGCCCGATTGCGCCACCAGTGCCCAGCGCAGCAAGGAGTGAGGCGAGCGTTGACACATCCATCGGGCCAACCTAACGGTTGGAATGATCGGTCGGCAGAGCAACACTGCAGTCTTGCTCGGTCCTGCAACGACCATTTGAGGCGCCAGCAGGTCCCGCCCTGTTGCTTACGAGCGAGCATTACCGCGTTTAATCGCGATAGAACGCAGGTACTGCACTCCCGAAGGCCCAAGTTCTTAGTCCGCACCATGGCCAGAAGCCGCGAAGACAACCGTTCCTCAGTTGCGTGCGTGATGTCAGCCATCACCTTCAGCGCCAGCGAACCAGGCTGTAGCAACTGAATGGGTCTCTAACGCCGAATCGTTCACGCCGACCATAACCGTCCATAGTGGTGAAGATCGGTTTATCGGGTTCGAGTCAGAGGGCACCATGACCGACAGGTCTGAACCCATCTTTATGCCGCAGCTGTAGGCCTGTCGGTAGCCATCAGGGCGAACCCAGCGTGTACCTCCAACCATTAGACGACACCGGGTGCCGTCGTCCAGTAGTAACGCATAAGGCTTTGGGTTGTCCTCGGGATAGACCTGATGAAGCGGTGTCGTGTAGGTGTATCGACGCAGTCCTTTGGACCATGGGTCATCGAGGCACAAGATTGACGTGGGCGCTGCCGTCCAGCACACGCTCGCGCCTTCCGCGTATGGCTCACAGAGGTAGACATCCGCTGTCACGGCTGCGGGCGAGGGCTCGCCGCACAATGACAGACGCCTATCAGGCGAGTTATATACCTCGCGAAAGCCACTGACGAGCTGATTGCCAGAAATGGCAATAGTCGTCTGCACATCGGTCTTCGCGATGGCGGGGCTGCCCGCAGGGAGTGCTGGCGACGCTGTACTCACCGGCGCAGAAGTAGTTGTATGCGCGGGCTTGTCTGGGTGATCTTCTTGCGAGTCCGCCCATGTGAGTGCCGCGACGGCAGCAATCGTGGCCGCTATGAGTGCAATCCGTTGGAGAAATCTCGACCTAGCATTGCTGGACTTAGCGGCTGCGTTGGCCGGTTTATCTGAGGAGAAGTCCCTTGGCCGCTTGACTTGCGACCAGGTCTTGCTTGATGCCCCTGCTGAGGTCCTGGTCGGTCCGGGCGCAAACTTCCGTGCTTCGTCGGGCGGAAATGCTGGTCTGCGCCCCTGCGTCGGGGTTGCCTTGCGCGGACCCTTGGAAGGACTGGCCTTGCTCGCTTTCGAGGGACCTGTGGCGGGGCTGGCATTCGGCACGGCCGTGTTCGCGCGGCTCTTGGCAGTGCTCGGCTTCGCAGGGTCCGCCTTGGAAGAGTTCGACTTCGTAATTCCGACGGACGAAGGTTTGCCAGGGGCCGGTGTCGTATTGGTCAACGGGACGGTCACGGTGATGACATCGCGGGCCGCAGCGGCCAGCTTGGTGGTTGTGGCGTACCTTTTGTCGGGGTCTATCGCCATACCACGAGCGATTACTTCGTCGAATCCTGTTGGTAAACCGGGACGTTGATGACTGGGACGTGGCCGATCGAGATAAATATGCGCGTGCATCTGCTCCGGCAGGCTCGTACCTGGGAACGCTGAATTACCAGTTAGGCATTGATGGAGGACACACGCGAGGGCGTAGACGTCCACCTTGGCGTCAGCGCCCCCCATTCGGAAGCGCTCGGGGGCCATATAGGCCCAAGTGCCGAGGGTTGCGCCCGTACCAGTTAGGTCGGTCGCATCCGCAGCACGTGCAATACCGAAGTCAATTAAGTACGCAAAGTCGTCCTCGTCAACCAGGATGTTGGAGGGCTTGACATCGCGGTGCACTACACCAGACTTGTGCGCGCTGTTTAAGGCCTTCGCAACCTGTTCCACGATCCCTACCGCTCGCGACGGCACAAGTGGTCCTTCGCTCAGCAGTTCCTGTAGATCACGGCCCTCCACAAGTCGCATGTCGACATACAGTCGGCCGTCGATCTCACCGTAATTATGGATCGGGATGATATGAGGGTTGTTCAATTTCGCAGCGGCGTACGCCTCGCGTCGAAACCGCTGCACGAAGGTGGGATCAGTTGCCAGCGCAGCGGGCAACAGCTTTAGAGCGACGATACGGTCCGTGTCCGTGTCGAGACCGCGCCATACTTCGCCCATACCGCCACGGCCCAGTAACTCGATGAGCCGGTAGCGACCGAACGGTGTCCCTTCCACTGGCTCAAGATATTGGGATGGCACAGGTGGCGAGGTCGAAATCAAATATTCACCGCATAGTGGGCTTCATTCGGCCATCGTCCCAGCTGACATCAATGCGCGTCACTCATTTTCGCTGAGCGCTCAGGGTTTAGGGTCATCGCGCGGGGCGCGGCCGCTGCGAGGGCGGAACGTATAACTTGTCGATCCGCTGGACGCTGTCCGCTGACTTCCCAAGCACGACAAGGTAGCTCTTGACGAAGTCGACGTCATATCCCGCGTCCATCAGTATGTCTATAGGTGGAAAGTAGTTGGCGGCGAAGAACCATTCGCGTTGTCGCGCATAGCCGTTGTACCCGGCGTCATGCAAGTCTTGCAGCGCCTCTTCGATCTCGGGCGGCACGCCCGGGTGCCGTTGGCCGGTCGTGAGGTCAATAGCCTTCGTAGCCGCTGCCCAGCCGATCAGCTCGTGCGGGTGAGCCGTCGCCGCGCCGAACAGTTGCCCATCAGCGAGTCGCAGGCCGAGTTCCAACAGCTTCAGCGGCGGGTCGACGGCTAACACCGGTCCGCCTCGCTCAGGAGGCTTACCGCGTGCGCTACCGACATTACTGTTGGAGCTGTAGTTCTGGTGATAGCGCTCCCTGCGCGCCGACATGTGAGGTAACAGCAGTGCTCGCTTACCCCAGTTGCTGGCGTTATCGCGCAGGTGGTGTTCGACCAGGGCGAATCCGTAGGCGAGGCCTTGCTCACTGGCGTCGGCCCACACGTTGTCTACCGGTGACATGCATCCATCGTCCCCGCCGCCACCGACACCTACCGGCGTGTCGGGTCAGCCGTGTCGTCGGCCCAAGGTGGGCGCATACTTCAATAGTGGTGTTCTAGGCTTCTTGCGCCACCCAAAAGTCCCCGCTTCTAGCTGGATTCACTGCCAGCCTTGCGCGGCGGCGCGAGGGTCGGAGGGGGTTCGGCATCCAGTTCTTGCGCCTTCTTAACGGCCTCCTCGCCGACACGCTGATGGGCAGACTTGGCGCCACCTGTCTCGATCCTTCAGTGATCGAAACACCTGTGTCATCGAGGATGACTTTACGGGGTATATCCGGCGATGCAGGACCGCCGCTAATCAAAGTCGGAATAGCGATATCGGAGACAAAGTTATGGATCTGAGCCAGTTCAGCACCGGGAGGTACCCACACCGAGCCATCAGGCCTCTGCACATGCACGGCGGAAGTCGCGTCCACTTCCCTTGAGCTCGTAGGAAGCCCCTCAGCGATGACGAATCCCGCGTCTACTTGGTGCATCGTGATGTCGTACTTGCCTGGGCTTCTGCGGAAGGGGATGGTGCGTCCGGACGTCAGACGAATGGCCCTGTGTTTATCCGCGTTGGAGTAGCCCTGCAGCAGCGTTAGCGGGTGCACGCCATGCAGGTCTTGTTTACCCACAAAGGGTGAGATCGCGGTTACCACCGCAAGGCTGTTATATGGCTGAAGACTCTCGATGCGTCGTTAAAGCTCTTTCCGGTGTCAAATCCAGGCACTTTCTTCTTTCGTCGAGTCGACCAGTTCTGCAGATTGATCGCCGACTCTTGGATTGGCATTGCTACCTGAGCTGCTGCGGATGGGGTGAGTGGACCGCCGAGGGCTTCCACGACATAGAACATGACATTGTCAATTGCCGCTCGGAGGTGGTTCACGATTTCACTGAACAGCATCGCCGCGACTGGCGGTATCGGTCGCACAGCGTGTACTACCACGTCGAGCAGACCATCAGCTCTCTTAACTTGCTCTAGGTCGAGGGCGTGAAGCGACCAGTTCAAGCATTCCCAGCCGAGCTGGTACTCAAGTTCGTCGGCACGGGCTAGGCGAAGGGCGACGGGCGCCAGCCCGGCGGGCAACCAGTCAAAGACGGATGGTGCTTGTGCGCTCACTACACCCCCACTGTGATGTGGACTAGTTGCCGAAGTTTGACATAGGGCGGGAGCGCCGACGCACCCCAGTTCGGACCGGATTGATCCGGGCCGCCATCGATTGTGGATCCCGTATTTCAAAGCCCAAACGACTATGCCGATGAAGTCAGGCGCTGTGGGTCCCCGTCGTTGGTCCGGGACCAGCCATTCCCAGCCTCGTCGTTGAACTTCATGACCACAGAAGGCGTTGTGCCGGGGGGCAAGACATACAGGACGATCGCTGACTGGTCGGGAGCGAGCCCGGAAGGAAACCCATCGGCCACGTGCCCGACCAACGCATCGTTCAAGGCTGGCCTCGCTTGCGAAGCAACAGAGTTGCCGAGCATTCTCGCCGACCCCTGACCAATCATTCGACTGAAGCCACTCGCCAAGCCGTCGCCGATTATTCGGCTAAAGACCTCATCCATCGATATGACATCTTTGGAGGGGCGCACACCATCAACCTGGTTACCGTTCGCATCCACTGCCGACACATCGACGCTGAGTCGAGTGATGGGGCCAACGCTGTGATTGCAGACTTGGACCCTCCACATGCCCTTGCCGACAACGCTTACAGAGGTTCGATAACTCATGATTTTCCGCGCCTGGTCAGCCTTGGCGCTTCGGATAATCACCTGACCGAGATCCATCCTAGCCACATCGCGTTCAATCGCATCGCGCACTCTGAACTGCAGGTCCTCGATACCCGCATACTCGCCCAGCAGCCCTTCGCCACGCAACTGGTCTTTGAAATCGTTGAGTCGCTGAATTTCGTCCGGCTTCGTGTCTCGCGGGAACGGCTCGGTTGAGAAGTAAACGTGGACAGGTTTACCCGCTCGGTGTGCCTCGATGATCTCGTGCGCTGTACCCGACACCGCGTCGGCAGTAGCGGTCCCGAGTCGGGCATTGAAAACCGCAATTACCACGTCACACGTCTTGACCGCTTGGCGATCGATGATGTCCTGCGCCGTCCCGCCGAGTTCGGGTATCGCATGCGTCTCCCAGCGCCAAGGCGCCAACTGTATCTGCTCGCGCTCGGCTCGCGAGCTGTTCCAACCATGTAACGCCTTCTCGATCGCATCGCGCTCACGACCCGTATCGCTGGGAGACGCAATCAACACTTTTAGAACGTGGGCGTCGAATCCCATTGCGGTCTCCAATCAATTTATCGTGCCGTGGCCTATCAATACACCAAGCCACTGACACTGATCGGTCGCGACTGCACCGGTTCTCGCAATCTGCCCGAACCCCGATGGCCCCGCCGGGGCTAATCATCGAACCGACAAGACGACGAAGGCGGCACGTCCGTGGTCACGTCAATCTGGCGGCGTCGCCGTATTCGGGCCACCTCTCCGCGAACTACTGCAGCGGCCGCCCCATTGCTGGTGAAAGCGTTCAATCGGCCAGCATCGGCAATCCACTGACCAACTCGCCCGCGTCGGTCCCTAAGCCGTGGGCGATCTTCAAGATGTTGTGCAGACTAATGTTTCGTCGCCCACGTTCAACCTGGCCAAGGTAGGTCCAGTGCAGGCCAACGAGTTCCGAGGCCTTTTCCTGACTCAAACCAAGCTCATGTCGTCGAGCAGCTACCCGAAGGCCGAACTCGCGAGTCGCCGGAGAAACCGGTGACTGCGACGGTGCGGGCATTATCCAAGGAGATAAGGGCCAACTCTATGAATCCAGAGACTATGAATCCCAATACCTTGAATCCTTCTTCGGTTTTTGCGTACCGTGATACGTCCCCATGGGCTATTACAACGCGATGAGGCGGATCAGATGATTCACGCCACGAAGGCTAACGGCCGGCCCATCTTCACTGATGGTCCATGCGGTGTCGTGCGTTGAACGCTGAACATGGACCAGCCCATCAGGGGCAATCGCCAGGCTCGATGGGTGGGGCGCAGACGCCTCGACCCGTCTCTCAGATAAGTCCTCCGCCAATATTCTCGTCATCGACGACGCCCTACCTGCACCCGCACCCGCACCATCCACCGCAGACTCCATACCGCTACCCGCTTCAACTGCCACGGCGCAATAACGCGAAGCTGATAGGCCTTGCGTCGATTGCCCTATTCGTCGTCGCCCTACTCGTGGTTGTCGGGGTGCAGATGCACAGCTCGCGCACCGTCACTGCGGGTGGTTTGAGCAAGTCGGCGCCCGTTGCGGCGGTGTGTCAGCAAGATTCCTATCGTCGCCCGAGTGAGAAAAGCATGGCTCTGCTCCGGGGCACAACAGATTCCGCTCTGTGCACTTCCCGGATCAGCATCTTCCCCGACGCTGAAATCGATAGTGAACGTTACGGAGCGATATGGATTCTTCAGTATCAGTCTCTCAGTGCGGCACAACAGAGAGCGGCAATCATCGGCTTAATGGGCGCAACGACGATAGGAACCATCGGCGGCGCGGCGGTGCTCTTCTACGCTACGGCAGATTGGACCGGAGCGTCCTTGGCGCCACTAAGGCAGTTCGGTTTCGCGATCACCTCGTCCCGATGAGATTTCTGGATCAAAGGAGATTTTGCACGTTGAAGCTCTACTCACAACACCGGACCTCGAAGGTCGACACGCCAACGATGGATAACGGCGTGCCTGTAGCTCGCGACTGGCGAACAGGCCGTCGGGTTAGCGATTCGGGAAGATTCTTCGCGTTTCTGGTCGGCCTCGGAATCACCGCGATCGCATTCGCGCCATCTGCATTCGCGGACGACAATCGGTTCCTGGCAGACCTCACGTCGCCAGGGGTAGTCCATCCGGCGTTGTCTGACTCGGACCTGCTCATCGAGGGTCGGCAGATGTGCTTCGAGATCGGCAAGATTGGACTGACCCCTGACGCTGCTCGTGATGCGTTGGTGAAGGATCTTGATTCTCGCGGTGTTCCGACGAGCTATGCGGAGGCCGGAACGTTGGTGCACTTCGCCCTGCGCGATTTGTGCCCTGACGTCCCAAATACCACAGGCATCTGACCACTCGGTTCGGAGCTTCTGAGCTTCGGAGTGTGGTGCCCCATCGGGCTTACCACGTGGGTGAGTCGAGCAGGCGCCTATGTCTAGGTGCAGGACTAGTCGCGGGATGTCGGATGGTGGCAGAGACAAGTAAGTGGCCGCCTCCCCCGCGAGCCAAAGGCTAGCTGCTGCGGGGAGAGGTCTCGCCACTACCGAAACCTTCGTACTTGGTGACAGTGTTCTTGTGGCTAATTTGTATCAGCATTGGAAGTGCGAATGCCTCCTTCAACACCTCATCCCAGTGGGCTCGCCACGAAATGGATGCGCTGCAATTGTCGTAGTGCCTCTTCGAATGCACCCACAGGCTGTCGTAGGTGATGCGTTCTCTCGCAACAAGAGTCCTGTTGTGTGGCTCTAGACTGCGCAAGATATCCGAGTAGTTGACCACGTGAACGAGACCGTCAGCGTTGATAATTGGCGTTCCGCGCCAACGCAGCAGATTGTTTACCAGGCGGCGCACCGCTGGCTCCCGGCAAACGCGGCAGCGTGGTTCGATCCTTTCGTATGCGACCTTTTTCAACTCCGACCCTCAAGTGCATCGCGGAAGGTACGTCTTCGGGACTTCTGAAGTCTATGGACTCTGCACTCTATTCAACCGTTGTCTCCATTCGTGAAGCTCAATCTGGCTGCCCAACCAAAGCTGAAGCCCCGCGTGGGCATCCAACAAGACGTTCGATAAACGCTTGCCTCGCCCCAGGTGAATCAGCGCGGCCCCCACCCAATTTCGGGCAGCGTCCTCAGACTCCATAACTACCAACTCTGTCTGCGGCAGGTGAGGAGCCTTGGGCCAGCGTCCTGGCCACAACACCGCCCACGCCCCCCACAGTCGCGCGTAGTAACTCTCGATCGCAGCGGGTCCTTCTATCAGCAGCTCTTTCGGAAAGTCGAGGCCATCGGTGTTGACGGAATGAACCCCCTCACCCGAAAACCGTTGAAACATACCCATACTCCCGGAGGAAGCAGCAGGCTTCGAGCACGAAGGGGAAGTAGGAGAACACGAAACCCGAAGGGAATTGGTATGTTTCATGTGGCCTTCTCCACCAAAATCGGTGTTGACCTGCGGTTTCTGATGCAATAAGGTCAGGGCAGTCCCGTAGGAAGAAGATTTTTCCTGTATTGCGACCGTGCGCTCAGCGGGGAGACGCGGTGCCAAGCAATAAATTCCCGCTTTGCGTCTTTGCGCGTTGCCCCTGCTGCGGCAGACAAGAACCCCATCATCAGATAGGCGTTGGAGCGCCCTCCGCACGCGCAGATAATTCACCCCTAACGTTGCTGCTACATCTCGGAGCGGGCAGGTGACGTTAAGGAAACTGCGGGCGTGCATCTGGTGCATAACATAGTCCAATACGCCAGCCTCCAAGGGAGACAGAGCGATTTGTCCCGCCGCCAACAGTCCCCTCCACATGTCGGTCAGGGCCGCAATATATTCGGGCTGATCCTCGTCGGGAATAAAACCCTGCCCGAGCGCCTCATGCGCGTACTTGAAAGCCTTCACCACCATCGGTTCGTACTGCTGAGGGTGCCGGATACGCCGCCCCCGATGAGTCAACTCCTCCCAAAGGACATTGCGTCGTTGACCCTCCTTACTTGGCGGAGGTGTGTAGGCGGGCATGAAGTTCAGGAACTCCTCGGCGGAGAACCCGCGTAGCACCAATGGGTATGCCACGTCGCGCTGTAAACGCCTGAACAGCAGGCGCTGGTCCTGCCCGGCGCCTTCCCAGTCAGTGGGTGAAGCGATGGCATCGTCGACGTATTTCGGGATGCGGTGAGACAACAGGGTAGTGCTGATGGGTCGGCCTGGATCGTGCTGGCACTCAACCGACTTCTTTGTCGTCGATTGTCCACCGGCGCGCCGCTGCTCTATGTGACGCCGCAGTGGACCGAAACCCGTCTCCAAACCAGGGCCCGTATCGCGTGCCGTACCGTGTTCCGGGTGGGGGGATGAACCGGCGGGCGTGGACGGCAACATGGTCGCCCTCAGTTCGTCATTCACAATTCGGCCTGACGCCGCGCTCGGGAACTACTCGCATTGCACCAGATCGGCGGATCTTGTTCAGGGCGCACGTTTTCGGACATTAGTGTTCAGCCCGCCGCATCCGTCGAGCAGTCGTCTTCGTCATCGAACTGACTTGCGGGACTGCGGAACCAGCGACATCAGCGGGCGGTGCAAGCCTGGATGCCATCGCGCAGCGGAGGACGATCTCCTTAAGATCGTCGTCGGACAGCATCCATTTCCTGGCAACCTTGTGGGCAGGAAACCGGCGAGCACGAAGCTGATCAGCAAGCCACTTCGGCGTGCAGCCGAGATAGGCAGCTGCCTGATCGAGGGTTAAAAAAAGCGATGGTGTAGTGGACACGGGGCAGCACTCCTACAGAACGAAACCGACCATTGGCTTTGATGGCCGGTGCCTGCTGTCGTTGCCGTGCAGCCGTCGCTCTCTATCGGAGTGACCCTCGAACGCCCCGCTGCCGATCCAGCGCCCGAAGCACGGCTCTATCCTACCCCCCGTTTCGGGCCAATCCTCTCGATTCAGTTTCGATCGTCACTTAAGCTTCCCCGCCCCTGTACATAGCCCGAATAGGGCTGACCGCGCTTGGCCGTGCGATCCGGCCTTTCGGACCAGTCGGGCAGTGCCTAAATCATGATCGTGGCCATAGCAGCAGCTGCCGCCTGCCCGGCTGTGCGGTCGAGGTGGCCATAAATGCGGGCCGTGGTGGCCGTGTTTTCGTGACCGAGGTGGGCGCTGACAATGATCAACGGGACGCCAGCACCTAGCAGCCAGCTCGCGCACGAGTGCCGAAGGTCGTGGATGCGCGGGCGTTTCGATAGCAGCACCTTGTTGGCTTTTCTCTCGTCCTCGCTTGTAGCCTTCGCCAAGGACGGCACCCATACATTGGATCGCCAGCTGTACAGGCGAATAGGTCCGCCTTCTGAGTTAGTGAAGAGCCATAGGGCGCTATAGTCCAGCTTGTCCAGCACGGAGGCCGGGACGTTGATCGTCCTGATCGACCGTCGAGTCTTCGGCTGTCCCAGCTCGTACTTGGCCTCACCGTTACCCGGTGTGCGCTTCCAGGCTCGGGTGATCCGCACAGTGCCATTGACGCGGTCAACATCGGCAGGCGCCAACGCGGTTGCTTCCGAGAACCGGCAGCCACTGGCGACCAGGAAGTCAAGGAACGGGTGCCAGCGCTCGGTGAAAGATGCCTTCAGCAGTTGGAACTCGTCACTGCTCAAGAACACCATCTCGCGTGGGACGGTACGCGGGAGCCTGATGCCGGTGGCAGGGTTGGCGGGCATCAGCCCCTCCCGTACAGCAGCGTTGAGGCAACCACTTAAGAATCCGAGTTTGTTCTGTATCGTCTTGCCGCTAATTCCATCGGCATGCAGCTTGTTCACCCAACGACTGAGGTCGGTGCGCGCCAAGGTCTGCAGCGGAATATGGCCGAGTACTGGCTCAATGTCGCGGTTAAGGTATCGACGGTATTCGGCTAGAGTTTTCTTCTCTACCCCCGACAGCGCCCCTAAGTGGCTGTCGATGAAGCTTTTGACCGTGTGACCGTCGCTAGGCGTAACGGCTTCCCAGATTCGCAATGCCTCTGCCGGGCCCAGCCGATTGCACACATCTTGGAATCTGAGCGCCTCAGCGTAATCGTTGAAACTGCTGCTGGTCTGCTTGCCGCAATGCACGTAGAGAACGCTGGTGTAGCTACTGCCATCCTTGCGCTGACGGATGCGGATCGAGGCCATGAACCGGCAGCATACACTCGCGATCTTGACCCAGAGCTTGACGTCGAGGCGATCAGCCAATCATCTTTAGCTACGACCTGCACTTTCCCAGTGGAGCTGCCGGGAATCGAACCCGGGTCCTACGGCATTCCCTCAAGGCTTCTCCGTGCGCAGTCCGCTATGCCTCTGCTCGGATCTCCTGGTCACGCGAACTAGCCAGGATGACGATCCCAGTCGCTGTTGGTGTCCCGATGAGTCCCGCGACCGAACTCATCGGTGGATCCCTCTAGCTGATGCCGGGGTCCGGGTCGAGGGCGTTCCCGGTCCGACAGACTAGCTGTCGCTTAGGCAGCGAGAGCGTAGTCGCGCTGATGTGACTCGGCGCTTAATTGGTTGCAACGACGCTTACGGTGGTCTCTTGCCTGCACCGGCACGCTTCCCTTGATTCGATGCGCGAAGTCGAAACCGTTCAGCCCCTTGTCTTGTTAACTTCGAACATCCCTGCCGGGTCTCCGGCAGGACTTCCCATGGTACGCCGGTTAGAACTAGCGGCAACGCGATTTTGTTTCCGATCGGATCACGAAGCAACCTGGACGATGCGGCCCCCGACAAGCCGAGTACCCCCGATCATTGCTGGTCTCGGGGGTACTCGGAGTGTAGAAAGCAGGTCAGCTGATGCCGACGGCCTCTTTCGCGATTGCGGCAACGCGCGTCTGCGCGGCCGAGACCACGCCCTGCCGGTTCTTGTGCGCCTCCTCGTAAGCCAGCACCACGCGCACGTCACCGGCCTCGGTCAGATCCTTGATCGCCGTTACGGCATCGCCCACGTTGAGCTCGTCGTAGTTCTCGACGGGCAACTCACTCGCGTCCAGAACCCCCGCCGCGGCGCGTCCCGAATGCACGGCGTCCGCGGCTTCGTCGGCCCCCTCCGAGCGGGTCACCCGCTCGGCGGCCTTCAGTGCCGCGCTTTGCGAGGCGGACAGCGCTTTTGCGGCGATCTCGCCCGCGTTCCCGGTCCGCTTGACCAGGTCGTTCAGCGTCAGACCCCGGTTGCGCAGCGCGTCGACGGCCCGCTCCAGACCGCGAGCCGACCAGGAGACCGGCAGGTTGACCCACCGGACCGCCGCCCCCGCTGCCATCTGCGTCGGGGTGCGCCGGAGGGCCGCAGGCCCACCGAGCGCGTCTTCGGCCAGCACCGTCGTCAACCAGTCCACCGTCGCCGAGTGAGCGGTAATCAGCCGTTCCGCCAGTTCCTCGATGTCCTTGCGCTTCGCGGCGATCGCCAGTGCCTTGGTGTAGCGGGCGCGGTCCAGTAGCTGGTCCTCCAGGGCCAGGTCACCGAGCAGCGCTTCGTCGAACGGCTCAGCCTGTTCGGTCAGCGCCTTCACCAGCGCGGTGGCGCGGCCCAGCAGGGGCGCGATGACGTCTGGGTAGCCGCCGAGATCCCGTACCGCGGACTCGAGGGCTTCGGCCCGCTTGCGCCCGTTCTCGGCGTTCTGTGCGAGTTCGCGGCGCACCGCGTCCGTACGTGCTTGTGCCACGCGAGTTTCCGCGATCTGGATTTCGGTGTTGGTCAGGTCGAGCAGTGTACGCAGCTGCGCGAGCAGTCTGGTCAAATCTGGTGCAGTCATTTGAGATTCGCCTCCCAGCGATTGAATAGCCAAAGCTTCCTTGCAGTCGGCTACCCGGCGCGGCTGGGTTGACCACATCTATTCGACAGATGTGACCTATGTCGCATTGCCGGCCCGGCGCAGGCCATTCGCGAGGCGAATCGCGGTGTCAGATAACGAAATTCATTCGCTCAACGATGCGCTGCGCGACCTCACGGTCGCCACTGAACTCGATCTCCTGATCGCGCGATGGACACAACGGACGCCCACCGCCGAGCCGGGTGAATTGCAGCGCATCCAGCCGCAGCGTCACCGTCGGCTCCGCACCACCGAAGTCGTCGACCACCTGCGCGCGGCCGTCGACGCTGACCCGAACCGAACGCGCCAGCGGGCCGGTCAGCTCGAACAGCACCCGCGACCCCTCCGGCGCCTTGGCCAGTTTGCCGACCACGAACCCCATACTCGCCGCCATCTCGTCGAGTGACAACCGTGCCGCGGGGCCGTCCAGTTGCGCGTCGGACGACGGCCGGTCCAACCCGATCCGGATGTCCTGCTCGTGCATCCAGCAGTCGAAGACCCGGATCCGCATGAACCGTCCGTAACTGTCCATGCCCGCCGGCGTGGGCAGCACCGCCTGCCAGTCGGCGTCGGACAGGTCGGCGAGCACGTTGCGCCGGGTGTTGGTCACCTCCCGGAATCGGCGGAGCACCTCGGCGCCGGATTCCTTGCTGAGACTGCGCACCCAACACTCGTTCATCACGCCGATGTCGTTGCGCACATGATCGAGTGACTTGACGTCGATATCGGGCTCCGGCGGGCTGATGCCCTGCAGGAAGCACTCGGTGCCGATGATGTGCGACACCACCGCTTTGACGTCCCAGCCGGTCAGCGCGCTCGGGGTCTCCCACTGCGCCTCGGAGAGACCGTCGGCAAGCGCGTCGATGTCGTCCCACACGGCGAAAAGGCCCGCCAGCACTGTGGTTTTGTCGAGCACGGTCACGGGGCGGTCGGCCATTCCTCGGATCCTAGACGTGCCGGAACCGCTCAGGCCATGCCTTTGGCCCGACGGCCCAACTCCCGGACCACTTCCCGCTGCGCGTCACGACGGGCCAGATCCTGACGCTTGTCGTGCGCCTGCTTGCCGCGGCCCAGCGCCAGTTCGACCTTGACTTTGCCTTCGTAGAAATACATCGACAGCGGCACCAGGGCGTAGTTGCCTTCCCTGATCTTGCCGATCAGCCCGTCGATTTCCCGACGGTGCAACAGCAGCTTGCGGTTGCGCCGCGGTGCGTGATTGGTCCAGCTGCCGTTCCGGTATTCGGGAATGTGTACGTTGCGCAACCAGATCTCGCCGTCGTCAACGGTGGCGAATGCATCGACCAATGAGGCATGCCCCTCGCGCAGACTCTTGACTTCGGTGCCCTGCAGCGCCACCCCGGCCTCGAACACTTCGAGGATTGAATAGTTGTGCCGGGCCTTGCGATTGCTGGCGATGATTTGTTTGCCGTCTGCGCGTCGCTTGGACTGGGGCTTGTTGGCCACGGCTACCGCCGGACGTAGAGCCGCAGCGTGGCATAGGCGGTCAAGCCGGCCATCGCCACGCCGACCAGGAACAACCACGGCGCGATGTAGAGGATGTCGGCGTAGTCGACCTTGGCGATCAGATGGGCTTCATAGAACTGGCTCAACGCCCCTTCCAGGAAGAAGGTCCGCACGCCGATCAGGCCGAGGATGGCGATCACCACGCCGATCGTCGCGGCCAGCATGGCCTCCACCAGGAACGGCAGTTGGGTGTACCAGCGGCTGGCTCCGACGAGTCGCATGATGCCGATCTCGGTGCGCCTGGTGAAGGCGGCGACCTGAACCATGTTGGCGATCAGCAGGATCGCCCCGACCGCCTGGACCAGTGCGACGGCGAACGCCGCCTTGCTCAGACCGTCCAGCACGGCGAACAGCCGGTCGATCAGCTGTTTCTGGTTGAGGGTGTCCCGCACGCCGGGCTGCCCCTCTATGGCGGCGACGAAGTCTCTGTGCTGCTCGGGGCTGTACAGCTTGACGATGAACGAGGCCGGGAAGGAGTCCTTGTCGGCGACATCCTTGAACTCCGGGAACCTGCGCATCGCGTCGTCGTAGGCGGTCTGCTGGTTGACGAAGCGCACCGACTTGACGTCCTGCCGGGTCTCGATCTTGTTTCGCAGCGCCTTGCACAGATCGCCGGTACAGCTCGTGTCGTTGGCCGAGATGTCATTGGTCAAAAAAACCTGCGTCTCGACGCGATCGAGATAGATGGCCCGCGAATTGTCGGCCAGCCGCACCACCAGCAGTCCGCCGCCGAACAGCCCGATCGAGATGGCGGTGGTCAGGATCATCGCGATCGTCATGGTGACGTTGCGACGCAGGCCGGTCAGGACCTCGTTGAATAGGAATCCGAAGCGCACTTAGCGATCCATCCCGTAGACGCCGCGCTGTTCGTCACGAACCAGCCTGCCCAGTGACAACTCGACCACCCGCTGCCGCATCGCGTCGACGATGTGGTGGTCGTGTGTCGCCATCAACACCGTCGTCCCGTTGCGGTTGATCCGCTCCAACAGATCCATGATGTCCTTACTGGTGTCGGGGTCGAGGTTCCCGGTGGGCTCGTCGGCCAGCAGCACCAGCGGCTTGTTGACGTACGCCCGCGCAATCGCCACCCGCTGCTGCTCGCCGCCGGACAACTCGTGCGGCAGCCGGTTGGCCTTGCCCGACAGTCCGACCGTCTCAAGCACGTCGGGCACCACTTTGTTGATCGTGTCAGTGCGTCTGCCGATGACCTCCAGCGCAAAGGCGACGTTGTCGTACACGGTCTTCTGTTGCAGCAACCGGAAATCCTGGAACACGCAGCCCATCACCTGACGCAGCTTCGGAACGTTACGGCCGCTGAGCTTGTTGACGTGGAACTTCGAGACCCGGATGTCCCCGGACGAGGGTGTCTCCGCCGCCAGCAGCAGCCGCATGAACGTCGACTTGCCCGACCCGGACGGACCGATGAGGAACACGAACTCACCCTTGTCGATCTGGACGTTGACGTCGTCCAAGGCTGGACGCGCCGACGATTTGTACTGCTTGGTGACATGTTCCAGGGTGATCATCACGGCACGCCAGTGTAGCGGGGTGTCTCGCCGGGCCGCGAGAATCAGCGAGCCGGCGCCGGCGGGACGGGTCCCGGTTGCTGCGGTGGCGCTGACGGAATCGGACTGGGCGTCGACGTCGGCGTGCAGAACGGCGGGATGCACGGCAACTGGATCAACGGCGTGGTCGTCGTCGTGGTCGTCGTCGGCGGCGGTGGCGGCGGCGTCGTCGTCGTGGTGGTGGTGGGTGTCGGCGTCAGCGTGCGCTGCGGCTGCTCCACCCTGGTGCGCGGCACCCAGGTGTAGTCGGGGTCCGGCACGTAACCCGGCGGTACCATTTGCGACGACGGGGCGGGGCTCGGCGCCTGCTCCTGCGGGCGGTACGTCTCGTAGGCCCACCAGATGGCCAGGAACGCCACCATCAAGACGATGGTCGACGTGCGGACGCGACCACCGAACAGGTGACTCGGCGCCCGACGCTCCCCCGGTTCCCTCCGCTTGTTCAGCAGGTTCAGTTCGAGTTTCATCGGCGCGTCACCTGACCCGCGGACTTGTCCAGGTCGGTTCCCTCACCGGCCTCGGGATCGGCGACACCGCCGTCGTCGACGACGCCCACGGTGGCATCGGCCGCCGTCACGATGCCCGCCTTGGCCAGTGCCCGGATGACCAGCACCCGCAACTGGCGGCCGGCCTCGAACTGCTTGCCCGGCAGGGTGCGGGCCACCAGCCGCAGTGTGACGGTGCTGAGTTCGATGCTCTCGACACCCATCACCGTCGGCGCGTCCAGCAGCAGGTCGCCCAGATGCGGGTTCTCGAGTGCCCGCTCGCACTCCTGATGCAGGACTTCGTTGACCCGGTTGAGGTCGGCGCTGGTCGAGACGGGGATGTCGACTACCGCGCGCGCCCAGTCCTTGGACAGGTTGATCGTCTTGACGATCGAACCGTTGGGAATGGTGAAAAGCTCCCCGTCCGAGGAGCGCAGCCGGGTGACCCGCAAGGTCACGTTCTCCACGGTGCCGCGGGCCTCGGCGGCGATCCCCGAGACCGTCAGCGACACCAGGTCACCGAACCCGTACTGCTTCTCGACAATGATGAAGAAGCCCGAGAGCAGGTCCTTGACCAGCTGCTGGGCCCCGAAGCCCAGCGCGGCGCCCACCACTGTCGCCGGCGCGATCAATCCGCCCACCGAGAACTGCAGCACGCTGCCGATCTGCACGATCACCACGATCGAGATCAGCACGATCGACACCCAGGAGATCACCGATGCGACCGCCTGGCGGTGTTTGGTTGCCTCCGAGCGGACCAGGGCGTCGCTTTCGGCGAAGCCCTCGTCGAGTTGGCTGGTCACCCGCTGGGCGACCCACTGCACCAACCGCGCGGCGAGTATGGCCGCGATCACCAGCATGGCGATCCGCAGGCCCCGGGTGATGATCCATTCGCCGATCTGACCGCGCCAGAAGTCGTGCCAGCGCTGCGCCGCATCGGCGAGCCTCAAAGAAATAGCCGTTGTATTAGTCGTCATCTTTTCTGTTACGCCAGCGGATCCCTGCTTCCAGGAACCCGTCGATGTCTCCGTCCAAGACAGCCGCAGGATTGCCCACTTCGAACTCGGTGCGCAGATCCTTGACCATCTGATATGGGTGCAGTACATAGGACCGCATCTGGTTTCCCCAGGAGCTGCCGCCGTCACCTTTCAGGGCGTCCAGCTCCGCGCGTTCTTCGGAACGCTTGCGCTCCAACAACTTTGCCTGAAGCACTCGTAACGCCGAAACTTTGTTCTGCAGTTGCGACTTCTCGTTCTGGCAAGTGACGACGATACCGGTTGGGATGTGGGTGAGTCGAACCGCCGAGTCGGTGGTGTTGACCGATTGCCCGCCCGGCCCGCTGGACCGGTAGACGTCGACCCGCAGGTCGCCTTCGGGGATTTCGATGTGGTCGGTGGTCTCCACCACCGGGAGCACCTCCACCTCCGCGAAAGACGTCTGACGTCGACTTTGGTTGTCGAACGGACTGATGCGCACCAGACGGTGGGTGCCCTGTTCGACCGAGAGAGTGCCGTAGGCGAACGGTGCGTGCACGGCGAAGGTCGCGCTCTTGATCCCGGCCTCCTCGGCGTAGGACGTGTCGAACACCTCAACGCCGTATTTGTGCTGTTCAGCCCACCGGATGTACATCCGCATCAGCATCTCGGCCCAGTCGGCGGCGTCGACCCCGCCCGCTCCGGAGCGAATTGTGACCAAGGCCTCACGTTCGTCGTACTCGCCGGACAGCAAAGTACGCACTTCGGTGGCTTCGATGTCGGCGCGCAACGCCTTGAGCTCGGCGTCGGCTTCGGCGAGCGCGGAATCGCCCTCGGCTCCCTCTTCTTCGGTGGCCAGTTCGTACAGCACCGGCAGGTCGTCGAGGCGTTGCCGCAACTCTTCGATCCGGCGCAGCTCACCCTGGGTGTGCGACAGCTCACTGGTGACTTTCTGCGCGCGCGCCTGGTCATCCCACAGATTGGGGTCGGACGCTTCCTTTTCGAGCTTTTCGATCCGGCTCTTCAGACCGTCCACATCGAGCACCCGTTCCACCGTGGTGAGGGTGGAGTCCAGAGCGGCGATTTCTGCTTGACGGTCAAGTTCCACAGGCGCCCACGTTACCGGCAGCACCGTCTAGCATCAGGAGACCATCAGTGCAACGCACGACTGTGACGCCGGCCCTCGCGTGCAGTCGAGCACGAACAGAAGGCACGACATGCGTTCCCATCATGTTGCGATCGTCGGCTCCGGTCCGTCGGGTTTCTTTGCCGCCGCATCCCTGCTCAAGGCCGCCGACGCGTCCGACGACCTCACTGTCGCGGTCGACATGCTCGAGATGCTGCCCACCCCGTGGGGCCTGGTGCGGTCCGGCGTCGCCCCCGACCACCCCAAGATCAAATCGATCAGCAAACAGTTCGAGAAGATCGCCGGTGATCCGCGTTTCCGTTTTTTCGGCAACGTGGTGGTCGGCGAGCACGTGCACGCAAGTGAGCTCGCCGAGCAGTACGACGCGGTGATCTACGCCGTTGGCGCGCAGTCGGACAAACCGTTGAACATCCCCGGCGAGGATCTGCCCGGCAGCATCTCCGCCGTCGACTTCGTCGGCTGGTACAACGCCCACCCGCATTTCGAGGAGAAGACACCGAACCTGTCCGGCGCCCGGGCCGTCGTGATCGGCAACGGCAACGTTGCGATCGACGTCGCCCGCATCCTGGTCACCGACCCCGACGTGCTGGGACAGACCGACATCGCCGACCACGCGCTGGAATCGCTGCGACCGCGCGGTGTGGAAGAGGTGGTCGTCATCGGGCGCCGCGGTCCGCTCCAGACGGCGTTCACCACGCTGGAGTTGCGCGAGTTGGGTGAGCTCGACGGGGTCGACGTGATCGTGGACCCCGCCCAGTTCGCCGACATCACCGACGAGGCCGCCGAGGCCGCAGGCAAGACGACCAAGCAGAACATCAAAGTGCTGCGGGACTACGCGCAGCGGGAGCCGCGACCGGGCCACCGGCGAATTGTGTTCCGCTTCTTGACATCTCCGATCGAGATCAAGGGCGACGAACGCGTCGAGCGAATCGTCCTGGGCCGCAACGAATTGGTCACCGACGACAACGGCTGGGTGTCGGCCAAGGACACCGGCGAGCGCGAGGAACTGCCGGTGCAACTGGTGGTGCGCTCGGTCGGCTACCGCGGCAAGCCGACGCCCGGTTTGCCGTTCGACGAGAAGCGGGGCACCATCCCGCACAGCGACGGCCGGATCGACGGCAGCCGCAACGAGTACGTCGTCGGCTGGATCAAGCGCGGCCCCACCGGGGTGATCGGGACCAACAAGTCCGACTCCCAGGACACCGTCGACACGGTGCTGGCCGACCTGGCCGAAGCCAGGGCTGCCGAACGGCCCGAGGACCATGCCGACAAGCTCGCCGACTGGTTGCTCGAACGCCAACCGAAAGTGGTCACCTCAGCCCACTGGGATCTCATCGACCAGTTCGAGCGGTCGGCGGGCGAACCGCACGGGCGTCCGCGGGTGAAACTGGCCAACCTCGCCAAACTGCTGCACATCGGGCACGGCTGATCGCTATCCCACCAGCACTCCGGGGTTGAGGATGCCCGCCGGGTCCAGCGTGTGCTTCACCGCACGTAGCGCCGCGGCGAACGGGCCGGGACGTTGCCGGTCGTACCACGGCCGGTGATCGCGACCGACCGCGTGGTGGTGGGTGATGGTGCCTCCGGTGGCGCTGATCGCCTCGGACACAGCGGCTTTCATCTCGTCCCACTGCGCGTCCAGCGATCCCCACCGGCCGCCCGCATAGATGCCGTAGTACGGCGCCGGTCCGTCAGGGTAGACGTGGGTGAACCGGCAGGTCACCACTCCGGTGCCGCAGACCCGGCTGATCGCGGCCCGGGCGGCGTCGGTGACCGCGGCATGCAGAGCGTCGAATCCATCCCAGGTGCAGGCGGTTTCGAAGGTTTCAGCGATGACGCCGCGGCGTGCCATGGCGTCGCGTTGATACGGCATCCGCAAGAACGCCGAACGCCAGGACTCCGAGGCGTCGGCCGTCTCGCTGGACTTGTCGCCGTCGGAGTCGCGGCTCCGGCGCGAAATCACCGTGCCGCCGTATTCGGCGGCGATCTCCAGCGCCCGGGTGAGCCACGGGTCGATCGGGTGATCCGCGGATTCGAAAGCCAGCACCAGAAGCCCGCCGCTGACCGACGTGCCCGCGTTGAGGAACGCTTCGGCGGGATCCAGTAGCCGACAGTTCGCCGGGAAGAGCCCGGCTTGCGCGACTGACCGGGTCGCAGCGACCGCGCCGGCCCAGTGGTCGAACGCGACCGACGCGGTGACCTGCCAGCGGCGCCGGTTCTGCAACCGCATCCAGGCTTCGGTGATGACGCCGAGGGTGCCCTCGGAGCCGATGAACAGCCGGTCCGGGGACGGGCCCGCCCCGGACCCCGGTAGCCGCCGCGATTCGCTGATCCCGGTGGGGGTGACCACCCGCACCGATTCGGTGAGGTCGTCGATGTGGGTGTACAGCGTGGCGAAATGCCCGCCGGCGCGGGTGGCCAGCCAGCCGCCGAGGCTGGAGAAGGCGAACGACTGCGGAAAGTGCCGCAGCGTCAGATCGTGGCGGCGGAGTTGGTCTTCGATCCACGGGCCGAGCGCGCCGGCCTGGATTCGGGCGGCGCGGCTGACGGCGTCGACCTCGACCACGGCGCTCATCGCGCTGATATCGAGGGTGACGGCGGGCCCCTCGAAGCGCGGCTCGACGCCTCCCACCACCGAGCTGCCTCCGCCGTAGGGTATGACCGAAATCCCTTCCCGCCCACACCAATCCAGTACGTCGATCACGTCCTGCTCGCGTCGCGGCCGCACGATCAGATCGGGGACATGATCGATGGTGCCCTGCAGGTTGCGCGCCACGTCCCGAAACGCCTTGCCGCGCGCGTGGCCCACCCGGTCGATGAGATGCGCCGAACACAGCGCGCTCAACGTCGCGGGCGGGGTGATCCGGGGCCCGGGCAGCCCGAGTGCGGCCGGATCCGGCGGACGGTGGTCCGTCAGATCCTGTCCGGGCAGCATGGCCGCCATCCGAGCCACCAGGTCCTTGGTCTCCTGATCGGTGAGGGCCTGCTCGAGTGTGCCCCACCCCCACCACGAACGCATGCCGGACTCGTCAGCGCTTGAGCATGACGAAGGCACCGCCGCCGACCAGCAGCGCCAGCGCCAACGCGATACCCCAGCCGGCACCGAGCAGGTACCAGACGACGGCCACCACGCCGATCAGCGGCGACACCGCGAACAGGACGATCCCCGGGTTCTGCCTGATCACGGCCAGCGCACTCTTGGCCCGAATCGGATCGATCTCCTTGCCTGCCATCCGTTCAGAATGCCAGGTGGGCACGACATTGCAAGCGGAGTCATTCAGGTTCGTCGGCTCCGGCCGGCGACCGCCGCGGCGATCCGCGTCGGAATGCCTGAAAACTGTTGGTACCGCTGGTGATTATGACCAAGGTCCCTACCGGTCCGAAAGTGTCAGCCGTAACGTCGTCATGGTGGACCTCGAAGTCGTCAGAAACGCAGTCCAGCTGGCCTGCCGGGCGCCGTCGGTGCACAATAGCCAACCCTGGCGATGGGTCGTCGAGGACGGGGCGGTCCACCTCTTCGCCGATCGCAACCGGACGGTGCCGGCCGCCGACCCTTCGGGCCGCCAAGCCCTCCTCAGCTGCGGCAGCGCACTTGACCATTTCCGCGTCGCGATGACCGCTGCGGGTTGGCGCACCGGCGTCGCCCGCTTTCCGAACCCGAACGACCCTGCGCATGTGGCGACGATGCATTTCAGTCCGCTCGATCACGTCACCCCGGCGCAGCACACCCGGGCGGCGGCAATTCTGCACCGCCGCACCGATCGGCTGCCCTTCGACGCCCCCAGAAACTGGGCCGATTTCGAACCGGTACTGCGCAGCGTTCTCGCCGACGACGCCGTTGCGCTCGACGTCCTGGCCGACCAGGACCGCGACCGCCTGGTGCAGGCGTCGCGGCTCAGCGCGGCACTTCGTCGCGACGACACCACATATCACGCCGAACTCGATTGGTGGACTTCACAGTTCACGCTTGCGCAGGGAATGCCGGCAACCGCCCTGCCATCCGAGACCGAGCGCCGACGGGTCGATGTCGCGCGGGAATTTCCGGTCCGGGACCACCGGGACCGGCGTCCGGAGATCGCCGCCGACTGGTCGACGATTCTGATTCTGTCGACACCGCAGGACACGAGAGCCGATGTGCTGCAGTGCGGCGAAGTACTCTCGACGGTGCTATTGGAGTGCACCATGACCGGAATGGCGACCTGCACCTTGACCCACCTGATCGAATCGTCCCAGAGTCGCGCCATCGTGCGTGAACTGATCGGGGGGCGCGGCGAGCCGCAACTGCTCATCCGCGTCGGGGTATCCCCCATGATGGAGCCCCGACCGGCACCGACACCGCGCCGTCCGCTGGCTGCCGTCCTGGAAATCCGCCACTCGTCACCCGAAAGGCTGAGCCGATGACCGACGAGCCATTCACCATCCTGTCCGAGAGCGAAAGCTGGGACCTGCTGGGCACCGCCTCGCTCGGTCGGCTGGTGACCAACTTTGCCGGCGAGCCGGAAATCTTCCCCGTCAACTACGTGGCGCAGGACCGCACCGTGCTGTTCCGGACTGCCGAAGGCACCAAACTGTTCTCTGCGGTCGCCAATCGCACCGTGCTCTTCGAGGCCGACGACCACAACGTCGTCGAGGGCTGGAGCGTGATCGTGCGCGGTCGCGCCCAACTGTTGAAGTCCGAGGCCGACATCGAAAAAGCCGACCGCGCCGGGCTATATCCGTGGACGGCAACGAACAAGCCCAATTACGTGCGGGTGACCCCGACCGACGTCACCGGCCGCCGGTTCGAGTTCGGCCCGGAGCCCGATCGCAACGAGACGGCGTCATAGCGGTTCGGGTCCGCGCCTTTCACACGACCAGTGACAGCGGCCCGCGGCTGGGAGGATTCCTGCGGCGCTTGCTGATTGCCACCAGACGCGCCACCGCGGCTTCGATGCCGCGAGCCAGTTGGTCGACGTCGGCCACCACGTCGTAGTCGGCAAGGATTCCGAAGAACAGGTGGTCGGCGTAACTGAGCATCGCCACGCCGGTCCGCAGGTCCATGGCCAGGGGCGGGACGGGGTAGAGCCCGACGACGTTCCTGCCCATGACCCGAAGCGGCCGGGACGGTCCCGGCACGTTCGTCGCCACTGTCACCACGCCTCGTTGCGGCAACCGCATCAGTAATCCGACCGTCCACGCGCTTAGCGCAAAGGGAATACGATTTGCCAAGGACACAAACAGGTTTCCCGCCTGCCGCTGGCCGCTGGCCTTGGCCCGGCCCAACCGGTCATGCACGGTCCGCAGCCGCTGCACCGGATTCTCTTCGTCCACCGGCAGATTCGGCAGCATCAACGACACCCGGTTGTCGGTCTTGTCGAACGCGTCGGCCGACCGAACCGAAACCGGTACCAGCGTGCGCAGCGAATCGCGCACCGGCTTCAGGCCGCGTTCGATCATGAGGTTGCGGTAGCTTTCGGTAATCGCCGCCAGCGCAACATCATTGACAGTCACGTCGAACGTCCGGCAAATCAGGTCGATGTCGGCCATGGCCACCCGCGCCCCGCTGTACCGGCGCAGATCCGACAGCGGTCCGTTGAGCGACGACGCAGCCGGCCTCAACAAGCCTGCCGCGATCTCACTCGCGCCCTGCACGGCGCGGACGATCCCCGCGGTCAGCGCGGCCGAGGTGTTCAACAATCCACCGATCAGTGTTGTCCTTGGGGCGGAAGGCTTTTCCCTAGCGCGGACGGCGCTGTGGGCGAAACTGTGGCCGCCCACGCCGTCATCACACAACCCGCTCAGCAGGTGCGTGGCCGCAATGCCGTCGGCCATGCAATGGTGCAGCTTGGTCAGCATCGCCCAGCGCTCGTCGGCGAGTCCCTCGATGACCCAGACCTCCCACAGCGGCCGATCGCGGTCCAGCCGCCGCGCCATCACATCGGCGATCAACCGAAACAGCTCCCGGTCGCCACCGGGATGCGGTAGCGCGACGCGCCGTATGTGCCGCTCGATGTCGAAGTCAGGATCCACCACCCACTCAGGTGCGCCGAGATCCAGCGTGTGCAACCGCAGCCGTTGCCCGAACCGCGGACAACCGCGGATGCGTTCGCTGAACGACGAAAGCAATGCGTCCTGCTCGGGGGCCGGGCCTTCGATGAGCGCGAGACCTCCGATGGCCAGGCTCACCCGAGAATCAGCGTCCTCGGCCTTCAGAAAACCGGCGTCCAAGCTGCTCAGGTGCTCCATGATGGTTACTATCCGCCGGTGCAGGCCGGGTGCAGCAGGGCCAAAGGTCCCACACCGCCGGGGCTTCGTGCCCTGCCCTGGCAGCGGCCGGCGGACGATCCTAAAACGATGACCACAGTCATCGATAGGAAGGGCTCGGCACCCATGAACGCCCAGTTCCCCGATGCCGACACGCTGCGGACGGTCCTCACTCTGGCCACCCGCGCACCGTCGATTCACAACACCCAGCCGTGGCGCTGGCGGGTGCGTGCCGCACGTCTGGAGCTGTTCTCCGAGCCGGAGATGCAGCTGGAGAACACCGACCCGGACGGGCGCGATCTGATCATCAGTTGCGGTGTCGCGCTCCATCACTGCGTGGTCGCGTTGGCGTCGATGGGTTGGCACGCGAAGGTGAGTCGGTTCCCCGATCCCGACAACTCGCGTCACCTGGCCACCCTCGAGGTGGTGCCGCAGCCTCCCGACCAGCCTGACATCGCACTGGCGGCGGCCATTCCGCGGCGGCGAACCGATCGCCGTGCCTACAGTTCCTGGCCGGTACCTGGCGGCGACGTCGCGCAGATGGCCGCCCGGGCTGCGCGCAGCGGAGTCATGCTGCGCCAGATCGACGCGCTGGACCGAATGAAAGAGATTGTATGCAAGGCGGTTTCGGACCATGCCGGTAACGACGCCTACATGCGCGAGCTGACCACGTGGAGTGGCCGGTACGGCGCGGTGGCCGGTGTTCCGGCCCGCAGCGCTCCGCCGTCGGACCCCAGCTCCCCGATTCCCGGCCGCCTGTTCGCCGGACCTGGGCTGGCGCAACCGTCGGGCATCTCCCCCGCCGACGACAGCAGCGCCATCCTGGCGCTGGGCACCGAGAACGACGACCGGTTGGCGCAACTGCGCGCCGGGGAAGCCACCAGCATCGTGTTGCTCACCGCCACCGCGATGGGTCTGGCGTGCTGCCCGATCACCGAACCGCTGGAGATCGCGGCGACCCGCGACGCGATCCGCGCCGACGTGTTCGGCGCCCGCGGCTACCCGCAGATGCTGCTGCGCGTCGGCTGGGCCCCGATCAACGCCGATCCGCTGCCGGCGACGCCTCGGCGCCGGTTGGCGCGCGTCGTCGACTGGCCCGAATAGTTATTGGAGCAACGGTGCCGACCAGCGCAGCAACGTGCCGCCGGTGGGCAGGTTCTCGACGAGAAACTCACCACCCGACTCCTCGGCCCGACGCTGCAGATTGATCAGACCGCTGCCGGTGTAGTCACCCGGCATGCCGCGGCCGTTGTCGCTGACCTCGATGCACAGGTCGTCGTCGACGCGCACCCGCACCGTCAGGGTGGTGGCCTGCGAGTGGCGCGCGGCGTTGCTCACCGCTTCCCGGACCACCGCCTCGGCGTGCTCGGCCAATGCGCTGTCCACGACGGACAGCGGGCCGACATATTGCACAGAGGTACGCAATCCGGCTGCGGCGAATTGGCTGACGGCGGCGTCGATTCGCTGCCGCAACCGAGTGATGCCCTGCGAGGCGCCGTGTAGATCGAAGATGGTGGTCCGGATCTCCTGGATCACCGCCTGCAGATCGTCGACCGCCTCGGAGAGCCGTTGCCGCACTTCGGGTTCCATGGTCCGGGGCACGGTCCCCTGTAGGGACAGCCCGACCGCGAACAACCGCTGGATCACGTGGTCATGCAGGTCGCGCGCGATGCGGTCGCGGTCGGTCAGGATGTCGAGTTCGCGCATGCGGCGCTGCGAGGTGGCCAATTGCAGGGCCAGTGCGGCCTGATCGGCGAACGCGGCCATCATTTCGAGTTGGTCGTCGGTGAAGGATTGCGTTGCACCCTGACGCAACACCACGACGACGCCGGCGACGGTGTCGGCGGCGCGCAGCGGCAGCAGCAGCGCTGGTCCTGCGGCGAGCGGCCCCGCTGCGCCGTCCAGGTCCAGCCGGGCGATCTGCCGCGGCGTGCCGTTGACGAATACCTCGCCCAACGCGGTGCCCGCCACCGGAATGGTCTGTCCGGCAATGGTTTCGACCGTGCTACCGACCGTCTCGATCACCAGCAACTCCGAGACGTCGGCGGCCGTTGCGCTGCTGTCGAGCGGCACCGCGACCAGCGCGGCGTCGGCTGCAGTCAGGCTGATCGCCTCCTCGCCGACCAGCCGGAACACCGTGGCAGGTTCGGTGCCGGACAGCAACTCGGTGGCGATGTCGCGGGTCGCCGCGATCCACGACTGGCGCGCCTTGGCCTGTTGGTACAGCCGTGCGTTGGCGATGGCGATACCGGCGGCGGCGGCCAGCGCCTGCACCAGGACCTCGTCGTCTTCGCTGAACGGTTGTCCGTTCGTCTTGTCGGTCAGATACAGCGTTCCGAATGAGATGTCGCGCACCCGGACCGGTACCCCGAGGAACGTCCGCATCGGCGGGTGGTGCTCGGGGAATCCAACCGAGGCCGGATGTCGCGAAAGGTCGTCCAGCCGTAGCGCTTTGGGTTCGTCGATGAGTAGCCCGATGACACCGAGCCCCTCGGGCAGGTGGCCGATCCGCTTGACAGTTTCCGGATCGATGCCTTCGTGGACGAAGTTCAGGACCCGGTTTTCCCGATCGTGCACCTCGAGCGCGCCGTAGCGGGCGTCGACGAGATTGGTCGCCGAGCGCACGATCCTGCGCAACGTTTCGTTGAGCTCGAGACCCGAGGTGACCACCAACATCGCCTCGAGCAGACCGTCGAGCCGGTCGCGGCCCTCGACGATCTGCTCGACCCGGTCCTGCACCTCGACCAGCAGCTCGCGCAGCCGCAGCTGGGACAACGTCTGCCGGAACGGGTGCAGGCTCGGCTCGTCCTGGTTCATCGTCCGTCACCGGGTAACCGCGAGCGCTTCAATTCCGTTGCGAACACGGCGGCTTGGGTGCGCCGTTCCATGCCGAGCTTGGCCAGCAACCGGGAGACGTAGTTCTTCACCGTCTTCTCGGCGAGGAACATCCGGTCCGCGATCTGTCTGTTGGTCAGACCCTCGCTGAGCAGGCCCAGCAGCGTGCGTTCCTGGTCGGTGAGGCCCGACAACGGGTCAGGCTTCTCGGTGGCGTCCCGCAGTTTGGACATCAGGGCCGCGGCCGCTCGATTGTCGAGCAATGACCGGCCCGCACCCACCTCCTTGACGGCGTGGGCCAGCTCCATGCCTTTGATGTCTTTGACCACGTACCCGCTGGCGCCGGCCAGGATCGCATCCAGCATCGCCTCGTCAGAGGTGTAGGAGGTCAGGATCAGGCATCGCAATTCGGGCATGCGGGACAACAGATCTCGGCACAGTTCGATGCCGTTGCCGTCGGGCAACCGGACATCGAGGACCGCCACGTCGGGGTTGGCCGCCGGTATCCGTGACATCGCCTCGGCCACCGAGCCGGCTTCGCCGACGACGTCGAGTTCGGGGTCGGCGCCGAGCAAGTCGATGAGACCGCGCCGCACCACCTCGTGGTCGTCGACCAGGAAGACTCTTACCAACGCGCCCCTCCGAATTCGGTCCCTACAAGTTGCTGCACCGCACGGTCAGCACCGAGGATCCCGCGTTGTAGACACTGCACACCTGCGCGGTATGCGCGTCGGTGACGAACAGCTGCCCCGGTCCGGCGTAGTCGGCCAGGTAGCGGCAGGAATGGCCGGGCACCACCGCCGACTCGACCCGGACATCGGGATACAACCGCGTCCACCTGCTCAAGCGGCGGTCCAATTGTGCCTGCTGTAAACCGTTCTGATCAGTGGTGCGCTTCGCCTGCACCGAAACGGCACGCAACGGGACTTCCCGCAGCCGGGCCTCCCGGAACGCGTGTCGCAGCACCGAACCATTCTCCACCTCCACGACCACCCGGCTGATCTCGGGGGTTGTGCTGCCGTCGGGCCTGCGGTGGATCACTGCCACGGGGCACAGCGACGATCCCGCCAGGGCGCCCGCGACCGATCCCTGGCCGCTACGGGCATGGGCGAGGCCGATCGAGCCGACACAGATCATCGCGGCCGACCTGGACTCCTGCATCAACTTGTTGAGCGGTTTACCCCAGCGGATGTCGGTTTCGACGGTGACGTCGCTGCCGGTTGCTCTGATCGCCCGGAAGGCGTCGTACAGCGCGGCGCGCGCGGCTGCCCGGCACCTTTCGATCCCGGCGCTCTGCAACGCATCGATGACGTAGATCAGTCGCAGCGGAACATCACGCTCAATGGCTTCATCGGTGGCCCACACCGCCGCGTGCAACGCGGCCTTCGATCCGTCGATACCGACGACGATTGCAGGACCAGGCTCGCGGCCGCTCATCGTGGTCTCCTCCTTCGGTCTTTCCGGCTAATCCGAACGTTAGGAGCGGGCCGGATCGATTCCCAGAGGAGTTGGTCCCCGGATCCGGGCCATTAGTCCCTAGCCACCAGGTGAGCGCGCAAATACCATTGCCAGCGCCCGGCGATACAGCCCATCGCCCAGACAGGAGATCCTGCAAATGGCTGTTCAAGAGGTATCGTCCACGCCGAATCCCGCTCAGCCGTCCGCCCAGCCGCTAGTGGGTAAGGGCTGGGTCCAGGGGGTTGCCCTGGTGATGATCTTCGGTTTCCTGGTCATGGGCATCCTGGCCTACCGGACCTACACGGCGGCCATGCCGATGCCGGACAAGGTGGTCAGCGAAACCGGACAAACACTGTTCACCAGCGACGACATCACCAAGGGCCAAGAGCTCTTTCAGGCCCGCGGGCTGATGCAGTACGGGTCGGTGCTGGGTCACGGCGCCTATCTGGGACCCGACTACACCGCCGAATACCTGCGCATGGCGACCGACGACGTCGCCGACCAATTTCGCGCCGAAGGCGTCGCAGATCCGCGCCAACGAGTTGTCACCGAATTCCGCACCAACCGCTACAACCCCGACACCAAGACGCTGTCCTTCACCGCTCACCAGGCCGCGGCCTTCGACCACCTGCAAAATCATTACGCAGCCTATTTCGGTGAGAACTCCACCAAATACGGGTTGTTGCCGCACCTGATCACCGACAAGACGCAGATTCGTCAGTTGACGGCGTTCTTCGCCTGGACCGCTTGGGCAGCCGCGGCCGAACGGCCCGGGCACAAATACACCTACACCAACAACTGGCCGGCCGAGCAGCGCGTCGACAACGGTCCTACCGCGGCGGTCATCGTGTGGTCGGCGCTGTCGCTGATCGCGCTGCTGGGCGGTATCGGCATCATGTTCGCCGTCTACGGCCGCTGGAGCCAGAAGGTCGGTTGGCACGGCGCTGAGACCTCTACGCTGTCTTTCCGGCAACCCGGTGAGGTGGGCCTGACGCCGGCCCAACGAGCCACCATCTGGTTCTTCGCGGTCGTTTCGGTGCTCTTCTTGGCCCAAGCGCTGCTGGGTGCGGCGGCCGAGCACTACCGCGCCGACCTGTCGACGTTCTTCGGCTTTGATCTGGCCCGGATACTGCCCTACAACCTGGCCCGCACCTGGCATCTGCAGTTGGCCCTGTTCTGGACGGCGGCAGCGTTCCTGGCGGGCGGTATCTTCCTGGTGCCGTTCATCGCGCGTCGCGAGCCGAAACGTCAAGCGCTGCTTGCCTACATCCTGCTGGGCGCGGTCGCGCTGGTGGTGTTCGGCTCACTGACCTGCGAAGCCCTGTCCATTTACGGTGTCATCCCCGAAGGCGGGCTGTTCTCCCAGCAGTGGGAGTATCTCGACCTGCCGCGGTTGTGGCAGATCCTGCTCGTCGTCGGGTTGTTCGTGTGGATCGCGATCATCTGGCGCGGCATCCGCGCCCGACTCAAGGGTGAGTCGAAGATGAACATGCCGTGGCTGTTCTTCTTCTCCGGCTTGGCGATTCCGGCGTTCTACGCCGTCGGCCTGCTGGCCACCAGCGACACCCACTACACCGTCGCCGACTTCTGGCGGTTCTGGGTGGTGCACCTGTGGGTCGAAGACTTCCTGGAGTTGTTCACCACCGTGATGGTGGCGTACATGTTCGTGCTGCTGGGTGTGGTGCGGGAACGCATCGCGCTCGGGGTGATCTTCCTCGACGTCATCCTGTACTCGGCCGGCGGCGTCATCGGCACCATGCATCACCTGTATTTCTCCGGAACGCCAGTGGAACACATGGCACTTGGGGCGTTCTTCTCCGCCGCGGAGGTCATCCCGCTGACATTCCTCACCGTGGAGGCGTGGGCGTTCCTGCAACTCGGCGCACGCCAGCAATCCGGTGACGCCAACCCGTTCCCGCACCGCTGGGCGGTGATGTTCCTGGTGGCCGTGGGATTCTGGAACTTCTTGGGAGCCGGTATCTTCGGGTTCCTGATCAACCTGCCGGTGGTGTCCTACTACCAGATCGGCACGGCGCTGACGGCCAATCACGGTCACGCCGCGATGATGGGTGTCTACGGGATGCTCGCCGTCGGACTGGCGATGTTCGCGTTCCGCTATGTGATCCCGGCCGACAAGTGGCCGGAGAAGTTGGCCCGAATCTCGTTCTGGTGCATGAACATCGGACTCGCCTGGATGGTGTTCGTCACACTGCTGCCATTGGGCGTGATGCAGCTGTACCACTCCGTCAACGACGGCTACTTCGAGGCGCGCACCCTGGGTTACATCACCAAACCGGGCAACGCGGTACTCGAATGGCTGCGGATGCCCGGTGACATCATCCTGATTGGCGGTGGCATATTGCCGTTCGTCTGGATGGCCTTGCTGGCGCTGCGCAACTTCCGGTCCGGCACAACGGTGGACGAGCTGCCCGAACATGCGCTGTACACCGAGAACACCGCGGTGGAGCCGACAACGGCGAAGGACTGAGAGATGGCCGCGCCCGCGACGTCGGTATGGCTGATCGCCGGCTATTCGCTGCTGCTGCTGGCCATCGGGTGGTGTTTCGACCTGATGGCACGGCATGCCTCAGCACGCGCAGCGGCTTGGCGCAGCGGGCAATTCAGTTACCGGCCCGACCATGACGCCTGGGTGTGCCCGCGGGATCACTGGCTGTGGCCGACCTCGTTCGATCCCAAGCACCGGGTGATGCGCTACCGGGCACTGCCCATCGTGTGCAACAGCTGCCCGGTCAAGTCCACCTGCACCACGTCGAACCACGGACGCGAGATCAGCCGTGAGGTCGATCCGTGGCCGCATTCGGAAGCCGGCCGTTTTCACCGCGGGATCGCTTGCAGCGTAGCGGCTTTCGGTATTGTGCTACCGCTGGCGATGATGGTCACCAACCACACGCCGGCTGATGTCCTGGTGTTGGCGGGCACCATCACGGTGATCACACTGCTCGGGCTGCCGCTTGCCCGGCACCTGTGGAACACCCCGGCCAACGCGCCGGACCACCTACCACACCGGACCGCGATCGAGGACCAGGTGGCTGCCGCGGTCGACCGCTACTCCACCCGCTGGGGAGGATGGGAAGGCAAGGAGAACAAGACATGACCGGTTTGGTGATCGGTGTGGTCGTCCTCGGGATCGTGTTGCTCGTCGGCCTCGCCGTGGTCTCGCTGTCGGTGCTACGGGAGTACGAGCGCGGGGTGGTGTTCCGGATGGGTCACATCCGTCCGCTGTACCAGCCGGGACTGCGGTTCCTGATCCCGTTGGTGGACAGAATGGTTCGCGTCGACCAGCGCCTGGTGACGCTCACCATCCCGCCGCAGGAGGTGATCACCCGCGACAACGTGCCGGCCCGCGTCAACGCGGTGGTCATGTTCTCGGTCACCGAACCGCTGAAAGCGATTCTGGCCGTGGAGAACTACGCGATGGCCACCTCCCAGATCGCCCAGACCACCTTGCGTTCGCTGCTGGGCCGCGTCGACCTGGACACGCTGTTGGCTCACCGCGAGGACCTGAACAGCGACCTGCGCACCATCATCGAGAAGATGACCGAACCCTGGGGTGTGCAGGTGCGCGTAGTGGAGATCAAGGACGTCGAGATTCCCGAGTCGATGCAGCGGGCGATGGCCCGCGAGGCCGAGGCAGAGCGTGAGCGCCGCGCGAAGGTGATCAATGCCCGCGGCGAACTGCAGGCGTCCGAGGAGTTGCGCCAGGCCGCCGAGACGCTCTCGAAGAGTCCGGCGTCGCTGCAACTGCGTTATCTGCAAACACTTTTGGAGCTGGGTGCCGATCAGAACTCCACCGTGGTCTTCCCGCTGCCCGTCGACATCATCACGCCGTTCCTGCGCAACCCGGACGCGCTGCGCGGCGCGCTGGATGCCGTGAATCACCACGGTTGACGGGTCAATTCACGGCCAAAGCGTTCACCAGTACCACCCGCCCACACACTGGGCAATGCTACGGCCGCAGCCACGGGCGGACCAGCGTCGATGCACTACTCGCCCGGCAGCTGCTCTGGTGGCGCGAAGTTCCAGTTATCCGGATTTTTGGGCGAATACACGACCGGAAACTGCTGTCCTATCGTCGGCCACTGATCGGCGTCGACGACCATTTGCCGGTAGACCGGATGCTCGTTGACGGTCGGCCCGTTCATGACGCCGGAGATGGTGACCAACTGCTCACCGGCTTCCTCTGACCGTGGGCTGACCCCGGTCACAAGCAGGGTGCCGCTGGCCAGTGCGCCGCGTGGCCCGGGCTTGATGAACCGGGGCACGATGAACATCGCCAGCACGGCCACCAGCATGATCAACGCCAGGAATTCCCACATGCCGCCATGGTAGGACTGCAGAAATGAACGACGATCTGCAGTTCGCGCTGGATCTGGCCGATCGTGCGGATACGCTGACCCGCGCCCGGTTCGGCGCGATCGATCTCCGCGTCGACACCAAACCCGACCTGACCCCGGTGACCGACGCAGACCGCACGGTCGAAGCCGAGTTGCGCGAGGCGATCGCGGTCGGCCGTCGCGGCGACGACGTGCTCGGCGAGGAGTTCGGCGGTACGGCCGCCTGCACCGGACGACAGTGGATCATCGATCCGATCGACGGCACCAAGAATTTCGTGCGCGGAGTCCCCGTCTGGGCCAGCCTGATCGCGCTGTTGGTCGACGGGGTGCCGGTCGTTGGGGTGGTCAGCGCCCCCGCATTGCAGCGCCGGTGGTGGGCGGCGAGCGGCGCAGGCGCATTTGCATCGATCAACGGGGCGGCCCCGCGCCGACTGTCGGTTTCGGCTGTCGCGGAACTGGATTCGGCGAGTCTGTCGTTCTCCAGCCTGTCCGGATGGGCGGATCGCGGTTTACGCGAGCAGTTCATCGCGCTGACCGACACCGTCTGGCGGGTACGTGCCTACGGCGACTTTCTGTCGTACTGCCTGCTGGCGGAGGGGGCCGTCGACATCGCGGCCGAACCAGAGGTATCGGTGTGGGACCTGGCCGCGCTGGACATTGTGGTGCGCGAGGCCGGCGGCCGGTTCACCAGCCTGGACGGCACCGCGGGACCGCACGGCGGCAGCGCGGTCGCGACCAACGGCCTGCTGCATGACCGGGTGCTGAACAGCCTGCGCAGCCTGTGAACTAACTAACACGGGCCTATCTATCTTACTCTGGAGTAAGATACGGTTATTCGCAACGCCCCAACGACAGAGGCTGCTGACATGACCGACACAGTTTCGAAAAGCCGATCGCGCACCAAGAAGCGCGATGACCGCCAGATCGGGATGAAACCGCACAAACGCACCGGCGTCGACGTCGCCATCGCGCTGATCACGCCGATCGTCGGCCAGGAGTTCCTGGACAAATATCGGTTACGCGATCCGCTGAATCGGGCGCTGCGGTACGGCACCAAGCAGTTGTTCACCACCACTGCCGCCGCGGGTCGCCAGTTCAAGCGGGTGCAGAACCTGCGGGGTACACCGACCCGACTGAAAGCCAGCGGCAAGAACTACTTCGACCTGACACCGGACGACGACCAGAAAATGATCGTCGAGACCGTCGAGGAGTTCGCCGGCGAGATTCTGCGTCCGGCCGCCCACGACGCCGACGAGGCCGCGAGCTACCCGGCCGGTCTGATCGCCAAGGCTGCCGAGCTCGGGATCACCGCCATCAACATCCCTGAGGACTTCGACGGCATCGCCGAGCACCGCTCCTCGGTCACCAACGTGCTGGTCGCCGAGGCGCTGGCATACGGCGATATGGGACAGGCATTGCCGATCCTGGCGCCCGGCGGCGTCGCGGCCGCACTGACCCACTGGGGCAGCGCCGACCAGCAGTCGACCTACCTCGGCGAGTTCGCCGGTGAGAACGTGCCGCAGGCATGCGTGGCCATTGCCGAACCGCAGCCGCTGTTCGACCCGACCAGGCTGCGGACCACCGCGGTGCGCACCCCGTCCGGCTACCGCCTGGACGGCGTGAAGTCCCTGGTGCCGGCCGCCGCTGACGCCGAACTGTTCATCATCGGCGCCCAGCTCAACGGCAAGCCCGCATTGTTCATCGTCGAGTCGACCGCCAAAGGACTGACCGTCCAGGCCGACCCGAGCATGGGAATCCGCGCGGCGGCCCTGGGACAGGTCCACCTTTCCGGAGTGACCGTGCCACTGGACGCCCGACTGGGCGAGGACGACGCGGCCGACGCCGACTACTCCGAAGCGATCGCCCTTGCCCGGCTGGGTTGGGCCGCGCTGGCAGTCGGAACCTCCCACGCGGTGCTCGACTACGTCATCCCCTACGTGAAGGAGCGCGAGGCCTTCGGCGAACCGATCGCGCGTCGGCAAGCCGTCGCGTTCATGTGCGCGAACATCGCCATCGAACTCGACGGACTGCGGTTGATCACCTGGCGCGGCGCATCGCGTGCCGAACAGGGCCTACCGTTCGCCCGGGAAGCGGCACTGGCCAAGCGATTCGCCTCCGACAAGGGCATGCAAATCGGCCTGGACGGCGTGCAGTTGCTCGGCGGCCACGGCTATACCAAGGAACACCCGGTCGAGCGCTGGTACCGCGATCTGCGGGCCATCGGCGTCGCCGAGGGCGTTGTGGTCATCTAACTTCTAGGCGAAAGACTCATCATGGCAATCAATCTGGAGCTACCGGGCAAGCTGCAAGCGGTGATCACCAAGACCCACCAGGGTGTCGCCGAGCTGGTGCGGCCCATCGCCCGCAAGTACGACCTGAAGGAACACGCCTATCCGGTCGAGCTCGACACGCTGATCAATCTGTTCGAGGGAGCATCGGACTCGTTCAGCTTTGCCGGGGCCGGCGAACTGCGCGGTGCCGACAGCAAAGAAGACAATCACAACGGCGCGAACATGGCCGCGCTGGTGCAGACCCTCGAGGCCAGCTGGGGCGACCTGGCGATGATGCTGTCCATCCCCTATCAGGGTCTGGGCAACGCGGCCATCTCCGCGGTCGCCACCGAGGAGCAACTGGAACGCTTCGGCAAGGTGTGGGCCGCCATGGCCATCACCGAGCCCGGATTCGGCTCGGACTCCGCGGCGGTGTCGACCACCGCGCGACTCGACGGTGACGAATACGTCATCAACGGCGAGAAGATCTTCGTCACCGCAGGTTCGCGCGCCACCCACATCGTGGTGTGGGCCACAGTGGACAAGACGGCCGGCCGGGCGGCGATCAAGTCCTTCGTCGTACCCCGCGAGCACCCCGGCGTCACTGTGGAGCGGCTCGAGCACAAGCTCGGCATCAAGGGTTCGGACACCGCGGTGATCCGCTTCGACAACGCCCGTATCCCCAGGGACAACATCCTGGGCAACCCGGAAATCGAAGTGGGCAAAGGCTTTTCCGGAGTGATGGAGACGTTCGACAACACGCGGCCGATCGTGGCGGCCATGGCTGTCGGCATCGGGCGCGCCGCGCTGGAGGAGATCCGCAAGATCCTCACCAACGCCGGGGTCGAGATCGACTACGATCGGCCCTCGCACGTGCAAAGTGCCGCCGCCGCCGAGTTTTTGCGGATGGAGTCTGACTGGGAAGCCAGCTACCTGCTGTCGCTGCGCGCCGCGTGGCAGGCCGACAACAGCATCCCCAATTCCAAAGAAGCGTCGATGAGCAAGGCCAAAGCCGGCCGAATGGCCACCGATGTCACCTTGAAGACTGTCGAATTAGCCGGCACCACCGGATATTCCGAGCAGACGCTGCTGGAGAAGTGGGGACGGGACTCCAAGATCCTGGACATCTTCGAAGGCACCCAACAGATTCAGCAATTGGTGGTCGCCCGCCGCCTGCTCGGGTTGTCCTCGGCCGAACTCAAGTAACCGCCGGCCCTCAGGCCAGTTCGGTGGGCGGGTCCACCTCGTCCGCCGCCGAGATGGCGTCGCGCTGCCACCACTGCACGTCGTGCCAGGCCCCGAGTTTCCACCCGACCCGGCGAAAGTGGCCGACCGGCTCGAAACCGAACGCTGCGTGCATTTCGTTGCTGGCCTCGTTCGGCTGGGCGATGCAGGCGAACACCCGCCGGAACCCCCGCCCGGCAAGACGTTTCAGCAATTCGGTATACAGCATGCGCCCACCGCCCGAAGCCTTGCGATCCGGTGAGAGATAGATGCTTGTCTCCACCGCCCAGCGGTAGGCCGAACGCGGGTGAAACCGGCTGGCGTAGGCGTAGCCGACAACCGTCCCGTCGTCCTCGAGGACGAGCCATTCGTGACCCACCTGGGCCGCTTCGATGCGGTCTGCCATGTCCTCGACGGTCGGCACTTCGGTCTCGAAGGTGATGGGGGTGTCCAGCACGTAGGGGCGGTATATCTCGACACAGGCCGCGGCGTCGGCGGCGGTGGCGGTGCGGACCAGTTGCGGCACTAGCCGGCAATCGCGTCGAGTTGGATACGGACATCGTCGTCGAGTTCGATGTCGGCGACCGCAAGATTCTCCTCCAGATGCTGCACCGACGAGGTGCCAGCGATCAACAGGACGTTGGGCGCCACACTCAGTGTCCACGCCAGCGCAACCTGTGCCGGAGTGTGCCCGTACTGCGCGGCCGCCCGGACCACCACCGCGTTGCCCAATACCGGGTTGTGCACCCCGGCGAAGGCCGATCCCAGCGGGAAGAACGGCACGAAAGCGATACCGCGCGAAGTGCATTCATCCACCAGCGGCATCGCGGCGCGATGGACGAGATTGAAACTGTTCTGCACACAGGCGATCTCGGTCATCTCCAGCGCGTGCAACAGTTGTGCGTGGGTGATCTCGCTGAGCCCGATACCGCCGATCAGGCCTTCGTCGCGGGCGGCGATGAGGACGGCCAGCTGGTCGTCGAAGAGTTGGTCCGGTTCGGTGCTCTCCATCACCCGCAGGTTGACCACCGCCAACTGCCCGACACCCAAGGTGCACAGATTGGCTTCCAGATCCCGGCGCAGATCGCCCGGATCGGACAACGGCAGCCAGGCGCCGGTGTCGTCGCGTCGGCCGCCGACCTTGCTCACCAGCGCCAGATCCTCCGGGTAGGGATGCAGCGCCTCCCGGATGAGTTCGTTGGCCACCTTCGGCCCGTAGTACTGGGCGGTATCGATGTGGTTCACCCCCAATTCGACCGCGCGCCGCAACACCGACACCGCAGCCGCTCGATCGCGCGGCGGCCCCAGCACGCCGGGCCCCGGCAGCTGCATGGCTCCGAAGCCGACCCGGGACACCGAGTGGCGACCGAGTGGAAATTGCTCCATCACGTGAGATTAGCGTTGAGCCGACAGTCTGATTGCGGCGCACCGGGACGGCGACCGCAGCGAGGAATGAGCATGGATCGAGCCACCAACGGCGGCAGCTTGCTGCGGCAGCCGCTGTTCTGGACAAGCCTGGCATTGCCGGTGGCCATCGCCGTAGGGATCGGGACCCAACGAGCACCGTCCGGGCCGCCGTGGTGGGTGCTGGTGGCGCAGCGCAGCAGTGGTGGCGTCGAACCCTGAAAGGCACCTGCTTCATGTACGGCGGCATCGGTGTGAGCGTGGCCGTCATATCCGGTTGCATCCGATTCCTCGCGAAGAAGGGTGAATTACGTTTGCGCTGGGGCCTTTTCGGTGCCTTCGTCTTCTTCTGGGTCTTCGTGGTCGGTGGCGCGTTGAACTCCAGCCAAAACGAGATCACGGCCGGTCGAACCTCGAAGCCGACAGGTCTGGTGTTGATCGTCAAGAGTTTGCTCGGTCTCACCGACCGCGCCACGCCCCTACACATCCGCGGCCTGGATCGGCCTGCTGGCTATGTTTGGCTCTCTGGCCTACGCGGTCAGTGGGCCCTCGGCCGGCAATCGCGACGAGCCAGGGCCGTAGATTGACAGAAGGTTCAACATCGGAGGTGGCATGCGCGCAGCACGGGTGACTCGGCTGGACGGTCCGGACGCTATCGAGGTGGCAGACGTCGACGAACCCACCGGCGACGGCGTGGTGGTCGAGGTGCACGCCGCCGGGGTGGCATTCCCCGACGCGCTGCTCACCCGCGGCCTCTACCAGTACCGGCCCGATCCGCCCTTCGTGCTTGGCGCCGAGATCGCCGGGGTGGTCCGCTCGGCCCCTGACGGTGCCCACGTCAAGGCCGGCGACCGGGTGCTGGGCCTGACCATGCTGACCGGCGGAATGGCCGAGGTCGCGGTGTTGACACCAGACCGGGTGTTCAAGCTGCCCGAGAACCTCAGTTTCGAGGCCGGCGCCGGGGTGCTGTTCAACGACCTGACGGTGTATTTCTCGCTGGCCGTCCGCGGCCGCCTGGCCCAAGGCGAAACGGTACTGGTGCACGGCGCCGCCGGCGGCATCGGCACCTCCGCGCTGCGGCTGGCGCCGGCCATGGGTGCCTCGCGCGTCATCGCGGTGGTCAGCTCCGAGGAGAAAGGCCAGATCGCCACAGCGGCCGGCGCCACCGACGTGGTGTTGGCCGACGGGTTCAAGGACACGGTCAAGGAGCTGACCAACGGCCGCGGAGTCGACATCGTGGTGGACCCGGTCGGCGGCGACCGGTTCACCGATTCGCTGCGTTCCCTGGCACCGGCCGGGCGGCTGCTGGTGATCGGCTTCACCGGTGGCGAGATCCCTACCGTGAAGGTGAACCGGTTGCTACTCAACAACATTGACGTGGTCGGCGTGGGTTGGGGGGCCTGGGCCGGTAAGCACCCGGGTGCGCTCGAACAGCAGTGGGCCGCGCTGGAGGAGCTGTTCACGTCGGGCAAACTGGCCGCCCCGGAGCCGGATGTGTTCCCGTTGGCGGAGGCCGCGGCCGCGGTGGCGTCGCTCGAAAATCGCAGCGCCAAAGGCAAAGTCGTGCTCCGGGTGCGCTAGATCGCGCGTAGTCAGACCCCGGCCGGCGTGGTCAGCCAGCAGCCCAGGATCACACCTGCGACTACGACCGGCCAGGCTTCGAAAAGCACGCGCACCGGTAGCGGCGCGCGGCGCAATTCCATGAAATCCAGAATGACGTACCGCACTTTGACCGCCGCAATCACAAACGTTCCCAGGACGGCGGCGGTGGGGCTGAACAGATCCTTGGACAGTCCCCACGTCGTCAGGCAGGTCAACACCATCAGACCCAGCCAGACGTGGGTGACCCGCTCCCGCAACTCCGACATCATGCCGCTTTCATCAGATACAGCAACGGGAACAACACAATCCACAACAGATCGACGAGATGCCAGAAGGATGCCACCGATTCCGGGACCGCCCGGCGGCCGCTGCTGAAGGCACCTCGCCGCGACCTGAGCCACACATACGTCAGCAGGCTGGTACCGAGCAACACGTGGGCCAGGTGGATGCCGGTCAGGGTGAAGTACCACATGTAGAAGGGGTTGGTTCCCGGGGTGATGCCGTGGGCGAATTTCTGGGAGTACTCAACAGATTTGGACACCACGAACATCAGCCCGGTGACCACTCCCCCGAGCAGGTAGCGGGGCACCCGGTCGACGAGGTCACGCTTGAGGGCTTGGATGGCCAGCGCGACCAACCACGAACTCGTCAACAGGATCAGCGTGTCCACCCCACCCAGATCGATGTTCAGGGTGTGCCGGGACGCCTCGAACAACGCCGGCTTTTTGAGCCGATCCTGCATGAATGTCAGGAACAGGATCGCGAAGATCACCGAGTCGGCGCCGATGAAGACCCAGATGCCCTCCAGTCCTGGAAGGCGTCTGGGTTCCACCCGCTCGGCGGTTTCGACGCTCACGAACTAGACGTGCGCAAGTTCGGCCGCAGCATCTTCGGCCTGTAGGCGCGGGATCGCTTTGATGATGAAGTAGGACACCGACGGGATCCAGAAGAACCAGGTGAAGAAGGCGATCCAGAAGCTGATCACGCCGTTGAAGGCCAGCGGACCGGTGGTGACGAACGGGATGGCGCTGACCGCGAAGAACGATGCGAAAGTGACCCAGCCCCACCAGCTGACCGCGCTGGGGACCAACTTCGTTTTCCGCTTGTCCCGCATGAAAACAATGCTGACAGCAGCGATTTGGAGAGACGTCACAAAATACGCCAGATCGAAGAGGAGCCAGCCCATCCAGTAGAGCAGGTGCATGGTCTCGGGCGGAAGATTGTCGACCTCGTGCGCGGCCGCCAGCCAGATCGCCAGCGTGACCGAGACGGGAGCGCAGGTGATGGTGCCGCCCATCATTTCGATCTTCGACAGGATCCCGCCGGGACCTTCGATGCGTTCCATCACTCGCGAGACCGCCACGCTGAACGACATGTAGAACGCGGTCATGGTGAGGCAGACGCTCAGTGCGATCAACAGCCGTGGTCGCAAGTCATGGAAATGCTGCTTGACCTCGGCTCCCGTTGCGCTGGCGGGGAATGGCGGCATGTTGTCGGCCACGATCCCCCACAGGCAGAAGACCGCGAACAGGAACACCGGACCGGTCCAGGCCAGGATCTTCCAGGTTCGGTAGTCCGTCGGGTACGGTTCCGGTACCCGCGCCGGGGTGTAGGGGGTGGGTTGAGTTTTTATCGCCATCGGTCTGCTCCTAGGACACGTTGTTGATGCGCATCGACACGATCCCGATCGATGCAGCTGCGGCACTTCGATCGTCACGCCGATGGGGTCGGGTTGGCTTCCCCCCAACGAGTCAAACTTTGTCTACCCCTTTGGGGACACCGGTCAGAGCAGCACCGCCAGGTCTGCCGCAGCCCTTGAATTTTTGGTCAGTCCATTTGTACTATCGAATCATTGTTGGTCACCGATGACGATGGGCGAATGATGCGGAACCGCGAAGGTTACGGCTCGCAGCGGATTGCACTGTGGTGCAACTGGATTTTCGTGGCGCTCACCGCGATCGGCTGGCTAGGCATCGCGCACTTCTACCATCCCGCGAGAGCCGACCTGGGGATGAACGCGACCAAGGTGTGGTTCAGCGAAACGCACCACTGGGGCACGATTATCGGCTGCAGCGTCTTCTACGTTGCCGCCGGAATCCTCACCCCCGGCTCCATCATGTTCGGCATCATGCTGGCCAAGATCGAGGGCCGGCGGCCGGTATGGTCGTTCACCACCGCGGTGTGCGGCGTCTTCATCTCGCTGATCGTCTTCCTCAATGCCTGCGCGTGGATCGTGTCGGCCTACCGCAGAGAGAGCGGATCCGACGTCATCCAGGCTTTCTACGACTGGGCCTGGTTCGCCTTCCTACTGGGCTGGATCTATCTGGCAATCGAGATGGCTGCGACCGGCGTGGTGGAGCTGATGGATCACCGCGATCAACCGATGGTTCCGCGCTGGTTCACCTGGCTGACCTTTGCCGGCGCGCTGACGTTGTTCTTCGCCGCCGGGCCGGCGTTCCTGAAGAGCGGACCGTTCGCCTACCACGGGTTGCTGGCGTTCTATGTCCCGGTTGCCGTCTGGGGCGGCTACCTCACCATCACGACATGGTTCATGTTGAAAGAGCTGGGCCGAGAAGCGGAGTCGGCTCGGGACGCGACTTCCGAAGTTGAAGGGCGAGAAGGTCATGCATTGGGAGCTGTCCGCAGAGCAACAACTGTTCGCGACGTCGCTACGGGAGTGGCTGGCCGACCGGGCTGACGCAGCCACGGTGCGCGGCTGGCTGGAGAACCGGGATCCGAGGTCCTTTGAGCACATCTTCGTCGAGGAGGGTTGGGCCGGGGTCGGTTTGAGCGAGGAACTCGGCGGTCAGGGCGGCGGCCTGTTGGAGCTGGCGCTCACCGCGCGCGAGCTCGGGCGCACGGCCGCACCGTCGGCCGGGTGGCTGCAGACCGCGCTCGTCGTCCCGACCCTGGCCTGCGAACCAGCCCTGGCCCGAGCTGCTACGGAGTCCGGTGAGGTGACCGCGCTGGCGGTGCGTGCCGATCGCATTCCGGCGGGGTTCGGGCCGGTGCGCGCCAGCGTAAACCGGTTGCACGGGCAGATTCCGTGTGTGCTCGCCGCGGCGCGGGCGCGGCACCTGTTGGTTCCGGTCACCGACGACACCGGCGCAACCCTGTGGCTGGTCGACGTCGCCGAGGCAGGGGTTGACATCCGCTCCCGCTCACTCCTGGACCGGTCACGGGAGGTTGCCGACGTCGAACTCGACGACGTCACCGCACGCCGGCTCGACGTCGACGCCACCAGCGTTCTCAGCGAAATTTCCACCTGGGCAGGGGTTCTCGTCGCCGCCGACGCGCTCGGTGCGGCCGAGCGGATGCTCGGCCTGGCCGTGGAATATAGCAAACAGCGCCATCAGTTCGGACAACCGATCGGTTCGTTCCAGGCGGTCAAACACGCCGCCGCGCAGATGCTGGTCACCATCGAATCCTCGATGTCCATCGTGTACTACGCCGCTCAATCCGCCGAGGAACAGTTGCCCGATCGGGCCGTCCACGCGGCGGTGGCCAAGGCCCAGGTCACCAGCGGGGCAGCTGAGGTCGCGGACAGTGCCCTGACACTGCACGGCGCGGTGGGTTACACCTGGGAGCACGACCTGCAGCTGTTCTACAAGCGCGCCAAGCTGGACCGGACGCTGTTCGGCGCACCGGCTACCTGGAATGAACGCATAGCGGCGGCGCTGCCGTTACTGCCCGCCACCGCGTGACGCCGATGGCAGCGCACCGGTTTCTTTTTGGTCTGTCCATTAGTATGATTTGCACTCGAGCTGATAAATCTTTCGTAGGCATCGTCGAGCGGAGATCGGTGTGGACTTCCAACTGAGCGAGGATCAACAGACGATCCGAGAAGCCGTCGCCGAATTGGCCGCAAAATTCGACGACCACTACTGGCTGACGAAGGACCAGAACCACGAGTTTCCGTCCGAGTTCTACGACGCCTTCGCCAGCGGTGGTTGGCTGGGCATCACAACTCCCGAGGACTACGGCGGCCACGGCTTCGGCATAACCGAAGCCTCGATCCTGTTGGAGGAAGTCGCGGCCAGTGGCGCCGGGATGAACGGCGCAAGTTCCATGCACATGTCGATCTTCGGCATGCACCCGGTGATCGTGCACGGCTCCGAGGATCTCAAGGCGCGCAATCTGCCGCGCATTGTCACCGGCGATCTGCATGTCTGCTTCGGTGTCACCGAGCCCGGTGCGGGCCTGGACACCACCAAGATCAGTACTTTCGCCCGCCGCGAGGGCAACCGCTACGTAGTCAACGGTCGCAAGGTGTGGATCTCGAAAGCGCTGGAATCCGAAAAGATTCTGCTACTGACCCGGACCACGAAGTTCGACGAAGTCAAGCGCAAGACCGACGGTATGACGCTGTTCTTCACCGACCTGGACCGCGACAAAGTCGAGATCCGCCCGATCCCCAAGATGGGGCGGAACGCGGTGTCGTCCAATGAACTCTTCATCGACGGCCTCGAGATCCCGGTGGAGGACCGCGTCGGTGAGGAGGGCCACGGTTTCCGCTACATCCTGGACGGCCTGAACCCAGAGCGCTGCCTGATCGCCGCCGAAGCGCTCGGCATGGGGCGGGCCGCGCTACGCGCGGCCGTCCGCTACGGCAACGAGCGGGAAGTGTTCGGACGGCCGATCGGGATGAATCAGGGCCTGCAGTTCCCGCTCGCCGATTCGCTGGCCCGCCTGGACGCCGCCGAACTGATCCTGCGCAAAGCCACCTGGCTCTACGACAACGGCAAACCCTGTGCGCGCGAGGCGAATACCGCCAAGTATTTGTGTGCCGACGCCGCTTTCGACGCGGCGGATCGCGCGGTGCAAACCCATGGCGGTATGGGCTACTCGGAGGAATACCACGTCGCGCGTTACTTCCGCGAAGCCCGACTCACCCGCATCGCACCGATCAGCCAGGAGATGGTGCTCAACTACCTGGGCGAACACGTGCTGGGTCTGCCGAGGAGCTACTGATGAATGCCCCCAGAGACGTGTTCCGACTCGACGGCCGCTCGGCACTGGTGACCGGTGCCGGCAGCGGCGTCGGCGAGGCTATTGCCCGCGCCTTCTCGGCAGCCGGCGCAGCGGTGCTGGTGACCGATATCGACAAGGACGCCGCCGTAGCCACCGCGGAGTCGATCGTGGCCGCCGGGGGTGTCGCGCAGCCGTTCGTCCTGGACGTGCGCGACTCGGCCGCCGCTGCCGAAGCCGCCGGCGCCGCAGCAGAACTCGGTGGCGGCGCCCTGCACGTCCTAGTGAACAACGCCGGCGCCATCGCCCCGGCCATGTTCGGCGACCTCTCGGAGGAGAACTTCCGTCGCATCGTCGACATCCACCTGGTGGGTAGCTTCGTGTGCAGTCAAGCCGCCCTGCCGCACCTGCCGACCGACGGCACCGGCCGAATCATCAACGTCACTTCCGCGGCGGGCCTGACGGGGACCATCGGCCAAGCCAATTACGGTGCGGCGAAGGCCGGAATCGTCGGCCTGACCAAGTCCCTGGCCAAGGAGTTGGCGCGGCAGTCGATCACCGTCAACGCCGTCGCCCCACTGGCCGCAACGGCCATGACAGCCAACATCCGCGGCAACGAAAAGCTGGCAGCCAAAACTCTCGCGCGAATACCGTTGGGCCGCTGGGCGTTCCCCGACGAGATCGCACCCACGTTCGTCTTTTTGGCCTCCGACGCGGGCTCCTACATCACTGGCCAGGTGTTGCCGGTTGACGGCGGGACGGTGATCTGATGGGGCGCACCATCAACGGGCCGTTCGCATCGACCGGGCGTGCGGTGTACATCACCGAAGCAGTGCGTACCCCGATTGGGAAGTCACACCCGGAGCGCGGCTGGTACCGCGACACCCATCCGAATGCAATGCTCGCCGCCTGCTATACCGAGCTGGTCACCCGCACCGGAATCGATTCCGCAACGGTAGAGGATCTGGTGATCGGCTGCACGGCACCGTTCGGCGAGCAGTCCCGCAACATCGCACGCAACGCCTGGTTGCAGGCCGGATATCCGCCCGAGGTGCCCGCCACCACGCTGGACCGGCGCTGCGGATCGGCGCAGACCGCACTGGCGATGGGTGCGGCCCTGGTGGCTTCCGGTACCCACGATGTGGTGATCGCCGGCGGCGTCGAACACATGGGCCGGGTCCCGATCGACTCACCCGCCAAGATCTCCGAGCTCTACGGCGACCCTTGGCCGGCCGAACTGCGGGACCGTTATGACTTTGTGCACCAAGGGGAAAGCGCCGAACTGATCGCGGATCGCTGGCAGCTGGGCCGCGCCGAAATGGACGAGTTTGCCGCACGCTCACACACGCTCGCCGCCAAAGCCATCGCCGACGGGCGGTTCCAGGGCGAAATGGTCCCGATGACACTTGACGGGCAGATCCGGTACTCCGATCAATGTGTCCGGCCGGACACCACGGTAGCGACCCTGGCCAACCTGAAACCGGTGTTCCGCAAGGAGAACGGCCGGATCACTGCGGGCTCGTCGTCACCGATCAGCGACGGTGCCGCCGCCGTGCTGCTGTGCTCGGACGCGGCCGTGCGCAGGTTCGATCTACACCCGCGCGCCCGTCTCGTCGACCAGACCACCGTCGGGGTGGACCCGATCATCATGCTGACCGGCCCCATCCCGGCTACCCGGAAACTGTTGCAGCGCAATAATATCGATATCGACGACATCGACCTGTTCGAAGTCAACGAGGCGTTCTCGTCGGTGGTTCTGGCGTGGCAGCAGGAATTGCAACCGGACACCGACCGGGTCAACGTCAACGGCGGAGCTATCGCCCTCGGGCACGCGGTGGGCGCTACCGGCGCCCGGTTGACGGCGACGGTGGTCGCCGAACTCGAACGCCGCGACGCCGACCTCGCGCTGGTGACGATGTGCTGTGGTGGCGGATTGGGCACTGCGACGCTATTGCAACGGGTCTCGGCATGAGCGAGTCCGCACCGTGATCGACTTCAGCAGTCACCTCAGCCGCGGCGACGGAGTCTGGTGGGGCCAGGCCGCGGCCGAACCCCGGCCACTGGTCGACGCCCTGATTCTGCAGAACCCGCGGATCGGCCCGATTCAGGTCTTCACCGGGCTGAGCTGGAATGACCAACTCGCCATCACAATTCCGGGCCGCATGTCGATGTCCTCCTACGGCGGCCTCGGCCAACTTCGCGAGCTGAGCCGTTCCGGACGTCTCGATGTGGTGCCGTGCCACTACTCGGCACTGCCGCGCATGTTTGCCGAACGACTGCTGCCCTGCGATGTCGGTCTCGTCCAAGTCTCCCCGCCCGACGCGGACGGCACCTGTTCGTTGGGCATCGGCGTCGACTATGTCGCCGATGCCATACCGCACACCCCGGTGCTGATCGCCGAGATCAACCAGAGAATGCCCGAAACCCTTGGCGCTCCTCGTATTCCGCTCGAGCGCTTTGCGGCGTGGGTCACCACCGACCGGCCGCTGGCCGAGGATCCCACCCGTCCGCCCGGCGACACCGAACAACGCATCGCCAGCCATATCGCCGAACTGATCGACGACGGCGACACCGTGCAGTTGGGCGTCGGCTCGATGGGTAGCGCGGTACTCGACGCGCTGGCCGGACACGAGCATCTGGGAGTTCATACCGGCATGGTCACCGACGGGTTGCTGCGGCTGGTGGACAAGGGCGTGGTCACCGGCAGTCGCAAAGAGATCGATCCCGGCGTGATCGTGGCCGGTACCGCGCTGGGGTCGGCTGAGCTGTACACCCGGCTGCCCGAGATGCCCGTCTGCTTCCTGCCCATCAGTTACACCCATAGCCCGCGGATACTTTCGCAACTGCAATCACTGGTGTCCATCAACTTCGCCGTCGAGGTCGACCTCACCGGCCAGGTCGGTGCGGAGGTGAGTCGCGGCGTGTACGTCGGTGCGGTCGGTGGGCAGGTCGACTTCACCCGGGCGGCCTCGCTCACCGGAAAGCGGTCGATCATCGCCTTGCGTGCGACCTCCGGCGGCCAGTCGACAATCAAGCCGTTCCTCGACGGTGGGGTGGTGAGCACAGCGCGTTCCGACGTCGACGTCGTCGTCACCGAATACGGTGTCGCACATCTGCGCGGCCGCAGTCTGCGGGAGCGCGCCCACCGACTCATACAGATCGCCGACCCCCGATTCCGCGATGAACTACTTGAAGGGAGCACGCTGTGAGCGCCTTGCCCAGGCAGGTCCACATCCGGGAAGTGGGCCCTCGCGACGGATTTCAGAACGAACCGGAAACTATCGCCACCAGCGACAAGATCGACCTGATCAATCGGCTCGCCCAGACCGGGCTGCGGCGCATCGAGGTGGCCAGCTTCGTCCGCCCCGACGTCATCCCGCAGCTGTCCGACGGAGTCGAAGTGCTGCGTGGCGTCACCGTCCCCGCCGACGTATCGCTGATGGTGTTGGTGCCCAACAGCAAAGGGCTCGACAACGCGCTGCGGGTGCGGGACACGTTCTCAGAGGTCGCGATCTTCGTCAGCGGATCGGAGACACACAACAAGAAGAATGTGAACCGGACGATCGCCGAGTCGATGGCTGACAACGAGATCATTGCCAAACGCATTGTCGCCGAGAATCTCAAGTGCGCCGCCGTGATCGCCACCTCCTACGGTTGCCCCTTCGAAGGCCGGGTGCCGATGAACCGGGTCCTCGACATCGCCGAACAATTCGCGGCGGCCGGTGCCACCGAAGTGGGGTTCGGCGACACCACCGGCATGGCCAACCCCGCCTACGTAGGTGAGTTCTTCACCGCGGCCATCGAACGACTGCCCGGCGTGGAGGTCACGGCGCACTTCCACAACACCCGCGGCCAGGGCCTGGCCAACGCCTTTGCCGCGCTGCAGGCCGGGTGCACCAGCTTCGAGTCCAGTTTCGGCGAACTCGGTGGTTGCCCCGTCCCTAGAGGATCCACCGGAAACATCGCTTCGGAGGATCTGGTCAGCATGTTCGAGGAGATGGGCGTCTCGACCGGCATCTCGCTGCCGAGTCTGATCGACGCTGCCCGAGCCGCCCAGAACGTACTCGGCCGCACCCTGACCAGCCACTCCATCATCGCTGGGCCGATCGACTGGTCTGCAGGTTCGGACAAACGTTTCTGCCACTAGCGTCACTACCAATCACCACAAGGAGAAATTGATGAGTAATCGGGTCGCGTTCGTCACGGGCGGTGCCCAAGGCATCGGTCAAGGAATCTCGGAAACGCTGGGAGCCAACGGATTCCGGGTGGCGATCGCCGACCTGAACCTGGAAGCCGCCGAAGCCACCGCGAAGCGGATCGCCGAAGCCGGCGGGGAAGCCATCGCAGTCCAGGTCGATGTGACCAACACCGAGTCGGTCCGCAGCGCGGTCAAGATGGTCGCTGCCGAACTGGGTGAGATCGAGGTCGTGGTGAACAACGCCGGCTGGGACGACTTCATGCCCTTCCTGAAGACCTCAGAAGAGTTCTGGGACAAGATCATCGACATCAACTTCAAAGGCGCACTACGGGTGCTGCACGCAGTGGTGCCGGGCATGGTCGAGCGTGGCTTCGGCCGGGTGATCAATATCGGCTCGGATGCCGGCCGGGTCGGCTCGTCACTGGAGGCGGTCTACTCCGGGGCCAAAGGTGGCATTATCGCGTTCACCAAGACACTGGCACGCGAAGTCGCCACCAAGGGCGTCACTGCGAACGTGGTCTGCCCGGGCCCCACCGACACCCCGGCACTGCGCAAGTTCGCCGACAGCTCCGGGCAGGATGCCGACAAGGTGATCGGCGGGATGACCCGCTCAGTGCCGATGAAGCGACTCGGCCAGCCAGCGGACGTCGCTGCCGCGGTGGCCTTCTTCGCTTCCGACGCCGCCGAGTACGTCACCGGTCAGACGCTCTCGGTCAGCGGCGGACTGACGATGGCCTGACCGGCCGGCTGATCCAGTTACGCAGCGCTCGAAGGAGATCCAATGGTACAACCCGCAACCCGCGACCCGGTCGCATTGAACCATGACGGTGCCGTCATCGAAGTGGTGCTCGACAAGCCGCCCGCCAACGCCCTGGGGCCGGCGATCATCGCCGGCCTGCACCAGGCGATGGACTACGTCGCCACCACCCAAGCCAAGGTACTGGTGGTGACGTCGGCGGTGGACGGATTCTTCGCGGCAGGCGCGGACATCAAGCACATGTCCAGCGTCGACGCCACGTCGTTCCGCGAATACGGGGATGCGCTGCGGGGCGCGGTCGAGCGACTGGCCGGCCTGCCGCTCGTATCGGTCGCCGCGATCGACGGCCTCGCACTGGGCGGTGGACTCGAGTTGGCGTTGGCCTGCACCATGCGGGTCGCCACGACGCGGGCCCGCCTGGGCCTGCCGGAGGTCAAGCTCGGCCTGATCCCCGGCGCCGGTGGCACTCAACGACTTCCACGCGTACTCGGGCGGGGTCGGGCGCTGGACCTCATGCTGACCGGCCGCCAGGTGGGTGCAGACGAGGCGCTGGCGATCGGCCTGATCGACCGACTGGCCGAGCCGGGTATCACCGCACCGGCCGCCGCGCGAGAGCTGGCCGCCGAACTGTCGGCGTTGTCCACCCCCGCCCAGCTGGCAGTGGTGCGCACCGTCGACGCCGCCTACGACCGCCCACTGGCCGAGGGTCTGCGCTTCGAGGTCGACCAGATCCAGGACCTGTTCGAACACGGCGAAGCGATCGAGGGCCTGGACGCGTTCCTCGCCAAGCGCTCGCCGCACTTCGCTTAAGCACCCCCGGGAGATACCTGTGAACAACCTGCACCGCAGTTATCAGACGCTGTGCGTCGAATCGCCGACAGACGGAGTGATCCAGGTGACCCTGAACCGTCCGGACCGCTACAACGCCATGACGGTGGCCATGTTCGACGAGCTGGAATCAGTGGCCCGCGCGATCGGCGACGATCGCTCGGCGCGGGTCGTGATCCTGACCGGCGCGGGCAAGGCATTCTGCGCCGGCTACGACCTCGACGAGGCCGAGGAACTGGCGTCCCTCTCGGCACTGGGCATGCTGGACCGGCAGGAACGCGCCGCCCGCGCCCTGGGCGCGGTGCGGGCCATCCCGGTGCCGGTGATTGCCGCGGTCAACGGCGCGGCGGCCGGCGGCGGCATGTCGCTGACGCTGATGGCCGACATTCGGCTGGGATCACCGGCGGCGAAGTTCAACGCGGCGTTCGTGCGGATCGGCCTGTCGGCCGGTGACCTGGGCGCGTCGTGGCTGTTGCCGCGCTTGATCGGACCGGCCGCGGCCGCCGAAATCGGTTTCACCGGCCGCATTGTCGAGGCCGAGGAGGCCGAACGGCTGGGCCTGCTCAACCGGGTGACCGGCACGGACGACCTGCTCAAGCAGACCCTGGAGCTGGCCGGCCAGATCTGCGCCAACTCCCCCGGCGGCATTCGGCTGTCCAAACGGGCCCTGCAGGCCAATCTGGAAGTCGCATCCTTCGCCGCGGCGCTCGAACTGGAGAACCGCGGGCAGGCGCTGCTCACCCGCTGCGACGACATGAGTGAGGCACTGGACGCGTTCAAAACCAAACGCACACCGAATTTCTCCGGACGATGAGCATCAATCCTGTAGTGCCCCAATGGAATCGGGTGGCGCGACGACCACTGGACGATGTGCTTGACGAACTGCGCACCGCCCACACCCTCGCCTTCGACCAGCACCGGTCCGGCGTGGTGGTGATGAAGGTGAACCGCCCCGACCGCGGCAACTCGCAGACCATCGAGATGTTCGGTGAGATCGCCTGGGCCGCAGACGTGCTGCGGCATGCACAGCTGCGGGCACTGATCATCACCGGCGCCGGCGGCAAGACCTTCTGCACCGGATTCGACCTCGCCGAGATCGACGTGCTGACCCGGATGTCGGTCGCGGACTTCACTGATCTGGTCGAGACGGCCGCCGCCGGATCCACCGGGCTGCGCGCCCTGCCCTACCCCGTCATCGCCGCGGTCAGCGGGCCGGCCGCCGGCGGCGGATTGTCGCTGGCGCTGGCCACCGATATCCGAATCGCGGACCGGACAGCAAGTTTCAGTGCCGGTTTCGTCCGGATCGGTCTGTCGATCGGCGAATTGGGCACCTCCTGGAATCTGGCCCGCATTGTCGGACCCGGTCGGGCCGCCGAGATCGCCTTCACCGGGCGCACCGTGCGAGCGGCCGAGGCACTGCGGATCGGTCTGGTCAACCAACTGTGCGACACCACCACTGCGCTCGACGCGGCGCTCGCGCTGGCCGAATCGATCGCCGCCAACTCCGATGACAGCGTCCGCTCCACCAAGAACTCGATGCTGCGCGCCTTCGAGAACAACTCCTTCCAGGCCGCACTGGAAACCGAGAACCGCGGCCAGGCGCTCGCCATACAGGTGCCGACCACCAACCGTGCACTCGCCGAGCTACCCGGTCAACTCAGCTGACTGCCAACATATCTCGGTGGCGCCGACATCATGGCACCCCTGGGGAGGGTTCGGAAAACCTTCGATCGGGTGATGCGCCGGTTGCCGCCGATCCATAGGGTTGGCGGATGCCACCTCTAGACCACGGAAACGACCTCACCTGGCAGGCGATCCTGACCTCCGCGAGCTGGGTACTGACCGGGGTGTTGCTGTTGATCGCCCTCCGGCTCGGTGCCCGCGAACGTACGGCGGCACATGCCACGGGCCGGAAATCCGTGACTGCTTGGTGCACCGTCGCGACGGCCTCATTCGCGGCGTACGTGTCGGCGCCACCGGCGCAGGCCGCACCGGACCCCCAGGTGGAATACATGTACAACGTGACGGTGCGCCGGCATTACAACTGGCCCGCCGGCAACGACGCGCTCGGTTACGGCCACGGCATCTGTGATAAGGTCGCTGCCGGCAAGCCGTACCCGGCCGTCCTGGGTGAGGTGAAGAACGACGTCACCCCCAACGACGAGTTCGCCGCGAATTATCTGGTGTCCTATGCGGTTAACCTGTTGTGCCCCGACCAGATCTGGCAGTTGCGCAATTCCGCGGCAGGCTACCAACCGCCGCCGGCGGGGTAGCGCCCCGGTATCCGCCGGTTATTGCGCCGGCATCGCCGGCGGCGGGTACACGCCGCGCAGGATCCAGGGGAACCAGCTGATCGCGAACTCGACTTCATCGGAGGCGTCGTACTGCGGGCTGGGGTCGGTCGGTACGTTCGGCGGCAACACCACCACCGGGGCCGGCCCGGTCTGGGCGATCTGCGTGCTGGGGGGCGGCTTGCCGGACTGCCCGTAGACCGCCACCACCACGGTGCGATCCAGGCTGTTCTCCGACCAGACCCCGATTTGACCGTTACTGCAATCGGACATGATCGCCACGTAGCCGGGGTTGGAAACCCACTCGTTCATCAACTCGACGCTGCTGATCGCCATCGCCGGATTGATGGCCACGGTTTCGGTCACCCGGCCCGGGTATCCGGCGGCGCCCGCCCGGTCCTGTGGCGTGGAACCGTCGGAGCCGATGTCGCCGTCCAGGTTTCGATTGGCCATCATGTCCTGGGCATGCTGTTGGGCAGCCAGTTGCAGGGCCGGGCTCATGGTCACGTCATTGGTGCAACCAGCCTGATGCTGGACGGTGTAGACGTTGGCCACCACGCTGTCGTTGAGCCGCTTGTTGTCGGCATGTGCCACGGGTGCCCCCAGGACCGTGCCCGCGGCGGCGGCGAGCAATGCCGACGTGGCCAGTTGTCGATGTCGCATGTCAGACTCCCCTGCCTCAGACCGGATCGAACTTCGAGATCAGCCACCGGCCGTCGATCTTGTCGAGGGTGACCCGCACGCTGGACGCGGTGCTCGCGGGGGCGTCCTGGCCCACCACCACGTTCTGATTCACGAACAGCAGCACCACCGCGTGGTCGGGGGTCACCAACGTCGGCGCGGCGGCCGGCACGGTAGCCACCGCGGAAATCTGCTTCTGTTGCGCACCGGGGATCACCACGTCGCGGGTCAGCGTCGTGTACGCCTGCAGGAAGGCGCCGGTCAGTCGATTCCGCGCCGCCTCCAGGTCGGCCTGCACCGTGTTGGGCTTGTAGGACAGCAGTGCGATGGTGCCGTCGGCGGCGGCCCGCACCGCGTCGGTGTCGGTCGCCGCGGCGTTGCGGGTCGCGTTGTCCCGCCAGTCCAGCACGCCGACGACGCCGGTGAGCACCAGTGCCAGTGCGGGCAGCAGACCGTATGCGACAGTGCGCGACCAGTTCACCCGGCGCCACCGACTCGCGTGCTGCTCGAGGTCCGCGGCCTTAATGTCTTCGGCGTCGTCGATGTCTTCAGTCTCTGTGGTGTCTTCGGTGCCTTCGGCGCCTTCGGTGTCTTTGACGTCTTCGATTTCTTCGACGGTGTCGATGTCGACCACCGGCTCCGCATCGGTCTTTTTGTTGCGCCGCAACAGCATCGGACTCATTGCACAAACCCCACGTTAGACACCTTGATATCGGTGCCGACTCGCTGCACGTTGATCCGCATTCGCCAGGCCCGCGGCACCGGGTCGGGTTCGCCGGCGTTGGACGTACGCACCGACACCAGCACCAGAGCCTGTGCGCCGTCCGGTGTTTCGGATTCCAGCGCGGCCTCGGTGACGGTCCCCACGGTGACCGCTTTGGCCTGCTGAAGTACCTCGACGAACGGTTGCGACCGTTTGGCGAAGTCATCGTGGAACTGGCCGGTCGCGCCATCCAGTATCCGGCGCACGTCGGCGTCGGCGTGCTGCCAGTTGATGGTGGTCAGGTTCAGCGCGCCCTGCTTGGCCACCTGCAGGTAGTGACTGCGCTGCGCCTGCGTCTGCTGCGATTGGTGCAGCCGCCAACCCCACCAACCGGCCAGCCCGGTGAGGGCGAGCACCACGCACAAGCCGAACAGTGTCGCCCGTCGCGGCGCGGACATGGGCCTGCGCAACCGAGACTTGGCGCTAGGCTCGGACTCGGCGTCCGCGGCAACCGCGTCGCCGTCATCGGCTGGCTCCTGGATCTCGGCGCGGTCGTCCAAATCGATTGTGGCAGAACTTGATACGGTCATGCATGACTCCTTTCTAGCCATGGGTGAGCCGGTGCCGTCAGGGCGTTGGCGGCAGCAGCATCGATTGCCATGTCTTGTCCCTTGGTGCGTTCCGGGCGAGGTCGGACTGCGGGTGCACCTGACCGTCCGGACCGAAGAAGGTGCCGGTGGCGGGGTCGTAGGGTGTTGCCGCAAGCGGCGGAAGTGCCGGCGGCGGCGCCCCGGCGACTCCGGGCGGGGGCGGCAGCTGCGGGATGCTCTGCCCCGACACCGTCGCGTTCGGGTCTCCCTTCCAGGCGTCACCGTCGTTGAGCGGGACGAATTGCTGGTTGCTCTCGCACAGCTTCACCGTCGGCGCACGTTTGCCGGGCACCGTCTCGCACGGAATGTTGCGCGCGCCGCGCACATTGAGCCACGAGTCCTGCGGCACCCGGCAGTACAGGTCGCCGGGCGGGCGTGTCGGGTAGTCCACGAGGGAGGCGTTGCGCTGCTGCTGAGCGGGCAGAAAGCCGGTGGCGCAGGGCGGCGGCAGGTTGAGGTTCAGGTTGAAGCTCAGATATTGACCGTGGTAGGGCTGCTTGCTGTTGAGGTTGCCGAGGATGCCGGCCTGTTCGGCCGCGATGGCTTCTGGAAAGACCACCAGCAATTGCTCGATGTCGTTCTGGTAGGTGAGCGCGACCTGCCCGACGCTGACCAGATTGGCGAGCAGGATCGGCAGGGTCGGCTGCACACGCTCGAAGAGGTTGCGCATCTCGGCGAACGCCGGGCCACCCCCGTCGATGGTGCCGGCCACGGCATCGTCGTTGGCCTGCAATTCCGATGTCACAGTGGCCAGGTGGGATGCCCAGCCGGCGATCGCAGCCGAGGTGTGGGTCTGAGAATCCAGCACCGGCTTGGACTGGTCGATCAGTGCGAGCAACGGGTCGAGGTTCTTTCGGGCGTCGATCGCCAGGTTCGTCGACCCGGCGACCAATCGGGACAGCTCCGGTCCGAGTCCGCCCACCGCCGTATACGACTCGTCGACAACGGTTTTCAGGTTGTCCCGGGGGATCGCCTGCAAGGCGCCGTTGGCCGCGCTGAGCAGCGCGTTGATGTTGGGCGGTACCGACGTGTCGGGCCGCCGGATCACATCGCCGTCCTTCAGCGGCGCCGAGGTGGCGTTGCGGGGAAGCAACTCCAGGTAGGACTCACCGACCGCGGATTGACTGTGCACTTCGGCTTTGAGGTCGGACGGGATACCGACACCGGAATTCAGCGACAGCTCCGCGACGACCCCGCCGTCGCGCAGGCGCACCGACTGCACCCGGCCCACCTCGGTACCGCGGTAGGTGACGTTGCCGCTGCTGTACAACCCACCCGATTCGGGTAACTCCACCAACACGGTGTAGTGGCCGATCCCGAACATCATGGCGGGCAGCTGGACGAAGTGCAGCGCCATCACCGCCATCGCGATCAGTGCGATCACGCTGAAGACGGCCAGTTGAATCTTGACCCGCCGGTGTAGATGCAGCATTACGGCCCCTGATCCCAGTGGTACGGAATGGCCAGTGGATTGCCGGGGGTACCCCGGTAGCCGGAAGTGCACGGGCTGGGGTACTGGCCGATGGTGCGGCCCCACTGCAGTTCCAGCTGGGTCAGATGACACTCCCACCGGGTACCGGTGAAGAGCCCCTGGTCGATTCGGCTCAACGTCAGGTCGATGATCCCCGTCAGGTTCGCATAATCACCGCGCAGGAAATTCTCGAATGTCTCGTTCGGGAACGGGAAGGTAGCCAGCAGGCTGAGGGCTCGCGTCATGCTGGGCCCGGCGTTGGCAAGCGACTCCAGCACGGGCCCAAGCTGTTTGAGCTCGTTGACCACGTTCGTCTTGGTCCGGTTGACCGCGTCTGCGGTCAGCGCGCTGAATTTGGACAGCTGATCGGCCGCCATGACCAGGTTGTCCCGTTCGCTGTTGAGTACGGCGAGCGCGTCGGGGATGGTGGCCAGGGCGCGATCCAGCACCGGTTGCTGCTCGGCGAACTTGCCGACCAGGCGGTTGAGGCTGTCGGTGGCTGCGATGATGTCGCCGGACTGGTTGTTGACGTTCGCGGTGAAGGCGTCCAACTGGCCGATCAGGCTGCGCAGATCCTGCTCGCGACCACGGAACGCCGTGCTGAATGCCTCGGTGATGTCCTGGATCTGACCGATTCCACCGCCGTTGAGCACCAGCGACACCGCCGCCAGCGTCTGCTCGGTGCTGGGGTATGCACCGCCGCGGGACAGCGGAATGAGCGATCCCTCCCGCAGCTTGCCCTGCGGTGCTTCACCTTTGGGCGGCGGTGCCAGCTCGATGTGGTAGGACCCGAGCAGGCTGGTGGTGCCGATCTTGGCGGTGACGTTGGCGGGCAGCGATACGTCGCCATTGAGCCGCATGGTCAGCAGCGCATGCCAACCCTGTCGCTCGATCTTCTCGACGTGGCCCACGGTCACGTCGGCGACCCGGACCCGGGAGTTGGCCTGAATGTTGTTGACGTCGGGCATTTGCGCCTGAATCGAGAACGAGTCCGGGCCGTCACCCTGTGTGCCCGGCAGGGACAGCGAATTCAGCCCATGCCAGCCACAACCCGAGGTCGCAGCCACCAGCGCGAGCAGTGCCAGACCGGTGAACCGGTGCCGCCAGGATCGCGTTCTCACGAACCACCTCCCGGTGGGAGCATCATGCCGGGCAGTCCGGCCGCGGGATTGGTGGGGGTCGGCGCCGGGCCGGGGTCGGCGGGGGCCGGCGGCACGAAGTCCGGTCGCATCCAATCCTCGCTGTAGGTCACCTCATTGGGCCGGGCCTGCGCTCCGACGAACAGGTTCTCCCCGATCGGCGGGAAGTTGTACTGGCGGTTCTTGAAAATGGGCGCCATGTACTGGGCGCAGAGCTTGGCGGCCTGATCCCCACCCAGCCGGGAAGCAGCCTCGATTGCCCCGCACAGGAACGCAATCGGGTTGGCCATATTACTGCCCGCCAGTGCACCGGTCAGCGCGCCGTTGGCGGGTTCGAAGATGTTGTTGAAATTCTGCAGCACCGTCGGACCGATGTGCAGCGTCTGCTTGAGGTCATCGAGACTGGCGACCACCGCCTGGCTGATCGAAGCCAGCTTGTCCGAGGTGGTGCCGACCGCCTCGCGATGATCGGCGACAAAACTGCGCAGGTCGCCCACCACCGAATTGAGGTCCTCGAAGGCTTTGCCGACTTTATTCGGGTCGTCGGCCAGCACCGAGGTGACCGAAGCCAGGTTGCGGTTGAGCGATTCGAGCAGGTCGGCGCTGTCGTGCAGTGCGGTCACCAGAGTGGACAGGTCTTTGAAGGTGGTGAAGATGTCGTTGCTGTGGTCACCGAGCGCCGAAACCGCCTGCGACAGTTTGATAATGGTGTCGCGAATGGTGGATCCCTGGCCGCGCAGGTTGTCGGCGGCGGTGTTGATCAGTGAACCCAGGGTGCTCACCCCACCGGCCTGACTCGGCGCGAGCAGCTCGGTGAGGCGTTGCAATTGGGTGCGCAGGTCGTCCCATTCGACCGGGACCACGGTGCGGTCCTGCGGTATCTGGGCGCCGTCGGCCATGGTGGGCCCGCCGCTGTAGGGCGGGGTGAGCTGGATGGCCCGACCGGTGACCAGTTGCGGCGACAGGATCGCGGCCTTGGCGTCGGCGGGAACCTTGTACTGGCGGTCAAACCAGAAGGTCACCTTGGCGCGTAACGGTTGTGGCTCGATCTTGACGATCTTGCCGACCGGGACGCCCCGGATCCGCACGTCGTCGCCGGCGAACAGGCCATTGCTGTTCTCGAAGTAGGCCACCACCTGGTTGCGTTCGGACCGGTCGGTCGCCCGCATCGCCACGACCACGCCCGCGACCAGAATCAGGGCGAGTACCGTGCCGAGCACGGACCGGGGGCGCCGGAGTCTGGTTGTCACGGTTCACCTCCCGGCGACTGCAGGGCCTGCGTTGGGACAGCGGCCGGGACCTGCGCGGGTGGGCCGGGTGGCGGTCCACCGGGCGGCGGCGCCGGCGGCTCGACCCGGACCGGGTAGCGAGGATCGCCGGGGTTGCCGGTGATCGCGTCGGGCAGGGTCATCCGCGGCGGGCCGCCCTGCCCGGTCCGGGGGTACGGCATCGGCAGTGGCGGGGTTCCCGGCTGACCGGTCTGCGGGTCGGTCAGCTGCGAAGGCAGCAGGGTGGCCGGGTCCAACCCCAGGTCGGAGAACGCCGCGCCGATGAACGGTTGAATGAACTGTCCCGGAAGCAGATTGACCACATATGCCTTGAAGAAGGGACCGGATGACACCGACTCCCCCAGCGACATCACATAGCTGTTGATCATGGGGATCGCCTGCTGGATTCGCTCTTTGCGGTTCTCGACAATGGCCAGCACCCCGTTGAGCTTGTCCAGCGCTGGACGCAACTGCTCCCGGTTTTCTGCGATGAAACCTTTCAGCTGCTGCGATACCGCCGACATGTTGGTCCAGATGTGGCCCAGCGCTGCGCTCTGCATCCGCAGCTGAGCCAGCAGCGCGTTCGTATCATGCACCAGGTTCACGATCTGGTCGGTGCGCTTGGCCAGCACTCCGGTGGCCTTGGCCGCATTACTGAGCAGGGTGCGCAGTTGCGCGTCGCGCCGGTCGAGTGTCTCGGCGAACCGCGCCACGCCCAGCAGAGCGTTGTGCAGATCCGGTGGGGTGTCGGCGAAGGTGTGCGCCAGCGTGCTCAACGACCCGGACAACTGCTCGGTGTTGAGCCCGCTGACGGTGTTCGCCAGGTCGCCGAGCGCCTCGGGCAGCTGGTAGGGCGAAATGGTGCGCTCGATGGGAATCGGGCCGGCGAGCGAACCACCGCCGCGCGGCAGGACGTCGATGATCTTGCTGCCCAGCAGGCCCTTGGTCTTGATGGCCGCCTCGGTGCGGTCCCCCAGCCGGATGTCCTTGCCCACCTTGAACCTGACCAGAACACCCGACGGCTCGAGATCGATGCTGGACACCTTGCCCACCGGATAGCCCGAAACCTCGACGGTGTTGCCGTCGCGCAACCCACCTGCATCGGCGAAATAGGCGGACACGTCCCTGCCGTCGTTGAAGAAGGGCAGCTTCTGGTAGTTCAGCGCCGCCAGGACGACACCGGTAACCGCCACCAGGCCGACGGCGCCGATGATCAGCGGGTTGCGTTCGGAGAAGCTTTTCATTTCGGCGCACACCGTCCCGTGCTCTGGCCGGCCACCTTTACGTAAACCGGCTGTCCGCCTTTGCCGTTGACCTTGAGCACTACATCGCAGAAGTAGAAGGCGAAATAGTCGCCGTAGATGCCCTGGCGCACCAGAGCCTGATACTTGTCGGGCAGCGTGTTGAGCAAGTTGTCCAGGTAGTCGTGATCGGCCACCGCGATCGCGGCTGCCCGGTCGGTCTCGTGCACCACCTTGCGGAACGGTTCGCGGGCCTGCGCCATGAGGTCGGCCACCGAACCGGCGGCGGCGTTGGTGTAGGCCACCGCATTGGTGATGTCGTTCTTGCGTGCGGCCAGCCCGTGAATCAACTCCGCTAGTGAGCTGACCGCCTTATCCAACCGATCGCTCTGTCCGCCAAGCGAACCCAGCACCACGTTGAGGTTCGTGATCACCTGCCCGAAGAGCTCGTCACGGTCGGCGAGCGTATTGGTCACCGCGGCAGCCTGATTCAGGAACGAGCCGATGGTGGGCCCCTGACCTTGAAAGGCCTCGAGCAACTGTTCGCTCAGCGCATTGACCTGATCGGGGTTGAGCGCCCGGAACAGCGGGCGGAAGCCGCCGATCAACGCATCCAGATCAAGCGCCGGCTGGGTGCGGGCCACCGGAATCGTCTGGCCGGGGCGCAGCACCGCAACCCCGCCCGCACCCTCCTGCAACGCCAGGTAGCGATCCCCGAACAAGTTGTCGTACTGGATCGCCGCCCGGGTTCCCTCGGTGAGGGTCACCGACTTGTCGGCGGTGAACTCGACATGCACGGTCGCATCGGGGTTGACCGAGATGGCGTTGACCTTGCCGACCTCCACGCCCGCGATGCGGACCAGTTTGCCCTCGCGCAGGTTGGACACATTGGTGAACTCGGCATAGTAGGTGTTGCCCGCACCGAACCGCACCTCGCCGAATACCCCGACCAGCAACGTCGCGGCAAGTCCACACACGCCCAGGAAGATGGCGAGGCGTAACACGATGCCTCTGAGGTTCTCCCGCATTGTGTGTTCTCTCCTGGGCGGATGGGGGTGGGTTGGGATCAGTTGGGACCCGGTTGCGGCGGGCCCGGCTCGCTCGGTGGTGGCGGCGGGGGTGGCACCCCCGCCGGGGCGGGGTCGCTCGCCGGGGCGGCGGGTGGCACTCCCGGCCACAGCGGCACGCCACCTGGGCCGTACAGCGGCGCCCCGTACGGTGGTGCGCCCGGGTTCGGTCCGATCGCCGGCCCGGGAAGGCACTGGCGGATCGACGGCGGCTCGGGTGTCCCCCGGGTCACCGGAAGGTAGTTTGCCCAACACGGATGTCCCAGACCGGGATTGGGGCGGATGTCGAGGCCGTCGCCCCAGCCGGTGTTGGTGATCAACTGGCGCACCGGGAAGTTCTTCGACGCGTCCGGCAGCGACCCGCAGCCCGGTTTCCCGCCGGGTCCGCCCTTGGCCGCGACGCGCGGCAGGTTGTCGGGAAAGACGTAGGGATCGTTGCCCAGCAGCAGCGCGACATCCAGTTGCAGCGTGCGGCCGTCGCCACCCCAGGCCGCATAGCCTCCGTTGTCCAGATACCACTTGGTGCCCTGCAGGAAGCAGGTGTACTCCGGGCTGTACTTGAACAGCAGATTGGTAGTCGGTTCCAGGCCGTTGATCCCGTTGACCAGGTTGTCTCTACTGTTGCCGAGCAGATTGGTGCCGGCGCCCGAGAAGCCGATGATGTTGAGCAGCAACGCATCCAGCGACTTGGCATGGTCTACCACCGTCGAACTGGTGGTGCTGCCGGCATTCAGGATCGCCACCAGGTTTCGGGCCGCGCGGTCGTAGGTGTCGTTGAAATTCTTGAAGGAACGCCAGTCCTGGCGCATGGTTTCGCTACGCGCGTTCAGGGCCTGCAGCACCTGGTTGAGGTCGGTAGTGGCCCGGCCCATCCGCGGGCCCTGGCCGCGCACGCCGTCGGCGACCGCAGACAGCACCGCGTTCAGCTTGACCGGATCGATCATCTTCAACAGATCGACGACATTCTGGAAAACTGTGTTGACTTCGGTGCTGACGTTTGTCGAGCGCAGCTCCGCACCCGAAGCCAACGGGGTCCGGCTCGGGCTGTCCGGATAGACGAGTTCGACGAATTTTGCGCCGAAAGCGGTGGTGGCACTGATCTTTGCCTGCACATTGGACGGGATGTAGCGGATCTGGTCGGGGTCGATCTCCAGCTTCAAGCTGGCGGCGTTCCGCGCGTCGCCGACGGCACCGACCCGTCCGACCTGCACACCCCGCATCTCGACCTTGGCACCTTCCTCCATGACCAGTCCCGCACGATCAGAAGTCAGGGTCACCGGCACATAGGACCGGAATGTGCCGGCGAACGCCGTCGTCGTGACGAACATGAAGACGCCGACAGCCGCCAGCAGGATCACTGTCCACCAGGCCGAAGGGATGCGGTGCTCTCCCGCAGCATGTTTCATGTCGCTAACCCGCAAGATGGAAGTTGCCGGACTGGCCGTACACCGCCAGGGTGATCATCACGATCTCCACCGCCGCGACCACCATCGAGGTGCGCACCGCCCGGCCGACCGCCTCGCCGACGCCGGCCGGACCGCCGTGCGCGTTGAACCCGTAGTAGGTGTGCACGAGCATCATCACGACGGTGATCGCCACCACCTGGAAGAAGGACCAGATGATGTCGCGGGGGCTGAGGAAGGTGTTGAAATAGTGGTCGTACACACCGGATCCCTGCCCGTAGATCGCGGTGGTGCCGGCGCGAGATGCGAGAAATGCCATCATGATTGCCACGCAGTACAGCGGAATGACGACCACGACGCCGGCCACCACCCGAGTCGATGCCAGGTAGCTGACGCTGCGGATGCCGATCACCTCGAGCGCGTCGATCTCCTCGTTGATCCGCATCGCGCCGATCTGCGCGGTCGCGCCGGCACCGATGGTCGCCGACAGCGCGACCGACGCGGTTCCCGGCACGATCAGCCGCACATTGAAGTAGGCCGACGCGAAGCCGGTCAGGGCTTCGATACCCACCGAAGACAGCTGGTTGTAGCCCTGCACCGCCACCAGGGCGCCGGTGGTCATGGTCAGGAACCCGACGATCACCACGGTGCCGCCGATCATCGCCAGCGCCGCAGCGCCCAAACCCATTTGGGCGATCAGCCGGAGCAACTCACCGCGGTAGTTGACCACCGCGTCCGGAATGGACCCCAATGTCCCGGCGTAGAAATGCATCTGGGACCCGACCCGATTCCAGCCCAGCACGACGTTGCCGACCGCGCGCCGCAATCGGGGTGCCATTGCAGCCGGAACACTCACGGAGGCGGTCGTATGTGTCATTGCACTCATGTCACCGTGAACTGGATACCGACGGCGGTCACAATGACATTGATCGCGAACAGCACCATGAAGGTGAACACGACCGTCTCGTTGACCGCGTTGCCGACGCCGGCCGGGCCGCCACCCACCGAGATGCCCATGTAGCAGGCGATCAGCCCGGCGGCCATACCGAACAGCGCCGCCTTGACCAGCGAGACGATGACGTCGCCCAGACTGGTGAGCGTCGTCAGTCCGGTGACGAACGCTCCCGCCGAGACGTGCTGGACGTACACCGTGAAGAAGAAGGCACCGGACAGCCCCACCACAGTCACCGCCGACTCCAGCGCCAGCGCCACCGTGGTGGCCGCCAGCACGCGCGGAACCACCAGGGCTTGTAAGGGGTTGATTCCCATCACCCGCAGTGCGTCCAGTTCCTCGCGGATGGTGCGCGCGCCGAGGTCCGCACACATGGCGGTGGCGCCGGCGCCCGACACCACCAAAACGGTGACGATCGGCGCGATCTGGTTCACCGTGCCGACGGCCGCCCCGGTTCCGGAGAAGTCGCCGGCACCGATCTCGGTCAACAGGATATTGAAGATGAACGTCAGGATCACCGAGTAGGGCAGCGTCATCATCAACGCGGGCAACATCGATACGCGCGCCACGAACCAACTCTGGTTCAGATATTCATGCCAGGCGATCGGCGGCCTGAACATCAACACGAAGGCGTCCAGCGACATCGCGAAGAAACCGCCGACTGCCCGCAGCGGCTTGGTGGCGACGGCCGAGGTCAGCATCAATTCCCCCCCGAAACACAGGGGCGTGCACCGACCACACCGGCGACAGCAGTCGCCTGCGGTCGTGCAGAGAAAAGGGTGGCCGAGGGCATGTGGGAACGCTATCCAGCGCGCCGGTCCGCCGACTGCTCCATCAAGAGGGATAATCAGTACCCCAACAGGGGCACTTTCGCCGCCAGCACGGGAAACGGCGTCTTGTGTTTGCTGGGCACACGTCCAACTACCGGCAGCGACCGGCCGCCGCCCGTCCGGCCCGGCCGACCGGATCTGTGATCACAACGCCAGTTCCGCAACTGCACCGGGCGCCAGACACCTTCATCCTCCGACATCGCGATTACGTTGTGCGACAACCATATTGGTGGCGCTCGAGCCGGACTCCGGCGCACCGCGCGCGTCCGGAGGCCGGTGCCGGCGCCGCCCGCCATCGGCGGATGGCGCATGCCTGTCTCAATGGGGAGCCCGATTCTGCCAGACTTGTGTTGCGGCGCTACCGTGGCGCCGACGATCCGGAAGGGGACTGCGTGCCACCTCGCGAACAGCCGCCGGGTTCGTCTCGCGGCCCTTCTCGGGCGGAACGCGTCGCCGCAGACTTGGAACACGAGATTCTGCACGCCCGCCTGCCGGTAGGCGCCCATCTGGGCCGCCGCTCGGAGATCATGGACCGGTTCGGGATCAGCCCAACGGTGATGAACGAAACGTTGCGGATTCTGCGCGACCGCGACCTGGTCGCGGTCAAACCCGGCCCGGGCGGCGGGATCACCGTGGCCAGTGCGCCCCCGCAGGTGCGATTGGGCGCCCTGGACCTGTGGTTCCAGCCGTCCACACCGCACCCGTTGGACCTTTTCGAAGCGCGGTTGTATCTGGAGTTCGGCCTCACCAAGGCGGCGTTCGAACGGGCCACCAGTGCCGACATCACCGCGATGCGTGCGGCGATGGCGACGCTGCGGGCCAGCACCGACGCGCCGCGATTCTTCGACTCCGTCATCGCCTTTCATCGGGTGGTCGCTGCTGCAGCCCACATCCCCGTCCTGGAAGGCATGCACCAGTTGCTCGTCACCAGTATCAGGGCGATGCTGACCCGGGTGGTCTTCGTCGCCGGTTATGAACCGCTGTTGGCCAACAGCCTCGACGTCCATGACGACATCGTCGCGGCTATCGCCCTGCACGATCAGGCGTCGTTCGTCGACGCCATCAACCGGCATGATCAGGACCTGATCCGCGTGGATGATCCGGACCGGACACCGAACACACCGCAGCATCCCTGACCGACCGCGTCCCACGGCACTCCATCGCACCTTTCCGGTTGCCTCACGCAGCCTAAGGAATTGTGCAGCTATTTCTTGAATTATGAATGCATAATATCCTAGCCTAGTCCCCGAGCAACCTGCCCCGACGACGTCGCGCGGAGCCATGATCGCCAACACCGACCCTCTCCCGGGCATCATCGACGTCCACACCCATGCCATCGACGCCGAGATGCCGGACTTCGGTGCTGCGTATCCGCAGGATTGCTGGCCGAGCCTGCAACGCACCGACGAGACCGGTGCCTGGTTGGCGTTCGGCGGCCGGCGATACCGCCGGATCGACCACCGGAGCTGGTCGACGACCGCACGCCTGGCCGACATGGATCGTTACGGTGTTGCAGTTCAGGTGCTTTCGCCCATTCCGGTGACCCTCTGCTATCGCGCGTGCGCGCACGGAGCGGCCGAACTGGCGGCGTTGCAGAACGACTTCTTCGCCCGGGTCACTTCCCGGCACCCGGATCGTTTCACCGCGCTGGGTGCTGTCGCCCTGCAGGACCCGGACCGGGCTGTCGATGAGTTGCGCCGGTGCATGCAGACCCGCGGCTTCCTCGGCGTCGAAATCGGGACCCGGGTTGCTGACGTCGAATTAGCCGACCCCAGCCTGGACCGGTTTTTCGGCGTGGCGGCGGAACTGGGCGCGTTCATCCTCGTGCACCCCAGCGACCAGGATGTGCCGGCCCGGGTGCGCGAGCTCGGGTTGGGTTTCGGCGCCGGCATGCCGGTCGAGACGACGCTGGCGGCGGCAGCACTGTTGGCCGGTGGCGCGCTGGCTCGTCGGCCGGTCGCGCGCATCTGCCTGGCACACGGCGGCGGTGCGCTGCCCGCCCTGATCGGCCGGCTGGACAAGGCTGCCGTCATGGCGGGCATCCCCGTCGACTCACCCGAGCTACCGAGCCGGTTGGTCCGCCGGCTGTGGTGCGACAGTCTGACCTATCGCGACACGGCCCTGCATGAGGCAGTCGATGTATTCGGTTCCGGCAACGTGGTTTTCGGTTCCGACTATCCCTTTGCCGCGATGCCCGAGCCGCTGGACGACGTGATCTCGACCCTGTCGGCCGACCTTCGGCACAAGATCTGCCGCAGTAACTTAGGAGCAGCATGACGCAGTTTCTGGGTCTGGGCCTGACCCACTACCCGCTGCTGGCCGGTACCGACGAGCACATGGCCGACCTGTTGCGTTGGACCCTGCAAGATCCCGACATCCCGGCCGAGGTCAAGGATCCCGCGGGCTGGCCGGCGTCGATGCGCGCCGAGTGGGGCACCGACGGCGGTCTCGTCGCCGCCGCGCACCATCGAAAGATATTGGTGGACAATCTTGCTCGTTGCCGGGCAGCGCTCGACGACTTCGCGCCCGACGTGGTCGTGGTGTGGGGTGACGATCAGTACGAGAACTTCCGCGAAGAAGTGATCCCGCCATTCTGCGTGCTCGCCTACGGTGACGTCGCCGTCAACCCCTTCGAGCTGATGACGCGCCGCGGCAGCCCGAACCCCTGGGGCCTGCCCGAGGACACCACGATCACCCTGCACGGGGCCGCCGACGAGGCGCGCCGGCTGGCGAACGATCTCATCGGGGCCGGCTTCGACATCGCCTACTCCTACCGCAAACGCCCCGAATCGCCTTTCCCGCATGCGATTGTGAACACCCAACTCTTCTTGGACTACCCCAACGCGGGAGCCTGTTTCGACTATCGGCTGCTCCCGATCACCGTCAATTGCTATGGCCAGCACGCGATCACCCGCCGGGGCGGCCTGGCCAGGTTCGCCGAGATCGCCGCGGAACAACTGGACCCGTCCGGCCCGACTCCGGCGCGTTGCTTCGAGTTGGGTCGTGCGGTGGCGAAAGCGCTGCGGGATTGCGAGCTACGGGTCGCGCTGGTGGCATCGTCGAGTTGGTCGCACGCGTTTCTGACCGACAAGACCTGGCACCTTACCCCCGACACGGCCGCCGATCACCGGCTCTATCGACTGTTCGCCGCGCGCGACTACGCCGCCTGGCGGGCCACTCCCAGCCGCGACATCGTGGACTCCGGTCAGCACGAGATGCTGAACTGGTTCTGTCTGACCGGTGCCGTCGAAGAACTGGGCCTGGAGCTGACCTGGTCAGAACTGATCACCACGGATGTCTTCAACTCCAACAAGTGTTTTGCCGTGTTCCAGGAAGGATGCCCCCGATGACGACGTCAGCCACCGCCGACCTCGACTCCCGCAACATCGACGCCGCCGGCGTCGCTACCACCTACCTGCAGGCCGGCTCCGGTCGCCCGATCCTGATGCTGCACGGGTCCGGGCCGGGAGCGTCCGCGCTGGCCAACTGGCAGCACAACATCGCGGCCTTGGCGCACCGGTTCCGGGTGCTGGCTCCCGACATCGTCGGCTTCGGCGGCACCGAGCGGCCCGACGACATTGTCTATTCGCTGCGCACCTGGACCGATCACGTGTGGTCCTTTCTCGACGCGCACGGCATCGTGCAGACCTCGATCGTCGGCAACTCGCTGGGCGGCCGCATCGCGCTGCAGATGGCGACCGACCGGCCGGATCGCGTCGAAAAGATGGTGCTGATGGGCGCCCCCGGGGTCGGTATGACACCCACCGCCGGACTGGCGGCGCTGCGTGCCTACCAACCGTCGCACCGGGCGATGCGCGACCTGCTGCGCAACTATTTCGCGGTCGACCCGACCATGATCACCGACGAACTCGTCGACAGCCGCTACCGGGCCAGTATCGCCGGCGGGGCCCACGAAGCCTATCGCGCAATGTTTTTCGATTCCCGGCACGCCGGATCACAACTCGGCATCACCGAATCCGAGGCGCGTGCCATCGCCACTCCGACGCTGCTGGTGCACGGCCGGGAGGACAAGGTGGTGCCGATGGACGTCTCGGTGACCATGGTGGGTCTGCTACCCAATGCCGACCTGCATGTGTTCAGCGCCTGCGGGCACTGGACCCAGATCGAGCGGGCCGACGAGTTCACCGCACTGGTCGCCGACTACCTGAGCCGCCCATGAGCACCGAGGCGGAACCCGGACTCGCCCGGCCGACCACAGCGCTGTTGCCGATCGTCGATGAGGACGCCGCAGCCGGCAGGTTCCGGGTGCACCGGTCGGCGATGACCGCACCCGACATCCATCGAGCCGAAGTGGACCGGATCTTCGCCACGTCCTGGCTCTACGTCGGACACGAATCGGAGATCCCCCATCCGGGCGACTTCGTTCGGCGACCGATCGGCGGACGACCGGTCTTCATGGTGCGCGGCGTCAAGTCCGGCAACGTCAACGTGTTTCACAACACCTGCACGCATCGCGGGGCCTTGGTGTGCCGGCAGGAATCCGGCAATTCCAAGGTATTCCAGTGCTTTTACCATGCGTGGACCTTCGACTCCGAGGGTCGGCTCAAGGGTGTGCCGGACCGCGACGCCTACGCCGACGGGTTGAATTTCGACGAGCTCGGCCTGCGCCGGGTGGCGCGGGTCGACTCCTACCGTGGGTTCGTGTTCGCGAGTTTCGACGCCGGCATCGTGGACCTGCCGACCTACCTGGCCGGGGCCAAGGACTACATCGATCTCGTTGTGGACGGTTGCGGCGGTTCGGCCGAGATCATCCGCGGTACCAACCAGTACAGCTTCGATGCCAACTGGAAGCTGTTGGTGGAGAACAGCGTTGACGGCTACCACGCCGAGTCCACACACGACACCTACTTCAAGTACCTGGTCTCCATCGGGACCGACCTGCGTGGCGGGGTCAGTGGTACGGCCATCGACCTCGGCAACGGTCACACCGTCATCGAGTACAGCTCACCGTGGGGACGCCCGGTGGCGAAGTGGGAACCGCTGTTCGGCGACCACGCCCGCACCGAAATCGACCGACTGCGTGCAGATCTGGTGGCCAAGCACGGTGAGTGGCGTGCGCACGCCATGTCCGAGGTGAACCGCAACATGCTGATCTATCCGAATCTGATCATCAACGACATCATGTCCGTGACGGTGCGCACCTTCTACCCGCCCACCGCGGATGCCGTCGACGTCACCGCCTGGGCACTGGGCCCGTCCGATGAAACCGAGGCGTTGCGCCGACGCCGGTTGGACAGCTTTCTGACATTTCTCGGTCCGGGTGGTTTCGCCACCCCCGACGACCTGGAGGCGCTGGAATCCTGCCAACAGGGCTTCGCCAGCGGCGGCGTCGAATGGAACGACATTTCGCGCGGGATGGGACGTGATCCGATGGCCAACGACGAGGAACAGATGCGGGTGTTCTGGCGGCGTTGGCAACACCAGATGGGTGACGCCGCGGACCTGGCCGGTGTGCGGTGACAATGCGTCACCAGGTCGAGGAGTACCTGTACGCCGAAGCCGCCCTGCTGGACAGCTGGGCGCTGGACGACTGGCTGTTGCTGTTCGACAAGGACGCCAAGTACGAGGTGCCGTGCAATGATGCCCGCGACGGCGACCCGGCGCACGACCTGATGCTCATCGACGACAACCTGGTGCGGTTGGCGGCCCGCGTCACGCGGCTGAATAGTCGGCGCGCCCACCGCGAGTACCCGCACTCCCGAACGAACCATCAGGTGTTCAATGTCCGGGTCGACGAAGGATCGGTCGGTGAACTGGCGGTGACCGCGTCGTTCACGGTGTGGCGGTTCCGGTCGGGCCGCACCAATTGCTATGTCGGCCAGTACCATTACCGGCTTGGTAACGGCGCGGATGGCCTGCGGATTCGCTGCAAACGCGCGGAACTGGACCTGACGGACCTGCGGTCGGTCGGCGACGTGGCGATCATCCTGTGAGCGGCGCACTGCACGGTCGGACGGCAATCGTCACCGGCGCCGCATCCGGTATCGGCCGGGGCATCGTTGCGCGCCTCATCGCTGACGGTGCAGGGGTTTTCGCAGCAACCCGCAACGCGGAGGAGCTCGAACTGCTCTGCGGCCAAACCGGTATCAGCGGCGGGCACTTCGGTGAGCTGCACCACCCCGGCGTGGCGGCCGAGTTGGTGGCAGCCGCGCTGGAAACCCTCGGTCATCTCGACATCCTGGTCAACAATGCCGGTGGCGGCGTGATTCGCCCGACCCTCGAACACACCGAGGAAACGCTGCGGGCCACCATCGACAACAACCTGTGGACCGCGATCCACTGCGTGCGAGCGGTGTTGCCGCACATGATTTCTCGCGGCTACGGCCGGATCGTCAACATCGGTGCCGACTCGGTGCGCACCGGGCTGATCGATCACGCCATGTACAACACCGCCAAAGGTGGCGTGCACGCCATGGTCACCGGCCTGGCCCGCGAATTCGGCACCGCCGGAATCACCGCCAACACCGTTGCGCCGTGTTATGTGCGCACCCCCGAACTCGCCGAGACCCTCGACTCCGGCACGGCGCCGGCGCGACTGCACCGTGTCGTCGAGCAGGGAACTGGGCTTGTCCCCCTCGGGCGACCCGGAGATCCGGCCGAGGTCGCCGCGGCCGTGGCGTTCCTGGCCGGTGACGACAGTCGCTTCGTCACCGGGCAGACCATCTATGTCAACGGCGGCGCCAGCATGGGCTGAGCACCGGACGGCACCCCCAAGGGGCGGCAGAAGACCTCCCATCGGTGTGACGAATCGGCACCGGTCGACGCGTTACCGTAGTTGCCCAGCCAACGATTGGACATTGCGCATGACCGCCACGACCACCGACCTCGCCGGCTACCCGGCCCGCTATTTCGCTGCGTGGAACCGGCGTGACCTGGACACCGCGCTGACCGCGATTGCCGAGACGGTGCACTGGGTGGACCCCTCCCTGCCCGAGCCGATCACCAATCACGAGCAGGCCGGCAACTTCTTCACCGCATCCTGGGCAGGCTTTCCCGACCTGACCTTCGAGGCGGTAGGTGCGCCGCTGGTTGATACCCCCAACCGCCGGGTCACCCAGGAGTGGCGGATGACCGGCACGCACACCGGCGCAGACTTCCCCCCGGGTGTGCCGGCGTCCGGCCGATCGTTCGATATCCCGGGCATGGATGTCTGGGAGGTCGACGGCGACGGCCGCGCGGTGTCGGTGCACGCCTATTGGAACGTCGCCGCGCTGCTTGCCCAACTCGGCCTGAACTAACCACCGCCAGCGTCTGCGCGCGCCTTCAGCGCACCCGCAATTTCGTGTGCCCGGAGTCCGGACAGCAGCTGCCGGCCGCCGGCCGACAGTGACGCAACCGATTGGTCGCCACCCATATCCCTACCGGGATACGAAGAAGTCCACCATGGGGAAATGTCAGTAGCCCGCCCGGCGGCCTACGTTTGTGAGAGCAGTCACAGCGACCTGGAAGTGGTTGGGAAATGGGCTTTTTCAAAGATCTCGATGAGTTGGACACCTACATCGGCGGGGTATTCCGCGATGCCGGCGCACACCCCGAATCCGGTCCGAAGCTGCGCGCCGCCAACATCGTCATGCGAGTGATCTACACCGATCCCGACTGCGAGATGACCATGGTCTTCCGCGACGACTACCAGGTGATCCCCGGTCCCAACGACGTGAAGCCCGACGTCACCCTGCTGATGCGTGGCGACACCGCCGACCAGTTCTGGCGCGGCGAGTACAACCTGGCGATCGGGTTGGCCAAGGGGCACGTCAAGGCCAAGGGCCCGGTCAATAAGATCCTCAAGCTGGTGCCGCTGACCAAGCCGTTGTTCCCGATGTACCGGGAGAAGGTCGCTCCCAAGGACGCGGCGACCCATGCCTGACACGATGCGCGCGGTGGTCCTGCGGGCACCACATCTCGTCGAGGTGGCAGAGGTTCCCGTACCCGAAATCGCCAGTCCCACCGACATTCTGCTGCGGGTGGAACGGACCGCCATCTGCGGTACCGACCTGCACCCGTACGAGGGTCGACTCGACGTCGAACCCGACATCGTGCTCGGACACGAATTCCTCGGCACGGTGGTCGATGCGGGCGTCGCGGTCAGCCAGTTCAGCACCGGCGACCGGGTGGTCGGTTCGTGTGTGGTGAGTTGCGGTTCGTGCTACCAGTGCCGACGGCACCAGCCCGGCAACTGTGCGGGCTCGCGGATATTCGGCCTCGGTCTGGCGCTCGGCGACCTGGCCGGCGGGCAGGCCGAGTACGTCGTGGTGCCCAACGCCGACCGGACGGCACGGTTGGTGCCCGGTGGTGGCGCAGTCAACGTCGACGACATCCTGTTCGCCGGCGACATCATGACCACCGGGTACGAAGCCGTCGCCCGCGCGCTACGGCCCGGCGACACCGTCGCGGTCGTCGGCGCCGGCCCGGTCGGGTTGTGCACTGCAATGGCCGCCCTGGCGCTCGGAGCCCTGCGGGTGGTCGTCATCGACAAGGTCGACACCCGCCTCAAGGAGGCGGAAAACCTTGGCGCCGGGGCGGTGAACGCCGCCCAGACCGATCCCGCCGATGCCGTGCTGGACATGACCGACTGGCGCGGAGCCGACCTGGTCATCGACGCCGTCGGCCACGAATCGGCTCTGCTGTCCGCGATTTCGCTGGTCCGTGCCGGCGGGACGCTGTCGATACCCGGCGTCTACACCGAGGACGCACTCACCATTCCATTCGGCGAGCTCTACCTCAAAGGGGTCACTGTCCAGATGGGCGTCTCGCACATCACCGAGTACATCGATGAAGTCATTGCCCTGACCGCGGCCGGCAAACTCAGCCCGAGCTCGATCATCTCGCACCAGATGCCCATGTCGCAGGCCGCGGAGGCCTACCGCATGTTCGAAGCCCGCGAGGCTACCAAGATCGTCCTGGACCCGAAGGCCTGATATGACGACGACTACTGAGATTCAACATCATTCGATGCGAATCGGCGGTCGCGACGTCGACACCCGACGCCGGATGACAATCACCGACCCGAGCACCGGGGCCGCGGTGGCCACCGTCGCGCGCGGCGACGCCAGCCACATCGATGTCGCGGTGGCAGCGGCCAAAACCACCTTCGATTCCGGCGTCTGGCGGCTCAAGACGCCACCGGAGCGGGCCGCCATCATGCGACGCATCGTGGCGGCAGCCAACGACGCCGCAGAAGCACTGGTGGAGTTGGAGCTGTCCGCCAACGGTGCGACAGTTCGACAGGCGACCGGTTTTCACATCGGTTATGCGCTGGCACATTTCGCCTATTTCGCAGATCTGGCCGAAGTTTATGCCTGGCAACGTCCGGCACCCATCGCCAACTTCCCCGCCCTGAGCCAGGCAGTGGTACACCGCGAACCGATCGGAGTGGTCGGCGCGATCGCGCCGTGGAACTTTCCGCTGCTGCTGACCCTGTGGAAGGTGGGTCCGGCGCTGGCCGCGGGCAACAGCGTGGTCGTCAAGCCCGACGAGCACACCCCGCTGTCGATCCTGGAGTTCGCCCGGATAGCCGAACGCAACGGCCTGCCTGCCGGGGTCCTCAACGTGGTACCGGGTGACGGGCCCGAGGCCGGCGCCAGGCTGGCCAGCCACCCCGACGTCGGCAAGATCGCGTTCACCGGATCGACTGCGATCGGGCGCGAAATCATGCGCCTGGCAGCGGGTTCGGTCAAAAACGTCACCCTGGAACTCGGCGGCAAGGGCCCCTCGATCGTGCTGGACGATGCCGACCTCGACATGGCCGTCGACGGCATCCTGTACGGCTGCTTCGTCTACTCCGGTCAGGTGTGCGAATCCGGCACTCGCGCACTGGTCCCCGCCCACCTGCAAGATGAGTTCGTGGCCCGGTTGGTGCAGCGCGCCAAGACCATCGTCGTCGGCGAGACCCGGGACTGGGACACCGATATGGGCCCCGTCATCGACGCCAAGCAGCGGGACCGCATTCTGGCCTACGTCCGCGGCGCCACCGAGGAGGGCGCGACCGTCGCGCTGGGCGGAGAAGCGCTGCAGCGGGACGGATTCTGGGTGGCGCCGACCATCCTGACCGGGGTGCGCAACGACATGCGCATCGCCCGGGAGGAGGTCTTCGGCCCCGTCCTGGTGGTGATCCCCTACAGCGACGACGACGACGCCGTCGCCATCGCCAACGACTCCGAATACGGCCTGGCGGCCAGCATCTGGAGCACCGACAACGCGCGGGCGCTTGCCATCGCCGAGCGGATCGAGTGCGGCAGCGTCTGGATCAACGACGCCCACCAGATCAACTGCCAACTGCCGTTCGGCGGCTACAAGCAGAGCGGCGTGGGCCGCGAACTCGGGCCGGACGCACTGGACGCCTACACCGAGGTCAAGACCGTCCATCTGGACCTGTCCGGTGGCCGCGCCGCCAAACCGTACGACATTCTGCTCAGCCACGCCGATTGACCCGGGAGCCGACCATGACCACCGCCGACAGCGAACTCTTCTGCGCAGACCTGTCTTTCGATGAGGACGACGACAGCGTCGATGTCCCGCCGTTCAACGACGCAGCTGCAACGCGCCCCTATGACCCGCTCAACGTCTCCAGCGACGCGTTCTGGGATCTTGACCTGCCCGAGCGCGACCCCGTATTCGCCGAGCTGCGGCACCAGCGGCCGGTGAGCTGGCAGCCGCCGATCGAGACGGCGGTTTCCCCCGATCCCGACGACCCCGGCTTCTGGGCGGTCGTCCGGCATCCTGACATCATCGAAGTGAGCCAGCACAACGACGTGTTCGTGTCCCGCTACGGAGTGATGTTCGACATGCTGCCGCCGGTGTTCCTCGAGATGGCGATGTCGTTCCTGGCGATGGACAATCCGCAACACCATAAGGTGCGCCGGTTGGTCAGCTCCGCGTTCACCCCTCGTCAGGTGCGCCGCATCGAGAACGACATCGCGTTGCGGGCGCGTTCGATCGTCCGCGCCGCGGTGAATAAGGCGCGCGACGGCGGGGATGTCGACTTCGTCGATGACATCTCCAAACATCTGCCGGTGCAGATGTTCGGGGACATGTTCGGTGTCCCTGAGGAATTGCGAACCACCGTCTCGCACGCCGCCGACGAGACCCAGGCGTGGGCGGATCCGGTGTTGCTGGCCGGACGCGACCCCGCGGAGGTTCAGGTCGAGGCCGCCCTGCGGATTCACGACGTCACCGAAGAACTGGTGGAACTGCGCCGCCGCCGGCCGGCCGACGACCTGTTGACCAACCTGGTGCGGGCCGAAGTCGACGGCGAAAAACTGTCGGACTTCGAAATCGGGGCCACCATGGTGTTGTGTTCGGTGGCGGCCACCGACACCACCCGGCACACCTCGAGCTTCGCTGCCAAGGCGCTCTGCGACTTTCCGGATCAGCGTGGCTGGTTGTGGGAGGACTTCGAGGGCCGGATCGGTTCAGCGGTCGAGGAATTCCTGCGCTGGGGCTCGGTGGTGCAGAACTTCCGGCGCACCTGTGTGAGCCCCTACCAGCTCGGTGGCCAGCAGATCCTGCCCGGCGACAAGGTGGTGTTGATGTACTCCTCGGGAAACCGCGACGAGACGGTCTTCGGTAACCCCAATACTCTCGACCTCAGCCGCAATCCCAACCCGCACATGGCGTTCGGTGGCGGCGGCATTCACTTCTGCCTGGGCAGCCAGCTCGCCAAAGCCATGCTGCGCTCGCTGCTGCGCGAATTGCACGCCCAGATGCCGGACTTCACCGTAGGCGAACCGGAGTTGGTGCGGACCAACTTCATCCGCGGTGTGATCAGCATGCCGGTGAACCCGGAGCCGGGACGATGAGCGGCTGCCGCATCCAGTTCGCCCCCGATCGCTGCGCGTCGATCGGAATGTGCGAGGCAATCGCGCCGGACATCTTCACCCTGGACGACGATGGCCGACTTCAGTTGCTGCAGCAGGTTGTCGACGACACCCGCCGTGCCGAAGTCGAGGAAGCGGTCCGCACCTGCCCCACCCAGTCCCTGACCATCGTGGAATGACCGCCCGTCAGCGCTCGTCGGACTGGTAGAGCAGCGAGACCGCCTCCACCCGGTTCTCCGCGCCGAGCTTGCGCAGGATGTGCTTGACGTGTTGTTTGACCGTGCCCTCCGAAATGAACAGACGCGTTGCGATAGCGGGGTTGGTGCGCCCGAGCGCCATCTGCTCGAGGATCTCGATCTCGCGCGCCGTCAACGCCTCGCGGACCGACCTGCTCGCCCGGACGGGCAGACAAGATGCGGCCGGGAGAGCGCGGTGTGCGCCGCCGCCGCCGGCAGCCGCATCCAGGTCGAAATGATGGACAGTGTCGGCAGTTTCGCCGCACTCACTGGCCACCCCGTGCAGCGCCGATCCGATGGACTCCAGTCGTTGCACGGCGCGTGCCCGGCTGAACGCCAGCTCCAGACCCCGCGCGTAGGAGGTCAGTATCTCGCAGTCGGCGACGTCGGTGTCGCGTCCCTGCCGATAACGGTCGGCGTGCAGCAGACCGACGACCCGGTTACCTGCTATGACCGGGGCGGCGGCATAGGACGTCGAGCGCGACGCGTCCGCGATGGGCCGGTGCACCCGCGCCTCGTGCTGGACATCGGTGACGTTCATCGCCTCACGGCGGCGGGCGATCTCGGTCTCGAACAAGCCGGGCACCAGCGGCTGCGGCTGCTCCTGGCCGATCCGATTGATCTCCCGCGCCCACTCGGGGTCATCGGGCACGCAGACCGACTGCGATATCCACACGCCGTTCACGATGCGGGAGAAGATGGCCCGGTCGAAACCGAGTTCGGTGACCAGTCGCGGCGCCAGATCCATCAGGTCGGTAACGGTGCACGGTGCCGCCTCGAGCCGGGACAGCACCCCGGCGATCCGATGCGAAGCATCACACGCATGCAGCAACGACACATCGGTGCGAGCCAGTGTCCGCAGCGCCGCCAGCACCGCCCCGGCGGCCGGCTGATCGCACAGCGCGTCAGCGATCGCCGACCAGGCATCGTCGACGATGGCCCGGGCGTCGGCCGGCGGCGGCTGCCAGTGCGGATCGTCGTGGTCGGCGATCGATCGCAACCCGTCCAACACCACAGCCAGCCGCTCGTCCACCTCGCGGTGTGACGCCGGCGGCTCCCGCCCGGTGCTGTGATCCACCCCATAACTGTAGAGCAGCGCCGCAACCCCGCCGCCGGATTTGCCCTGGTACGAGTGGTTAACGCGTGACGAGGGGAAAGTGGGTGGTACCGGCCAAGGAGACGGCACTCGAGATCATCGGGCGGCCGCTGCGCGACCAGCTGCGCGTCTAGGCGATGTGGGGGTACGCGCTCTGCGGTGGCAACAGCACGGTGCAAGAACGATCCCAACAGTTCTTCGATAAGGTAGATCGCGGGCGGGCCGGAGCCACGGCAATTCTCTTCAACTCCGCTCGAGTTTCGCCCACCGCCGGCCGGCCCGCAGAAACGACGCGACCATTCCGGGATCGCCGAAGTACGGGTCACCGGTCCCCGTTTCGGCGCGCTGGCGCCCGTATTCGTAAAGCGCGGCGAGCTTGAATTGCGCCAGCGCCGAATACCATTCGATGTTGCGTGGCGCCACCCCGGTCCGCTGGCTGTATCGGGCGAGCAACTCGTCGCGGGCCGGATAACCGTCCTCCAGCACCGCCACGGCCATCGCCGCGGTCGGGGTCAGTTCCTCACCCGGTGCCGGGTAGGACGACACAAAGTAGCCCAGGTCGAACAGCGGATCGCCGATGGTGGCCAACTCCCAATCCAGCACCGCCGCAACCCGACCCGGCGCGGCGATCATCAGATTGCCGAGCCGAAAGTCGTTGTGCACGATCGCGGCCGCCGACTCCGGTGGGGTGTGCGCACCGAGCCAGTGCGCCAATCCCTGGAATGCTGCGGGCAGGTGACCGTCGGCCTCTTCGACAAGGGCGCAGACCCGGCGCAAGTGACGGGAGTTGAATCCCCCGGGTTTACCGAAGTCGCGCAGACCGATGCCGGCCCAGTCGACGGCGTGCAGATCCGCGAGAACGTCGACCACCGACTCGGCAATCCGGCGTCGAGCACGGGGGTTGTCCAGCGGCGGCGGTGTCTGCTCGGTAATCACTGCTGCGTCGACGAACTCAGTCACCACCAGCGGTACGTCGACAACTTCTCCGGGCTCTGCCACCGCAATCACGCGCGGCACCGGGACCGGCGTGTCGGCCAGCGCCGCCAACAGCCGAGCCTCCCGCACCACGTCGTGGGCGCCGGCTGGCAGCGGTGGCGGCGGCGGCCGTCTGACCACCACCGTGCGGTCACCGTCGGAGACCAGGTAGGTCAGGTTGGAGTGGCCGTCCCCGACCCGGCGGGCGCTGACCCGCTGACCCAGCTCGGCATGTTCGCACAGGAAGCCACCCAACCGGGTCAGCCCCGACGCCGACCACTGCCAGTTCACCGCCGGTTGCCCGATTCCACCAGGTAGTTCAAATAGGCACCTGTCCAATGGGTTTCAAACTGGCCCGCACCGGGCTCGCCGTCGATCCGGGCGCGGCAGGCGGCCTCGCGGATGACGGTCTGCATCGGATCGTGACTGGGTAACTCAACCACGCCGAATGCTTCGAGCTCGACAGCGGTACGACCGCCCTCGACGTCGATCACTGTGGCCTGCAGCCGCCGCTGACGCATCTGCGGGTCGTAGTCCGCCCGATGTTCGATGCTGCGGACCGCCACGGTGTCCCCACCACGGCTCACGTATCCGCCGAAACCCCACTCCCCCTTGGCAATCCAGATCCAGCCGTTGACCGCGACACCTGCATCGGTGTAGGCGACGAACCACTTCCAGTGCTGCGGGACACCCCAGTCACGCACGCCCCAGGAATGGTCCCGGTGTCCCGGATGGTCCAGCGCCACCTGGCGACTCCCGACCTGTACGGAGCCCCGCACCCGGCCGGTCTGCTCCATCCGGTTCTCGGCGAACCAGCCCGGAATGCCGCCCGGATTAGACCAGTAGCTGAACGCCTGGTGCAGAGCGTGGAATTCGTATTCGATTGCTACCTCATCGTGCTGGTAGCACAGTACGCAACTTCGCAACGGTTCGTGCTGCCGCACGGACAGGCCGCCGAACTCGAGGTGATCGAGGTCGGCATCATCAGCGACCCACCCGGAGTTGAGCTGCAGCGCCAACGGCTCCCCGGCACTGCCCCAGACCACGACGTTGTAACCGGCACGGCCCCGGTCCGTCAGATACAGATACACCTGTACGCCGATCTCTTCCTCGGCCACGATGACTTCCCAGAACAGACTGTCGCGCATCCGTCCACCGGGGGCGGGGCGGTGCCGCAGGTCGTCGGCGGGGCGGAGTACCTGTGCGATGTGGCGCACCGTCATCGGACAACTCCCCTCGCGGCACTGAGACCCGGCACCTCTATCCTATAATGGTCAGACCATTCACTCAAGGACGAGGCGTGATGTTGACTTTTTCGGTCTGACCATTCTATCGTTTGCAGGTGTCGCAGGTCAGGCCCTCGCCCGACCATCTGACCTTCCGAGCCACCGACGGCAGGCAGCTGGCCGGCTATCGCTGGCAGGTTCGGTCCGGCCTGGAACATCTCGGCAGCGTCGTGCTCGTCCACGGGATGGGCGAGCATCTGCGCGCCTACCGATTTCGACGGGCTGACCGGCGACGAGACCGTCGTCGACGCCTATCTCGCCGATCCCCATTGCGGGTTCGCCATCGACTCCGCTTCGTTCGCCGGCCGGCTCACCGACGCCGCGCAGCTGGCCCGGGTATCCCACACTGGACGTGACGACCAGGTGATCGCAGAGCTGTTGGCCTGGCTGACAAGGGTTGCCCAGCAGGACCACACGCAGCAGGACAAGCAAGATGACACGGTAAGGAGACACAATGAGTGCCCAACAGGCTGACCTGCCCGCCCCCAATGAACTCGGCGAATCGAGCGCGCTGATCGTCGGCGGTACCGCCGGGATCGGGCTCGCATCGGCACGGGCGCTGGCCGCGGCCGGAGTACCGCGAATTGTGGTGGTGGGTCGCAGCGCGGACCGCGGCGAACTCGCCGCGAAGTCCATCGCGCAGGTGGGGGTGGCCGTCGACTTCATCGCCGGCGACGCCAGAGATCCCGCCGTCGCGACTTCCGTTGCAGCACAAGCAGAAGACTTGTTGTCCGGCATAGATATCCTGATATGCACCACGGCTGCCGACGTGCGCCCGGAATTGTTCGTCAATATCGCGACCTCGGACATCAGTGGCATCCTGACCGACTTGGCCGTGCCGTCGATGCAGATGGCCAGCGCGGTGTTGCCGGGGATGCGCAGTCGCCGCCGGGGTGTGATCATCAACGTCGCTTCCGACGCCGCGAAGACGGCGACGCCCGGTGAAGCCGTCATCGGTGCCGCAAAGGCGGCCATCGTGATGTTCACCCGCACCCTGGCCATCGAGGAGAAGCGCTATGGCATCCGCGCCAATGCGCTGACCCCCTCGTTGGTGCACGGCACCGCCTCGACCGAACGCATCACCGCCGACGGGTTCAGCGGCAAGTTGTTCGCCCGCGCCGCCCAGCAGGCCGCGCTCGGGGTGCCTGACGCCGACGACATCGCCGCGCTGGCGGTCTTCCTGTGCAGCGCCGCGGCCGCCCGTCTCACCGGACAGGCGATCAGCGTCAACGGCGGTATCTCCGCCGCTTAGCTCGCGCGACCTAGAAATAGCGGGGGAACTGCGTCCAATCCGGAGGACGCTTGTCCAGGAACGCATCCCGGCCCTCGACCGCCTCGTCGGTCATGTAGGCCAGCCGGGTAGCTTCCCCGGCGAACAACTGCTGACCCACCAAACCGTCGTCGAGCAGGTTGCACGCGTACTTCAGCATTCGTTGCGCCTGCGGCGATTTGGCGTTGATCTGCGCCGCCCAGTCCAGCGCCACCGTTTCCAGCTCGGCGTGGTCGACGACCTCGTTCACCGCACCCATCCGGTGCATCTGCTCGGCGGTGTACGGCCGGCCCAGGAAGAAGATCTCACGGGCGAACTTCTGGCCTACCTGCCGTGCCAGGTAGGCACTGCCGTAGCTGCCGTCGAAACTGCCCACGTCGGCGTCGGTCTGCTTGAAGCAGGCGTGCTCCCGGCTGGCCAGGGTCAGGTCGCAGGTCGAGTGCAGACTGTGCCCGCCGCCCGCGGCCCACCCATTGACCAGGCAGATCACCACTTTGGGCATGAAGCGGATCAGGCGCTGCACCTCCAGGATGTGCAACCGCCCGGCGCGGGCGGCATCGACGGTCTCGGCCGTGTCACCGGACGCGTACTGGTAGCCGGTCCGTCCGCGGATGCGCTGGTCGCCGCCCGAGCAGAACGCCCACACACCATCCTTCGGCGACGGCCCGTTGCCGGTCAACAGCACCACCCCGACGTCCGGGGACATCCGGGCATGATCGAGCGCGCGATACAACTCGTCGACGGTGTGCGGCCGGAATGCGTTGCGTACCTCGGGCCGGTTGAACGCCACCCGCACCGTCGGCTGGCTGGCGTGGCGGTGGTAGGTGATGTCGGTCAGGTTGCCGAAGCCGGATACCGGGCGCCAGTGCGCCGCGTGAAAAGGGTTCTCGTTCAACGTTTTTGCGGATTACCCCACCCACCGGGGCGGGTGTCCTCCATGTAGAGTGCGATCGCTTCGGATCTGTTGATGGCACCGACCTTGCGCAGGATTCGCTTGACATGCGTCTTGACCGTTTCGACGGTGATCACCAGCTGGTCGGCGATGTCGGCGTTGGAAGCACCCGCCACCAGCAACTCGAAAACCTGCCGTTCGCGGTGCGATAACGACGCCGCAAGTCCAGAGTCGCTGGGAACCCGCGGAGCCGGACCGACCGGCGAATCGTGGTCCAAGTCGAAGGTGATCACCGAGTTGGCAATGCGATCGGCCTGCTCGGTCAGCAGCGCAGCCGCGCGCGCAATCGAGTTACATTGCTGCTGAACCTGTTCGGCGTTGAGGATTTTCTCGTGCAGCAGCGAGTATGCGGAGACGAACGCATCGAGCAGTTCGACATCGTCGGAGGATACGCTTTCCAGGCTGTCCCGACCCACGTGCAGCAGAGCGACCACTCGCGCTGCGGCGATGACCGGGGCGGCGATATAGCGTGCTGACCCGAGCAGCTCGGCGTAGACCGCGCTGGCCGGCATGCGCTGCTCATCGGTCGCCACGGTGTCGCGCAGCTGAATACACGCGCTCTCGACTTTGCAGTCCTGACGCGACACCACGGTGGGCCCACCGAAGCAGTGCTCGGATTCTTCGACGACGAAGGCGCCGTCTTCGACGTAGGACAACACCGCAGTGTCGAAACCGAATTCATCACACAGTTCCGAGCAGGCTTGGCGGCCGAGCGCATGCAGCGACCCGGCCTTCTTCATGCGCCGCACCCCCGCGGTAAGCGCCCGCACCACATGGACGCGACGGGAGTCGCGCAGTCGGCGTGCCTCGACCTGCGCCCGCAAGAATTCGGCGATCGACGGCTCAGCCGGCGTGGAATCCCCACGGGCCATCAGGAAGTCGACGGTGGTCGTCGACACCGCGATCGCTTCGTCCAGGTTTTGCGCATCGGAGAGGGCCGCGATGCCGAATTCTGCGCATACCCGCGCGTTCAGCTCGTTGAGTCGCTCCACCATCGCGCGCGCCTTCATCGGCCGGCCCTCAGGTCCGCGCTCGCCACGCCGGCGTAGGCCGCGACCGCAGCCGCCCGGCTGGTCGTGTTGAGCTTCTTAGCGATGTGCTTGAGGTGCGACTTCACGGTCCCCTCGGAAATGACCAGATAGCGCGCGATCTGGCTGTTGGTGGCGCCGGTGGCCACGTGCGACATGATCTCGTGCTCCCGCGCTGTCAACGGGACCGCAGCCGCCCGGTGGCAGGTCGGCGACAGCTGCTTCGCCACCCGCACCGGCGCCGGGTGCCGCCTGTCGGCGTTCGCCCACAAGTTCTCGACCTCGAGGCGCTGTTGCGCGGCTTTACCTTCCAGCGCGGCGCTTTCATAGGCCACCGACAGACATTCGGCGAAGGCCTCCAACTGTTCGAGATGGTCCATCGTCACGATGCCGTGCGGCTCGGGGCGGTCCGCGTGCAGAATCCCGATTACCCTGCCCTGCACGATGATCGGGGCACCGATGTAGCCGAAACATCCGGATGCTTCCATGATCTCGCGGAACACCCGTTTGTCGTTCTGCGGAGTGGGCGCGAAAACACCGCACCGCTTGCGCACCAACTCGGTCTCCAGCGGAGCGTCGGCCAGTTGAATACGCCGAGTTGCCACGAAGTCCTGCAGCGACCGCGCATGGGGGTCGGCGTCCCTGTCTTCGATGTGCACATAGCGCGGCACCCAGAGCGAACCGCACACGGCAGAAACCATGGTCCGCGCGAAGGCCAGTTCCCGGCTCAGGACATCTCCTGCGACCCGGATCATGTCGCTCGGGGCCAGGCCGCGGAGCTGACTGAGGGCGTTGCGAATTTCTGACATCGACCTGACCCGCCGGGCAAGGTCCTCGTCAAGAAGATCGCACTGCAACTTCAGGATGGCGATCAATATCTGCGATGCGGCCGCGCGGTCCTCGGCGCTGCCGGTCGGCTGCGCGGTGAGGTCCTCCAGCCGTTGCCGCAGACTGGCCAGCTGGTGGCCCAAGGCGGCGGGCGTCAGGGTGGGGGGCGCCACGCCGAGGTATTCGGCGGCCGCAACCACGGCTTCCTCTGCACGAGCGACCAACCACGGGTTCTCTGCAACTGCGACCATGGATGCTGTTGAGGCCATCACCACTCCCTCCCTGCGGGGCTGAGCCTTAATAGGTCATACCATTGAACCAAACTATAGCCCAGGTGTTAGCAAGCACACAATGACTGCGATCGGCGGCCTGGGTCACATTGCCAAGCCTGCGCCTCAATGGTCTAATGGTCAGGCCAAAGGAGGTGCTCTTGCATGCAGTGATCATGTCCGAGTACGGCGACGCCCGAGTGCTACAACCCGGCGAGTTCCCCAACCCGCCGCCCCGCCCCGGCTGGGTGCCGGTTGCGCTCCGCGCCAGCGCGCTGAACTGGCACGACGTGCTGGTTCGCCAAGGTCGTTATTCCTCCCCCCTGCCCCACGTCATCGGCGCCGACGGAGCCGGTGTGCGCACCGACACCGGTGAGCACGTCGTCGTAGTGCCGTCACTGCACTGGGGCGACCGGGCGGAGGCGCCGGGGCCCGATTTCGAGATCCTGGGCGATCACACCCCCGGCACCTACGCCGAGACGGTGTCGGTCCCGCTGGAGTGCGTGGCGGCCAAGCCCCCCCGACTGAGCTGGGTAGAAGCCGCCGCGCTGCCGCTGGTGGGAGTGACCACCTTCCGCGCGCTGTTCTCCCGCGGTCGGCTACGCGGCGGGGAGTCGATGCTGGTGATCGGTGCGGGTGGCGGAATCGCCACGATGGCCGTCGCACTCGCGGCAGCCGTCGGAGCCACCGTCACGGTGACGTCGTCCTCGGCCGACACCATCGAGCGGGCCGTGGCCTGCGGCGCCCGCGCTGGCGTGCTGCACCACGACCCGGCCTGGCCCGAGCACGCACGTGCGCTCTCGCCGGGCGGCGGTGGCTTCGACCTGATCCTGGACCCCGTCGGGCGCTGGAGCGAGTCCATCACCGCACTGCGTCCGGGGGGTCGCCTGGTGGTCCTGGGTGCCAACGCCGAGCAGACCGCGCACCTTGATATCCGCGGGTTCTACTTCGGTCAGTTCGATCTGCTCGGAACCACGATGGGCAGCCTGCGCGACTTCGCCGGACTGCTCGAAGTCATGGACCAGTACCAGGTGCGGCCGCCCGTGGTGGACCGCGTCTTCGCCCTCGACCAGGCCGCCGCAGCGCACGAGTATCTGGAGTGCGGACGCACCTTCGGCAAATGCGTGCTCACGCACGAATAGGAGGACCGCAGTGAACCACGCACCGGAGCTGGTCAGCTACCGACTCGAGGAGGCGGCGCCCGGAGGTTTTGCCGCCTACCTGACGCTCAATGATCCCTCACGACGAAATACGTTGTCGGACAACCTGCTCGACCAGTTGACCGCGTTACTTGGCCTGGCCGGGGAGGCGCCGGAGGTGCGGGTGATCGTGGTGGAGTCGTCACATCCGCGGGTGTTCTCCTCGGGCGGCAACCTCGATGCCTTCGCCGATTCTCGTGCGCCCATTGAGAAGTACCACGGCCTGGAACGCTTTCCGGCCCTGTTTCGCACCCTGACCGGTATCGGAAAGCCGGTGATCTGCGCGGCCGGCGGCGACGTGCTTGCCGGCGCCCTCGGCGTCGCCCTGGCCTGTGACCTCATCATCGCGAAGGACTCGGCCCGCCTCGGCTGCCCCGAGATCAACGTCGGCGCATTTCCTTTCATGATCTCGGCATTGATCTTCCGCGCCACCGGACGGCTGGTCGCCAACGAACTGATGATGACCGGCCGGCTCATCACGGCCACCGAAGCGGCGGCAGCGGGATTGGTGAACAAAGTCGTTCCCGACGCGGACTTCGACGACACGGTCCGGGCCTGGGTCGCCGGACTGGCCGCCAAATCCCCGCTGTTGCTGAGCATGGGGAAGCGGGCCCTGGCGGTGACCCGCGACCTTCCTCTGGAGCAGGCACTCGACTACCTCCAGGCCCAACTCGGGCTGGCTTTCACCACCCACGATCTCGGCGAAGGGGTCGCCGCGTTCAAGGAAAAGCGTTCTCCGCACTGGCAGAACGCCTGACCACGATCCGTTGACCTTTTTGGCCTGACCATTGTAATGTTCGAGACGATTAGGTTCGACTGAGAGATGTGTGCGATGAAACCGAATCCATACACCGTCCGCTACAGCCCACGAGAAGTCGACGAGTTCTACCGCGCCGGCCACTGGACCACCGACACCCTGCATGACCTGCTGACCCGCCGGGTCGAGGAGACACCCGACAAGGTGTTCGCGACCGACGGAACTCGGTCCCTGACATTCCGCGAAATGTTCGACGCCGGTCAACAACTGGCCGTCGGACTGCACCGGCGCGGCCTGCGTGCCGGCGACCGCGTCGCGGTGCAGGTGCCCAACTGGGTGGAATTCATCCAGATCCTCACCGCCCTCTCGCGGTTGAGCGTCATCATGGTGCCGATCATGCCCATCTATCGGCGCAAAGACGTCAGCTACGTGCTGTCCAACGCCGGAGTGCGGGCCGTTTTCACTGCGGAGAGTTTCGGCAACTTCGACTACCTGAACATGTATCGCGAACTGCGGCAGGATCACCCGGACTTGATGATCAACGTGGTCAGACCCCAGCAAAGCGGCGGCCACAGCGACGCAGCCGACGTGTTCACTCTCGATCAGTTACAAGCCGAAACCACCGCAGCCGATGCGCAGGCCGAACTGGGTGACCCGCCCAGCGCTGACCACCCGTTCGTCATCGTCTACACGTCCGGCACGACATCACGCTCCAAGGGATGCGTCCATACCTTCAACACCTACTGCGCCGGTTCCCGTGCTCTCATCGAGCCGTTCGGTTACACGCGCGACGATGTCCAGTTCGGCCCATCCCCGGTGGCGCACACGACGGGACTGGTGACCAGCGTGTTCTTGCCGCTGCTGACCGGGGCGGCAACCCACCTCATGGCCAAGTGGGACCCGGTGCGGGGCATCGAAGAAATTCAACGCTTCGGTTGCACGGCGGCGGTCACCGCACCGACGTTCCTGCACACCTTGTTGTCCGAGTACGACGCAGACCGGCACGACCTGTCCTCGCTCCGCATGTGGACGTGTGCGGGCGCCCCCGTTGCCGCGGCACTCGTGGAGCGAACCGCGGGGATGCTGCCGGAGGTCAGAGTGCTCAGCCTGTACGGCCGCAGCGAAAACCTGGTCACCACAACGTGTTCGCTCACCGATGGGGTCGAGAAAGTCTTGTCCTCAGACGGTAGTGCGGTGCCCGGAGCACAGGTGCGCATCGTCGGCCCGGACAACCGGGAGGTGCCGCCGGGTGTCGAGGGCGACATCGCCTACCGGGGGCCGGCCCACATGATCGAGTATCTGGCCCAACCCGAAGAAACCGCGGCGCTGTTCACCGCCGACGGCTTTTCCAAGTCCGGCGACCTGGGCACGATGACGTCGGACGGATACGTGCGGGTGACCGGGCGGACCAAGGACATCATCATCCGCGGTGGAATGAACATCAGCGCCCGCGAAGTGGAAGACCATCTCGCCCATCACCCTTCGCTGGTGGCGGCGGCCGTGGTGGGGATGCCCGATGAACGACTCGGCGAGAAGGTGTGTTGCTACCTGGTGAGCGCGCCGGAACGGACCACGCCCACCGTTACCGATCTGCGGGAGTTCCTGCTCGCCCGGGGCCTGCCGATTCAGAAGACCCCGGAACGCGTCGTCGTGATCAACGCCCTGCCGATGACGGCGACCGGCAAGGTCCTCAAGCACGAATTGCGTAGAGACATCGAACAGCGCATCCAGGCCGAAACCACGCCGGACCGCGCCGTGTCGGGGACCGCCTGATGGAACTCAAAGACAGTCCCGCCGAGGCCGAGTTCCGCAACCGGGCCCGCCGGTGGCTGGCCGCAACAGTCCCCGATCTCGGCGGGCCCGAACCCGCCCGGTTGGAAGACAAGCTCGACTACTGGCGCGGCTGGCAGCGCCGGCTGCACGAGGCGGGCCTGGCAGGGCTTTCCTGGCCGAAGCAGTACGGCGGCGCGGGTGCCGACGTGAAACTGCGCGCAGTGTTCAACGAGGAACTCGACCGCGCCGGGGCTCCCGAGCGCCTCAACATCATCGGCGAGGACTTCGCGGGTCCGACGATCATCCAGTTCGGCACCCCCGCCCAGCAGGAACGCTATCTGCCTAAAATTCTTGCCGGCGAGGAGATCTGGTGTCAGTTGTTCTCCGAACCGGAAGCGGGTTCGGATCTGGCCTCGCTCCGCACGACCGCAACCAGGATGCCCGGCGGCTGGCAGATCAACGGGCAGAAGATCTGGACCAGTCGGGCCCAACTCGCCGCCCACGCGATCCTGCTCGCCCGCACTGGCGGCGGCCCCCGCCATCGTGGCATCACCTACTTCTTGCTCGACATGGCCAGCCCCGGCATCACGGTCCGGCCGCTGGCGCACATGCTTGGCGAGTCCGAATTCAACGAGGTCTTTCTCGACAACGTGTTCGTACCGGACGACTGCGTCGTCGGGGAAGTCGACGGTGGCTGGCAGGTGGCCATGGGCACGCTTGCCTTCGAACGCGTCGCCATCGCCACCGGACGGGTCAACACCACCGGGGCGGTCAGCGACCTGATTGCCGAAATCGCCTGCCGGGTCAGCGATGACGGCTCGCCGCAGGGTGCGGATCCGCTCATCCGCCAACGTGTCGCAGATCTGTACGGACGAGCGTTGGTGCACTACCTCATTGGCCAGCGTGTTATCAGCGGCGCCGCCGGCGACGGCCCGCCCGGCCCCGTCACCTCGATCGGCAAGCTCTACTTCTGCCCGCTGGTGGAAGACATCGCCGACTTCGGACTTGAGCTCAACGAGATGGGCGGACAATACGAACTCGACGAAAAGCACCATCCGACAACCAACTCCGCTCATCGGTGGTTGCGGCTGGCCTATCAGGCGCGAGGGACCGCCATCGCCGGTGGGTCGACCTTCATCCAGCGCAACATCGTCGCCGAACGCATCCTCGGCATGCCCAGAAGCTAGCCTGCGACGGAGGGACACGCGGATGGACAAGGTGGTGGCCTCGACGGCGGCGGCGGTCGCAGACATTGCCGACGGCTCCTCGTTGGCAGTGGGGGGATTCGGCTTGTGCGGCATTCCGCACGAACTCATCGCGGCGCTGGTGGAACGCGGCGTGGCAGAACTGCACACCGTCTCCAACAATCTGGGCATCGACGGCGTCGGCCTGGGGTTGCTGTTGCAGCACAAGAGAATCCGGCGCACGATCAACTCCTACGTCGGGGAGAACAAAGAGTTCGCCCGCCAGTACCTGGCCGGGGAACTCGAACTCGAGCTGACACCTCAGGGCACGCTGGCCGAACGCCTGCGCGCCGGCGGGGCAGGAATCCCGGCCTTCTACACGCCCACCGGAGTCGGGACCCAGGTCGCCGACGGCGGCCTGGCCTGGCGGTACCACCCCGACGGCACTGTGGCCGTTGCCTCTCCGCCGAAGGAAACCCGCGAATTCAACGGCAGCACCTATGTTTTGGAGCACGCCATCCAGACCGATTTCGCGCTGGTGCACGCATGGAAGGGCGACCGCCACGGCAATCTCGTGTACCACGCCGCCGCGGCCAATTTCAACCCGGACTGTGCCGCAGCGGGCCGAATCACCATCGCCGAGGTCGAGGAATTGGTCGATCCGGGCGAGATCGAACCCAACCAGGTGCACACCCCCGGCATCTTTGTGGACCGGGTGGTGCACGTCGCACACGCGGCCAAACCGATCGAGAAGCAGACGGTGCGTCCATGACCGGATGGCACGTAGCCGGAAGGGACGCCAGATGAATTGGAGCCGAGCCGAACTCGCGGCGCGGGTGGCCACAGAGTTTCGCGACGGGCAATACGTCAACCTGGGTATCGGGCTGCCCACCCTCATCCCCGGACACCTGCCCGCCGACATTCACGTGGTCCTGCACTCCGAGAACGGCATCCTCGGTGTCGGGCCCTATCCGCGACCAGAAGACGTCGACGCCGACCTGATCAACGCCGGAAAGGAGACGGTCACCACGCTGCCCGGCGCGGCGTTCTTTGCGTCGTCGTCGTCCTTCGCGATCATCCGCGGCGGGCATCTCGACATCGCGGTGCTCGGCGCCATGCAGGTCTCGGTGAACGGCGACCTGGCGAATTGGACGATCCCCGGCAAGATGATCAAGGGCATGGGTGGGGCGATGGACCTCGTGCACGGGGTGGAGCAGGTCTTCGTGATGATGGAACACACGGCCAAAGACGGCAGCGCGAAGATCGTCGAGCGCTGCACGTTACCCCTGACCGGCAGGAGTTGCGTCAAGCGCATCTTCACCGATCTCGCCGTTATCGACGTCACCGCGGATGGTCTCTGCGTGATCGAAACGGCGCCAGGCGTCAGCATCGACGAGGTGGCCGCCAAAACCGAACCACCGCTGCTGGTTTCGGACCAAGCGCTCAGTCGGCTACCGTGATCGCGCTGCGCTCGTCCACGGCCAGCGCCGCCTTGGCGTAGCTGTGCACGTGGCGCCGCATGCGACGGCTGGCAGCGTCGGGATCGCCATTGCGGATGGCGGTAGTGATGGACTTGTGCGCCCGCACCGTGACGGACCGCACGTTGTCGTCGACGAATGACGCGTTCTCGGTGCCTGCGTAAATCGCCTGGGAGAGTGCCGTCATGAAGCCGATCAGCAGTTCGTTGTGACCAGCTTTGGCGACGCCGACGTGCCAGTCCAGGTTGGCTTGCAGGAAGGCCGACAGATCGGCGTCGGGGTCGGCGATATCGCTGTTGGCTTTGTCCAGGACGGCCAGGTCCTCGTCGGTTCGTTTGCGCGCGGCCAGTTCGGCGCAGAACGGCTCCAGCGCTTCCCGCGTCTCCATCAGGTCGGCAAGCTTGATCTGCTGACCTCTGATCAGCAAGCTGACCGAACTCGCCATCGACTTGGTGGTCGGCCGCTGCACGATGGCGCCGCCGGACCGGCCGGTGCGCACCCGGACCAGGTTCTGCACCTCCAGGATGCGCAGTGCCTCGCGCACCGTGGCACGACTCATCTGGGTCTGTTTGACCAACTCGCGCTCGGCGGGGAGAGCAAATCCCTCCTGCAATTCGCCGCTGAGGATCCGTTCGCGCAACTCACGTGCCAGCACGTCGGAAGCCTTGGGGACATCGACCGGCTTGAGCAAGATTGCAGACCGCGTCGCAGCTGCATCTGAGTCGTCTGTGTCCATCGCTGCTCCGTGGGGGATCGGCTCGGGCGAAAAGGCTCAAAGGTTAGGCCTAATATAAGGTTAGCTCATATACTTCTATCCCGGACATCGCCTGCCGCGATCGACGGCGAAGCGCCCTACACCGAGCGCGCGGACTTCGCGACAGCCGAAGCGGCCTGACTGCGTTCCCTGGCCCGAGCCCAGTCGGCATCGCCCATGGAGGTGAGGCCCGCGAAGGTATTGGGGCCGGCGAGTCGCTGGCCCCCGTCCATTGCGATCGTCTCGCCGGTCAGGTAGTCACATGCGTCGCTGAAGGCGAAGATGGTGAGGTTGGCCAATTCCTCGACCGTCCCGGCACGGCCCATCGGGATCTGATCGGGTTGCGTTGCGCCGACCGAACTCTCGTCCGTCGGGTTGAGCATCTCCCATGCATAATCGGTCGGGATGGGTCCCGGTGCGAGCGCATTGAGGCGAATTCCGTAGCGGCCCCACTCCACCGCCAGTGACATCGTCATCGCGTGCACGGCCGCTTTCGCCATCGCCGAGGGAACCACAAACGCCGAGCCGCTCCACACCCAGGTCGTCAGATTGGACAACACCGATCCGCGCAGGCCGTCGGCGATCCAGCGCTTGCCGACGGCCACGGTGGTGTTGAACGAACCGGTCATCACCGTCGAGGTGATCGCGTCGAACGCGCGCGGACTCAGGGTGGCCGTCGGCGCGATGAAATTCGCCGCCGCGTTGTTCAGCACTCCGGTCAGCGGACCGTGCCTATCCCAGATCTGCTGCACGGCCGCGTCCACCAGGTCGTAGTCCCGGACATTGACGGGCTGGAAATGCACGGAGCCGCGCTGGCCGATCGCGGCTGCGGCCTCCGCCAGGACCGATTCGCGGCGCCCCCACAGATGCACCTCGGCGCCGTGGGCGACCAGTGCCGCGGCCACTCCGCGGCCCAGTCCGGTACCCCCGCCGGTGATCAGGATGCGCTTGCCGGCCAACACCGTCGGATCGAAGATACCGGTCATAGCCCGAGACTCTTGCCGATGATTTCGCGCTGAATCTCGTTTGCTCCGCCATAGATCGGGGGCGCCAGCGCCTTGCGTACCTGCGCCTCCATGCCGAACTCGACGGTGTAACCGTTGCCACCCATCAACTGAACGCCTTCCAGCGCCGCGCGCTTGGCGACCTCGGTGCACTTGAGTTTCGCTATCGACCCCTCGCGGGCGAGCTGATCCTCCTGGCCCGCGTCGATCTGGGCCGCCACCTGATAGACAAAGGCGCGGCAGCAGTCGATCTCGGCAGCCAGATCCGCCAGCCGATGCCGAACGGACTGGAAGGTGCCGATCGTGCGGCCGAACTGTTCCCGGGTGCGCACGTAGCTGATGGTGTCTTGCAGCGACCGCCGGGCCGCACCCAGCGACATGGCGGCGATGATCAGGCGTTCGACGTTCAGCCCACGCATCAACCGGTGCCAGGCGTCACCGATCCCGCCGACGACGTTGGCGACCGGAATGGCGACGTCGGTGAAGAACACGTCGTTGACGGTGTGGCCGTCCATGGTCTGGATCGCTTTGATGTCCAATCCCGGCGTCGACGTGGGCAGATACAGCAGCGTCAGGCCCTGGTGCTTGCCGGCGCCGGGGTCGGTACGGGTGAGCACCAGCAGGTGGTCGGCCAGATGCGCCGCGGTGATCCACGTTTTCTGGCCATTGACGATGAACCTGTCCCCATCTCGTACCGCCCGCGTCCGCACACCCGCCAGATCCGACCCCGCACCTGGTTCGGACAGCGCGATGGCTTCGAAACGCCCCGCGCACAAGTTGCCGACCACCTCGCGCTTCTGGTCCTCGTTGCCATGGCGCAGATAGGTCTGCGCCGCGGTCAAGCCGGTTCCATAGGCGTGGATCGGCGCCTGGCCGCGGGCCGTCTCCTCCAGGAAGATGCACTCTTCGACCATGCCCGCGCCGCCGCCACCGTACTGCGCGGGAATGGAGACGCCCAGCCAGCCGAGTTCGGCGAACTTCTGCAGAACGGTGGCACTGTTGGACAGTCGTCCGCCGTCGGTCAGCTGGGCGCGCTGTTCGGGCGTGCCACAGGTGTCGGCGCAAAACCGCTCGATCGCGCGCGCGAAACCGAGCTGCTCCTCGGTGCACAATCTGGCCGACATGACGCTAATTGCCTCGGTAGGAGGCGAATTCGGGGCTGCGCTTCTCGTTGAAAGCGGTGATTCCCTCCTGCGCCTCGGGCGTCTCACCGAACATCTTCAACGTCGAGTACGCCATCTGACCGACCGAGGCGAACTGTTCGGTGTCGGTGTTGAACGACTGCTTGAGCACCTTCAGCGAGGTCGGCGAGAGCACCAGCATCTCGTCGGCCCAGGCACGCACCTCGGCTTTGAGTTGGTCCGCGGGAACCACCTTGTTGACCAACCCCCATTCGGCGGCCTGCTGCGCCGAATACCGGCGGCACAGGAACCAGATCTCCCGCGCCCGCTTCTCGCCGACCACCCGGGCCAGATATCCGGTCCCGAAGCCGGCGTCGAATGAGCCGACCCGTGGGCCGTTCTGGCCGAAAAGGGCGGTGTCCGCCGCGATCGTCAAGTCGCACAACACATGGAGGACGTGGCCCCCACCGATCGCGAAACCGTTGACTGCCGCAATGACGGGCTTGGGCACGTCGCGGATGACCCGGTGCAGCGTGTCCACTTCGAACAAGCCGGTTTCCGACGGACCGTAGTCACCGGTTTCGGCGCGTTGCTTCTGGTCGCCACCGGTGCAGAATGCCTTCTCACCGGCCCCGGTCAAACAGATCACGCCGACTTCCGGACTCCCCCAGGCCAATTTGAAAGCCCGGATGAGTTCGTCGAGGGTGCGCGCGCGAAACGCGTTGTACCGCTCTGGCCGGTTGATGGTGATCCAGGCCAGACCATCCTCTACCTGATAGGTGATGTCGGTGAATTCGGGCATCGGTCGCCTCTCCTCGTTGAAAGCTCTACCCAGCTATTTGGTCATACCATATTACCAAAGCTCGTCGTGCGCGCGAAGCCACTGTCCCCGCTCCCACAGACTGCCGTGAACTCCCGTCTCCGCTCGGCTAATTGGGCAAGTGCCACCTGTAGGTCATGGAGTTCGGCGACCAGCGCTGCGCGGCCACGGGCCCCCGATTCGGGGTCATCCGGTGTGATCAGGCCGCGGTGCTTGGCCAACTTGAAGGCGGTGGTGAACATCTCCCCCGACACCGACTCTTCGGTGATGCGCCGCTGCAACGCCCATTGCCGGCCCAGCCGCAGACAACGTTTGAGGAGCTCACGCTCCTCGACCTCACCGCCGGCCCGCATCAACTCCTCGGCCAGCACCCGGTAGGCGTCGACGAACGGTCGCAGCACGAGATGTGCTACCAGCAGCTCGCTTTCATCCAGGCTTCGAAGTGCTTCGGCACGATCCAGCGGCGCGTCACGGTCATGACTGCGCCCGGTCATGATCGCGAACTCGTTCCACAGCTCGTCGGCGAACTCGGCTCGGCCGGCGAAGAAGAACTCGAACTTGAGCAGCTCGCGCACCGCCAGCGCCCGCTCCCAGCCGGTGCGCTTGGTCGACTCCGGTTCTCGCACGATGGCCAGCAGGGCCAGTTCGGCGATCGCCCGCATCAGCAGGACGTGAATCGCGCTGTTGCGGTAGACCGCGACGATCAGGTGCTGGTCCACCCCGATACCCCAGACCGGGGTCGGCCCGCCCGAGTAGCACGTCAGCACCGCCGAGCCGACCAGCGCGTGCAGCGTTCGGGACACGGTCGCGCGATCGGTGAGGTCGGCGCCGCCCGCGACCGGCCAACCGCGGGCCCGCAGATAGCCGGCCAGGGGCGCCACCGTTGCGCACACCTCGTCGAGGGTCAGCGCTCGGTCGGCACCCAGCATCGCCACGCAGACGGCCGCGGTGGCGGTCACCGGAGTTGCCAGATTCAGCCGGTGGCACACGTCCAGCGCGATCCGCTCGACCACCTGACGATCACCCAGGCCCTCACTGCGTAGCGTCTCGATGCGCCCGTAGAGCGGGACCGGCGAGCCGAAGTTGATGTATATGCGCCCCAATTGATGTCGCAGACCGCGGGCGTAACTGATTAACCACCGCGCGTTCTCCGGCCTCTTGGGCAGGCCGCGTGCTTCGGCAGCCATCAGTCTGACCTCGTGTGGCGGCAACTGGTCGAAGATGATCGAGACTGGCACTGCCAGCGTCTGCTCGGACCGGGCCGCCGCGACCGCGTCGACCACATAACGCAGCAGCCCGTAGCGCGGCGGCCGCAGCTTGCCGGTACGCGTGCGCCCGCCTTCGATCGACCAGACCAGGTTGCGTCCGCGGGCAACCAGGTGAGCGACCACCGCGCGCAGTGCCAAGCGATAGACCGGCAGGTCGCCCGTGGCCCGCCGCACCGGGATGAACCCACTGCGCCGGGCCAGCGTGCCCAGCGGGAAGAAGTTGAGGTTGGCGCCGGCGAGGCCGAAGGTCGGCGAGATCCCCTGCCGGGCAAGGCTTGGCGGGAAGGAGAACTGGTCCAGATACGAGCGATGCGAGATCAGGAAGATCAGCGCGTGGTCGCGGTCGAGCACCCGCATTCGCTCCAGATCGTCCTCGTCGACGACCACCTCGAAACCGCGCACCATCCAGGCCGACAACGCCTCCCAGGCCCGTACCACGTGCCGTTCGTGCCAGGCCGCCATCTCCTGGATGTACTCGGTGGCTTCCGCCGTGACATCGGATACGCCACGGCCCAGTTTGGTCGCCAATTGTGCCGCCGCAGTGCGAAAGTCGTCAGAGCCCAACACCGCAGCCAACTCGTCCCGCAGTTGCGGGCGTAGGGCGACCAGCCGGCCGGTCACAGCGAACTCGCCCGCACACCCGCGGCGACGGCCGCAGACCAGCGCAGGCCGGCTTCGGTCCCGGGCCAGTCGTCGAGAGTGTCGACGTAGAGCTGGCGCATCCGCGGCACCCAGTCATCGAGATGCTGTCGGGTCCAGCCGGCCGTTGGAAGAGGCTCGTGCACCACCACCTCGATGGTGCCTTCCTGAGCCACTTTGGCGTTGCGCCACATGATTTCACCCGTGTTGCGGATCACCACAGGTACGATCGGCACCCCGGCGTCCCGGGCCAGATGGAAACCACCCTTCCTGAAGTCCCCGATTCGCGGACTCAGCGACCGGGTGCCCTCCGGTGACATGGCTATCGACACGCCGGTCCGGAGCTTGTCCAGCGCCGGCTGCAGGGCCGATATCGCTTTGGACGTGTTGGAGCGGTCGACGAACGCCACGTCGGCCAGCGTGAGCACCTGCCCCAGCACCGGTATCCGCCGCACCTCGTCCTTGGCGATGATGGTGAATCCCCGCCGGATCAACCGAGATACCACCAGTGCGTCAATGAGGGTGCTCTGATGGTTGATGAAAAACACGGCGGGCCGTCGTGCGGTGTGCTGTTCGCCGATGATCTCGATGTCGATGTTGCTGAGGTGACCGGCGACGCGACCGAACAACGACGTCGCCAGGTCCATCCCGCCGCGCCGGTCGAAGGTCAGCAGTCCCGCGACCAGACCGGCGCTCACGGCGGCGGCGAAGCCCCCGACCAACCCGGTGGTCCGGGCGACCGCCATGGGATGAAACTGGTTCTGCTTGTTGGTGAATCGCAGCACCGGCCAACCGCGCTCGGCAGCGTAGTTCGCCAGTTCGGGCGCTGGATTGACCGGATGCGGACATCCGACGGCCTGCAGCAGCGGGATCTCCTCTGCGCCATTGGCATATGCGTGACAGTTCTGCAACGAGATTCGGTGCTGGCGGGCGAACTCCCGCACCGCCGCGGCTTTGCCTTCCCCCCACGGGGGGCGCCCCACCACGGCGCCGGTGAGCACACCGTCTTCGGTTTCCAGCTCCGTGCACACCACATGGTCGATACCCAGCTCCCGAGCCATCGGCTGAACCTGCAGCCGGGTGGCCGAGGTCGCGATGACCACGGTGTGTCCCTGGTTCTGATGGGCACGCACCACCCGCCACGCCTCATGGAACAGCGAACCGGCAATCGACTGCGCGAAGAGCTGCTCGCCGAGCTCCATCAGATCGTCCTCGGTGCGACCTCTCCAACCCCGGATGCCCTGCAGCAAGAGCTCGTTGAACGATTCTTCGCTGAGCGGCTCACCGAGCGCAGTGCGCACGGTGCGGACGAACTCGTCGGGTCCGAGCTCGAGATTGCGAGCCCGGTGCGCGTACAACGCATTGGCGGAATACCCCTGGATCAGGGTGCCGTCGAAATCGAAGACCGCCGCCACACGACGTCCCCGCGGCCCGTCCTTGATGTGTTCGATGTGCTCGTCGACGGACATCTCCGACGGGGTCTTACGACTCATCACATATCCCTGCGTGCACAGCGCCGCGCGAGACGCATCGGCGCTGCTTCGCTCCGACGATGCCCACTATGGGCTGCCGAAGTAACGCCGGCCAAGCATTTTCGGGCGAGATCCCCCTGATGCGGGGTAGGAAACTGCCCGATGTGGTGACGCGACCGAGCGCGCCGTTCGGACACACTCACCAGACCGGGTTCGGTATGCCGCGGTATGCCGAGCCCGTCTCACCAACCCGCGCCGTGCAGGGCGCCACAGCAACAACGGAGGGGCAGGTCGGATGAAGATCTCAGCCGCGGTGGTGCAGGAGGTAGGTGCACCCTTCACCGTCACCGAGGTCGAGCTGCAGGACCCGGCGCCGGACGAGGTGCTCGTCGAAATCGCGGGCGTGGGCGTCTGCCATACCGATATCGCGGTCAAAGAAGGCCACCTGCCGTTCCCGCTGCCCGGCATCCTGGGCCACGAGGGCAGCGGCACCGTGGTGTCGGTCGGCGGCGACGTCACGTCGGTGGCCGTCGGTGACCGGGTTGCGCTGAGTTTCAACAGTTGCAGCAACTGTGCCCATTGCGCGAAGGGCGAGCCGGCCTACTGCCACAACTTCCTCGAATACAACTTCGGCGGGCGGCGTCCGGACGGATCCTCCGGAGTGTCCGCGGCCGGGGCAGCGCTCTCGGCGAACTTCTTCGGACAGTCGTCCCTGGCTTCCCACGCACTGGCGCACCAGCGCAACGTCGTCAAGCTGCCGGCGGACGCACCGATCGAACTCGTCGGACCCCTGGGCTGCGGGATCCAGACGGGCGCCGGCGCGGTTTTCAACTCCCTCGACGTCCAGCCGGGCTCGACGGTGGTCGTCGCCGGGGCCGGCGCGGTCGGGCTGTCGGCCGTCATGGCTGCGGCCGTGCGCGACGCGGTCTCGATCATCGCGGTCGACCTGCACGAGAGCCGCAGGTCTTTGGCCACCGACTTCGGGGCCACCCACAGCATCGACCCGCAAGCGGGTCCGCTGGCTGAACAAATCCGTGAAATCGCCCCTGCGGGAGTCGATTACGGTATCGACACCACTGCCGTGACACCTGTCGTCGAACAACTGCTCGCGGCGCTGGGGATGCGTGGCGCGCTGGGCTTGATCGGCGTCCCCGCCGACCCGCAGGCCGTCTTCTCGGTCGGCCTGTTCCAGCCTCCGCTGCTGGGTCTGACCATCCGCGGCATCGTCGAAGGCGATTCCGACCCGCAGACATTCATCCCGTATCTGCTCGACCTGCACCGTCAGGGCCGCTTTCCGTTCGACAAGCTGGTCACCACAATGCCTTTGGCGCAGATCAACGAAGCGGTCGAAGCCCAGCTGCGCGGCGAGGTCCTCAAGGTCGTGCTGACGCCCTGAACACGTTGGCGATGACGAGAAGCCCGCGACGTAGAACCGCGACGGTGGCCGCCGCGGTGGTGACGGCCGGCGCGGCGGCGGCACTGGTCCGACGTGAGTCGCGTCGGCCCCGCGACCCCGTCTACGGCCTGGAACTGACCCCGAGTCACCGCACCGGAGTCGGCACTCCGCTGCTGTTGCTACACGGGATCGGCGCGATCTGGCGCGTCTGGTCGCCGGTGCTGCCCCATCTGGAAGCACACCACGACGTGATCATGCCGACGCTGGCCGGCCATGCGGGTGGGCGTTCCCTGACCGCCGGGACCGTCCCTTCGGTACAGATGCTGGTCGACGACCTCGAACAGGAACTCGACCGCCTGGGTCTGGCGAAGGTGCACATCGCGGGAAATTCACTCGGCGGCTGGATCGGTATCGAGCTGGCCCGCCGGGGACGGGCACTGTCGCTGGTGCTGTTCAGCCCCGCCGGCGCCTGGCGATCACCGCGCCGGCTGCGGGCGACCGCCTACTGCGTCCGGTTCGGACTCGTTGCGCTGGGCCGGTATTCGGAGCGCGCCGAAACGCTGGTGCAGCGACGGCTGCTGCGCTGGGCCATGCTCGCGGGCCAGGTCGCTCAGCCGGGACAGGTACCGCTGGAGACGCTGGTGACGTATCTGCAAGCCAGCAGCCAGGCGCCGATCGTCAGCCCACTGCTGCGGACCCTCCATCTCGACCCGGTGCGGCCGCTGCCCGCCGATCGGGACTATCCAGTCCGACTGGTGTGGGCGGAGCGCGATCTTGTGTTGCCCTACAGACACTTCGGCGCGCCGATGCTGGAACGCCTGCCCGGTGCGGAGCTGATCCGGCTGCGCGGGGTCGGGCACGTACCGATGTCTGACGACCCGGCTCGGGTGGCCGAGCTGATCCTGGACCTCACCCGGCAGGTGGACCGGGTCCCGGAGCAACAGCAAGGGCGCAGCAATGTCCGATAGCAGTCCAGAGGTGTTCGCCGCCTGGGGTGGGGGCCAGGATCTCAGTGCCTGGGAAGCGCTGATGTGGCGCACCGAGGGCGATCCCCGCACCCGCTCGACCGGCGTGCTGGTCGAGTTACTCGACACCGAACCGGACTGGGATCGGCTGGTGGCCGCCCACGACCGGCTCACCCGTCGCATCCCGCGGTTGCGGGAGCGGATCGTCGACCCGGTGTTGCCGCTGGTCGCTCCGGCCTGGTCGCCGGATCCCCATTTCGACCTCGCCTACCACCTGCAACGGGTCCAGTTGGCTGGCGACGGCTCGATGGCCGAGCTGCACCAGCTGGCCGCCCAATTCGCTGTCCGGCCAATCGATCCCACGCGGCCGCCGTGGGAGGCGCTGCTTGTCTGCGGCCTCGCCGATGACCGGGCCGCCTACCTGTTCAAGCCACACCACAGTCTCAGCGACGGAATCGGGTTGCTGCAGTTGCTCGACCTCGCCCACTCCCGTGGCCGCGAACCCTCTCCCAGAGACGACCACCCGGTGCCCGACCCGAGGCCTGCCGAATCGCCGGAGGGTTTGTTGCTGAATCGGCTGACCAGCACCGCCGTCCATGCCCCCACGGCGCTGCTCCGGGAGGCGACTGGCGCGGCCGGCCGGTTCGTCGGTGACCCCGTCGGGACCGCTACCGCCGCAATCAAATTCGCGCGGTCGTTCAAGCGCGTGCTCACCCCTCCCGATACCGCCCACTCCCCCGCACTGACCGGCGGCGGCTCGTCATACCGGCTGGACACCTTCGACGTCCCGCTGGCAGAACTCAAGGCGGCCGGGCGCGCAGCCGGCGGCTCGGTGAACGATGCATTCCTGGCCGGACTGCTTGGCGGGGTTCGCCGCTACCACGAAAAGCTCTCCGTTGCCGTCGATTCCATACCGGTGGCGATCCCGGTCAGCCTGCGCACCGACAACGATCCGATGGGCGCCAACAGGTTCGCTGGCGCTCGATTCGTCGCGCCCGTCGGAGAGCCCGACCCGGCGGTGCGCATCGCGGCCATCCACCGGTTCATCGCCGAAGCCCGGGCCGAACCCGCGCTCGGATTCCTCGACCTCGTCGCGCCCGTCTTGAGTCGGCTGCCGAAGATCGCGCTGACCCGCATCGCCGGCGGCATGACCGGCCTGTCCGACCTGCAGGCTTCGAACCTGGGCGTCATCACCCGGCCCCTGTACCTGGCCGGCGCCCGAGTCACACACATCTACCCGATGGGTCCACGGCCCGGAATTCCGGCGATGGTCGCGATGGTCACCTACCAGGAAACCTGCTGCATCGCAGTCAACTTCGATCCGGAATCCGTCACCGAGCCGATCGCCTTCACCAGCTCGCTGCGCGAGGGATTCGACGAGGTTCTCGCAATGGGCCGACACACCTGACGCAGACAGCCTGGCGTCGCACTGCAACTACCACGGAAGGGGTAGCACCATGAACTTCTCGGACGTCGTCGACCTCCTCGACAAGTCAGTCGGCGGTCCGGACTGCGACGTAGCGTCGCACGGTCCGTTCTGGCGGGACGTGACACGCGATCAGTTCGTCACGATGAAGGTGGGCGGGCGGCCGTTGGTCACGCTCGGCGACGGAGCTCATTCGAACCTGGTGTTGTCACTCAAGGGCACGGCCCCGTTCGGCTCGGACCTGGACGAACCGCCGGCCGGCGCGGTGACCCCGCGCATGCCCGCTTACCTCGACCCGATGTCGCCTGAGGAGATTGCCGATATCGAGGCGTGGATCGACCAGGGCTGCCCCGGCGAGTGACGGTTACCCCCAATGCGGGAGTGATGACCCCCCGTCATGGTGACGCATGAAGGACGCGTCCCCACAACACTTGAATCATCGGCACGTGACCAGCGGCGACAAGAAACACCAGGCAGCAAGAAGAGGACACCTTTGAGATGACCATCACCGAACAGACCGAATCAGCCGTCCTGCCCGACGAGATCGCGCGTCGACTGGTGCTGCCCGAGGGCCATGCGGACCTCGTCGCACTACACGATGCGTACAAGTGGCTACGCAACAACATGCCGGTCGCAAAGGCACTGGTCGAGGGCTACAACCCCATCTGGCTGGTCAGCAAGCATGCTGACATCCAAGAGGTCGAGAGCCTGTCGGAGGTCTTCGTCGCGGGCGGCGGTACGGATAACCCCGGGACCCACAATCCGATCCTGCAGAACATCGCCGGCGACGAGTTCACCAAGCAGCTGCTCGGTGGCAGCCTGCGCATCCTCGACGCCCTTCCCTACATCGACCCGCCCGAGCACACCCATGCCAAGAACATGGCGTTCGGCTACTTCAAGCCGCCCTCGGTCCGGAAGATGGAAGACCGGATTCGCGAGCTCGCCAAGGAATCCATCGACCGGCTCAAAGAGGTTTCGGCTGGCGGGCAGATCGACCTGGTCGACGACTGGGCGCTGGGATATCCACTGCACGTGATCATGACGCTGGTCGGGGTGCCCCCGGAGGACGAGCCGCGGATGATGGCCCTGACCCAGGAGTTCTTCGGCACCGCCGATCCTGAGCACCAGCGTGAGGACGTCGAGGCGCTGTCGCCGGAGGCGATGGCCCAGCAGTTCTCCGCCACCATCCAGGACTTCTTCACATACTTCGATGCGCTGGCCGAAGACCGCCGGGCGAATCCGCGTGACGACCTGGCGACGGTGGTGGCCTGCGCCAAGCTGCCCGACGGGGAGTACTGGCCCAAATCCTTTGTCTACGGCTGGTATACCGCGATCTTCACCGCCGGCCACGACACCACGTCGGCGACCCTGGCCGGTACGCTGCAGCAACTGGCCCTGCACCCCGAGGTGCTCAGCCGGGTCAAGGCAGACCTCAGCCTGGTGCCTGACCTCATCAACGAGGGATTGCGGTATGTGGCTCCGGTCAAGCACTTCATGCGCCGCGCGGTCACAGACCACGTCCTGCACGGGCAGCTCATCAAAGCCGGTGACCGGGTGATGCCGCTGTTCCAGTCCGGCTGCCGCGACGAAGATGTTTTCGACAGTCCCGACGAGTTCAATATCGACAGAAGGCCCAACAATCACTTGAGTTTCGGCTTCGGCGCACACACCTGCGTAGGCCAGCACCTGGCCAAGCAGGAGCTGAAGGTGATGTTCGAGGAGCTGCTCCCCCGCCTGGAGTCGATCGAGGTGCTCGGTCCCGGCAGCGTGACACAGACCAACTTCGTCGGCGGTCTCAAGCATCTGCCCGCCCGGGTCAAGATCTCCTGAGAGGTTGGAACATTCGTGACCACCATCGAGTATCCGCAGCTCTACATCGGCGGCGACTGGACGGCACCCACCGGCAGCGATCGCATCGAAGTGCGGTGTGCGGCGAATGAAGACCGCATCGGTTCGGTCCCCCGCGCGAGCCGCGTGGACATCGACGCCGCCGTCGGGTCCGCACGGTCGGCCTTCGACGACCCCGACGGTTGGTCGACGTGGGAGCCCAAGGAGCGGGCCGAAGTGCTGGAACGCTTCGCAACCGAACTGGAAGCCCGCGGTGAGGAAACCGCGCGCCGGGTGTCGATGCAGAACGGGATGCCGATCTGGATGGCCCAGCAGTTCGAAGCAGGTTTTCCCGCGCTGCTGCTGCGCTATTACAGCGACCTGATGACCAGCGCGGCGGTGGAGGAGACACGCCCCGGCATGCTGGGCGGCACCACACTGGTCTCCAGACAGCCGGTAGGCGTAGTGGCTGCGATCGTGCCCTGGAATGTGCCGCAGGGGATTTCGTTCCTCAAGCTCGGCCCTGCCCTGGCAGCGGGATGCACGGTCGTGCTGAAACCCGCCGAGGAAACAGTGCTGGACGCGTTCCTCATGGCCGAGGCCGCCGCGGCCGCCGGCCTACCCGAGGGCGTCCTGAATATTGTTCCCGGCGGCCGGGATATCGGTGAGTATCTGGTCGAGCACCCCGGAATCGACAAGGTGTCCTTCACCGGATCCACCATTGCGGGCCGCTGGATCGCCGAGGCGTGCGGCAGGCTGCTGCGGCCGGTGACCCTGGAACTGGGCGGCAAGTCCGCCGCCATCATCCTTGACGACGCCGACCTGGCCGGTTGTCTCGAGCAGTTCTTCGCGGCCACCATGCTCAACAACGGACAGGTCTGCTACCTCAGCACCCGGGTGCTGGCGCCGCGCAACCGGTACAACGAGATCGTCGACACCATCACCGATCTGGTCCGGACCCTCAAGATCGGTGATCCACTGGACCCCGAGACCAAGATCGGTCCGCTGGTGTCCGCGCGGCAGCGCGAACGCGTGGAGGGTTACATCGCCAAAGGGCAGAGCGAAGGCGCACGCATGACCACCGGCGGGTCGCGGCCCAAAGGATTCGACCGTGGCTGGTTCCTGGAACCGACCGTCTTCGCCGACCTGGACAACAATGCCACCGTCTCTCGCGAAGAGATCTTCGGGCCGGTGCTGTCGGTGATCCCGTACACCGATGAGCGCGAGGCGATTTCGATCGCCAACGACAGCGATTACGGCCTCGGCGGAACCGTGTGGTCGGCTGATGCCGATCGCGCCGTCAAGGTTGCGCGCCGGGTCCGCTCGGGCACCGTCGGCGTCAACCACTACCTCAACGATCCGGTCGCGCCGTTCGGCGGGATCAAGCAGAGCGGCATCGGTCGGGAACTCGGTCCGGAAGGGCTGCACCCCTTCCAGGTGTTCAAGACGGTCTATCTGCCGCCCCCGGCCGGGTGATGTGACCCGGATCGGAGTAATGAACCCTTGTCCGCCGCAGTGGTTTCCACGCACAACGCCAGCGTCCACGAATTCGCGACCGATCTGATCGTGCGGCGACGCTGCCCTGCCGCCGAGGGTGTGGCCGTACTCGACCTCGCCCATCCCGACAACGGCGATCTGCCGCGCTGGGAACCGGGCGCACATATCGACTTGATGCTGGACGGCATGACGCGCCAGTATTCGCTGTGCGGCGATCCGCGCGAGTCGGCCATGTGGCGGGTGGCGGTGCTGCTCGATCCCCACTCGCGGGGCGGATCGCGCTACGTGCACGACAACCTCCGCGAAGGCAGTTCCGTGCGCGTGCGTGGTCCGCGCAATCACTTCCCGCTGGTCGACGCCGGGCACTACCGGTTCATCGCCGGCGGAATCGGCATCACCCCGATCATGGCGATGATCGAGAGTGTCCAACGCTCCGGCGGCGATTGGACACTGCTCTACGGCGGGCGCACGCGAGCTTCGATGGCCTTCGCCGACGACCTGGTCGAGCGCTATCCCGACCGTGTCACGGTGTGGCCCCAGGACGAATGTGGATTGCTGGACCTGGAAACACTTTTCAAAGATCCTGAGGACGACACGCTGGTTTACTGCTGCGGGCCCGAGGCGTTGCTGTCGGCCGTGGAGCAACACAGTGCGCACTGGCCCCCGGGCATCCTGCACATCGAAAGGTTCGCCGCCAAGGCTCCGTCGGATCAGGCGACAACCTACGAGCAGTTCGAGGTGGTGTGCCAACGCTCGGGCGTCAGCTTCGAGGTGACGACCGATCAGTCGATCCTGGAAGTGCTCGAAGACGCGGGCATCCCGATTCTGGGCAGCTGTTATGAAGGTGTCTGCGGCACCTGTGAGGCAAGGGTGTTGGAGGGAACGCCCGACCATCGCGACTCAGTACTGTCGGACGCCGAGCGAAGTGCCGGCGAAGTGATGCTGTGCTGCGTGTCGCGCTCGCGCACCGAGAGGCTGGTGCTGGACCTTTGAGAGCCGTCAAGACCAATGTCCCGAAGAAGTGCTGGTATGTCGCGGCTACCAGCGCCGAAGTGACGCATTCCCCGCTGGGCCGACGGTTGCTGGGTCAAGAAGTCGTGCTCTGGCGTGGGTTCAGCGGCCAGGTGAGCGCATTCGTAAACCGTTGCGCGCACCGGGCATTCCCGCTATCCCACAGCCGCGTTGACGGCGACCGACTGATCTGCGGTTACCACGGGTGCACCTATGACACCGACGGCAGGTGTGTGCACATCCCGTCCCAGACTCAAGTCCCCACCGGGATGAGGGTGGGGGTTTTCCCGGTTCTCGAACGGCCACCGTTCGTGTGGATCTGGCTGGGACCGGCCGCCGCGGCGGCCAGCAGTCAACCGCCGAGCACACCGTGGATCAACGACCCGGCCTGGACGACCTTTGCCGATGCCTGGCGAATCACCGCCAACTACATGATGGTTCACGAGCACTACCTCGACTTCAGTTACGCCCCAATCCTGCATCGGCATGACATCCCCGAAGACATCGCGGCCATGCCGGCATTCAGCGCTGTCGAGGTCACGGAAACGACGGTGTCCTACACCCGGCATCTGCCCGAAGCCCGACTTACCGACTGGGAGGCCGACGGCACCGGACTCGATCGCGAGCCGCGCTACAAGCGCCGCGAGAGCGGCACTTTCGTGTCCCCGGCAATGCATCGGCAGTTCTGGGAGATCACCACCGCGGACGGAGACCTGTACATCACCACCCGTACGCATGCGATCACCCCCGAGACCGAGGCGTCAACCCACGTGTTCATGCAGGGTTCGCGCAACTACGGAGCCGATAACGACAAAGTGACCGCGGGACTCCGGTCCTTCCTGGCCGGCGTCGCCGAACGCGACTCCGCGATCCTGGAGATGGCTGCCAGTCATTCCGGGTACGACCGCTGGCGCAGCGGCGTCGAATTCCAGGCCGATGCGGCAGCTTTGCGCGCCCGACGCATCGTCGGGGTCATGCTGGCCAAAGAGGCCGGGCAGGCGGCGCTGCGACCCGGACTGGCACCTAATACGCGCAGTGGTGCGCTGAGCCCAGGCCAATCCGCCGCTGCGCGAGGCTGACTCCGAAGGGACGCCGCCGGCGCTTGCCTTCCGCCAGAAACAAAAGTAACGTCACTTTCAGTTCTGGCCTACGACTTCGGGAGCCTTGTCATGGAATCCTTCGTCCACCTGCGCAAAGGGAAAACGCCGCGCCGGGTTCATGCCGACCTCGACGGCCTCAAGGACGACGAACTGGGTCGTGGCGGGTTCATCGGCCGCACTGCCAACATGTACCGCCGCAACGACCCCACCGCCTACCGCGCGGTCGGCCCGCTGCGCCCCACCGACGTATTGGCCGATCAACTCAAACCGGACGACGCCACCGATGCGAACGGCGGCCCGCTGCTGATGTTCAGCAACGCCGACTGCCGGGTGCTGCTGAGTCGGCGCAGCGAGGCAATGCCGTTCTACGCCCGGCACGTCGACGGCGACCTGCTCTGCTTCGTGCACCAGGGCACCGGCCTGCTCGAAACTGAATTCGGGCCATTGACCTACCAGCCGGGTGACTGGGTGTACATCCCCAAAGCCTGCACCTGGCGCCAAATCCCGTCCAGCGAAACGATTCTGCTGATGATCGAGGCCACCGACGAATTCCGCGTCCCGCCACCGGGCGCCCTGGGCCGGCACTTCCCCTTCGACCCGTCCCAGGCGGTCATCCCCGACCCGGCACCCATCGACGACGACGGCCGCGACGAGTACCTGGTCCGCCTCATTCATGAGGGTGGGCCCACTACCCTTCATTACCAACACAATCCACTGGACGTCGAAGGCTGGCGCGGCGACAACTTCGCGTTCACCTTCAACATCGCCGACTACAACGTCGTCACCTCCGACAGCATGCACCTGCCGCCGACCGTGCACCTGTTCATGCAGGCGACCGGTGTCTACGTGATGAACTTCCTGCCCAAGCCCGCCGAAGGGGTGCCCGGCACCGAACGCACCCCCTGGTATCACCGCAACGTCGACTACGACGAGATCGCGTTCTTCCACGGCGGTTCGCTCTACGGCATTCCGATGCCACCGGGCCTGATCTCCCATGCCCCGCAAGGGGTTCACCACGGCGCGCCGGAGAAGGCCCGCGAGCGCGCCCGCCGCAAGTTCGACGACTACACCCGGGTGGACTGGCAGGTGATCGCCATCGACACCCGACGTCGGCTGACCCCTTCCCCGGAAATACTGGCCAACGACCTTGCCCAACACTGAGGACAACACTGACATGACGCAGACTGCGGTGAAACACGACTACGAGCGCATTCCCTATCTTGTTGCCTTCCAGAACAATTCGGGGGTTCGCGACGTCTACGGTGGGCTGGCCGACATCAACGTGCTGGAGAGCTACCTGCTGAAGCCGAAGGACAAGCCGAGCGACACCGTGCTGGTGTTCATGCATCCGATCGGCGGCGGCGCCTACCTGCCGATGATTAATGCGCTGGCCCGCGCCGGCCATCATGTCATCTACTGCAACAGCCGATTCCGCGGCACCGACTCCGCGCTGCAGATGGAGAAGGTGGTCGAAGACCTCGGCGAATGCATCAAGGACGCTAAGAACCGGCTGGGCTACCAGAAGGTGGTGCTGGCGGGCTGGAGCGGCGGCGGCTCGCTGTCGGTGTTCTACCAACAGCAGGCCCAGCACGCGACCATCACCGCCAGCCCCACCGGTGACGGCCCCGACCTGACCACGTTGGATCTGCCGGCCGCCGACGGGATCATGTTGCTGGCCGCACACATCAGCCGGCACGGCACCCTGACCGAGTGGCTGGACGCCTCCATCCTGGACGAGTCCGACCCCACCAAGCGCGATCCCGAGTTGGATCTCTACAACCCGGACAACCCGAACCAGCCGCCCTACACCGAGGAATTCCTGGCCCGCTACCGGCAGGCGCAGATTGACCGCAACCGCCGAATCACCGCGTGGGTCAAGAACAAACTGGCCGAGTTGCGTGCGAGCGGTCGGCCCGGCAGCGATGTTGCCGAATTCGGCTTCGTCGTGCACGGCACCATGGCCGATCCCCGCTGGCTGGACCCGACGGTCGACCCCAACGAACGCAAGCCCGGCACCTGCTACCTGGGCGATCCGCAGGTGGTGAACATGAGCCCGGTCGGACTGGCCCGGTTTTCCACCCTGCGCGGCTGGTTGTCGCAGTGGAGCTATGACGACGCTCGCGGCGACGGCGTGAAGTGCGGCAAGGACATCGCCATTCCCGCTCTGGTCATCGGTAATCTGGGCGACGACGCCTGCACGCCCAGCCACACCCGGCGGCTCTTCGAGGCTATCGGGCACCCGGATAAGGAGATGTACGAAATCCACGGCGCCACACACTATTACGCGGGTCCCGACCAGCGAGACAAGCTGCGGGAGGCGGTCGAAATCGTCACCGACTGGCTGACCCGGCACGGGTTCGCGCAGTGACTCACGGCGCGCTGGACGGCATCCGGGTGCTGGAACTCGGCACGCTGATCGCCGGACCATTCGTCGGTCGCCTGCTGGGCGACATGGGCGCCGATGTCATCAAGGTGGAGCCACCCGGTGCGCCGGACCCACTGCGCACCTGGGGGCAGGCCGAGGTCGACGGGCACCGCGTCTTCTGGACGGTGCATGCGCGCAACAAGCGCGCGATCACCCTCGATCTGCGCAAGCCGGCCGGCCGGGAGCTGTTCCTGGATCTGGTCGCAAAGTCCGACCTGGTGGTGGAGAACTTTCGGCCCGGCACCCTGGAGAAGTGGAACCTGGGCTATGACGTGCTCAGCGAACGCAATCCGGGCATCATCCTGGTCCGGGTCTCCGGATACGGACAAACCGGACCCGACGCCCACAAAGCCGGCTATGCGTCGGTGGCCGAAGCCGCCAGCGGGCTGCGACACCTCAACGGTTTCCCCGGTGGCCCGCCACCACGCCTCGCGCTGTCGCTGGGCGACACCCTGGCCGGCATGTTCGGCGCCCAGGGCGCACTGGCCGCGCTCTACCGACGCAGCGTGACCGGGCAGGGTCAGGTCGTGGACGTCGCGCTCACCGAATCATGTTTGGCCGTCCAGGAATCCACCATCCCCGACTATGACGTCGGCGGCGTGGTGCGGGGCCCCTCGGGTACCCGGCTGGAAGGGATCGCGCCGTCGAACATCTATCGCAGCGCCGACGGCTCCTGGGTGGTGATCGCCGCCAACCAGGACACCGTTTTCGCCCGGTTGTGCACAGCGATGGACCGCCCCGAACTCGCGACCGACGACCGCTTCGCCGACCACGGTGCCCGCGGCCGCAACCAGGACGAACTCGACGAAATCATCGGCGCCTGGGCGGCCCAACGCCAACCCGGCGACATCATCGAAACCCTGTCCGCCGCAGGGGTTATCGCCGGGCCCATCAACACGGTCGCCGAGGTGGTCAACGACCCGCAGCTGCGCGCCCGCGGCATGCTGGTGCCGCATCACGACGAACGGGTGGGCCGCGACGTGCTCGGCCCGGGCATCGTGCCGGTGCTCTCCGAGTCCCCCGGTCGGGTGCGCAGTGCCGGTCCCGCCCGGCCCGGACAACACAACGACGACGTCTACGGCGGGCTGCTGGGCAAGAGCGCAGCACAGCTGGCAGCCCTGCGCAGGGAGGCGGTCTTATGACCTACGTCGCCATCCGGGAGGTGGCGTTGCGCGACGGCCTGCAGATCGAGGCGCCGATCCCGTTGTCGGCCAAGCTGGACCTGCTGAGCGCGGTGGCCGCGACCGGGGTACGCGAGGTGGAGGCCACGGCGTTCGTGTCGCCGACCAAGGTGCCGTCGATGGCCGATGCCGCCGAACTGGCCGCCGAACTGCACAACTTCCCCGGCATCGAGTTCTCCGCGCTGGTGGCCAGCCCCAACGGGGCCAACCGCGCGATTGCCGCGGGCCTGCGGTCCATCGAGTACGTGGTGGCCGCCGACGACACCTTCAGCCAGAAGAACGTCGGTCGCACCAGCGCCGAGGCAACCGCCCAGATCGGTGAGATCGTCGCCATCGCACGCGACAGCGGCGTCACCGTCGAAGTCATCGTCGCCACCGCATGGGACTCCCCGTTCGAAGGCCCTACTCCCCCGCAGCGCGTCCTGGCCATTGCCGCCGCGGCGCGCGACAGGGGCGCGGACCGGTTCTGCATCGCCGACACCATCGGCACCGCCACCCCGGGCCGGGTGAGTTCGCTGATCGCCCAACTGCGTCCGGTGCTCGGCGAGCTGCCGTTGGGTGCGCACTTCCACAACACCCGCGGGTCCGGGTTGGCCAGTGCCTACGCCGCGGTCTGCGCCGGGGTTACCCGGCTGGACGCGTCGGCCGGGGGGCTGGGTGGCTGCCCGTTCGCCCCGGGTGCCACCGGCAATATCGCGACCGAAGATCTGGTGTACCTGCTCACCGACAGCGGTTTCGAGGTCGACGTGGATCTGCCGGCCGCGATCGCCGCGGCGCGGGTCGCGCAAGAAGCTGTCGGCCACGACCTGCCGAGCGCGCTGCTGCGTGCGGGGGATCGGATCCGCGGCTGATGCCCGCCGAACTGCTCACCGCCAAGGGCCGCCAGACCCGCGAATCCATCGAGCTGGCCGCCCGGAAACTGTTCGCCGAACGCGGTTTTCACGGCACCACCCTGGCCGACATCACCTCGGCGGCGGGCAAGTCCCCGGCGGTGTTCTACCGGTACTTCAGCGACAAGGAGGATCTGCTGGCCGCGCTGGCGCAGTCCTTCCTGCACGACGTCGTCGAGCCGTCCGGGCTGAGCGTGCAGCTACCGGAGGCGCCCGGTGACGCGTTCTTCACCTCGGTGGTCACCGGTTACTGGAACATGTTCAAGCAGCACATCGGCATCATGATCGCGGTGGCTCAACTGGCCGCGACCCAGCAACGCTTCGCCGATGTGCAGAACCAGTTCCGGCGCTTCGGCATGGACATCGTGGCCGCTTCGGTGCGCCGAGCCCAGGAGCAGGGTTACGGCACCGAACTCAACCCCGAACACACCGCGGCGGCCATCGCGCTGCTCTTCGAGAACTTCACCACCGTCATCGTCGGCAAGTCGGACCTGGGCATTACTGTCAGCGATGAGGACGCCATTGCCATGCTGTCCCTGATCTGGAAAAAGACACTCTACGGCGCGTGACCTATTCCAAGGAGAGATCAACGTGGATTTCACCCTTCCCGAACACCTTCCCGGCGTGTTGGCCGAGATGGACGCCTTCATCGAGGCGGAGATCAAGCCGCTGGAACGCGAGCACATCCAGTACTTCGATCATCGTCGGGAGAATGCCCGTACCGACTGGGACAACGGCGGCATCCCGCGCCGGGAGTGGGAAGATCTGCTCGGGGAGATGCGTAAGCGGGCGGACAAAGCAGGCTGGTTGCGGTACGGGCTGCCCGCCCAGTTCGGTGGCCGCGACGGTTCCAATATCGACATGGCCGTTATCCGGGAACACTTGGCGCACAAGGGACTCGGGCTGCACAACGACCTGCAGGACGAGTCCTCGATCGTCGGTAATTTCCCACAGGTCATCATGATGGACCGGTTCGGCACCGACGCGCAGAAGAAGGAATGGACCGAGGCGCTGATCACCGGTGAACGCTCGATGGCGTTCGGACTCACCGAACCCGACCACGGATCGGATGCCACCTGGCTGGAGACCACCGCGGTCAAAGACGGTGACGGATGGATCATCAACGGCGCCAAGCGATTCAACACGGGCGTGCACCGGGCCACGCACGACCTGGTGTTCGCCCGCACGTCCGGCGAACCCGGCCAGGCCCGCGGCATTTCGGCGTTCCTGGTGCCGTGCGACTCGCCCGGCTTCACCATCCCGTACTACTGGTGGACCTTCAACATGCCCACCGATCACGCCGAAGTGGAACTCAAAGACGTCCGGGTTCCCGACGACGCGGTGCTGGGTGACGTGGACCGCGGCCTGGAAGTAGGCCAAACGTTTCTGCACGAGAACAGAATTCGGCAAGCGGCCAGCAGCCTGGGCGCCGCGCAGTACTGCATCGACCGGGCGGTGACCTACGCCGGCGAACGCATCGTGTTCGGCAAACCGCTGGCGGTGAACCAGGCCGTACAGTGGCCGCTGGTGGAACTGCAGACCGAGGCGCAGATGGTGCGGCTGCTGGTCTATTACGCCGCAACACAATTGGACCAGAACCATCACATGCAGGTCTCCGACAAGGTGTCGATGGCGAACTACCGGGCCAACCGGCTGGTCTGCGAGGCCGCCGACCGGGCCATGCAGGTGCTCGGCGGCATCGGCTACAGCCGGCACGAGCAGCTGGAACACATCTACCGACACCACCGGCGCTACCGGATCACCGAGGGCGCCGAGGAGATCCAGATCCGCCGAGTTGCCCAGCGGCTGTTCAAGTTCGGCAAAAAGTGACACTGGCTGAGGACCTGGGCACCCTGCTGACCGATGTCACGGGCAGCCGGGTGGGGATCGACAATTTGCGCCCGCTCACCGGCGGCGCCAGCCGCACCACCTGGGCATTCGACGCCGTCACCGACGCCGATCGCCGGGCGCTGATCCTGCGCACCGGCCCGCCCGACGACGTGCACGCCGGCATGGAGTTGGAGGCCCGCGTCCAGGCCGCCGCGGCGGCGGCCGGCGCGCCCGTCCCACATGTGCTGATCGCCGACGATTCGGTTGCGGCCCTGGGTAATCCGTTCCTGATCTGCGACGAGATCAAGGGCGAGACCATTGTTCGACGCATTCAGCGTCAGCTCACCGACGAGGAATCCCGCCGGCGGCTGCTGCGCCAGTGTGCGCAGGCCATCGCCGCGGTACACCGGGCCGACCCGGACATCCCCGGCCTGACCGGCGAGGACCCGATCGGTCAGTGGCGCGAACGGCTCGACGAGATGGGCGACACCACCGCCACCTTCGAATGGACGTTTCGCTGGCTCGAGGCCAACCGACCGTCCGCGCCGTGGCCCACCGTGCTGGTGCACGGAGATTTCCGGATGGGCAACCTCATCGTCGACGGGTCGGACCTGGCAGCGGTGCTGGACTGGGAATTGGTGCACACCGGCGCGCCGTATGAGGACCTGGCCTGGTTCTGTGTGCGCGCCTGGCGGTTCGGCGCACCGGCCGGGCGCGGCGCCGGTGGGCTGGGCAGCATCGAGAGTTTCCTGCGCGACTACGAAGAAGCCGGCGCGACCAGCGTCGACCGGGTGGCGTTTCACTGGTGGCTGGTGCTGGCCACGCTGCGCTGGGGCGTCATCTGCCGGTACCAGGCCGAGCGTCATCTGAGCGGGCAGACCCGCTCGGTCGAGCTGGCCACCATCGGCAGGCGGGTGTGCGAGAACGAATGGGACCTGCTGGACCTGCTCGAGGAGGTGTCATGATCGCCGACCTGTACGGGCGTCCCACGGCCGCCGAACTGGTCGCCGCGGTCGCCGAGTTCCTGGAAACCGAAGTCCGGGAGGCGACCACCGGGTCGGTCAATTTCCACGCACGGGTGGCAGCCAACGCCCTGCGCATGGTCGAACGCCAACTGCTCGAGACCGGAGCGGCCGACATCCGGGCAGCACTGGCCGGGCTGGGATTTGCCGACGAAGCCGCCCTGGCCGCCGCCATCCGGGCCGGCGACCTGGACGCACCGGACGACGCCGTCGTCCCCGTCCTGCGTGAGCTGGTCCGCCACCGGTTGGCCGTCGCGCATCCCGGATACGAGAACCACGAGGAGCCCGGTTCATGACCGACACCGCGTCCGCAACCATCGTCGAGACGGCCGAGCGGTTGTTCACCGCGATCACCAACGGCGACCACACCGCCGTAGCGAACCTGTGGAGCGACGACATCGCGGTATGGCGGACGGGCGGGCGGCGCGGCCCCACCGCATACGACGACAAGTCCCGGGCGCTGCGGGTGATCAGCTGGTTCCTCTCGATCACCGCCGAGCGCAGCTACGAAGTGCTGGATCGACAGGTCTTCGACGGCGGGTTCGTGCAGCAGCACCTCCTGCATGCCACCGGCCATGCCGGGCAATCCATCGCGATGCGGGTCTGCATAGTCATCAAGGTGGACAGAGCAGGCCTCATCGATCGGATCGAGGAATACTTCGACCCCGGGGACCTCGCACCCTTACTGGATCGGCAGGGGGAATAAGGATGACAACGCTGGAGAGTCTGCTCGCCGACCCGGAGAGCACCGGATCGTGGACTCTGGTGCCGGACCGCTCGTCGGTGGGTTTCCGGATCAGGAACATGTGGGGCGCGCTGCCCGTCAAAGGCAAGTTCACCAAATTCAGCGGCGACGGCCGGCTCGCCGCTGACGGCACCGTTGCGGGACGGTTCACCCTCGTGGTCACGTCCCTGCACACCGGCATCGGCCGTCGCGACCGGCACCTGCTGTCCGCTGACTTCTTCGACGCCCAACGCTTCCCGACGATCACCGTCCTGGTCAACGAACTGCAGCCGGGCCCGGGCAAGAGCGCCGAGCTGCGCACCGATTTCACCATCAAAGGCGTCAGCCAACCGGTGACGCTGCCGGTGACCATCACCGAGCAGGACGACGGTTCGGTACAGATCCGCGGCGAGACGCAGCTCGACCGGACCCGGTTCAACGTGGACTGGAACAAGATGGGTGTCATGTCCGAGACCGTCACCGTGTCAGCAGAAGCCGTCTTCGTGCGATCCTCCGGGACCGCGTGAATTACGATCTGGACCGTGCCTGACTCGAGCAGCCCCCTGAAGATCCTCGTCTACAGCGACAACGTGCAGACCCGCGAGCAGGTGATGCAGGCGCTGGGTAAACGGCTGCACCCGGACCTGCCCGAGTTGAGCTATGTCGAGGTCGCGACCGGCCCGATGGTGATCCGGACGATGGACGAAGGCGGCATCGACCTGGCCATTCTCGACGGCGAAGCGGCACCGACCGGCGGCATGGGCATCGCGAAACAACTCAAGGACGAACTGTCCAGCTGCCCGCCGATCCTGGTCCTGACCGGCCGGCCCGACGATGCATGGCTGGCCAACTGGTCACGCGCCGAGGCCGCAGTGCCTCACCCGCTCGACCCGATCGTGCTGGGCCGCACGGTGCTCAACCTGTTGCGCGCGCCTGCGCACTGATCCGGTACAGCTCAGGCGCCGCGGACCTGAATGCGCTCCGGCTCGGTTGCCCGGGGACGGAACTGGGCCTCCGCCGATTCCGCATCTGCTTCCGGCGCGGCCTCCGATGCCCGGAAAGTCGACACCGGGATGCCGGATCCGCTCGCCGCGGCGGCGCGCGTCGCTTCGCCCGGGGCAGCGGCGACCGCGATACCGGGCGCGGCCGTCGGCAGCACGCTCATCGCCGGAACCTCGGCCTCCGGGGTCACCGACTCCTCCGCCACCGGCGCTTCGTCTTTCTCGGCCTTCTCGGCTTGCTTGTCCTGCTCTGATTCCGCCGACTTCGTCGGAACCGGCACCGACGGCCTGTCGCCGAGCAATCCGGCCATGGCCAGCCCGCCGACCGCCATCGGCATCATGGCGAAGCCGCCGAGGCCGGGACTCACCACGCCGGGACTGGCGACGCCGGGGTTGGCGGTCGTGGCGCCTGCGCTGCTCGCCGCGGCAGGCGCGGCCGCCGCACCGCCGTCGCTGTACGCCGACGGGTCACCGGCTGCGGCACCGGCCGACGCCATCCCGGGATCGGTGCCGCCCATGCCACCGGCAGCACCACCGCCGCCCGCCGCGCTGGCAGCGCCGGTGCTGACCGGGCCCGCCCCGCCCTGGGCGCCACCGCCGCCACCGGCGGCCGCACCGTTACCGCTACCCGCACCCGATCCGGCCAGCGCGCTGAGTCCGCCGGCCAAGCCGCCGGTCAGCGCCGGGAAGCTCTCGAGCACGGTCTGCCACGGCACCACCTGCGCGGCGGCCGCCGCGGCACCGGCGTAGTAGCCGGCCATCGCGGTGACGTCCGCGGCCCACATCTCCTCGTAGATGTTTTCGGCCAACGCGATCAATGGCGCATTCTGACCGAACAGGTTCGACATCACGAGCTGGACGAAGGCATTGCGGTTCTGCTCCACAGCTGCTGGATGAACGGTCGCCGCGCGGGCCGCCTCGAACGCGCTCACGACCGCTCTCGCCTGCCCGGCCGCCCCCAAGGACTGAGATGCCGCCGCTGCCAGCCAGCCCGCGTACGGCGCCGCGGCGGCCGCCATCGCCGCCGCCGCCGGGCCCTGCCACGCCTGTCCGGCCAGGTTCGAGATCACCGACCCGAACGATTCGGCAGCCGACCCGAGCTCCGCGGCCAGGCCGTCCCATGCGGCGGCCGCCTGCAACATCGGCGCGCTACCCGCGCCGAGGAACATGCGCAAGGAGTTGATCTCCGGCGGTAGTGTGAAAAAGTTCACAGGTCGCGTCCTCCCAGATCGGCCGTCGGCGGCTTTTGCGAACGCCGCAAATCCCGGCAGCAGTCCAGTGGCAAGGGTAACAACAAGCGCTCCGAGACGTCTGCCGGTCGCCGGAATCAACCGCATCTTGCCTGGCTACACGCCTGAATTCGAGCTTTTCGACAGTCCTGTACCACTGGGCGCCGTCCCGGCGCGATCCGAGTTGACAGGCAAGGATTTATGACATGTCCAAGAGCTTGACCCCGGACATGTGCCCCGGGCGCCGCGCGACTATGTTGAAGGTCACTGTGACGGTCCACATGCCCGGTCCGTCACACGTGTCATGCGCTGGGCCAGCCCGGATGTCACCGGCGGCCGCTGCGCTGGCGGCCCAAACGACGGATGGCGGAGCGAGTTGAATCCCTACATACCCATTTTCGTGCTCGCGGGCATCGGCGCAGCCTTTGCCATCGGCTCGGTATTCCTGGCGAGCATCACCGGTCCGACTCGCTACAACAGGTCGAAGCTGGCAGCCTACGAATGCGGCATCGAGCCCACCGAGACCGGGTTCAGCGGACCGAACGCACCCACCGGTCAGCGCTTCCCGGTGAAGTATTACCTGACCGCGATGTTGTTCATCGTCTTCGACATCGAAATCGTGTTCCTCTATCCGTGGGCGGTCAGCTTCGACTCGCTGGGGACCTTTGCCCTCGTCGAGATGGTCATATTCATGCTCACGGTTTTCGTGGCCTACGCATATGTGTGGCGCCGCGGGGGCCTGACGTGGGATTGAGGTAGGACGTGGGACTCGAAGAACAGCTGCCCGGCGGGATCCTGCTGTCGACGGTCGAGAAGGTCGCGGGCTATGTCCGCAAGAACTCGCTGTGGCCGGCGACGTTCGGATTGGCCTGTTGTGCGATCGAGATGATGGCGACGGCCGGCCCGAGGTTCGACATCGCCCGGTTCGGCATGGAGCGCTTTTCAGCGACGCCGCGCCAAGCCGACCTGATGATCGTCGCGGGCCGGGTCAGCCAGAAGATGGCGCCGGTGCTGCGCCAGATCTACGACCAGATGGCCGAACCCAAGTGGGTCCTGGCGATGGGCGTGTGCGCATCTTCGGGTGGGATGTTCAACAACTACGCCGTGGTGCAGGGCGTGGACCATGTGGTGCCGGTGGACATCTACCTGCCCGGTTGTCCGCCGCGGCCCGAGATGCTGTTGTACGCAATCCTGAAGCTGCACGACAAGATTCAGGAGATGCCGTTGGGCGTCAACCGGGAGCGTGCCATCGCCGAGGCCGAAGAGGCGGCCATGGCGGCCAGGCCCACGATCGAGATGCGCGGAATGCTGCGATGAGCTCACCGGACAAGGATCCGCAGGGCGCAGCGGTCACCCCGGGCGTCCAGGTGCCGGTGGGCGGCGAAGTGATCGACGTCCGCCGCGGCATGTTCGGGGTGTCCGGCACCGGCGACACCTCCGGTTACGGTCGGCTGGTCCGCAAAGTGACACTGCCCGGTGGCAGCCCACGCCCCTACGGCAGCTACTTCGACGACATCGCCGACCGACTGGGCGAGGCCCTGTCGCGCGACGGCGTCGAGTTCGACGAGGCTATCGAGAAAGTGGTGGTCGACCGCGACGAACTCACGTTGCACGTGCACCGGGACCTGCTGCCGCAGGTGGCTCAGCGCCTGCGCGACGAGCCCGAGCTGCGGTTCGAGCTGTGCCTGGGTGTGAGCGGGGTGCACTACCCCAACGAGACGGGCCGGGAACTGCACGCGGTGTACCCACTCAAATCGATCACGCACAACCGTCGGCTGCGACTGGAAGTGTCTGCGCCAGACAGTGATCCGCACATCCCGTCACTGTTCGGTATCTACCCGACCAACGACTGGCACGAGCGCGAGACCTACGACTTCTTCGGGATCATCTTCGACGGACACCCGTCGCTGACCCGCATCGAGATGCCCGACGACTGGCACGGGCATCCGCAACGCAAGGACTACCCGCTGGGTGGTATCCCGGTCGAGTACAAGGGCGCGCAGATTCCGCCGCCCGACGAGCGCAGGGGTTACAACTGATGAGCACCACGGAAACCCTCGTCGTCGCCGGCGGCCAGGACTGGGACAAGGTCGTCGACGCCGCGCGCAACGCCGATCCCGGGGAGCGCATCGTCGTCAACATGGGCCCCCAGCACCCGTCCACCCACGGCGTGCTGCGGCTGATCCTCGAGATCGAAGGCGAGACGGTGACCGAGGCCCGGTGCGGGATCGGCTACCTGCACACCGGAATCGAGAAGAATCTCGAATACCGGTACTGGACGCAGGGCGTCACCTTTGTGACCCGGATGGATTATCTGGCACCGTTTTTCAACGAGACGGCGTTCTGCCTGGGCGTGGAGAAGCTGCTCGGCATCACCGACGAGATCCCCGAACGGGTCAACGTCATCCGGGTGATGATGATGGAACTGAACCGGATTTCTTCGCACCTGGTCGCGCTGGCCACCGGTGGGATGGAACTGGGCGCCATGACACCGATGTTCGTCGGCTTCCGGGCCCGTGAAATCGTCCTCACCCTGTTCGAGAAGATCACCGGCCTGCGGATGAACAGCGCCTACATCCGGCCGGGCGGACTGGCACAAGACCTGCCGCCCAACGGAATTGACGAGATCGCCGCCGCCCTCAAGGAGCTGCGGGTCCCGCTTCGCCAAATGGGCGAGCTGCTCAACGAGAACGCCATCTGGAAGGCCCGCACCGAGGACATCGGTTACCTGGACCTGACCGGTTGCATGGCACTGGGCATCACGGGTCCAATTCTGCGTGCCACCGGACTGCCGCACGACCTGCGCAAGAGTGAACCGTATTGCGGATACCAGGACTACGAATTTGACGTCATCACCGAAGACACCTGTGACGCCTACGGGCGCTACATCATCCGCGTCAACGAGATGTGGGAGTCGGTCAAGATCGTCGAGCAGTGTCTGGACAAGCTCAAGCCCGGCCCGACCATGGTTGAGGACCGCAAAATCGCTTGGCCCGCAGACCTTTACGTGGGCCCTGACGGGATGGGCAACTCACCCGAGCACATCGCCAAGATCATGGGCAGCTCGATGGAGGCTCTGATCCATCACTTCAAGCTGGTGACCGAGGGCATCCGGGTGCCAGCCGGCCAGGTGTACGTGGCGGTGGAGTCACCGCGCGGCGAACTCGGCGTGCACATGGTCAGCGACGGCGGTACCCGCCCCTATCGGGTGCACTACCGGGACCCGTCGTTCACCAACCTGCAGTCCGTCGCCGCAATGTGTGAGGGTGGCATGGTCGCCGACCTGATCACCGCCGTCGCGAGCATCGACCCGGTCATGGGCGGAGTGGACCGATGACAGTTCCGAATGTCGGAAGTAACGGTGGCGAAAGGGTTTTCCTCCGGCTCGGACCGCCGCCGGAGGAGCCGAGCCAGTTCGTCGTTGAGGGTGCGCCGCAGTCGTACCCGCCGGAAGTGCACTCGCGCCTGGAGGTCGAGGCCAAGGAGATCATCGCCAAGTACCCGAATAAGCGTTCGGCGTTGCTGCCGTTGCTGCATCTGGTGCAGGGCGAGGACTCCTACCTGACGCCGGCCGGTCTGGAATTCTGTGCGCGGCAACTGGATCTGACCGGTGCCGAGGTTTCGGCGGTGGCCAGCTTCTACACCATGTACCGGCGCGGTCCGACCGGTGACTACCTGGTGGGTGTGTGCACCAACACGCTGTGTGCGGTGATGGGCGGCGACGCGATATTCGACGACCTCAAAGAGCATCTCGGCATCGGCAACGACGAGACCACACCCGACGGCACCGTCACCTTGCAGCACATCGAATGCAACGCCGCCTGCGATTTCGCACCGGTGGTGATGGTCAACTGGGAGTTCTACGACAACCAGACTCCGCAGTCCGCGCGCGAACTCGTCGATTCGCTGCGCACCGGTGAACCGGTCGCGCCCACCCGGGGCGCACCGTTGTGCAAGTTCCGTGAGACGTCACGAATCCTGGCGGGCCTGCCGGATCAGCGTCCGGACGAAGGGCAGGGCGGCGCGGGAGCGGCCACGCTGGCCGGGCTGCGGGTGGCCAAGGAGAACGACATGGAAGCGCCGACCCCTGCGGGAGGCCAGTCATGACCACACCGCTGACGCCGGTCATCAGTCGCTACTGGGACGATCCCAAGTCCTGGACCATCGAGACCTACGAACGCCACGACGGATACCGGGCCATGAAGAAGGCCTTGGCCATGGCGCCCGACGACGTGATCGGCGCGGTCAAGGACTCCGGGTTGCGCGGGCGCGGCGGCGCGGGTTTCTCCACCGGGACCAAATGGTCGTTCATCCCGCAGGGCGATTCCGGCGCCGCGGCCAAACCGCACTACCTGGTGGTCAACGCCGACGAGTCCGAACCCGGTACCTGTAAAGACATTCCGCTGATGCTGGCCACCCCGCACGTCCTGGTCGAAGGCGTCATCATCGCCTCGTACGCGATCCGGGCCACCCACGCCTTCATCTACGTGCGCGGCGAAGTGGTGCCGGTGCTCCGACGGCTGCAGAACGCAGTGGCCGAGGCCTACGCCGCCGGCTATCTGGGCCGGGACATCGGCGGCTCGGGATATGACCTGGAGCTGGTGGTGCACGCCGGTGCGGGCGCCTACATCTGCGGCGAGGAAACCGCACTGCTCGACTCGCTGGAAGGGCGCCGCGGCCAGCCTCGGCTGCGTCCGCCGTTCCCGGCTGTGGCGGGTCTCTACGGATGCCCGACCGTGATCAACAATGTCGAGACCATCGCCAGCGTCCCGTCGATCATCCTGAACGGAGTCGAGTGGTTCCGTTCCATGGGTAGCGAGAAATCGCCCGGCTTCACGCTGTATTCGCTGTCCGGACACGTCACCAACCCCGGTCAGTACGAGGCGCCGCTGGGCATCACGCTGCGCGAGTTGCTCGACTACGCCGGCGGGATCCGGGCCGGGCACCGGCTCAAGTTCTGGACCCCGGGTGGGTCGTCGACGCCGCTGCTCACCGACGAACACCTCGACGTGCCGTTGGACTACGAAGGGGTCGGCGCGGCCGGTTCCATGCTCGGCACGAAGGCGTTGGAGATCTTCGACGAAACCACCTGCGTGGTACGGGCGGTGCGGCGCTGGACGGAGTTCTACAAGCACGAATCCTGCGGCAAGTGCACGCCGTGCCGGGAGGGCACCTTCTGGCTGGACAAGATCTACGCCCGCCTGGAAACCGGGCGCGGCACCCGCGAAGACCTGGACAAGCTGCAGGACATCGCGGACGCGATCCTCGGAAAGTCGTTCTGCGCGTTGGGTGACGGCGCCGCCAGTCCGGTGATGTCGTCCCTGAAACTCTTCCGCGACGAATACCTCGCCCACGTCGAGACGGGCGGCTGCCCGTTCGACCCCCGCGATTCGATGCTCACGTTGGATGGAGTAAGCGCGTGACCCAAACTGCCGACACCGAAAACCGCGTCGCTCAGCCGGAGATGGTGTCCCTCACCATCGATGACACCGAAATCAGCGTCCCCAAAGGAACTTTGGTGATCCGCGCGGCCGAGCTGATGGGTATCCAGATTCCCCGGTTCTGTGACCACCCGCTGCTCGACCCGGTCGGTGCCTGCCGGCAGTGCCTGGTCGAGGTGGAGGGTCAGCGCAAACCGCTGGCGTCGTGCACCACCGTGTGCACCGACGACATGGTGGTGCGCACCCAGCTCACCTCGCCGGCGGCCGACAAAGCCCAGCACGGCGTGATGGAACTGCTGCTGATCAACCACCCGTTGGACTGCCCGATGTGCGACAAGGGCGGCGAGTGTCCGCTGCAGAACCAGGCGATGTCCAACGGTCGCGCGGAGTCCCGCTTCACCGACCCCAAGCGCACTTTCGCCAAACCGATCAACATCTCCTCGCAGGTGCTGCTGGACCGCGAGCGCTGCATCCTGTGCGCCCGCTGCACCCGGTTCTCCGAACAGATCGCCGGCGACCCGTTCATCGACATGCAGGAGCGCGGCGCCCTTCAGCAGGTCGGCATCTACGCCAACGAACCGTTCGACTCCTACTTCTCCGGCAACACGGTGCAGATCTGCCCGGTGGGCGCGCTGACCGGGATGTCCTACCGGTTCCGGGCCCGCCCGTTCGACCTGGTGTCCAGCCCGAGCGTCTGCGAGCACTGCGCGGGCGGCTGCGCGACGCGCACCGACCACCGCCGCGGCAAGGTGATGCGTCGACTGGCCGGCGACGACCCGGAAGTCAACGAGGAGTGGGTCTGCGACAAGGGCCGCTGGGCCTTCACGTACGCGACCCAGCCCGACGTGCTGACCACTCCCCTACTGCGGGACGCCGACGGCACCCTGCAACCCGCGTCCTGGTCGCACGCCATCGTGGCCGCGGTCCAGGGACTGACTGCTGCCCGCGGCCGGACCGGAGTGCTGGTCGGCGGCCGGGGCACCTGGGAAGACGCCTACGCGTATGCCAAGTTTGCGCGAATCGTGTTGAACACCAACGACATCGACTTCCGCGCCCGACCGTACTCCGCCGAGGAGGCGGACTTCCTGGTGGCACGGGTGGCGGGCCGGCCGGTCACCGTCAGCTACTCGGATCTGGAGACCGCACCGGTGGTGGTGCTGGTGGGCTTCGAACCCGAGGACGAAGCGCCGGGAGTGTTCCTGCGGTTGCGTAAGGCGGCGCGCAAGAACGGCGTCCCGGTGTACGCGATCGCCCCGTTCGCCACCCGAGCGCTGAAGAAGATGTCGGGTCGGCTGGTGCAGACCGCGCCCGGGGATGAGCCGTCGGCGCTGGACGGTCTGGCCACCGGCGAGGTGGGCGACCTGCTCAGCACCCCCGGCGCAGTGATCCTGGTCGGTGAACGCCTGGCCACCGTGCCCGGCGGGTTCTCCGCCGTGGCGCGGCTGGCCGACTCGACCGGGGCGCGGGTGGCGTGGGTGCCGCGGCGGGCTGGTGAGCGCGGAGCGTTGGAAGCCGGGGCGCTGCCCGGGCTGTTGCCCGGTGGCCGTCCGGTGTCCGACGACGCCGCCCGCGCGCAGGTGGCCGCTGCCTGGCATGTCGACGAATTGCCTGCCGAGACAGGACGTGACGCCGACGGCATTCTGGCCGCCGCGACCGACGGGACGTTGGGTGCGCTGCTCGTCGGCGGGATCGAACCCGGCGACTTCGCCGATCCCGACGCGGTGCTGGCCGCGCTGGACGCGGCGCCGTTCGTAGTCAGCCTGGAACTACGGCACAGCGCCGTCACCGAACGAGCCGATGTGGTGTTCCCGGTCGCGCCCACCACGCAGAAGTCGGGCGCCTTCGTCAACTGGGAAGGCCGCTACCGCGGTTTCGAACCGGCGTTCCGCGGCACCTCGCTGCAGGCCCGCCAGTCCGACCACCGGGTGCTCGACACGCTGGCCGACGAGTTGGGCATCCACCTGAACTGCTCGACGGTGGAATCGGCTCGCGAGGAACTGTCCGCGCTGGGTACCTGGGACGGCAAGCGCGCGGCCGGCCCGCAGGTCGAGGCCGCGCCGCCCGGTCAGCCCGGCTCGGGTGAAGCGGTGCTGACCGGTTGGCGGTTGCTGCTGGACGCCGGTCGCGGGCAGGACGGCGAACCGCATCTGGCCGGGACCGCACGCAAACCGGCGGTTCGGCTGTCGGCCGGCACCGCTGCCGAAATCGGGGCGGTCGACGGTGCCGACGTCACCGTGAGCACGGACCGCGGCTCAATCACGTTGCCGCTCAACATCACCGACATGCCCGACCGGGTGGCCTGGCTGCCACTCAATTCGCCGGGTTCGGCGGTGCACCAGCAACTGGGCGTGACGATAGGCGCCGTCGTGCAGTTATCAGTGCAGGTTGCGGCGGGCAGCGATGTGCAGGAGCTGGGCGTATGAACGGTCTGACCGCCTTCGGACACGACCCGCTGTGGCTGGTGCTCATCAAGGCCGTCGGGATCTTCGGCTACCTGGTGCTGACGGTCCTGGTGGGAATCCTGGCCGAACGCAAGATCCTGGGTTACATGCAGCTGCGGCCGGGCCCGAACCGCACCGGGCCGTGGGGCACGCTGCAGAGTCTGGCCGACGGCGTCAAGCTGGCATTGAAGGAAAGCATCACCCCCAAGGGCGTCGACTGGTTCGTGTACTTCGCGGCACCGGCCATCTCGGCGATTCCCGCATTCACCGCCTTCGCCTTCATCCCGATGGGCCCGGAGGTGTCGATCTTCGGTCATTGGACGCCGCTGCAGCTGACCGACCTCCCGGTCGCGGTGCTGTTCATCCTGGGTTTGTCGGCCATCGGCGTCTACGGCATCGTGCTCGGCGGCTGGGCGTCGGGGTCCACCTACCCACTGCTGGGTGGGGTGCGCTCGACCGCCCAGGTGATCTCCTACGAGGTCGCGATGGGGTTGTCCTTCGCGGCGGTGTTCCTGTTCGCCGGCTCGATGTCGACATCGCAGATCGTGGCCGCGCAAGACCGCGTCTGGTACATCTTCCTGCTGCTGCCGTCCTTCGTGACCTACCTGATCTCGATGGTCGGCGAGACCAACCGGGCGCCGTTCGACCTGCCCGAGGCCGAAGGCGAGCTGGTCGCCGGTTTCCACACCGAGTACTCGTCACTGAAGTTCGCGATCTTCATGCTTGCCGAATACGTCAACATGACCACCGTTTCGGCGCTGGCGGCGACGATGTTCCTGGGCGGCTGGCACGCGCCGTGGCCGTTGAACCTGTGGGAAGGCGCCAATCACGGCTGGTGGCCGCTGCTGTGGTTCACCGCCAAGGTGTGGACGTTCCTGTTCATCTACTTCTGGCTGCGCGCCACGCTGCCCCGGTTTCGCTACGACCAGTTCATGTCGTTGGGCTGGAAGCTGCTGATCCCGGCCTCGCTGGTGTGGATCATGATCGCGGCCGTCATCCGCACCCTGAAGAACCAGGGCTATCAGCACTGGACCACGGTGCTCGTGATCAGCAGCCTGGTCGTGGCCGGGGTACTGATCGCCACCCTGCGAAAACCGTTCAGTGCGCCCAGCGCACGGGCACGGGCCCGCCAGCGCAGCAAACAACAGCAGGAAGCGGGCAGTGTCGAACCGGCATTCCCCGTCCCGCCGCTGCCCATGAAGAAGCTCGACCAACCCGTCGGCGCGGTAAAGGAGAAGGCGCGTGGCTAAATTCTTGGACGCCCTGGCCGGCTTCGGGGTGACATTCGGGTCGATGTTCAAAAAGAACATCACCGAGGAGTACCCGGAGAAGCCGGGGCCGGTGGCGCCCCGCTATCACGGCCGTCACCAGCTCAACCGCTACCCCGACGGGCTGGAGAAGTGCATCGGCTGCGAGTTGTGCGCCTGGTCCTGCCCGGCCGACGCGATCTACGTCGAAGGCGCGGACAACACCGAGGAGGCACGGTATTCGCCGGGTGAACGGTACGGCCGCGTGTACCAGATCAACTATCTGCGCTGCATCGGCTGCGGTCTGTGCATCGAGGCCTGCCCGACACGGGCGTTGACCATGACCAACGACTACGAGTTGGCCGACGACAATCGCGCCGACCTGATCTACGAGAAGGACCGGTTGCTGGCCCCGCTGCTGCAGGACATGCTGGCACCCCCGCACCCCCGCGCCGAGGGCGCCACCGACAAGGACTATTACCTCGGCAACATCACCCCCACCGGCCTGCGCAAGTCCCAGGAAGCCGGGGATCGGCGATGATTGCCAATCTGGCGGCGGACGTGCTGGTGCGCACCTCCACCGGCGAGGCCGTGATGTTCTGGGTGCTCGGCACCGCGGCGCTGATCGGCGCCCTCGGAGTGGTGCTGGCCGTCAACGCCGTCTACTCGGCGATGTACCTGGCAATGACCATGCTCATTCTCGCGGTCTTCTACATGGCCCAGGACGCGCTCTTCCTGGGTGTCGTCCAGGTGGTGGTCTACACCGGCGCGGTGATGATGCTGTTCCTGTTCGTGCTGATGCTGATCGGCGTCGACTCGGCGGAATCGCTGAAGGAGACGCTGCGCGGTCAGCGCGTCGCCGCTGTCGCCACCGGCATCGGGTTCGGCATCCTGCTGATCGCCGCCATCGGCAACGTAGCGACCGGCGGCTTCTCCGGCCTGAGTGCGGCCAACGGCAACGGGAACGTCGAAGGCCTTGCGGCGCTCATCTTCTCCCGCTACCTGTGGGCCTTCGAACTCACCAGTGCGCTGCTGATCACCGCAGCGGTCGGGGCGATGATCCTGGCGCACCGCGAGCGCTTCGAGCGCCGCAAGACCCAACGCGAGCTCGCCGAGGAACGCTTCCGTCCGGGTGGACACCCCACCCCCCTGCCCAACCCCGGTGTCTACGCGCGGCACAACGCCGTCGACGTGGCCGCGTTGCTCCCCGACGGCTCCTATTCGGAGCTGTCGGTCTCCAGGATCCTGCGCACGCGCGGGGCCGACGGTCTCGAAACCCCGTCCGCGGAAGCGGTTTCGGGTGGCCGCAAAGGGGACCGGTCATGAATCCGGCCAATTACCTGTACCTGTCGGCGCTGCTGTTCACCATCGGGGCCGCCGGAGTGCTGCTGCGGCGCAACGCCATCGTCATGTTCATGTGCGTCGAGCTGATGCTGAACGCGGTCAACCTGGCGTTCGTCACCTTCGCGCGCATGCACGGCAGGCTCGACGGACAGATGATCGCGTTCTTCACCATGGTGGTGGCCGCGTGTGAGGTCGTGATCGGCCTGGCCATCATCATGACCATTTTCCGGGCCCGCAAATCGGCGTCGGTCGACGACGCAAATCTACTCAAGGGTTAACGACGCCAACATGATTCACTACACCTGGCTGCTGGTGGCACTGCCTCTGGCGGGTGCCGCAATCCTGTTGTTCGGCGGCAGGCGCACCGACGCGTGGGGGCACTGGCTAGGCACCCTGGCCGCGCTCTCGGCATTCGGCGTGGGTGCGACGCTGCTCGCCGAGATGCTCGGCAGCGCCGAGGGCGACCGCACCATTCGCCAGACCCTGTTCAGCTGGATCCCGGTCGGCGGGCTGCAGGTCGACTTCGGGTTGCAGATCGACCAGCTGTCCATGTGTTTCGTGCTGCTGATCTCCGGCGTGGGATCGTTGATTCACATCTACTCGATCGCCTACATGGCCGAAGACGAGGACCGCCGCAGGTTTTTCGGGTATCTCAACCTGTTTTTGGCCTCCATGCTGCTGCTGGTGGTCGCTGACAACTACGTGCTGCTCTACGTCGGCTGGGAAGGCGTGGGCCTGGCGTCCTACCTGCTGATCGGCTTCTGGTACCACAAACCCACGGCGGCGACGGCGGCCAAGAAGGCGTTCGTGATGAACCGGGTCGGGGACGCCGGGCTGGCGCTGGCCATGTTCTTGATGTTCGCCACCTTCGGCACCGTCTCCTACAGCGGCGTCTTCGCCGGTGCGCCCGCCGCCAGCACCGGCGTGCTGAACGCGATAGGCCTGTTGCTGCTGATGGGGGCATGCGCCAAGTCGGCCCAGGTTCCGCTGCAAGCCTGGCTGGGCGACGCCATGGAGGGCCCGACCCCGGTGTCGGCGCTGATCCACGCCGCGACCATGGTGACCGCCGGTGTGTACCTGATAGTGCGGTCCAACCCGGTGTTCAACCTGGCGCCCGACGCGCGCCTGGCCGTCGTCATCGTCGGCGCCGTGACCCTGATGCTGGGGGCCTTCATCGGCTGCGCCAAAGACGACATCAAGCGCGCCCTGGCCGCATCGACAATGAGCCAGATCGGCTACATGGTGCTGGCCGCCGGCCTCGGCCCGGCCGGCTACCCGTTCGCGATCATGCACCTGCTCACCCACGGCTTCTTCAAAGCCGGCCTGTTCCTCGGCTCCGGGTCGATCATCCACGCCATGCACGAAGAACAGGACATGCGCCGCTACGGTGCGCTGCGCAAAGCCCTGCCGATCACGTTCGCCACGTTCGGGCTCGGCTACCTGGCGATCATCGGGGTCTGGCCCTTTGCCGGGTTCTTCTCCAAGGACGCGATCATCGAGGCGGCGCTGGGTTCCGGCGGCATCCGTGGCTACGTGCTGGGCGGGGCCGCGCTGTTGGGTGCGGGAATCACCGCGTTCTACATGACCCGCGTGATGCTGATGACGTTCTTCGGCAAGAAACGCTGGGCGCCCGGCTCGCATCCGCACGAGTCACCCGCGTTGATGACGGCGCCGATGATCCTGCTGGCGTTCGGCTCAGTGTTCTCCGGCTTCCTGTTCACCTATGGCGACTCCCTGCGGCGCTGGCTCGAACCGGTTGTCGGAGTGCACGAGGAGTCCGCGCACGGCATCCCGGCGTGGGCGGTCAGTGCCGCGGCCTTGAGTGTCGTCGTCGTCGGCATCGCGGTCGCCTACCGGATGTACGGCGGCAAGGCCGAGATCCCACGGGTGGCCCCGGCTCGGGTCTCGGTGCTGACCACCGCTGCACGCGCCGACGGTTACGGCGACGCCTTCAACGAGGAGGTCTTCATGCGCCCCGGTGCGCAACTGACACACGCGCTGGTCGAGGTCGACGACGCCGGCGTGGACGGCTCGGTCAACGGGCTCGCCGCGCTGGTGGGCCGGACGTCGAATCGGTTGCGCAGCCTGCAGACCGGCTTCGCCCGTAACTACGCGTTGTCGATGCTGCTCGGTGCCGCCGTGCTGGCCGGTGCGCTGCTGGCGGTGAACCTGTGGTGAACTTCCCCTGGCTGAGCGTGCTGTGGCTGCTGCCGCTGGCCGGCTCGGTGCTCATCATCCTGCTGCCGCCGGGGTTGCGCAGGGTGGCCAAGTGGACCGGCTTGGTGGTCAGCATCCTGACGCTGGCGGTTTCCCTGGTGGTCACGGTCGGATTCAAGGCCGGCGGAGATACCTACCAGTTCGTCGAAAAGCGCACCTGGATACCGGCTTTCGGGGCCGGTTACACGCTGGGCGTGGACGGTATCGCGCTGATCCTGGTGTTGCTGACCACGGTGCTGGTCCCGCTGCTGCTGGTGGCGGGCTGGAACGATGGGAAAGAAAGCAGCCCCCGGGGCGTGCACGCCTACGTCGCCCTGACGCTCGCGATCGAATCGATGGTGCTGATCTCGGTGGTCGCCCTCGACGTGCTGCTGTTCTACGTCTTCTTCGAAGCCATGCTCATCCCGATGTACTTCCTGATCGGCGGCTTCGGCCACGGGGCCGGGCGGTCGAAGGCAGCGGTGAAGTTCTTGCTGTACAACCTGTTCGGCGGGTTGATCATGCTCGCGGCGGTGATCGGGCTGTACGTGGTGACCGCCCAGCACTCGGTAGGTGGTGGGGCCGGCACCTTCGACTTCCGCGAGATCGTGACCGGCGTGCAGTGGGGCCGTTACAGCGACGTCGATCCCGCCGTCTTCAAGGCGCTGTTCCTGGGCTTCATGTTCGCGTTCGCCGTCAAGGCACCGCTGTGGCCGTTCCACCGCTGGCTGCCCGACGCTGCGGTGGAGTCGACCCCGGCCACCGCCGTGTTGATCACCGCGGTGATGGACAAGGTCGGTACCTTCGGCATGCTGCGCTACTGCCTGCAGCTGTTCCCGGACGCCTCAACCTATTTCCGTCCGGTGATCGTGACGCTGGCCATCATCGGGGTGATCTACGGCGCCATTGTGGCAATCGGACAGGCCGACATGATGCGTTTGATCGCCTATACCTCGATCTCGCACTTCGGGTTCATCATCGCGGGCATCTTCGTGATGACCACCCAGGGTCAGAGCGGCTCCACGCTCTACATGCTCAACCACGGCATCTCCACCGCGGCGGTGTTCCTGATCGCCGGTTTCCTGGTCTCCCGGCGCGGCAGCAGGTTGATCGCCGATTACGGCGGGGTGCAGAAGGTGGCCCCGGTCCTGGCCGGCACCTTCCTGGTCTCCTGTATGGCCACCCTGTCGCTGCCCGGGCTGGCACCGTTCGTCAGCGAATTCCTGGTGCTGCTGGGCACTTTCAACCGGTACTGGCTGGCCGCGGCGTTCGGAGTCACCGCGCTGGTGCTGGCGGCCATCTACATGCTGTGGCTGTACCAGCGCGTGATGACCGGACCGGTGGCCGCCGGCAACGACAAGATCCGTGATCTCGCCGGCCGCGAAATGATCGTCGTCGCACCGCTCATCGCATTGCTGCTGGTACTCGGGGTCTACCCGAAACCGATACTGGACGTAGTCAATCCGGCCGTCGCCAACACGATGCGCACGATCGGGCAGCACGATCCCAAGCCCGTCGTGCCGATGAACGGCGTACCCCGTAGAGCCGAAGGACCGCACCGATGAACCTGTCCACCATCAGCGTCGAATACTTCCTGCTGTCGCCGATGTTCATCGTGTTCGGCGTCGCGGTGGTCGGCGTGCTGGTCGAAGCGTTCGTACCGCGCCGGAGTCGCTATGGCGCGCAGGTGATCTTGACTCTCGGCGGCTTCGTCGCCGCGTTCGTCGCGGTCGTACTGGTGGCGCGGTCGGTACCCGCAGATGGTCAGCGCGCGGTGCTCGGCGCGATGGCGGTGGACCGTCCGGCGCTGTTCCTGCAGGGCACCGTGCTGCTGGTGGCGGTACTGGCCACCATCTTCGTCGCCGAGCGCAGCCATGTCGTGACGAAGACGAAGGTCTTCGCGGGCCTGGATTCCTTTACCCCGCAAGCCTCCTCGGTGCCCGGTAGCGACATCGAGCAGGAGGCGCAGCGCGCCGGAGCCGCCCAAACCGAGCTGTTTCCGCTGCTGACGCTGTCGGTCGGCGGCATGCTGGTGTTCCCCGCGTCCAACGACCTGCTGACCATGTTCGTCGCGCTGGAAGTGCTGTCGCTGCCGTTGTATCTGCTGTGCGGACTGGCCCGGCACCGCCGGCTGCTGTCGCAGGAGTCGGCGCTGAAATACTTTCTGTTGGGCGCGTTCTCGTCGGCGTTCTTCCTCTACGGTGTGGCGTTGCTGTACGGGGCGACCGGCACCCTGAACCTGAACGGTATCCGCGATTCGCTTGCGGCCCAGAACGATACGACGATGGCTCTGGCTGGTGTGGCCCTGCTGTCGGTGGGCCTGCTGTTCAAGGTCGGCGCCGTCCCCTTCCATTCCTGGATTCCCGATGTATACCAGGGCGCACCCACGCCCATCACCGGCTTCATGGCGGCGGCCACCAAGGTAGCGGCCTTCGGGGCGGTGCTGCGGGTGATCTACGTCGCGCTGCCGCCCTTGCATGCTGATTGGCGTCCGGTGCTGTGGGGGGTCGCGATCCTGACCATGGCCGTCGGCACCATCACCGCCATCAACCAGACCGACGTCAAGCGGATGCTGGCCTATTCGTCGGTGGCACACGTCGGCTTCATCTTCACGGGCGTGATCGCCGACAATTCCGCCGGCCTGTCAGCAACGTTGTTCTACCTGGTCGCCTACAGCTTCAGCACGGTGGGCGCGTTCGCGATCGTCGGCCTGATCCGCGACGCCGACGGTGTGGAAGAGGCGTCTTTAGCGCGCTGGGCCGGCCTGGGCCAGCGCTCCCCCATTGTCGGCGTGATGCTGTCGATGTTCCTGTTGGCGTTTGCCGGCATTCCGCTGACGAGCGGCTTCATCAGCAAGTTCGCGGTGTTCCGGGCGGCCGCCCAGGGCGGTGCGGTTCCGCTGGTGATCATCGGTGTGACGTTCAGCGCGATCGCGGCCTACTTCTATGTGCGGGTGATCGTGTCGATGTTCTTCACCGAGCCCACCGAAGACACGCCGCGGGTGGTGGAGCCCGGCGTACTGAGCAAAGCCGCAATTGCGGTGTGCGCGTTGGTGACTGTGGGGTTGGGGATCTTCCCGCAGCCGGTATTGGACCTGGCCGACCAGGCCGGGCAGTTGCTGCATTAAGAGGAGCTAACTCCGGCCGAGTACCCCTCGGAAGAACCCGGCCTGGAAGTCGCCGATAATGAAAAATCCCGAGCTGAACATGCCCAGATTGCCGACGCCGGTGTTGCCGTAGCCAGGGTTGAAAGCGCCGATATTCGCCCCTCCGGTGTTCCAGATTCCGACGGCGCTGCCGCCGGAGTTGAAGAGCCCCGTGGTGAACGGTGCGGTGTTACCCACGCCGGAGCTGGGGCCGTTGAACCACGACGGGTCGGAGTTGCCATAGCCGGACGAATTATGGGTCGAGTTGAAAAACCCGGAGGTATTGGGTGCGGTGTTACCGAAACCCGACGTCGTTGCTCCGACCGGAGTGGTTGAGCTGCCGATCCCCGTGTTCAGGCCGCCCGCGTTGAACAATCCCGTATTGGTACCACCCGAACTGCCCCAACCGGTGTTCCGGTCACCGGCATTCGAGAAGCCGGTGTTGTATTCACCGGTGTTGGCCGACCCGGTGTTGTTGTCGCCGGCGTTGCCGAAGCCGAAGTTCAACAAGCCGGCGTTTCCGGAGCCGAAGTTGAGGCTGCCCGCGTTGCCGATGCCGAAATTGCTGGTACCGAAGTTGCCGATACCGACATTGTCACTTCCTGAGTTCCAGAACCCGGTATTCAAGTTTCCGGAATTGCCGAAGCCGAAGGAGCCGTTACCTGAATTGAAGAAGCCGACGTTGCCGTCGCCGGAGTTGCCGAACCCGATGTTGCCGTTGCCGGAGTTGCCGAAGCCGATGTTGCCGATCCCGGTGTTCAGCGCACCGATGCCGATCTGATTGTCGCCGGTGAGCCCGAAGCCGATGTTGTTGTTCCCGGTGTTGCCGAACCCGAAGTTCCTGTTCCCGAAGTTGCCGAAACCGACGTTGTCTGAGCCGATGTTGGCGGCACCCAAGTTGGTGGCTCCCCGGTTCGCACTGCCGATGTTGTTACCGAAGTTGCCTTCGGTCGGATGAGAACTGTTGGCGCTGCCGAGGTTTCCGTTGACGTTGTTGCCGATGCCGAAGTTGCCTTGGCCGTGGTTGCCCAAGCCGATATTCAGCTGGCCGTCGTTGCCGAAACCGATATTGATGGCCCCGTAGTTGCCGAACCCGACGTGGTAATCACCCCGGTTTCCGCCGCCGAAGTTCAGGTTTCCCTGGTTGCCACCGCCGAAGTTGCGGCTACCGTTGCCGCTGCCCAGGTTCAGGTCCCCGAGATTTCCGCCGCCCAGATTCCAGTTCCCGATGTTTCCCAGGCCGGTGTTGAGGGCGGGAAACGTTTCCAGCATGGCAGTCCAGGGCGACAATGCGGCCGCCGCTGCCGAGGCGCCGCCGTGATAACCGACCATCGCTGCCACATCGGCAGCCCAGAACCCTTCATAAACACTCTCCGCCGCCGCGATCGCGGGCGCGTTCTGCCCGAACACATTGGATAACACCAACTGCACGAACGCATTTCGGTTAGCTGCCACCGCCACCGGGTGCACAATTGCCGCGCGGGCCGCTTCGAACGCGCTGACAACACCCTGAGCCGAAGCCGACATGCTTGACGCCTGAGTAGCGGCCGCCGAAAGCCAGCTCGCATACGGCGTCGCTGCGGCGGCCATCGCCTGCGCCGCCGCACCCTGCCACGCTTGACCCGTCAGATCCGAGACCACGGTCGCGAAAGACTGTGCGGATCCCGCTAATTCGACGGCCAGCCCGTCCCAGGCCGCGGCCGCGGCCAACATCGGCACCGAACCCGCACCGGCCAGCATTCGCAACGAGTTGACCTCGGGCGGTAGCGTGAAAAAACTCAAGGTGGTATCCCCTTCGAGGGTTCCAGTCGGGCCGTGGTCCGCCCTCTCGGGCCACCCGCGAATCTAGGCGACTTCGCAGCCGGATTCCGGGAAATCACCAGATTGGCTTGTCACCAAACAGAATTCAGATCAGCCGGGCATGGGCCCGGTCCGGGTCAGCGGAAGATTCCGGCCACGTCGTCGCTCCGGTTGAACGCGCCCGCACTGCCGTTGCCCCAGTTCGACACGCCACTGCTCTGGCTGCCAACGTTCCCGATGCCGGTGCTGGCGCTTCCGGAGTTCCAGACGCCAACCGAGCCCTCTGCGGCATTGAACCAACCCACCAGTCCTGATCCGTTGTTGCTGATCCCGACGTTGCCGCCACCCACATTGTTGAATCCGGACATGTAGAGGCTCGCCCCGACCTCGGTGTTCTGGAATCCCGACGTGTGGTCGCCGGTGTTGAAGAAGCCCGAGGTGCCTATTCCGCTGTTGCCGAATCCCGACCACGTCACGCCCACCGGGGTCGTGGAGCTGCCTATACCGGTGTTCAGATCGCCCGAGTTCATCACGCCGGTATTGGAGTCACCCGAGTTGCCGTAGCCGGTGTTGAAGTAACCCGAGTTGAAGTCACCGGTATTGGCGTTGCCGGCGTTGAAACTGCCGGTATTGGACGAACCGGCGTTACCGAGCCCCATGTTGCCGTAGCCGCCGTTACCGATACCCATGTTGAAGTCGCCCGCATTGCCGACGCCGAAGTTGGCGTAACCCGCATTTCCGACGCCGGTGCCGAACGAGCCTGCGTTCCAAAAGCCGGTGTCCGTATTGCCGGCATTACTGAAGCCGAAGTTCCCGTTGCCGGAGTTGAAGAACCCGACGTTTCCGTTGCCGGAGTTGAAGAACCCGATGTTGTTGTTGCCGGAATTCCCGAAACCGAGGTTTCCGATGCCACCGTTCAGAGCACCGATGCCGAATTGGTTGTCGCCGCTGAGTCCGAATCCGATGTTGTTGTTACCGCTGTTGCCGAATCCGAAGTTGTAGCTACCGTTGTTGCCGAACCCGACGTTGTTCCAGCCATTGTTGCCGCTACCGAGATTGAACCAACCGAGATTGCCGCTGCCGACGTTGCGGTCACCGATGTTGCCACCACCCAGGTTCCCGTCGCCGCTGTTACCCAACCCGAAGTTGCTGTTGCCGAAGTTGCCGCTGCCCAGGTTGAGGCTGCCGATGTTTCCGCTGCCGAGGTTGGTGTGTCCGAGGTTGCCACTGCCCAGGTTGAAGAAGCCCTCGTTTCCGCTGCCGATATTCAGGTTGCCGACGTTGCCGCCACCGAAGTTCACGTTTCCGGCATTGCCGCTGCCCAGGTTCAGGTCGCCGAAGTTGCCGCCGCCGAGGTTCCAGGCACCGATGTTGCCCAGGCCGGTGTTGATATCCGGGAATGTGATTGCCGCTGGCGCAGACACTGTGCCGACGATCGGAGCCAAGGGGCCCAGGTCGAGCAGGAACGCCGGGGTGGCGGCGGGGCCGAAGATGCCGGACTGGTTGTCGCCTTGGTTGAAGAGGCCGGCGCTGAACTGGCCCGCGTTGCCGACTCCCGAACTGTTGTTACCGCTGATGCCGATGCCTGATGCGAACAGCGCGGAGTTGAAGAAGCCGACGCCGGAGTCACCCGTATTGCCAATCCCTACGCTGGCAAAGCCCGAGTTGTTGAAACCCGACGTGTAGGCGTTGCTGTTGTTGAAGCCAGACACTTGACCCCACCCCATGATGGGGTCGGAATTGTTGAAGCCGGAGGAGTTATTCGCCGAGTTGTAGAACCCGGAGCTGCCGGTGCCGGTATTGCCGATCCCAGACGAGGTCGCCCCGAGCGGCGTCGTGGAACCACCGATTCCGGTGTTGAAGTCGCCTGAATTGAGCAGACCCGTGTTGGTGTCGCCTGCGTTGCAGATTCCGGTATTGATTGAACCCGAATTCGAGAAGCCCGTGTTGTACTGCCCGGAATTGAAGAATCCGGAGTTGTTGAATCCCGAATTGCCGGACCCGGCATTATCGAAACCGGCATTCGCCGATCCAAAATTGGAGCTACCGGCATTGCCGAAGCCCATGTTGAGGCTGCCCGCGTTGCCGAAGCCGGTGTTCGTGCTTGCCGCGTTCCAGAACCCGGTGTTGGTGCTTCCGCCATTCGAGAACCCAAAGTTTCCGTTTCCGGAGTTGAAGAGGCCGACGTTCCCGTCGCCGGAGTTGAAGAACCCGATGTTGTTGTTACCTGAGTTCCCGAAACCGATGTTCCCGAGGCCGGAGTTCAACGCGCCGATACCGAACTGATTGTCGCCGGTGAGACCGAAGCCGATATTGTTATTGCCGGAGTTGCCGAAACCGAAGTTGAAATTGCCGTTGTTTCCGAAGCCGACGTTGTGCAAGCCGAGGTTGCCGCTGCCCAGATTGAAGGCGCCAGCGTTGCCACTGCCGAAGTTCGTGCCACCGACGAAGGTGGACGGATGGAAGGTGTTTCCGAAACCCAGATTCCCACTGCCGAGGTTGCCCAGACCGAAGTTGCCGCTACCTCTGTTGCCGAGCCCGATATTCACGTTACCGGAATTGCCGAGTCCCAAATTGGTGGAACCGATGTTCCCAAATCCGAAATTGCTGTAACCGAGATTTCCGAAGCCGAAGTTCGTGGCACCGGTGTTCCCGCTACCGACATTCGCATTCCCGGAGTTACCGCCGCCCAGGTTGAAGTCACCGATATTGCCGCCGCCGAGGTTCCAGGACCCGATATTTCCCAGACCGGTGTTGAACTCCGGGATCGTGGCCGCCGCCGCGCTCGCCGCCACCTGGCCGAGGCCAGTCAATCCAGCCAACGACGAACCCCACGACGCGAGCGCAGACACAGCCGCCGATGCCCCGCTGTAGTAGCCGACCATTGCCGCCACGTCGGCAGCCCAGAACTCCTCGTAGATACTCTCGGCGGCCGCGATAGCCGGCGCATTCTGGCCGAAGATATTCGACATCACCAACTGCACGAACGCATTTCGGTTCGCTGCCACCGCCAGGGGGTGTATGGTCGCGGCCCGCGCCGCCTCGAACGCACTCACCGCCGCCTGCGCCGATCCGGCGGCGCCCACCGCCCGCGCCGCCGCCGCACTCAACCACGCCGCATACGGCGCCGCCGCAGCCGCCATCGCCTCCGCCGCGGCGCCCTGCCACGCTTGAGCCGCCAACCCAGACGTCACCGACGAGAACGACTGCGCCGCCGTCGACAATTCGTCGGCCAAACCATTCCAGGCCGCCGCTGCCTGCAATAGCGGAGCCGGGCCTGCGCCGGAAAGTAGCCGCACGGAGTTGATTTCCGGCGGTAGTCCGAAGAAACTCATCAGACGCTCCCCTTCGTTGAGTCACAGGCCGCAACCGACCCACCGGACACACACTGTATGACTTTTCCTCGTGGCTATCCGGCAAATGCACAAACCTCATGCAATAGCGACTCGCCTGAACGGAACACGCGCTCCGATCAATTCAGAAAGGGCCGGGTGGCCAGTACATAAATGGCCACCACCGCGAACGGGGCCAACAGCGGCAGCCACGGCACCTGCAGCGGGAACGACGTCGCAACCAACCCGACGAAGGTAAACCCCACAGCACCAACAACCGTCGTCCAGGATTGAGCGAGGTGTCGGCTCGTCAGGTAGCCCACCGCGCAGAGCCCGGACAGCGCAGCAAGTACCGGTGAGCTATCCGCGACGACGATCGCCGCGACCGCCGACAACACGGCAACCGTTGCCGCGGCGCGTATGACGAGTCCCGCTCCCACCGCCAGCACCGCGATCGCCGGAAATGCCAACGCAGGCCCGTGCGTGTCGATGGCGGCCAGTCCAACCATCAGCAGCCCAAGAACTGTCGGCATCTCAACGCCTGCCCTGTCCCCGGACCCGACGCCGGCGGTCCGGCAGTCCACCCAGCGAATGTTCCAGTGAGCGATCCCCCGGCCAGGACAGCACATCCACGCCCACCGTCGCCATGTCGCGGTACATGGCAGACCGTTGCAACGTCCACATACGGATGATCAGCGGATCATGCTCGCCTTCGAATGGGGAGTTGTCGAGGACGTCGACAGCTACCACCACATGGCCGCGCCTGCGCAAGTCGATCAGTGCCAGGGCGAATTCGGTGTCGAGCAGGGTGGAGAACGCAAAGACGATCGCACCCGCCGGTACCGCGGCACGAGGTGCCAGCGTGCCGGTGGCATTGTCGAACTGCTCGCCGGCACCCAGCACGGTGTCGAGCACCCGGTAGAACTGACGTTGGCCGATGTCGGCGCCCAGCCAGCGCGGCCGGTTGCCGCCCAGCGCGACGATGCCGGCGCGATCTCCGTTGCGCAACGCGGTTTGTACCACCTGCGCGGCGCCCCGCACTACGCGTTCGGTGGCGGCGGTCGCCGGACCCGCGGGCTGACGGTACGTGTCGATCAGCACCACCACGTCGGCCGCGCGGTCGGTCAGCCGTTGCGTGACGTGCAATCGTCCCCGCCGCGCGCTCACCGCCCAGTTCACCGCGCGCAGTTGGTCGCCGGGGACGTAGGGCCGAATATCGGCATATTCGACACCCGGGCCGATGTGCCGGGTCAGGTGGGCACCCAACCGGTCGAGCAACTCGGTCTGCGGAATGGACGTGGACTGTGGTGGCGTCAAAGGGAATACGATGACGTTGGATACATCGGCGGTCCCCTTGCCCTGCACCAGACCGCCGCGGGCGAGGACGTCGACGCGGGCCGTGATCGGATAGCGGCCCCAACGTTGCGCCACCGCGGTCACCGCTTTTCCCTCACCGGCATCCGCAACCTCGAGTTCCATGCCGGGAAGCGCGGATACCGCCAGCTCGACCGTCGCCTCCACGGAATCCGTTGTTGTCCAGACCTTTATCCGTGCCTCTTCGAGCTCGAAACATCGCTGGGCATCTGGCTCACCATGCACCTGCACGGTCGGGACTGGGTGTTGCCAACCCAGCGAGCACAAGACCCCGAGCAGCGGCGCGGCGAAGGCGATGAGCTGCCAGCGTCCACTGATGACCGCAGCGACCAGCGCGACGCCCGCACAGGTGGCGATTGCCAGCGTCAATGGCGATGCGCGCCAGCGCAACTCGACTTCCCGAGTCTGGATCACGCCGATCCGCCGTTAGCCCGCGGCACAGGCAGGCGTCGCAACAATTCCCCGACCACGTCAGCACCCTGGATCTTGCGCACCCACATCTCGGGTCGCAACGTAATACGGTGTGCGACAGCGGCTGTGGCAAGCGCCTTCACGTCCTCGGGAATCACGAAGTCGCGGCCGAGCAACAGCGCCCGGGCGCGCGCGAGTTGAACGAGGTCGAGTTCCGCACGCGGACTGGCCCCGACCGCAACCTGCGGATGATGTCGGGTGGCGGTGGCCAGCGACACCACATAGTGCAGGACATCCTCGTGCACCGTGACCTGCTCGACCGATTCGCGCATCGTCAGCAGATCGTGCGCGTCGACAACCTGGTTCACCGTCGGTTGGGCCGAGCCACGGTCCAGCCGTCGGCGCAGCATCGCCGCCTCGTCCTGCTCGGACAGATAGCGCAGTTCCAGGCGGATCGCGAACCGGTCCAGTTGTGCCTCCGGCAGCGGATAGGTGCCTTCGTACTCGATCGGATTGTCGGTAGCCAGGACGATGAACGGCGTTGGCAGGCGGTGGGTTTGACCGTCGATGCTGACCTGACCCTCGGCCATCGCCTCGAGCAGGGCGGCCTGCGTCTTGGGCGGCGTGCGGTTGATCTCGTCGGCGAGCAGGAGGTTGGTGAAGATCGGTCCGCGCCGGAAATCGAAACGGCCGGACTGCATGTCATAGATCGTCGAACCGAGCAGATCGGCCGGCAGCAGGTCCGGAGTGAATTGCACCCGGGTGAATTCCAGTCCCAGTGCCGAGGCGAACGAACGTGCGATCAGAGTCTTGCCGAGACCGGGCAGGTCTTCGATCAGCACATGGCCGCCCGCGAGGACGGCGGTCAAGATCAGCGTCAGAGCCGAACGTTTCCCGACCACGACGCGTTCGATTTCATCTAGTACTGCTTCACAATTGGCGGTGGTCTTCTCGGCCGGCATCGTCATACCTGTTCCAACTTTCGCAGAATCTCTTCCAGCGCCGCCCGTCCGGGACCCGATTGCCGGTGGCTATCGGTATTCCCGACGTTATTTGGATTAACCCATTCCCATAGCTGAGCTCCGAACAGCATCTCGCCGGTCGCGTTGTAAGCCGCCGGATCCTTCGCCTGCCGTTGGCCGGTGGCCATCTGGTAGCGCCGCGCCAACATCGGGCGCAAGTGACGATCCCAGTCCGCGCGGGTCGATTCCGACCATCGGATCGTGGTCTCGGTCGTGGCCAGCCAACGGCGCAATCCCTCGCCGGGATCGTCGGAGTCCGGTTCGGCGACCGATTCGTTCGGGTGTCCCAGGACACGGCGAACATTGAGCAGCACCAAAGCCAGACCCACCCCGGCCGCGGCGAGCACGAACCGCCGGTCCTGCAGGATCAGCGCCAGGGCCTCGGTGCCGAGGATGAGCAAAATGCCAAGCACGATAAGCTTTTTCATGGTCGCGCACCTGACCGCGGTGTGATTTCTTCGAGGACGAGTTCGAGCACACGAACCGCGGTCTCCCGGTGGACCTCGTTCATCACGTGGGGGCTGAACCGCGCTTCCTCGAACAAATTGACCAGCTGGACGGCGTTTTCGGCATGCAGCGCATGGTGTTCGACGGCGCGGGCCAGCACTTCGGTCGGCGTGTCGAAATCCTGGGGGACCGCGCCGGGGACGTTGGCCAGCTCACGTTCCATCGCTGCGTAGCACGCGATGATCGCCTCGCGGGGTTCGCGGCTAAGGTCGGTCATTTCGGCGAGACCGACTTCGGCTGCGCGCACCAGCGTTTCGGACGCGGTCTGGGGCGGCGGCGCATCGCTGTCACCATCGCGGGTGGTTTTCGTGGTCGGCGTGGGTCGTCGACGTCGCGACGCGATGGCACCGCCGATGAACAACATCAGCAGCACAGGCGCACTCGCGAGCAGGATTCCGAGCGTGTCGGTGGAGTCTTTGTGCTGCGGCGGTTGTTTCGGTGGCTGTCCGGTGCCCGAACCGGTTGACGGCGTTGTGGTCGAGTTCTGTTGCGCCGCATCGAGTCCCAGATCAGGTGGGACGAACAGCCGGGAGAGCAGGATTGCGGTCAACAGCCACGCGACGATCACCCCCAGTCCGATCAGGACGACGCGCCAACTAGGTCGAGCACTGCCACGGCCAAGCAATTGGGACAACTCACCGGCACTGGGCGCTGCGGCACGCGGGTCGCGTAGCCGGGCGACGATCGAAAACGCCACCAGCACGAGCGTGCCCGCGAGCGCCGCGGTCAGGAACATCAGTGCCGCCGGACTGCCGCCCGATTCCCGCACGCTGGAACCGTGATGAGCGGGTAGGTAACCGCGCAAAGCCGCGGCGACCACGATCAGCAGGGCGATCATCAGGACAACGCGTGCGGTGGGCTTGTCGACTCGCCCCATAGCCGAAGGCTAGCCGTGGCGGCGTGCCGCGGTCCAGAACGGTGGTGCTCCACAACTCGCGACCGTGCCAGAGCACCGGCCAGCAATACGGGGTATAGTCGAACATATGTTCGAGTCGCACGATATTCCCGCTGCTCAACGGGCCATGGAAGCTGAACTGATCGCCCGGATCACCGCCTGCGAACACGCCAAGAGCGTCGCAGCCGCCGAACAGGCCCGCGCCACCGCCGCCCTGGCTGTGGTGCGGTGCAGCGCCGAAGCCGCCACCGGAGTACCCGCCCGCAAACAGGGACGCGGACTGGCCAGCGAGATCGCCCTGGCCCGGCACGATTCCCCCGCCCGCGGCGGCCGCCACCTCGGCTTCGCCAACGCCCTGGTCCACGAAATGCCGCACACCCTGGCCGCACTGGAATCCGGTGCGTTGTCCGAGTGGCGCGCCACCCTGATCGTGCGCGAATCAGCCTGCCTGGACCTTCAGGACCGCCAAACGCTGGACCGCGAACTGTGTGCAGATGTCACGGCACTGCACGGGATGGGTGATCAACGGGTGACCGCAGCGGCCAAGGCCATCGCCTACCGTCTCGACCCGCATGCCGTCGTCGAGCGCGCCGCGAAAGCCGAGCATGAGCGCACCGTGACCATCCGGCCCGCTCCCGACACCATGACCTGGGTCAGCGCCCTGCTTCCGGTGGCCAAAGGTGTCGGCGTCTACGCTGCGCTGCGCCGCGCCGCCGACACCACGTTCGACGGCCGCTCCCGCGGCCAAGTCATGGCCGACACCCTGATCGAACGCATTACCGGCACCCCCGCCGACGTACCTGCCCCTGTCGACGTCAATGTGGTCATCTCCGACGAGACACTGCTCGGCGACGGCAACGAACCAGCCGTACTCGACGGCTACGGACCCATCCCCGCCGCGGTTGCCCGCAATCTGATCGGCAGCGCCCTGGCCGACGCCCGCTCGCGGGCCGCCTTGCGCCGCCTCTACACCCACCCCAAAACCGGTGCCCTGCTCGCCATGGAGTCCCGCTCCCGCACCTTCCCCCGCGGGCTGGCCCACTTCATCGGGCTACGCGACCAAACCTGCCGCACCCCCTACTGCGACGCCCCCATCCGCCACCGCGACCACGCCCAACCCCATCACTGCGGCGGACCCACCACCGCGCATAACGGCCTGGGCACCTGCGAACACTGCAACTACGCCAAGGAAGCACCTGGCTGGAGCGTCGAAACCAGCACCGACACCGGTACCCACACCGCCACTTACACCACCCCCACCGGTGCCCGCTACCAATCCACCGCCCCGCCGCCGGTCGGCCGCCCACGAATCGAGCTCAGCGAAATCGAAGCAGCTGTCAAGATCACGCTGATCGACCGACATGCCGCCTGACGTGGATTCAGACTGTGAACGGTGTGAAGCTGCCATCGAGCACCTGGTGGTGACCGATGGTGCGGCCGGTGACCTCGCCGGGGTCGACGTGCGTCAGTTGCACAGCGGCCTGGGCGAATTCCTCGGCGGAACTCACGTCGTCGAAACCGCGCGCGTAATAAGACAGCCCCGGCGTCATGATCGGCTTGGACGGCGCCAGGGTGTTGACCGCAATGTGGTAGTCGGCCAGGTCGAACGCCGCGCACTGGGTCAGGTGTTCGAGGGCGGCTTTGGAGCCGCCATATCCCGGCAGCACCCCGGCGCCGCGGTCGGCGTAGGGTCCGTCGCCGGGCAGCCGCGAGGCGATCGAGGTGATGTTGACGATCGATCCGCCGCCAGCCTCGATCATGTCCGGGCAGACCAGTTGCATGAGTTCGTATGCGGCGAAGATCGAGATCTCGAAGTGCCGGCGATAGGCAGCCAGCGGAACACTGACGAAGCCCGGCCAATCGGGCTTGGGCGCTGTGTTGGCCGCTTTGGCGCGACGCTGCGCTCCCGGCCGGCCGGGAGCGGTGAAGGCGGCGTTATTGATCAGGGTCGTGATGGGCCCGAGGGCGTCCCGCGCCTCGGCGACCACCCGGCCGATGTCGTCACGGTCGGTCAGATCGGCCCGCACCGCCACCGCCCGGCCCCCGGCCGATTCGATCTCGGCCACCGTCTCGCCGATGGTGCCGGGCAGCCGCTCGTCCCAAACCGCCTCGGTGCGCCCGACGACGGCCACCGGGGCGCCGTCGGCGGCCAGCGCCAGCGCGATCGCCCGTCCCAGCCCGCGACTGGCACCCGTGACGATCGCGGTCACCGGTTGACCCCGTGCACGACGATGGCGGTGGTCTGGTCGACCCAGGCGTCGTCCAACTCCGGATACAGCAGCACCCTCAGCATGGTGGCTCCCCCTATCAACTCGATGAGCCGGCCCGGATCGACGTCGGGATGGGCTTCGCCGCGTTCGATGGCCTCGCGCAGTCGCACCCGGACCGCCTCGAAAAGGCCGGCGAACCGGGCCATCACCCGTGCGTTGAGTTCCGGGTCCGCGGTCATGTCCGCCATGAGCCCGGGCAGCGCAGCGCGCACCACGGGTGTGGTGAAGATGTCGCGCGTGGCTTCGAACATCATCCGAATGTCGGCGGCGAAGTCCCCCGCCGGCGTTTCCAGGGCAGTCGGCGCAACCGGAAAGGCAGCCTCGTGAACCAGCTCGGCCTTGCTCGACCACCTTCGGTACAGTGCCGACTTAGTGGTTCCCGCCCGTTCGGCGACCGCGGCCAGGCTCAGATTCGAATACCCGATCTGCACAAGCAGTTCCGAGGTCGCCGACAAGATGGCCGAGTCGATGCGCGGATCGCGCGGCCGCCCGGCGCCCGAGGCCTTGTCAAGGGATGGCAGGTCTGCTTTCATAACGCTACCTACCGTATCGTAATTATCTCGCGAAGGAAGCCTCGTGGCCAATGAACCGGCGGTCGAAGATGTCGGCCGCATGCAACGCTCGAGCCGCGACACCACCACCGTCCCGCAACTGATCTCGCAGTGGCTGTCGACCGTGTTGCCGGTGGCACCGGACATCACCGTGGAGAGCGGTGTCGACTCCACCGGCATGTCCTCGGAGACCATCATCTTGACCGCGCGATGGGCGGACCAAGAGCAGAAGCTGGTGGCCCGGGTCGCACCCACCAACCAAGACGTCCCGGTGTTTCCGACCTATCGCCTCGACCACCAATTCGACGTGATCCGCAAAGTCGGCGAACTGACCGACGTCCCGGTTCCGCGGATGCGCTGGATCGAGAACACCGGGGAGGTGTTGGGAGCACCCTTCTTCCTGATGGACTACGTCGAGGGCGAGGTGCCGCCCGACGTCATGCCTTACACGTTCGGCGGCAACTGGTTCGCTGACGCGCCGGCCGAGCAGCAACGCAAACTGCAGGATGCGTCGGTCGGGATTCTGGCAACGCTGCACTCGATCCCGGAGGCGGACAAGACGTTTGGCTTCCTGACGGAGGGTCTCACCGGCGATACCGCTCTGCGCAAACATTTCAGCTGGGTCAGGTCCTGGTATGAGTTCGCTGTCCCCGATATCGGCCGCTCGCCCTTGGTGGAGCGCAGTTTCGAATGGCTGCAAGACAATTGGCCGGAACAGGCCGACACGCGTGAGCCTGTCTTGCTGTGGGGCGACGCCCGGGTGGGCAACGTCTTGTACCGGGACTTCACTCCGGTGGCGGTGCTGGACTGGGAGATGGTGACGCTGGGCCCGCGGGAACTGGATGTCGCCTGGATGATCTTCGCGCACAAGGTTTTCGAGGAACTCGCCGGCCTGGCCACGCTGCCGGGACTACCGCAGGTGATGCGCGAGGAAGACGTCCGCGACACCTATGGTCGGCTCACCGGCGTACACCTCGACGACCTGCACTGGTTCTACGTGTATTCCGGCATCATGTGGGCCTGTGTCTTCATGCGCACCGGAGCCCGGCGCATTCACTTCGGCGAGGCCGAAAAGCCCGATGATGTCGAATCGCTGTTCTACCACGCCGGATTGATGAAACGCCTTATCGGAGAGGACAACTGATGCTCGGCCCGCTCGACGAGTACCCGGTACACCAGATTCCCCAGCCGATCGCCTGGCCGGGCTCCTCGGACCGCAACTTCTACGATCGCTCCTACTTCAACGCCCACGACCGGACCGGTGACATCTTCGTGATCACCGGCATCGGCTACTACCCCAACCTCGGTGTCAAAGACGCGTTCCTGCTCATCCGGCGCGGCGACATCCAGACGGCGGTGCACGTGTCCGACGCCATCGACCAGGACAGGCTGCATCAGCATGTCAACGGCTACCGGGTAGAGGTCGTCGAACCGCTGCGCAAGATCCGGATCGTGCTCGACGAAACCGAAGGCGTCGCAGCCGATCTCACCTGGGAAGGCCTATTCGACGTCGTACAGGAGCAGCCGCACATTCTGCGGACGGGTAACCGCGTCACGCTCAACGCACAGCGCTTCGCCCAGCTGGGCAGTTGGAGCGGACAGCTGTCGATCGACGGCGACGAGATCACCGTCGACCCCTCGGTGTGGATCGGCAGCCGAGACCGGTCCTGGGGTATCCGGCCGATCGGCGAGGCCGAACCGGCGGGGCGCCCGGCCGACCCGCCGTTCGAAGGCATGTGGTGGCTCTACGTTCCGATCGCGTTCGAGGACTTCGCGATCGTGCTGATCATCCAGGAGGAGCCCAACGGGTTCCGTTCGCTCAACGACTGCACCCGGGTATGGCGCGACGGGCGGGTCGAGCAGCTGGGCTGGCCGCGGGTGAAAATTCACTACCGCTCCGGCACCCGGATCCCGACTGGCGCCTCCATCGACGCGACCGCCCCGGACGGCACCCCGGTCCACGTCGACGTGGAGTCCAAACTCCCGGTCCCGATCCACGTCGGCGGCGGCTACGGGGGCGACTCGGACTGGCTGCACGGGACGTGGAAAGGCGAGAAGTTCGTCGAGCGACTGACCTACGACATGACCGACCCCGCCATCATCGCCCGGTCCGGTTTCGGTGTCATCGACCACGTCGGGCGCGCGGTGTGCCGCGACGGTGACGGAGATCCGGTGGAAGGGTGGGGCCTCTACGAGCACGGCGCGCTCGGACGCCATGACCCGTCGGGATTCGCCGACTGGTTGACGGTTGCCCCCTAGCGTGCGGTTCACTGGACAACGTGACAAACCCACCGTGGAATGTCGACGTTGTGGTGGTGGGCGCCGGCTTTGCCGGACTGGCTGCTGCCCGTGACCTGACCCAGCAGGGCCACGATGTGCTGGTATTCGAAGGCAGAGACCGTGTCGGGGGCCGCTCCTTCACCGGCAACGTCGCGGGTCTGCCCGTCGATATGGGCGGCTCGTTCGTCGGCCCCACCCAGGACGCGGTGCTGGGATTGGTCGCCGAACTCGGGCTGCCGACCATCCCGACCTTCCACGAAGGCAAGAACGTCATCCACTGGCGCGGCGCAGCGCGCGCCTACAGCGGCACCATCCCGCGACTGTCGTTGCTCGGCCTGCTCGACATCGGCCGCCTGCAATGGCAGTTCGGGAGACTTTCCCGTACCGTCCCGGTTTCCCGGCCGTGGGAGGCCAAGCGGGCACGCCAACTGGACAGCGTGTCCCTGGGCCAATGGTTGCGCATGGTGCACGCCACCGAATCTTCGCGCGACCTGATGGCGATCATGTCCCGGGTGACCTGGGGGTGCGAACCCGACGACGTCTCGATGCTGCACGCCACCCGGTACGTGCGGGCCGCCGGCGGACTGAACCGGCTGCTCGACACCGAGAACGGTGCGCAGCAGGACCGGTTTCCCGGCGGCACCCAGCAGGTCGCGGAATTCGCAGCGGCCGAATTGGGCTCGCGCGTCGTCCTGGACGCACCCGTCCGGCGCATCGAACGACACGGGTCGGGGGTCACCGTCACCTCCGATCAGGGCCAGGCCGAGGCCGGTTTCGTCATCGTGGCGATCCCGCCGGCGCACCGCCACCACATCGAATTCACCCCGCCGCTGCCGCCCGACTACGCCGAACTCGCCCAGCACTGGCCGCAGGGCCGCCTGAGCAAGGCTTATGCAGCGTATGAGACGCCATTCTGGCGGGCGCAGGGTTTCTCCGGCTCAGCGCTGCTCGACACGGGTCCGGTGTTCATCACATTCGACGTCAGCCCGCACGAAGACGGACCGGGCATTCTGATGGGTTTCGTCGACGCCCGCGCCTTCGACTCCCTGACCACCGACCAGCGCCGCCGCGACACCCTGCGCTGCTTCGCCTCGCTCTACGGCGACGAAGCGCTCAAGCCGCTGGACTATGCCGACTACCGTTGGGGCACAGAAGAATTCGCTCCAGGGGGTCCTACCGCCGCGGTGCCGCCGGGGTCGTGGACGAAGTACGGCCGGTTGCTGCGGGAGCCGGTCGGCCCCATTCACTGGGCCGGTACCGAGACCGCCGACGCATGGACCGGATACTTCGACGGCGCCGTCAGCTCCGGCCAGCGGGCCGCCGCAGCGGTCGCCGCGCTGTTATGAGCTGATCAGTCGAATTCGATCGTGCCGCGCCCGCACCGATTCGGCGAGTCCGCGCAACTGCCGGTTCAACTCGTCGGGCTGTTCGAGCATCGAGCAGTGACCGCCGGGCAGTTCCACGAGACCGACGACATTCGGAGCGGTGGCCGCGAGCAACCGGGACTGGCTGATCGGCGTCAACCGGTCCCGCTTGCTGCCGACGACCAGCGTCGGCACCGTCAGGCCGTCCAGGCTGAGGTGGCGAGAACCCATCTCGTGCATGAGCATTCGCGCGCAGCCGCCGCGACCGGCGGGCGTGGTCTGGGCGAACAGTTCGTAGACCAGCTTGACGATCCCGGGGTCGGCGTCGGCGCCGGTGGCCATCATCGCGACCATGTATTGGCTGGGAATCCGGACCGCATTCGGCAGCGGCAAGCCGCCGATGGCGTTGATCAGCGTCCGGCCGGCGATCACCCGGGCAGGTGAGAGACCCGCAGGCACCGACAGCAACCTGATCTTGGACAACAGATCACCGCTGGCCGTATTGATCAGCGCGACGGCGTCGGCACGCCGGGTGACCTTGTGGCGGTACCGCTGCGACCACGCCTGAATGGTCATACCACCCATCGAGTGCCCGGCGATCAACGCACGCTCGTGCGGAGCCAGGGTTGCTTCCAGCACGCAGTCGAGGTCGGACGCCAGGTGTTTGAGGCTGTACCCGCCGCGGCGGGGCACGCCGCTGCGGCCGTGACCGCGGTGGTCGAAGGCGATCACACGGTATTCGCCCGCCAGGTCGGCGATCTGGTAAGTCCAGGCGCGGATGGCACACACGAATCCGTGCGTCAGCACGATCGGATAGCCGTCCTCGGGCCCGAACACCTCAGCGTGCAACCGGGTTCCGTCTGCCGCGCGGACCGTCAGGGGACGGCCCGGCGGCATCGCATCAGCTACGGACTGGGTGTTCCTTCGAGCACTCATCGCAGCTCCCCCCTTGGCGGCGGCACCGTTGCCGCCCTCCGGTCCTGGCGAGTTTACCTGACCGTAATGTGCGCTCTGTCACATTCGCAGAACACAATCGGGTAACGGCGTGAGACCCTCACAGTCGTGTCCCGGATGTCCCGGCGGGAGTTCTTGGCGGCGACGGCGCTGGTAGCGGCGGGTTGCGCGCCGCATCGGCACCCGACTTCCCCCGACTCCAAGTCAGTGCTGGTCGTCGGCGCCGGGATGGCCGGCCTGGCTGCGGCGCGCACCCTGCAAGACGCCGGCCGGCCGGTCCGGGTCATCGAAGCCCGTAACCGGATCGGCGGGCGGGTCAGCACCATTCGCGACTGGCGTGTGCCGCTGGAAATGGGGGCTTCGTGGATCCACGGGACCACCAACAACCCGTTGGTTGAACTGGCCCAGCAGGCCCACGCGCACGTCGTGCCGACCGACTACGACCACGCTTCGAAGCTGACCATCGATCCCCGATTGCCGCCGTTGACGTACGACGCGACGACCTGGCGCACGCTGGTCTCCGACGCCCGCGACGACGCCGACGGGGGCAGCCTGGGTGCCGCGATCAGCACTGCGGCCCACGGACTCTCCGACGTCGAGCGCGCCGAGTTGGCCTACTACGTCACCACCGACATCGAAGACGAGTACGCCGCCGACGCCGACCAGCTCTCGGCGGCGACGTTCGACCTGGGCAGTTACACACGCGGTCCGCAGTCGGTGATCACCAGCGGCTACGACGCCCTGCCCCGGCAACTGGCCGACGGACTCCACATCACCTTGCGGTCACCAGTGAAATCTGTTACCCGACAGGGTAATTCGGTGACGATACATGCCGCCGGCCAGACGTTCGAGGGGCCGGCCGCCATCGTCACCGTTCCGCTCGGCGTCCTGAAAGCCGGGAGCATCACCTTCGAGCCGCCCCTGCCCGACGGACACGCCCACGCGGTGAGCGCCTTGGGATTCGGCGTCTTGTCCAAGAGCTATTTCCTTTTCTCACAACGCAATTGGGATCAGGAGAACGCCTTCTTTCAGTATCTGGGTTCCGAGCAGGGGATGTGGGCGCAGTGGTTCACGCTGCCGGCCAGCGCCGGCCCGGTGGTGTTGGCCTTCAACCCAGGTGAGCGCGGCCGCCGGGTGGAGTCCGCCTCCCCCACCGAGTTGCTGGCCGGCGCGATGCCCATCGGACGTCGGCTGTTCGGCGCCGACGTGACCGAGGTCCGCTGCTCAGGTTGGACGCGTGATCCCTACGCCCTGGGTTCATACTCCTACCACGCACCCGGGTCCGGGCCCGATGACCGCCGCCGACTGCAGGAGCCCGTCAGCGACCGGCTCTACCTGGCCGGTGAGGCGATCGGGGTGGACAACCCCGGCACGGTGCACGGGGCGCTGCAAAGCGGGCGCCGGGCGGCCACCGAATTGCTGCGCCGGCTGGGCTGAACACTCAGCTGAACAGTTCGAACGCATTGTCGTGCAGCACTTTTCGGCACCACTGGTCACCCAGACCCAGCCTGGTGATCGACTCGATGGAGTGGTGGTACGGGTAGGGGATGTTGGGAAAATCGCTACCGAAGAGCACCTTGTCGCCCAGTTCCTCCAGCCGTGGCAGCTCCCGGCGCGGAAACGGGTGCAGCTGCTCGGTGAAGTCGGTGAACACCATCGTCGTGTCGAGATAGACCCCGGAGAACCGCTGGGCAAGGTCAAGGAACTCCCGATATTCGGGCATGCCCAGGTGGGCGATGATCAACCGCAACGACGGGTGGCGCTCCAACACCTCGGCCACCGGGCCCGGACCGGTGAAAGTGCCTGGCGCCGGGCCGGATCCGGCGTGGATCACCGTCGGGATCCCCGCTTGCTCCAACGCCGCCCAGACCGGCGCCAACAGCGGATCGGTCGGCGCATAGTCACCGACCTGCACATGGGCCTTGAACACCCGCGCTCCGTCACCGATCGCGCGTGTCACGTACTCGGCGGCGGTGGGTTCGGGGTAGAAAGTCGCGGTGTGCAGGCAATCCGGTGTGATGGCGGCGAATTGGGCCGACCAGGCGTTGAGCCACGCGGCCATGTCCGGCTTGTGCGGGTACACCAGCGAGGAGAACGCCGCTACCCCGAAGTCCCGCAACGTCGCCACCCGCGCTTGCTCGTCGAGGCGATAGGCGACCGGCCACGGCCGGCCGGTCAACGGGCCGACTCCGTCGAAGTACGCCCACACTTTGTCGAGCACCCGCTTCGGCATGAAATGGGTGTGGACGTCGATGATGGCGGCCAGGCCGACGTCGTCGAGCAACCGGCGCACGACGGCGCGCTCGGTATCCACGGACGCTCAGTACCCTTCCAGCGCGGCGACGCCACGCCAGCTCGGCCAGGTGGTCTCCCAGACCCGGTGGATGCGCCCGTCGAGATAGGCCGCGATCAGCACCACCTCGATGCGGGTCGGCCGCTCGCCCGGACGCGATGTGGTGATCCACACCCGGCCGGCGACCCGGTCGGGCGCTTCCACCCAGGCTTGCTCGTCATACTCGACCGCGTAGCTGATGGCGGTCTGGTAGAGGTGCCGGTGGCTTTCGTGGAACTCGGCGTAACCCTGGGTCATCCCGTCCGAGCACATCACGAAGTCGGGGTGATAGTAGCGCTCGACCAGGTCGGCGTTCTTGGCGACGACCATGCGCTCGAACATCTCACGCAGCGCGGCAACGGACATCGGGGGTCCTCACCAGGCGTCGTGACGCATCGGCATCCGCGGTGACGGCTTGATCCTGTTGACGGCGGCCCACAGGGCACGTTCCCGGGCGTTGTCGGCGATGAACAACAATTCGTCGCCCCCCTCCAGCACGTCGTCAGGACCGGGTGCGATGACCTGATCGCCGCGGACCACGGTGACCAGGGCGGTGTTGTGCGGCAGGTCCAGCTCCTCGACCCGCTGGCCCACGGTGGGGTTGTCGTCAGGCAACGTCAGCTTCGTCAGGGCGGTCCGGCCTTCCCGCAGTCCCATCAGCCGCACCAGGTGTCCGACGTCGATGGCACCCTCGATGCCGGCGACCATGGCGCCCGGCGTCGAGACCGCGACGTCGATCCCCCAGGCCTGGCCGAACAGCCATTCGTTGCGAACGTCGTTGATCCGCGCCACCACCCGGGGCACGCCGAACTCGGACTTGGCCAGCAGGCCCACCACCAGGTTGGCTTTGTCGTCGCCGGTGGCGGCGATCACCACGTCGCACAGGTGCACCCCCGCCTCCTCCAGCGAGGCCATTTCACAGGCGTCGGCGTTCAGCCAGTCCGCATCCGGGACCTTGTGCGGCTCGAAGGCCCGCCGCTGGCGTTCGATCAGCAAGACCTTCTGGCCGGCGTCGAGCAGCTCCTGTGCGACCGAACGGCCGACATTGCCCGCCCCGGCAATACCGATCCGCAGTTTCCGTGTCGTCACGCAATCATCTTTGCGTATGGCGTGAGGGTGAGCACGTCCCGCGGCGAGGTGAGCGACGAACGGCCTCGGACTGATTTACTGACATGACGCCGGAATCGGCATCCTCGTCGTACCAACCGCGGTAAGCGCCGGTCGTGTTGAACGGGAAAGAATGACTCTGGAACAGCTGTACCTGACGGTGTCGGTTGGCGGCCTGGTGCTGCTGGCCAGCATTGTCGGCACCCGGGTGGCCACCGTCGTGGGCTTCCCCAGCCTGCTGCTCTACCTGCTGGTCGGTGTCGCGATCGGCGAGGACGGGTTGGGGCTGGAGTTCGACAACGTGGTGCTGGCCCGCAACGTGGGGACTGCGGCGCTGGCAGTGATCCTGGTCGAAGGCGGTCTGACCACCAGATTCAGCGACATCCGCAAGGTACTGGCGCCGGCGGGCACCCTGGCCAGCCTCGGCGTGGTGATCAGCACGCTGGTGACCGCGGTGGGCGCGCATCTGCTGCTGGACATCGACTGGCAACTGGCGCTGCTGCTCGGCGCCATCGTGTCCTCCACCGACGCCGCGGCGGTGTTCTCCGTACTGCGAGTGCTGCCGCTGCCGCGGCGCATTGCCGGGCTGCTCGAAGCCGAGTCGGGATTCAACGACGCGCCCGGCGTGATCCTGGTGCTGATGTTCAGCGTGGTGCCCTTCGTGTTCGAACCGGAGGGCGCGCTGAGCCACCTGGTCTATGAACTGCTTGGCGGATCGGCGATCGGGGTGGTCGTCGGTTACCTGGGGGCCTTGGGGCTGCGCCGCATCGCGCTGCCCGCATCGGGCCTGTATCCGATCGCGACGTTCGGACTGGGCATGGTCGCATTCGCCGCCGCCGGCGACGCCCACGCCAGCGGATTCATCGCCGCCTACCTGGCCGCCGTGGTGTTGGCGAACTCGGGACTGCCGCACCGCTCGGCGACCCGGTCGTTCGCCGAAGGCGTGGGCTGGCTGGCGCAGATCGGGCTGTTCGTGCTGCTCGGGTTGCTGGTGGACCCCAGTGAACTGGCGGTGGACGTGGTGCCGGCGATCGTCATCGGACTGGTGCTGCTGCTGGTGGCGCGGCCGCTGTCGGTGGTGGGGTCGCTGGTCTGGTTCCGGGTGCCGTGGCGCGACCAGGTTTTCCTGTCCTGGGCGGGGCTGCGCGGCGCCGTGCCGATCGTGCTGGCGACGTTCCCGATCGTGGCCGGGGTCCAGGGCAGTCAGCGCCTACTCAACGTTGTCTTCGTGCTGGTCGTGGTCTTCACCCTGATCCAGGGTCCCAGCTTGCGCCCCATCGCCCGCATCCTGGGTCTGATCTCGCGGGAGGCCACCCGGGAAATCCAGGTCGAGGCCGCCCCGCTGGACATGCTGGACGCCGAGCTGCTGACCATGACCGTGCAGCGGCCCTCGCGGCTGCACAACGTGACCATCCTGGAGCTGCGCCTGCCCGACCCGGCGGTGATCACACTGATCATCCGCAACGGCCACACCTTCGTCCCGGAGCCCGATACCCGGATCGCGGCCGGCGACGAACTGATGATCGTCACCACCAGCAAGACCAGGGCGGCCGCCGAAGCACGGCTGCGCGCGGTCAGCCGCCGCGGCAAACTCGCGCACTGGTTCGACGAGTACGGCGAGATCGACTAGAAGCGTGGCTCGCCGAGGGTGAAGGTGGCGTCGTGGATGTAGACGCCGGCATGCAGACCGGGGCGCAGCCAGGTCGGTAGCGGTCCGGCCGAGGAGACGCCGACCGTCACCAACGCGGGCCGTACCCGGCCGGCGAAGATCAGCTCCGAGTCACCGACCCGGCCGTCGGCGAACTGCTGGCGCGCCGACGCCTTGAGCTTCAGAGGTATCGCCGGACCCTTCACCCGCGGCTTGGCGCTGACCGACCAGGACACCTCGTCGCTGCCCTCGCCGGTGATGAGCTCGCCGTCGGCCAGCTCGCCTTTGAAGCGGGCCAGCGTCTTGGGCATCGCCCAGTTGGTGCGGCCCCCGACCAGGCTGGACTCCGAATCCACCGACATGAAGGCCACGTTGCCCCACGGCCGCAGGCCGGTGCGGGAGGCGACCATGCCGAGCACCTCGTCGTACGCGCCGACGGGGGTGTCGGTGTAACGGACGAAGGCTCCCACCGTGGCCAGCGCCGGGCTGCCGGCCATGGCCGGCGGCAGAGCCGCCGCTGCGGCGCGCCCTCCGCGTCCCAGCCACAGCAACGCCGAGCAGCGACACTCCCAGGGGGCCGGCGCCGCGTTGTCCGGCAACGTCGCCACCAGCGCCGCACTGAGCGCTGTCTCCGGCACGCCGCGCAATCCGGTCAATTCGATACGGCTCATTCCTGCTCCTTCTCCGGTCGCCCTTCGAGTTTTGCCTGGTAGGCCGCCCGTTTTTGGCGATCCAACCCCGAGGTGACCTTGTTGCCGCCGGACAGCCGGAAGGCCGTGTCGACGATGGCGCTGGGCATCGAGGCCGTTCCGCGGGAGACCAGACCGACCAGCTTGGGGACGAACACCGTCCGGGACGCGCCCTTGCGAAGTTCGTCGACCACGGCCGTCGCGACGTCCTCCGGGTCGATCACCAGGAACCGCTCCAGCAATCCCGGGGCGGCCATCCCCGCGATCAGCTCGGTGCGCACGAAGCCCGGGCAGATCGCCGAGATGTTGACCCCGCTGCCACGCCACTCCTGCCGCAGCGCCTCGCTGAAACCGACCACCGCGTACTTGGCCGCACAATAGGTCGCCGCGTTCGGCGACGCCAGCGTGCCCATCACCGACGCGATGTTGACGATGTGGCCCGATCCGCGCTGCGCGAAGCGGGTACCCGCCAGCCGGGTTCCGGTCAGCACACCAAGGACGTCGATCTCGATGGTTCGCCGGGTGACCCCGGGGCTCTCCTGCAGAAACGGCCCGATCGGCATGATGCCCGCGTTGTTGACCAACACGTCGAGGCCGCCGAGCTGCTCGGTCGCCCGATCCAGAAACGTCTCGAACGCGGCCTCGTCCATCACGTCGAGGTGGTAACCCGTTGCCGCGCTGCCGAGTTCGGTTGCGGTCGCCTGCACGGCGGCCTCCTGCACATCGCCGAGCACCACCCGGGCGCCGGCGGCGATCAGCGCCTCACCGATAGCCCGTCCGATGCCCTGCGCGCCACCGGTGATGGCAACCCGTCGTCCCTGCAGTCGAGCCATGGGGTTCAGCCTGTCATATCGCCGACGGCCGGTACCGCTCACCTCCCGGGCGTGAGCGCTGAATGAACGAGATCGACTGCCCGAGCAGCACTTTGAGCCGCACCCTCCATGGTGGTCGGCCAGTCGTTGTGCGTCCAGTCCCCCGCCAGCGCGAGGTTGGGCAGCGCGGTGCGGTTTCCCGGGCGGATGGTGGACATCCCGACCCGTGAGGAGAAGGTGGCCTTGGGCCACGGCACCACGGTCACGTCCAGCACCCGGGCGTCCCGGGCGGCCGGATAGCTGGCTTTGAGCGCCTCCACCAGGCGGTCAGCCACCTCGCGGTTCTTCAGCGGCATCAGGTCGTAGGCGGCACAGGTGGTCAGCGCGTAGAGGTGGTTGCCGTCTTCGCGCGGACCGTGCATGCGGTCCCGGTCGAAGACCCAGCCGATATCGCTGTCGAGCAACGACTCCCAGGGAGCGACGGTTTCCAACGGACGGTCGAGCAGCACGTAGGCGTTCATGATCGGGATCGGCTCGAGTTGCTTGGCCGCCAGTCGGGCATCCTCCGAACCCGGCACCTCGTCCAGCAACGAACGCAGGTTCCAGGAGGGCACGGCGAGCACCACCGCGTCGGCGTCGATCGTCGAACCGTCGGACACCTGCACCCCGTCGGCTCGACCGTCGGTGACGGTGACCGACACCGCCCGGGTGCGCAGCCGCACGTCCACCCCCCGTTCGGCCATCACCCGCCGCGCACCCTCGAGGTACAGCGTCTCCAGATCGACTGTCGGATAACCGATTCGCGCTGCGGCGCTGCCACCCCGACGGACGCGGTCGGCGCCGGTGCGCAGCAGTGCCGCGAACGCGTGCGCGGAGGCCAGCTGCGGCTGTTCGTTCAACAGCCCGATCACCATGGAGTTGAGCATGATTCGCCGTACCGCGGCCGGGAAGCCGAGGCGGTCGAACCACTCCTCGACGGTGATGTCGTCCAGGGCGTCGTCGAACCGGATGACCTCGCGAACGAGTCGGCCCCACGCCGGTGCTGTCTTGAGCAGGGTGGGGATGCCCAGCCCGCGGACCCGGCCGAGCAGCATGCGTCGCGCGTGGGCCGGGCGCAGGCCGAACGTCTCGACATGCCCGCCCGGGTAACGTACGCCGAACTCGTCGGGAAACGTCAAAAACTGCCGGGTGCCAATGGATTCCAGGTAGCGGAAGATGCAGTCGTACGAGCCGGCCAGGACATGCTGGCCGTTTTCGATGGCATCGCCGTGGCCCGACGTCAGACCAATGGTGCGACCACCCAACGAACCGTTGCTCTCCAGCAGCGTCACCGCGTAGCCCAGTTCGGCCAGCCACACCGTCGCCGCCAGGCCGGCCAGACCACCGCCGACGACGACCACGTGTTGGTTCGCGGAATCACCCATCACCGAACCATAACCCGCGCGACTCAGGCTTCCCGCCGGTAGTCAGCGGGCGCCGTCCACACCGGCCGACTCGACGGTCGCGATCTTGCTGAAACCACTGACGGTGAGCACCCGGACGAGCAGCGGATGGACGATCACATGCAGATCGTCGACAGCGTCGGCGTGATCGAAGAGCGCGTTGATGCCGGCGCTGTCCACATACCTGACCGCGCTGAGATCGATCGTGATGGGCCCGCGGGTGCCGCCGTTGGCGGCGGTGAGCGCCCGTTTGAACACCACGATGTTGCTGAGGTCGATCTCACCCGTCGCCACCACCCGGGGCGTCCCGTCTGCGGCACGGTCTGTGTTGAGGCTGAGCGGTGTAGCCATTACGCGATCCTCGAGTACAGGTGAACGGTCGTGCCGGCGTCGGTGGAGTGAATGCTGAAGTCTTCCATCAGAACTCGCATCAGGGAGATTCCGCGACCACGGCTCATCCCTGGGGTGGCCGTCGGAGTTTTCCACACTCCGGTGTCGGTGACCGTGACCTGCAGGCGGTCGACCACTGCGCTCGCGCGCAGCGAGACGGTGCCCTCGGGACGGTCGCGGTGACCGTGCTCGATCGCGTTCGCGACCGCCTCTCCGGTGGCGGTGAGCACGTCCTGAATCTGGTGCGGGTCGACGCCGACCTGGGTCAGCCAGCCGCGCAGGGCAGCTCGGCTGCCGGCCAGGTGGTTGGTGTTGGCGGTGAATTCCATTGTCAGCGGGGCAGGTTGGCGATAAAGCAGCACGGCCACGTCGTCGGGATAACCACCGGTGGGTTCCAGGCCGGCCATCAGGTGGTCGGCTACCTCGTCGAGCTCCTGCGAGCGACTGTCCTGCACCAGATCGGCAGCGCGGGCCATCCCGTCGTCGAGCGATGCGCCGCGGCGTTCAACCAGCCCGTCGGTGTAGAGCAACAACGTCGCCCGCGGCGGCATCGTGATCTGCGTTTCCGGCCGCAGCCACTGCGGCCGCAGCGCCAGCGGCAGGCCGTGTTCACCGTCCAGCAACACCTTGGTGCCGTCGGCATGCACCAGGATGGGCGGCGGATGACCTGCGTTGGCGTACAACAGTTCTCCGGTGTCGAGCGTGAGTACCGCGCAGAACGCGGTGGTGCACCGGGCGCCGGGCAACTGTGCGGCGAACCTGTCCAGACCCGCGAGAGCCGCACTGGGACTTGATTGTTCGAGCAGCAGCGCGCGACATGCGCTACGCAGCTGGCCCATCACCGTGGCGGCCGCCAACCCGTGCCCGACGCAGTCACCCACAATGAGGGCGACCCGCCCGTCGTCGAGGTCGACGACGTCGTACCAGTCGCCACCGACCTGAAGCGGACGACTCGCGGGGTGGTAGCGCACGGCGATGCCGCCGGGCGGGTGCGCCGGACCGAGCATGGCGTGCTGCAGCGCCACCGCTGTTTCGCGCTGCTCGTCCAATTGGTAGACCCGCTGCAGCCCTTGTCCGAGCCGCCCGGCCAGCACCGTGAGCAACGTGTGGTCGGCGGGGGTGAACTCCCGGTTCTCGGCCAGCTGAATCCAGACGACCAGGATCCCGCGGGGCTGCTGCAGCGCGATACCCGCGCTGCCCGCCTCGTCGCTGACGGTGGTGAGCAGGTCGGCGCCGCGCAGTGACTCGATCAGTTCGCGCCGGGCCGGTGGCAGATCGGTCCACTTGACCGCGTCGCCGGCGCACACGAGCTGGGGGGCACTCCCGCGCGGGGCGTCGCTGGGGAACGTCACCGCCAGCACAGTGCGGGCCTGCCACACCCGGCGCAACTCCTCGGCCGCGCCACGCAGCGCCTCATCCAATGTATCAGCTTGCGCCAGTTGCTGATTGAGCGCAGCGAGCGCCGTCTGCCGTTGCACGAAATAGTGCTCGGCGGTGACGTCACGCATCGTGCCCACCATGACCTGGCGCCCGGTGTCCGGATCGGCGGCATGGTTGAAGCTGACCGCCACCCACACCCGGTGCCCGGCCCGGTGCACGACCGGGATGGTGTAGCCACCCTGGTTCTGGCTCAGTAGCGCCGCGAACGCCTCTCCGGCCAGTCGGTGACCCTCGGGGTCGGTCTCGGCGTCCGGCCACCACGGGTGCAGGGGCTCATAAGGCAGATCTTCGGGGCCGAAGCCGAGAATATCGGTGAAGGCAGTGTTGATTTCGATGACCGCGCCGTGCTCGTCGCAGATGAAGAAGGCTTCCTGCAAGGAGTCCACCAGGGCGGTGCGCCACCGGGCGTGGTGGGTCCGCAGGCGCGCGAGATCGACGTTGGTACGCACCCGGGCCAGCAGATCCGCGGCGACGAAAGGCTTGACCAGGTAGTCGTCCGCACCGGCCAGCAGACCCTCGACAGAAGCCTCCTCACCGGCGCGCGCGGACAGCAGCAGGACAGGCAGCGCCGCGGTACGTGGATCGTTGCGCAGCGCGGCCAGCAGCTGCAGACCATCCAGGCCCGGCATCATCACGTCGCTGATCACCAGATCCGGAAGCTGGGTGCGGATGGCTTCCAGCGCCGTCACGCCGTCACTGAATGTGCTGATCGCATAGCCCGCCGCGCCCAGCAGATTGGCCAGGTATTCACGCATGTCGGCGTTGTCGTCGGCGACCAGGACGCGGGCCCGGGCCCCTGCCACCGGAGCGGCGTCGGGCTGGTCCGGCGGGCCGGGCAGCCAGCGCAACGCTTCCTGCACAAACGGTGCGGCCACCGCGCCGGTGGCCGGGGGCGCGGCGGGTGCCGTGCTCAATTCGTCGGTGCGCAGATGACTCGCGCCGAACGGCAACCGTACGCGGAACGACGTGCCCACGCCCTCCTGGCTCTCCGCGGTGATCGTGCCCTCGTGCAATCCGACGAGTTCCTTGACCAGCGCCAAGCCGATACCACTGCCCTCGGTGGACCGGGCGCGGGCCGTTTCGATCCGGTGGAAGCGTTCGAAGAGCCGGGGCATCTCCGCTGCCGGCACGCCGATCCCGGTGTCGGTCACCGTGACGACGGCGTGGTCGTCCTCCCGGGCCACCCGGACGGTGATGGAGCCCTCGAAGGTGAACTTCAGCGCATTGGAGAGCAGGTTCAGGATCACCTTCTCCCACATCTCACGGTCCAGGTACACCGGTTCGGGCAGCGGCGGGCAGTCCACCACGAACGTCAGACCGGCCTGGCTGATCGCCGAGCGGAACACGCTGGCCAGTTCGGCGGTGGCCGTGGCGAGGTCGACGGGTTCGAACCGGGCGCGCATCCGGCCCGCCTCAATGCGCGAGAAGTCCAGCAGCGTGTTGACCAGCTTGGCCAGCCGCAGGACATTGCGGTGCACCAGCTCCAGTTCCTGGCGCGCGTAGTCGTCGACGCCGACCGCTCGGCCGCTCAGCTCTTCGACGGGCCCGAGGATCAGGGTGAGCGGAGTGCGGAATTCGTGGCTGATATTGGAGAAGAACGTGGTCTTGGCGCGGTCGAGCTCGGCGAGTGCCTCGGCGCGCTGTTGCTGCGCCTCATAGCTGCGGGCATCGCTCACGCCGGTGGCCAGGTAGCCGGCGACCAACTCCACGAAACCGCGGTAACCGTCGTCGAACTCACGGTGCCGGTTCAGCGCCGCGACCAGGAATCCGACCGGTGGGCCACCCTGTTGCAGCAGCGGCACCAGCAGTGCGCGGGTGGGCGGTTCGCGCCAGGCGCCGGACGGCAGCTGCAGTGCGGCGCCGTCCAGTTCGACGAGTTCGGATTCACCGTGCGATACCCGTTCCACGGGCCACACCGACGTACCGGACCGCGGCACGATCTCCGGTGCCGCCGGGTGCCCGGCAGCGATCCCACTGACACCGGCGAGCTGCGCGTCACCCCGGTCGTCGAACAGATAGGTGATGGTGAAGGGCAGGTCGTAGGGGTTGAGACTGAGTTGCTGAGCGGCGAAATCCAGCATCTGCCGCTCCGTGCGTCCCACGCTGGGATCGGAACCCAGGTCGCGCATCGTCGCCATACGACGCTGCGCAATCACCCGGCCGGTGTCCTCGCTGACGACACACAGCAAACCGACCACGCGCGCGTCGTCGTCACGCAGCGGGCTGTAGGAGAACGTGTGGTAGGTCTCCTCGGGGTAGCCGGACCGCTCCAGGATGAGCAGCAACGCCTCGTCCCAGGTCGACTCCTCGGCATCCAGCACGCGCTCCACGCGCGGCGAGATATCCGGCCAGATCTCGGCCCACACCTCACTGGCCGGCCGGCCCAGCGCCCACGGATATTTGCGTCCCAGGGTGTCGCGGCGGTACGCGGCGTTGCAGAAGAAAGTGAGCTCGGGTCCCCACCCCATCCACATCGAAAACTGGGACGACAAAAGGATACTGACCGCCGTACGCAGACTTTGCGGCCACTCGTCGACGGGCCCTAGTGGGGTGGAGGACCAATCGACAGCGGCGAGATCTCTGCCGATCTCCTGGTCTGCACGGAAGACCACTGGTATCCCTCTCGAGCTCTGTCCGGCCCCACCGAGCGATCGCTCATCATCTGACATTATCCGCAGCAAACCCGCACTAGCTGCTTAATGCGGTCGAAGACATACATACACCTCATTCGGTGGCAGCTGCCAGTGGGGTGGCGATGTCTTCCAGCGATTTACCCTCGGCGTCAACGGCCAGGAACCAGGCGATCAACCCGCCGGCGATCATCACCCCCGCGCCCAGCAGGTAGCCCAGGAACAGCGGCATCGACTCAGAGCCGTCGCCGATCAGCGCACCGTAGATGACCGGGCCCAGGGCGCCGAAACACTGGGCGATGGCGAAGAACACCGCAATCGCCTTCGCCCGGACCTCCAGCGGGAAGATCTCGCTGACCGTCAGATAGGCCGCACTCGCCCCGGCCGACGCGACATAGAAAATTGCGCACCAGGCCACGGTCTGAGTCAGCGCACTGAGCACGCCCGCCTTGAACAGGACAGCGCTCACCGCCAGCAGCAATCCGGACAGCAGGTAGGTGCCGGCGATCATCTTGCGCCGGCCGATCGTGTCGAAAAAATGTCCGAGTGTCAACGGTCCCAACAGGTTTCCCACCGCGAACGCGATCAGATACAACGGCGTCGACTGCGCCGGAACGTCGTAGAACTTGCCCAGCACCAGCGTGTAGGTGAAGAAAATGGCGTTGTACAGGAACGACTGGCTGATCATCAACGAGGCGCCCAGCACGGCCCGGCTCGGATAGAGCCGGAACAGCACCCGGGTCAGCGTCAGATATCCGATCTTCTCGGCGGGGAGCAGGTCGATCGCCTTCGCCGGATCGACGGGGGGCAGCGAGACGCCGGTGGATTTGATGGCGTGCTCGATGAGGGTGATGGTTTGCTCGGCCTCCTCGGCGCGGCCGTTCATCACCTGCCAACGGGGGCTTTCCGGCAGGTTCCGCCGGACGAACACGATGACCAGGCCGAGCACCGGCCCGATCAGAAAAGCTAGCCGCCAGCCCAGGCTGAGGTCGATCATCTTGAGGAAGACGAAGGTGCCCAGCGTGCCGAGGATGGCCCCGGCCCAATAGGTGCCGTTGACCGCGATGTCGACCCGGCCGCGGTAACGGGCCGGGATCAGTTCGTCGATCGCCGAGTTGATAGCGGCGTATTCGCCGCCGATGCCCATTCCGGCGATGAACCGGGTGATGTAGAGGAACAGCAGCCAGCCGAAGTTGTTGCCCAGCGTGAACGCAGTCAGGGCGCTGCCGATCAGGTACACACCCAAGGTGATGGTGAACAGATTGCGTCGGCCCAGCTTGTCGGACAGATGGCCGAAGAACAGCGCGCCGAACACCTCGCCGGCCAGATAGACCGTCGCCAGGAAACCGACCGACGCCGGCGACAGGTGCAGCGTCGCAGGTTCGGTGAGGGTCTCGGCCACCGCGCTGGCCACGGTGATCTCCAGGCCGTCCAGGATCCAGGCCACCCCGAGCGCCACCACCATGCGAGTGTGGAACGGAGACCAGGGCAGGCGGTCGATGCGGGCGGGAATAAGGCTGCGGACCGATTCCGTCACCTCACCGGGCATAGCTGTGATCGGCTCCTCGCGATTCGGCACACGTTGAGGTTCCCGTCACCGGGTGGACGAAAACATCTGTGGGCGGCCGGGGCGGAATCATTCCGCACCGAGTGGACAGCTGGCATAGACCCGCTCGCCGGTGATCAGGTCCGCGTCGTCGAAATCGAAGACTGCCCACAACCGCACCTCGAACGGTTCACCCGTCGCCGACGGGGTGCCACGCAACCAGAATTCGATCAGGACCTGGTCACCGTCCAAGTGAGTCAGTTCGATCAGTTCGTTGCGCTGATCAGGCACCATGGAGCGGCCATCTATCCAGTACCGCATCACCTCGTCGGCGCCGTCGAACACCGTCCCGTCCGGCAACTCGTAGCGGGGGTGGCTGAACGTCGCCATCGTCCGGTCCCATTCCTGGACGTTCTCGCTCTGCATGTGCTCGATGACGGTCGCCTTGCGGCGTGCCAGCCTACCGGGGTCCGTCATGGCGTCCTTTCATGAGTCGCTCAGTGCGACAATGATATTGAGGGTAACGCTGAAATCCCGGCGTTCACCCGGCCGCCGGCACCGCCGTGGCCACCGGCAGCGCCGTGCCCACCGGCGTCAGACTATCGGAAAGTCCTGCAGCACTATGCAGTTCGATGAACGAATCGATCAACGCATCGGTGGCCTCGTGCGGATCGGCCAGCGTCACATCGTCGGTCAGCACCGAGATGGCCAGCTGATCAACGTAGCTCCACACCGTGATGTTCATGCCGCTGCCAGCGACAATCGGTCCGACAGAGTAGATCTCGCTGACAACGGCGCCCTGGATGTGTCCCCGTTCCCGCGGGCCGGGCACATTCGACACGGTCAGGTTCATCACACTGGCCGACTCCACGCGGCGGGCCTGCGTCCGAAACAACCTCGGCGCCAACGATGGCGGCAGATAGGACAACCACGCCGGCAGCACCGTGGGGCCGAGCAGCTGGTGGTTCTCCTTGGCGATCTTGGTCGCGACCGACGTCAACCTCACCCGCTCCAGCGGATCGTCGACATGGACCGGCAACGACGGAGTCATGTAGGTGAACTCGTTGCCCGCCAAGCGTTCCGGCGAGGTGTTGAAGCTCACCGGAACGCCGGCGATCAACGGGGCGTCGGCCAGCCCGTCGTAGCGCAGCAACAGTCGGCGCAACGCACCGGCCACGGTGGCCAGCACGACGTCGTTGAGCGTGACGCCGAGATGCCGACCCGTCTCCTTCACATCGGCCAACGCCAGCGGCGCGGTTGCAAACCGGCGCCCGGGAGTCACCCGGTGATTGATGAAACTCTGCGGCGGCGCGAAATTGCGGGCCAGGTCGGGGTGGGTGCCCCGCTCTTTGGCTCGGCGTCGCACCCGTTGCACGCCGCCGGCCGTCTCACTGACCAGCCGGGGCAGCTTGCGGATCAACCCGGCGTGGTCCCGTGCGGCCGTGCCGAGCAGGTGTGTGCGCGTCGGCAGGTGGCCGGTGCCGGTGCGGTGCACGGCGTCCGGGTGCTCAGTCGCCATCGCCTGGGCCATCTGGTTGGCCGAGGCGACGCCGTCGGCCAGCACATGGTGAACCTTGTGGATGATCGCGATGCGGCCCTGTTCGAGGCCGTCAGCAACGTACATCTCCCACAGCGGACGAGAGCGGTCCAGCGGTGTGGCCGCGATGTGACCGATCAGTTCGTCGAGTTCACGTCGGCCGCCCGGCGCCGGTACGCGGGCCCGGCGCAGGTGGTAGTCCACGTCGATGTCCTCGTTGGTCCGCCACATCGGGTGGTGCAGCTGGAGCGGAATGTCCACCAACTGATAGCGCAGCGGCTCCAGCGCCATCAGCCGCGGATAGGCGATCTGCCGGAATGCCTCGAAACTGAAGTCCTGCTCGAAATTAGAGATGTCGAGCACGCCGATCTTCAACGTGTGCATGTGGATCTCCGGTGTCTCGCTGTACAGCATCAAGGCGTCCACACCGTTGAGTCGCTTCACATCCACTCCTATACCCCTTCGACCGCCGGAGTGGCACTCGCCGGGCACGTGATCAGGCCGCGCCGAACACCACGGCGACGTTGTTCCCGCCCAGCCCGAACGACTCCGAGACGGCATAACGGTAATTACCCCGACGCGGCTCGCCGGTGACGATGTCGAGGTCGATCTCAGGGTCGACGGTGTCGAGGTTCAACGTGGGCGGCACGATCCCGTCGCGCAGCGCCTGTACGGTCAGCACCGCCTCGATGGCACCCGCCGCGCCGAGCGAGTGCCCCAGCGCCGCTTTGGCCGAGTACACCGCGGGCGCGTGACCGCCCAGCGCTCGGCGGATCGCGCGCGCTTCGGCGACGTCGCCGAACGTCGTGCCGGCGGCGTGCGCGTTGATGTGATCGATGTCCGCCGGCTCCAGCCCGGCGACGTCAATCGCGCGGGCGATGGCGTCGCCAGCCCGCTCGCCACTGGGATCCGGGCGCACCAGATCGCATCCGTCCGAGGTAGTGGCCGCGCCCATCAACCGGGCCAGGATCGTTGCCCCGCGGGCTTTGGCGTGCTCCTCGGTTTCGATCAGCAGCAGTGCGCCCCCTTCGCCGAACACCATGCCTTCCCGGGTCACGTCGAAGGGGCGGCAGGCGCCGGCAGGATTGTCATTGCTGGTGGAAAGCATGCCGAGCTGCCAGAAGGTGGCAACGGGCACCGCTTCGATCACTGTCTCGACGCCGCCGGCAATCGCGACGTCGGCCTCTCCGAGCACGATGTTCTGCCAGGCATGCGCAATGGCCGCGGTGCCGGACGCGTCGGCCATCACCGGCGTCATCACGCCTGCCTTGGCCTTCATGTCGAGCCCGATCACGGCGGCCGGCGCGTTCGGCATGTGCTTCTGCACCGATATCGGCGTCACCGCGCGCAGCCCCTTGACCTTCCAGACGTTGTGCCAGAGCGGGATGTCCTCGGTACTGCCCAGGCCGAGACCGACCGCCACCATCAGCCGATCGGTGTCGACCTCCGGGGATCCGGCCTGCTCCCACAGCCGTCGGCTCAGCACCGCCGCCATCTTCTGCATGAAGGCGAACCGACGCAGTTCGACGCGGTTGAGATGCTCATCGAAGTCCTCGCGCAACGTCCCACCGATGCGGACCGGGGAGTCGAATTCTGAGACGAACGGTTTGTCCAGTTCCCGGATGCCGCTGTGGCCCCCGAGCAGTCGCTGCCACGTTTCTTCGGCGTCCGCCGCGAGCGCGGTCGTGGACGCCACTGCCGTCACGACCACGTTGGGGTACCCCGCACCGGTTCTCAACATGGTGACAACCACCTGACCTGGGCGGATTGCTCCTCGACCTGTCTGGTGATCCGCTTCGACGCCATATCCCCTCCAAGAACCAAGCTCGGCACTGATTTTGCCGCGAGGCCCGAATACCGGTAGCCCTAGTTTGTGAAGGCGCCTACGATTTTACCCATTTGCGCAGGTCTGAATCCATATCGCGGCTGGGCGGCGGGGGCGGTTGACCGCGGCGAAGCTCTGGCTCGAGCTCGTCGATGGCGGCCAGGGCTTCGGTAGTCAGTTCCGCGCGGATGCCGCTTTCGGCGTGCGCGAACGGAACGTACGCCCGCAGCAGATCCGGCAGATTTTGCACCGTGCCGGACCGACCGCAGGGATAGTCGTCGAGGTCCGGCAGTCGCTCCGGTAGGCCACGTAGGCGTCCGGCACTCCAGCGCAACGGATCCCCGGTGCCGTCTTTGATGCACGCGCGCAACAACTCCCGGTCGTAGTCGTCGAACCCCCGGCCCGGCGCGGTGGCGAAGAACCTGTCCAACAACTCGTTGACCTGTGCCGCGCTGTAAAACGGCGGTTGATAGTCACTGCCTCCCTCCGGTAGCCGCCGGACCAGCCACCGGAGCAGCGGACGACTTGCCGGCCACGTGTCCGACTCGTCGGACATCGACGTCACGCCCTCTACCTCGACACCCCGTCGCAACCAGGCGCGGGCGTCGGCCAGGCTCATCTCGACGAACGTGCTGTCGGTATCGGTGCGGCTGCGCGTCGCGACGTCGAGAACTTCCTGCAGCGACGAGGGAACGAAGAACGCCTCCGTCACCTCGGTCGAACTGGCGTGATCGACGTAGGCCGCGCAGGCAATCTCGTGTCCGGAGGGCAGGCGCACAGCGAGCATCACCTCGTCGCCGTCACCGAGCACGTGCGTCATCCGCACCGCCCGATCGACCTGCGTGTCAGGTAGCTCGATGATCCACGGAGGCAGGTCGTGGTCGCGCGCGGCGACTTCTCGTTGGCAACGCGTCCGCTGCTCCTCGTCATCGAGCAGCGCGGCCAGCACCGCTAGGAGCGCCGTCGTTTCGCGAAGCTCGGTAGCGATGAAGCTGTCGATGAGTTCGTCGAGGCCGACCACCTCTTCATCGGCTTCATCGGCTTCATCGGCGCAATATCGAGGCAACGTCGCCTGGATGAGGAAACTCACCGTGTGCAGCAGGGCCAACGGATGTTCGTCGGCGAGCGCCTCCCGCACCGCGTCAACAAGCGAGAACTCTTCTTCCTGCTGCTGCTCGCGACGCTTCCGACGCGCAGCGCGCCGCGCCTGCTTGGCCTTCCTGCGCTTTCTACTGTCCGACATGGACCGGACCCTACCGCGCTCTGCCGACAACGCCGTTCATTCGAGTGGGGTCGCGTGAAAGCTGGTCTGATGTATCTGGACTCGGTTGTGCCGCAGTCATTTCCGGTTGCCGATGGTCTTTGCAAGCAGGGGGCGAGATGCTGATTTTCCGGTGTCGATTCGCTGGTGTGAAAGCAAAGCCCTGCGGGTAGTCGGTTGCTACACACGAGACGATTGCCCGCATCGACGCGGACCGAGGGACAGGACGAACATGGGCGTCATCGGCGAGGTCATGGACTGGACCCGCAAGCAAGTGGCGTCCCGGGTCCCCAAAGCCGATCTCGACCAACGCGACCCGGACTACATCCGCGATCAACTGCCGGGAACGTGGCTCATCGCGTCGCTCTACTTCCGGGCCGACGTACGCGGGCTGGACCGCATTCCCGCCGACGGGCCGGTGCTGCTGGTCGGCAACCACAGCGGCGGGAATGTCCCGCCCGACACGTTCGTCTTCACCCTTGCGTTCTGCTCGTACTTCGGTGTCGAGCGGCCCTTCTACCAATTGGCGCACAATCTTGTCGTCTCCGCGCCGCCGCTGGGCTGGCTACGCAAGTTCGGCACCGTCGCCGCAAACCACGAAAATGCCCGTCTGGCACTGGAATCCGGAGCCGCGCTGCTGGTTTACCCCGGCGGCGACTACGAGGTGTTCCGGCCATCATGGGAACGGCACAAGGTCGACTTCGGCGGCCGGATGGGATACGTGCGACTGGCCCGTGATGCCGGCGTGCCGATCGTTCCGGTCGCCAGCGTCGGCGGCCAGGAAAGTGCGCTGTTCCTCAACCGCGGCCAATGGCTGGCCAAGCTGCTCATGGCGGATAAGTTGTTGCGGCTCAAGAGTATTCCGATATCGCTGGCGTTCCCCTGGGGGTTGAACATCAGCGACCTCGCGGGCCACATACCGCTGCCCAGCAAGATCGTGATCGAGGTGCAGGAACCGATCGAGGTCGACGGGGACGATCAGGCGGTGCACGACAAGGTCATAGAAAGTCTGCAGGGCGGCGTCGATCGGTTGGCCGCCGAACGTCGATTCCCGGTGCTGGGCTGATGCGCGTCGAACGGCAGTGCGTGATCGACGCGGACCGGGATGCGGTGTGGAAGCTGGTCGGCGACCCGGACAGCTACCCGTCTTTCATGAGCAACCTCGAGCGCTGGGAGACGGCCAGCGAACAGGCCGCCGGCGTGGGTGCGCGGTACATCGTGCACTGGAAGATCGGCTCGGTCCCCATCGGCGGGTTGATCGAGGTGGTGGAATTCGACGAGGGCCGCGATGTGGCTTTCGTGGGTATCACGGGTATCACACTGCGCGGCCGGATCCGGCTGCGCGACGCCGGCGACGGCGAGACCAAAGTGACGTTCCGGCTGTCATACCAAGCACCCGGGGGGTTGCTGGGCTATATCGCGGACCGGATTGCGGTGCGGCAGGTGGGGCGCACCCTGGCGGATACGTTGAAGCGGTTGAAGGGGCTCGCGGAGGGCCATTCACGCTCGTAGCGGGGACAGGAGAACCTGTCGGTAATCCTTCCGTTGATTGACTCGACTCCCGAGGGAAGCAAGCCGGCCATTCCGGTCATGGGGACCTTCGTCGTCGACGGCGAGGGGCGGATTGCTCGCTGGACCACCTATTTTGACCTGAACCTGATCATGAAGCTCATGCAAGGTGACGACATCAGCGCGCTGGTGCCCATGCCGGCATGAGTAGGGACATTGCCACCGATTTGGGATCAGCGGCGCAGGAACGCCTGGCGCGACACAGCGGCCGAGATCGACGACGTACTGGGAGCAGACGCGGATGTAACGGCCGACATCAAGAACCACGATGCCAGTGCTACGGCGTCAATGATGTCGCGCCTCGGTGGGCCCATCGCACCGGACCTCCGCGACATGGCACCAGCTAACTCCCTAGTGACGGCGATCCGCTCCGGGCCGTAGCGTTCCCACAGATACTGATCATTTCAAGCTCGGATAGGAACGGGGAGGGTCCATGCGGGTGCCAAGGGCCGTGGCAAAGTTCAATAATCGAGTCACCAACCCAACGGCTCGGTCGATCACGCCGTGGCTTCCAGGTCAAGGAACACTCGAACATGTCGGACGCAAGTCAGGCAAGCGTTATCGAACGCCGCTGTTGGTTTTTCCCATCCGCGACGGCTTCGTCGTTCTCGTCGGGTACGGGCTGAAATCGGACTGGCTGAAGAATGTTTTCGCTGCTGGACAGGCGGTGCTTCACAAGCGCGGCAAGAGTATCGCGCTCGCTGATCCGCGCCTCGTCAGCAAGGCTGAGGCGGCAGCCCTCGTTACCGGCGCCTCTCGCGTGTTCTACCGCCTGTTTCCGTACAACGAAGCGGCGCTGGTGTTGACCGAAGTCAACGCCACGCAGTGACGAGGGCAGCAGAACGGGTTCAGGCGGTAGGCAATTAGAGTTCGAGACCGTACCCATTGCGTTTGCGGTGACGACGCTGGTAGGTGGTGGCGGTGATGCGTGGTAGGCGATGTCACTTGCGGGGGGCTGGGCCTCGCGCCGGCGCCAAGCCTGCAACTGAGGGCAGGAGCTGCTGGGGGGCTGCGTATTTGATGCCCAGGCGCATCTCGCGGATGCCTGCGCCGGCTTCGTGGAGTTGGTGGGCTGCGATGGTGACAACGGGGTAGATGGCGAGATGTTTGCGTCGCGGCCGCGGGTCAGGCCGACGTAGGCCAGAGCGCGACTGGCTTGATCGGACCGAACGGTCCAGAACACCCCTGCTGACTCGCTGCGTAGCGCCGAAGCGTTCCCTTGCGACCGTTAGCTTTGCGGAGGTCGCCACAGTGTTTCCCGATAGGCACGAAAATGGCCCCCAGGCTGCTGCCTGAGGACCATTCACGTTGGTAGCGGGGACAGGATTCGAACCTGCGACCTCTGGGTTATGAGCCCAGCGAGCTACCGAGCTGCTCCACCCCGCGTCGGTAAACGCAAGGTTACCCAACGTCGGGGAGCCCACCAAATCGCCTGGCAGGCTCGGCGAACCCTAGACTCCGGTGAAGTTCGGCGGGCGTTTCTCCAGGAAGGCGCGCGGGCCCTCCTGGGCGTCGTGCGAGCCCATCACCTCTATCCCCAACTCCAATTCCCGAGGAAACGCGTCGGCTTCGGCCTTGGTCAGGTTCTCGACCACCGACGCCTTGATGTTGCGCACCGCCAGAGGGCCGTTGGCGGCCAACCTCTCGGCCAGTTCGCGGGCCCGCACCAGCGCACCGCCGCTCGGGGTCACGTGCCCGACCAACCCCACTTCATAAGCCCGTCGACCGGTGATCGGGTCGCCGACGATCAACATGTCCATGGCGACCGTGTACGGGATCTGACGCGGCAGCCGCACCGTCGACGCGCTCATCGGGAACAGTCCGCGCTGCACCTCACTGACCGCGAGCTGCGCGTCCTCGGCAGCGACCCGAATGTCGAACGCCTGCAGGATCTCCATGCCGCCCGCGTAGCAGTAGCCTTCCACCGCGGCGACAATGGGCTTCTTGACGTAGTGGTCCTTCAGAAAACCCTTATAGATCAACGAAAAGTCCTGCCGCACACGCTCTTCGTACTCATTCTGAGCCGGTTCACCGGACAGCAGCGCACCGACTAAACGGTCGAGATCGGCACCGGCAGAGAAGTTTCCGCCCGCCCCCGTCATGATGGCGACTCTGAGTTCCGGGTCGCTGTCGAGCAGATCCCAGGCATCGGCCAAGCGACACAACATCTCCGGGTTGAAGGCGTTGCGCTTCTCGAGACGGTTGAGAGTGAGCGTCAATACGTGGCCGTCACGTTCGACGAGGACCGCAGGTTCGGGCATGGTCGCCTTCTTCTTATTGAGTGTTACGTGTCGCGCCGAGTGTATGGCCGACGCGAAGGATGCTTGAGACCGCGGCGAGCGTCCCCATAATGCCGCAGAAAGTGGCCGTTCAGCGCACATATGAGGGCGCTCGCGGCGGGCACGACGCTCGCGGAGCGGAGCGGAGCGGAGCGGGGCGGAGCGGGGCGGAGCGGGGCGGGCGGGCGGCGGCGAGCAGGGCGGGGCACGACGCCCGCGGAGCGGTGCGCGCGGGTCGGGCGACCCGCCTCCCTACTTCGTGCTGTTGAACTTGGTGATGGCTTCGTCGAGCCGCTGCAGCGCCGACCCGTACGCAGCGAAGTCACCCTTCTTCTGCGCATCCCGGGCCGCTCCGATCGCAGCCTGAATCTCTTGCAGCACAGCGGCTTTGGCCGGAGACAAGGTGCTCGCACCATCGGGGGGTGACGGGATCGCGGCCGTCGGCGGCGGCGCGCCCGGTCCGGACGCCGGCGGTGGCGTGCCTGGCGAGTTGGGCGGCAAGCCCGCATCGGTGGGCTGAATTCCGGTCGCCGCGGCACCCGCACCCGGCCCGAACAACCCGGTGAGCGCGTCGCCGACCGTCGGCCCGTAACCGATCTTGTCGTTGTACATCATCGCCACCCGGATCAACCGCGGATACGACGACGCGGCGTCGCTGGCCCCCGGCGATGCATAGACCGGTTCGACGTAGAGCAGACCGTTCTCCCCCACCGGCAACGTGAGCAGATTGCCCCACTTGATGCGGTTCTGGTTGTCGCGCCCGATCACCCCGAGGTCCTGGGACACCGCCGGGTCGGTGGTGATGGCGTTGTTGGCCAGCTTCGGTCCGTTGACGTTGCCCGGAATCGTGAGCACCGTGAGCTTGCCGTACGTCGCGGGGTCCGAACTGGCGCTGATGTAGGCGGCCAGGAAGTCCTGTTTGAACCTGTTCATTGCGCTGGTCAACTGATATGACGGCGAATTGTCGTTCTTGGCAAGGTTTTTGGCGACGATGTAGTACGGCGGCTGATAGCTGCTGGCGGTCGGGTTGGGGTCCAGTGGCACGTCCCAGAAGTCCGAGGTGGAGAAGAACGTCACCGGGTCGTTGACGTGATACTTGGCCAGCAGCATGCGCTGCACCTTGAACAGGTCCTCGGGGTACCGCAGATGATCGGCCAGTTCGGCGGAGATCTCACTCTTGGCCTTCACGGTGCCCGGGAACACCCGCATCCAAGCCTTGAGCACCGGATCGTTCTCGTCCTGCTGGTAAAGCGAGACGGTTCCGTCGTAGGCGTCCACGGTTGCCTTGACGGAATTACGGATGTAGGAGACCCGCTTGTCGGGGGCCAGCCGGTTGAACGCCACCTCGGCCGAGTCCGCCGTCGCCGACGACAACGACGTGAGTTCGGAGTACGGATAGTTGTCCAGGGTGGTGTATCCGTCGATGATCCACACCAGCCGCTTGTTGACGATGGCCGGGTAGACCGCGCTGTCGGTGGTCAGCCACGGCGCCACCGCCTCCACCCGCTGCGCCGGGTCGCGGTTGAACAGGATCCGGCTGTTGGAGCCGATCACGTTGGAGAACAAGAAGTTTCGCTCGGCGAACTTCGCCGCGAACACCGACCGGGTCAGCCAGCTGCCGATCGGTACCCCACCACCGCCGGTGTAGGTGTAGTTCTTGGTTTCGTTGCTGGTCTCGTAGTCGTACTCGCGGTCCGCCCCGGTCTTACCGACGATCGCGTAGTCGGCGGTCGCGCTGGCGATGACCGGTCCGAAGTAGACCCGGGGCTGGTCCAGCGGGGCCGGACCGTCGGACACGATGCTGCCGTTGGCGCCGACGACGTTGACCAGGAACTGCGGGTAGCCGCCGTTCTGGTTCGGGTCGTTGGCGATGCCGCGCACGGTGTTGGCCGGTGACGCGATGAACCCGTTGCCGTGGGTGTACACCGTATGCCGGTTGATCCAGTCGCGCTGGTTGTCGATCAACCGGTCCGGGTTCAGTTCGCGGGCGGCGACGACGAAGTCGCGCAGCGCACCGGTGCGGTCCTTGTAGCGGTCGATGGACAGCTGCTCGGGGAAGAAGTAGAAGTTCTTGCCGCGTTGGAACTGGGTGAACGCCGGGCTGACGATCGTGGGATCGAGCAACCGGATGTTGGAGGTGGTGGCGCGGTCGGCCGCGACCTGTTGCGCGGTCGCCTGACTGTCGCCGGTGTAGTTGCGGTAAGTCACCACATCTGACGTGAGACCGTACGCCTGCCGGGTCGCCGCGATACTTCGGCTGATGTATTCGCTTTCCTTCTGCGCGGCATTGGGTTTGACGCTGATCTGCTCGACGATCAGCGGCCACCCGGCACCCACGATGAGCGAGGACAGCAACAGCAGCACCAAGCCGATGGCCGGAATCCGCAAGTCGCGCAGCGTAATCGCGGAGAAGACCGCGGCCGCACAGATCAGCGCGATCGCCATCAGGATTAGTTTCGCCGGCAGTACGGCGTTGATATCGGTGTAACCGGCGCCGGTGAACGGCTTGCCGCCGCGGGTGTGCGACAGCAACTCGTACCGGTCCAGCCAGTAGGCCACCGCTTTGAGCACGACCAGGACACCGACCAGGGTGACCAACTGGATCCGTGCCGAGCGGCTCAGCACCCCCGCGCGCCCCGACAGCCGGATGCCGCCGAACAGGTAATGCGCGACCACATTGGCCAGCAGCGCCAGGAAGACCGCGACGAACAGGTAGCTGAGTACCAACCGGTAGAACGGCAGCTCGAATGCGTAGAACCCGAGGTCCTTGCCGAACTGCGGATCGGTGATGCCGAAGTCGCCGCCGTGCAGAAACAGCTGCACCCGCACCCAGTAACTCTGCGCCACCATGCCGGCCAGCACGCCGAACGACGCCGGGACACCGATGCCCACCGACCGCAGCCGGCTCATCACCACCGCGCGGTACCGCGCCACCGGGTCGTTTTCGTTGCTCGGGACGAACACCGGGCGGGTGCGGTAAGCCGTCGCCAGACCGGCGAACACGATGCCGCCGACCAGCAGCCCGGCCACCAGGAACACCACGATGCGCGTGACCAGCACGGTGGTGAACACCGATCGGAAGCCGAGTTCGCCGAACCACAGCCAGTCCACGTAGGCGTCGATCAGGCGCGGGCCGGCCAGCAGCAACACGATCACCGCGAGTGCGATCAGGATCAGAATCCGGCTACGCCGAGTCAGCTTCGGCATCCTTGCGGCGGGCCGCATTCCCACTGGCTACGCTCCCTGCTCTAGTTTCCCGACGGTCACAACTGTACGCATCGCGCCGACCGGCCCGGCCTGCCCGCGGGGCTAGCAACTCGGGGTGGCCGCCCCCGCCTTCATCGCGCGCAGCGCGTCGACTGCCGAGCTCAGCGTTTCGACCTTCACCAGCCGCAACCCGGACGGGATCTCGGAGACCGCTTCGACGCAATTCTTCGCCGGCACCAGGAAGACGGTGGCGCCGGCCGCGCGGGCGGCCGCCATCTTGTGCGTGATGCCCCCAATCGGCCCGACCTTGCCGTCGACGCTGATGGTTCCCGTGCCCGCCACGAACGTCGAACCGGCCAGGTCGTCGGTGGTGAGTTTGTCGACGACAGCCAGGCTGAACATCAGCCCGGCCGACGGGCCGCCGATATTGGCCAGGTTGAAGTTCACGCTGAACGACGCCCACGGCGCGTCCACCACGCCGACCCCCATGAACCCGTAGTCGCGGTCCTTATTGCTGCCCAGGGTGATCTCCGCGACGCCGGGTGGCTCGTTCTTGCGCCGGAAGTCGATGGTGACCACCTGGCCCGGCTTGGTGTTCTTCAACAGCGCCGTGAACTGCTCGACCGTGGCCACCGGCGTGCGGTCGACGGCATCGAGGGCGTCGCCCGGCTTGAGCTTGCCCGCGGACGGCCCGTCCCCGGTGACCGTGGCCACCGTCACCGCCTCGGGGTACTTCAGATACCCCAGGGCGGCGTACTCGGCGCTGTCCTCGGAGTTCTTGAAGTCGGCGTTGTTGGCTTTGTCGACCTCGTCGCGCGACTTTCCCGGCGGGTAGACCAGATCGCGCGGAACCAGCTGTTCCTGACCCGAGATCCACAGCGTGATGGCTTCACCCAGGGTCAGGTCGTCGCGCTGGGACACCGTCGTCATGTTGAGGTGACCGGTCGTGGGGTGGGTCTGGGTCCCCTCGATCTGGACCACCTGCTTGCCGTCGACCTCCCCCAGGGTGTCGAAGGTGGGTCCCGGGCCCAGTGACACAAACGGAACCGTCACCACCGCCAGCAGCACGCCGAACACCACAATCGGCACCAGCGCGACCATCAACGTCAAAATCCGCCTGTTCACGCAGAACACACTAATCGGCGCCGTCCACGACCGATTCAGCTGCGAGCGTGACGGCGCACCGCGCTTTCTGTTTCCCCGGTGGGTACCGTTGACCCCATGGCTGACCTGCCCTTCGGCTTCTCCTCGGGAGACGACCCCGAGCACGAGAAGCGCGGGAAGAACGATCCCAACTCCGGATCGGGCGCGAACCCGTTCGGTTTGGGCGGCGACTTCGACATGGCCAACCTCGGCCAGCTGTTCACCCGGCTGGGTGAGATGTTCGGCGGTGTCGGCAGCGCGATGGCGTCGGGGGCATCGGGAAAGGACAGCGGCCCGGTCAACTACGACCTGGCCCGCCAGGTGGCGTCCGGTTCGCTCGGGTTCGTCGCTCCCATTCCGGCCACCACCAATTCGGCGATCTCCGACGCGGTGCACCTGGCCGAGACGTGGCTGAACGGCGCCACGGCACTGCCGGCCGGCACCACCAGGGCCACGGGCTGGAGCCCCACCGATTGGGTCGACAACACCCTGCACACCTGGAAACGGCTGTGTGACCCGATGGCGCAACAGATTTCGTCGGTGTGGGTGTCCTCGCTGCCGGAGGAAGCCAAGGGTATGGCGGGGCCACTGCTGCAGGTCATGTCGCAGATGGGCGGCATCGCATTCGGCTCTCAGCTCGGCCAAGCCCTGGGCCGGCTGTCCAAGGAGGTGCTGACCTCCACCGACATCGGTCTACCGTTGGGGCCCAAAGGAATTGCCGCGATCATGCCCGACGCGGTGGAGGCCTTCGCCGCCGGGCTCGAGCAGCCGCGCAGCGAGATCATGACGTTTCTGGCCGCCCGCGAGGCCGCCCATCACCGGTTGTTCAGTCACGTGCCCTGGTTGTCCAGCCAGCTGCTGGGCGCCGTCGAGGCCTACGCCCAGGGCATGCAGATCGATATGAGCGGAATCGAGGAGCTGGCCCGCGACTTCAACCCGGCGTCGCTGGCCGACCCGGCCGCCATGGAACAGCTGTTGAGCCAGGGGGTGTTCGAGCCCAAGGCCACCCCGGCGCAGACTCAGGCGCTGGAACGGCTGGAGACGCTGCTCGCGTTGATCGAGGGATGGGTGCAGACGGTGGTGACCGCCGCCGTCGGTGACCGCCTGCCCGGCGAAGCTGCGCTGAGCGAGACGTTGCGCCGACGCCGGGCCAGCAGCGGACCCGCCGAACAGACGTTCGCCACGCTGGTCGGGCTGGAACTGCGCCCGCGCAAACTGCGCGAGGCCGGGGCGTTGTGGGAGCGCCTGACGCAGGCTGCGGGCATGGATGCGCGCGACGCGGTCTGGCAACACCCTGACCTACTGCCCGGCGCGGATGACCTGGACGACCCGGCGGCCTTCATCGACGCGGTGATCGGCGGCGACACCAGCGGGATCGACAAGGCGCTTTCCGACCTGCAGGCCAAGCTCGACGACGACGGCCACGACACCGGTCCTGTGGATAACTGAGTACGACGGTCCCCGCCGGCGTGGCAGCGTGACACGTCATGGCGCGGCCCGCACCTTGCTTGTACTGCCTGGACCCGGCCATGCCGGTGCTGCTGCGACCCGACGGCGCGGTCCAGGTGGGCTGGGATCCGCGCCGGGCCGTGCTGGTCCGCCCGCCCGGTGAATTGACCGCGACGAAACTGGCCGCCGTGTTGCGGTCCATGCGGTCACCGACGCCGATGACCGAGCTGCAGCGCCAGGCCGACGGCGAGGACCTGACCGACCTGGTCACCCAGCTGGTCAACCACGGGGTCGCGACCCGAGGTTCGCGACCCACCGCCGCCCGCGCGGCGTCGATCAGGGTGCACGGACGGGGTCCGCTGTCTGACCTACTGGTGCCGGCCCTGCGCAGCTCGGGGGTCCGGATCGGGCACAGCAGCCAACCGCACGCGACGGTGTCCAGCACCGTCGACCTGGTGGTGTTGGCCGATTATTTGGTTGCCGATCCGCGGATCCTGCGCGATCTGCACAGCACGGGTGTCCCACACCTGGCGGTACGGGTACGCGACGGCACCGGGCTGGTCGGACCGCTCGTCATCCCGGGCGTCACCAGCTGCTTGAGCTGCGCGGACTTGCACCGCCGCGACCGCGACGCGGCGTGGCCCGCCATCGCCGCGCAACTGCGCGACACCGTCGGCGTCGCGGACCGGGCCACCCTGCTGGCGACCGCGGCGCTGGCGCTCGGCCAGGTGAACCAGGTCATCGCTGCGGTCCGCGGCCAGCGGCCCGCTCCCCCGTCGGCCCTGAACGCGACGCTGGAATTCGACCTGAACAGCAGCGCCATCGTCGCGCGCCAGTGGACCCGGCACCCGCTGTGCCAGTGTTAGCCCAACCGGCCCTGCTCGGGGACGTTCGTCGAGATCGACGCGTAGGCCCGGGCCAGGGAGTCCAGCACGTCTTCGGTCAGGGTCCGCTCATTGCGGTGCTTGTCCAGGGTTTCGATGATGGCCCGGAACAAGGCGTCGGCGGCGTCGTGCTGGGTTTGTTTGGCTGACATACGGTCGGTCCACCCTCCGGGACAGGGAATCTGGGGAAGTGTTCGAGTGCGACCCGAAGAGACTACATATCGCTGACGAACCACCGCTGACTGTGCGGAATCGATGCAACGGATGCCCTGGCCGTGATGGATGATGGTGGAGTGTCAGAAATCAAGCGTGGCCGTGCGGCCCGCAATGCAAAACTCGCCAGCCTGCCGGTCGGCATGGCCGGCCGGGCCGCTCTGGGCTTCGGCAAGCGGTTAACCGGCAAGTCGCGGGACGAAGTCAACGCCGAGCTGATGGAAAAGGCGGCGAACCAGCTGTTCACCGTGCTCGGCGAGCTCAAGGGCGGCGCGATGAAAGTCGGCCAGGCGCTGTCGGTGATGGAAGCCGCCATCCCCGAGCAGTTCGGTGAGCCCTACCGCGAAGCGCTGACCAAACTGCAGAAAGACGCCCCCCCGTTGCCGGCCGCCAAGGTGCACCGGGTCCTCGACGCCCAGCTCGGCACCAAGTGGCGCGAACGTTTCCGTGAATTCAACGACACCCCGGTGGCGTCGGCCAGCATCGGCCAGGTGCACAAGGCGATCTGGAACGACGGTCGCGAAGTCGCCGTCAAGATCCAGTACCCGGGTGCCGACGAAGCCCTGCGCGCCGACCTCAAGACCATGCAGCGGCTGGTCGGCGTGTTCAAACAACTCGCCCCCGGCGCCGACGTCCAGGGCGTGGTGGACGAGTTGATCGAACGCACCGAGATGGAACTGGACTACCGCCTGGAAGCCGACAATCAGCGGGCCTTCGCCAAGGCCTACGAGGGTCACCCGCACTTCCTGGTGCCGCATGTGGTGGCCAGCGCGCCGAAGGTGGTGATCCAGGAGTGGATCGACGGCCTGCACATGGCCGAGATCATCCGGCACGGCACCACCGAGCAACGCGACCTGATCGGCGTCCGGCTGCTCGAACTCACCTTCGACGCGCCACGCCGGTTGGAGATGCTGCACGGCGATGCCCACCCCGGCAACTTCATGCTGCTGCCCGACGGGCGTCTGGGCGTCATCGACTTCGGTGCGGTGGCACCGCTGCCGGGCGGCTATCCCATCGAACTCGGGATGACCATCCGGCTGGCCCGCGACAAGAACTACGACCTGCTGCTGCCCACCATGGAGAAGGTCGGGTTCATCCAGCGGGGCCAGGACGTGTCGGTCCGCGAGATCGACGAGATGCTGCGCCAGTACGTCGAACCCATCGAGGTCGAGGTCTTCCACTACACCCGTAAGTGGCTGCAGCGGATGACGGTCAGCCAGTTCGACCGGTCCGTCGCGCAGATCAAGACGGCACGGCAGATGGACCTGCCGCCCAAGCTGGCGATCCCGATGCGGGTGATCGCGTCGGTGGCCGCGATCCTGTGTCAGCTGGACGCCCGGGTGCCGATCAAGGCGCTCTCGGAGGAGCTGATCCCGGGCTTCAGCGAACCGGACGCGGTACCCGTCTGAGTTGACGTTGCCTACGCGGCCTGCTTGCGCGGACGTCCGCGCGGGCGCTTGCGGCTGACGATCGAGCCCCGCTCGAATATCTCGCCGCCCCACACCCCCCACGGTTCGGCCCGGTCGAGTGCGGCGGTCAGGCACTGCCGCCGGACTGGGCAGTCCGTGCACAGCGTCTTGGCGCGCTCGAGGTCCGCCGGTGTCTCGGCGAACCACAGGTCGGGATCGCCGCCGTGACACGGCAGCGTCTGTCTGGGGACTGTCAGAGCCGACATGTCCTGTTCACCTGCTTCCTGGTCGGTTTGGCTGTCTTCTCGGCGATCCGGGCCAGGTCGGGAATCGGGCTTCCCGAAAGCTATGGCCACGGATCCTGGTGACTTCGGGTCCGTGGCCATTTGGCGAAACTGGGCTTGCTACGTCGTTATATGCAGCCCCAATCCATGGACGCTTCAGTCGCGGCGGCGACGCGGTGCTTACCCGCGGCCGCCGCAGCGGCGGCGGCAATGGTGCTCGAGAGCATGCGGGCAGCCACGCCTACGCCGGACGCAGTTACGTCGATCGTGTTGAACATCGCGGGCCACCCTCCTTCCAGGTTGCTCTGCGAACCAGCCTTCGATACCGGCCGGCAGAATGCGTTTCGAGGGTAATGCGTCCCAGCCTGTTGCGACAACCGATTTTCTGACCTGCGGGTTTACCGGTCAGCGCGGGTGCCGGACCATTTCGAGCAGATCCGGCCCGTACTGCGCGAGTTTGGTGGCGCCGATGCCGGGGATGGCGATCAGGCCCTCGTCGTCGGTCGGCAGCATCTCGGCGATCGCGACCAGGGTGTTGTCGCTGAAAACCATGAACGGGGCGATCTTGTGTTCCTTGGCCCGGTCCGAGCGCCACGCCTTGAGTTTGAGCAGCAGGTCTTCGTCCACGTCACCGGCGCAGGTGGTGCAGCGCCGCAGCATGATGGCCGCCGGCGTGGTGAGGTCCTTGTTGCAGATCCGGCAGCGCGACGGGCCGCGGTTGCGCCGCGACCTGGCCGGCGCCGGATCGCCGCGCAGCTCAGGCGCGATGCCGTTGAGGAACCGCGACGGCTTACGCGTCTGACGTCCGCCCTGGGTCCGCGACAGCGCCCAGCTCAACGCCAAATGCACACGTGCCCTTGTGATTCCGACGTAGAACAGACGGCGCTCTTCTTCGACCGGCTCGCTGTCGGGGCCGCGCGCCAGCGCGTGCGAGATGGGCAGCGTGCCGTCGGCCAGCCCGACCAGGAACACCGCATCCCACTCCAGGCCCTTCGCGGCGTGCAGCGACGCCAGCGTGACACCTTGCACCACCGGTGGGTGCCGGGCGTCCGCACGCTTGCGCAGCTCGGCCACCAACTCCGGCAGCTGCAGCTCCGGACGCAGGGCGACTTCGTCGTCGACCAACTCGGCCAGCGCGGTGAGGGCCTCCCAGCGTTCGCGGGCTTTGGTACCGGCGGGCTCGCCGGCCGTCAATCCCAGCGGCTCGAGGACGGCGCGGACCAATTCGGGCAGCGGACCATCGGCACCGCGTTCGGCGCTGCGGTGCAGGGCCAGCAGCGCCTGCTTGATTTCCTGACGGTTGAAGAACCCCTCACCCCCGCGGACCTGATAGGCGATACCGGCTTCGGTCAGCGCTTCCTCATACACCTCAGACTGCGCGTTGACCCGGTACAGAATCGCGATTTCGCTTGGCGCGGTGCCGGATTCGATGAGGCCCGCGATCTTGGCGGCCACCGCGGCAGCCTCGGTGGCCTCGTCGGGGTGTTCCCGGAAGGACGGCGCCGGACCCGGTGGGCGCTGGCCGATCAGCTGCAGTCGGCTGCCCGCGACGCGGCCCCGGGCGGCGGCGATGACCTGGTTGGCCAGCGACACCACCTGCGGGGTGGACCGGTAGTCGCGTTCCAGCCGCACCACGGTGGCACCCGGGAATCGGCGGGAGAAGTCCAGCAGGAAGCGCGGTGAGGCGCCGGTGAACGAGTAGATGGTCTGGTTGGCGTCGCCGACCACGGTCAGATCGTCCCGGTCGCCCAGCCACGCCGAGAGCACCCGTTGCTGCAGCGGCGTGACGTCCTGATATTCGTCGACGACGAAGCAGCGATAACGGTCCCGGAATTCGCCGGCCACCGCGGCGTCGTTTTCGATCGCCGCGGCGGTGTGCAGCAGCAGGTCGTCGAAGTCGAGCAACGTGACGTCCTCGTCGCGAACCTTGAGCGCCTCATAGGCGGTGTAGACGGCCGCGACCTGCTCGGCGTCCAGCGGGGTGTCGCGGCCGGCGGCGGCCACCGCACCCGGGTATTCCTCGGGGCCGATCAATGACGCCTTGGCCCACTCGATCTCGCCGGCCAGGTCGCGCACGTCGTCGGTGCTGACGTTGAGCCGGGACCGGCTGGCCGCACGGGCCACCACGGCGAATTTGGTATCCAGCAACTCCCAGCGGGTGTTGCTGACCACCCGCGGCCAGAAATAGCGCAACTGGCGACGCGCCGCAGCGTGGAAAGTCAGTGCCTGCACCGAGCCGACACCGGCACCCAGCTGGGCGGCGGCATCCAGCGAGCGCAGCCGGGACCGCATCTCACCGGCCGCGCGCTGGGTGAACGTCACCGCCAGCACCTGGCCGGGGGCGACATGCCCGTCGGCGACGAGGTGAGCGATGCGGTGGGTGATCGTGCGCGTCTTGCCGGTTCCGGCACCGGCCAGCACACAGACCGGCCCGCGCGCGGCCAGCACCGCTTCGCGCTGCTCGTCGTCCAGGCCCGCGGTCAACGGGTCGGTCACCACAGACATGGCGTCCATCTTCGCAGCGCGGGCCGACAAACCTGGCGTGTCGCGGTTTTCGGCGGGGCCACGCTCGGAACGGTTCATCGCTTCGTTACGTTAACGAGTCATGACCAACGCTGCGCTCACCGTCTATTCGACCACCTGGTGTGGGTACTGCTTCCGGCTGAAGACCGCGCTCAAGGCCCAGGGCATCCCCTACGACGAGGTGGACATCGAACGCGACGCGGCAGCAGCGGAATTCGTCAGTTCCGTCAACGGCGGCAACCGCACGGTTCCCACGGTGAAGTTCGCCGACGGGTCCACCCTGACCAACCCGAGTGCGGGTGAGGTCAAGGCGAAGCTGGCCGCCGGCTAGACACAGCGGTTTCCGGCGTCGTTGATGCGCAGGCCCGGTAGTACCGGGCTTTACGATGAGGACCATGGCGTCAGCGCTGCTCCAACGAGCGGTTCTGGCCGTGTGTTGCGCGATGACCCTGGTCGCCGGATGCTCCGACAGCAACACCTCGGCCACGCCGACTTCCGCCGCGACCGGAGCCGACGCGTTGATCGTGAGCATCGACGACGTGCGGCGCATCGCCAATTACGAGGAACTGACCGCCCATGCGCACGCCGATCTTCGGCATCCGCCGGTCGGCGACGTCAATGCCCCGGGGCCGTGCCGGGCAGCCGGAACCAGTGACCTGACGTTCGCCGGCGGCTGGACGGAATTCCGTAGTGCCGGCTACAGCGGGGTCACCGATGACATCGACCCGGGCGGGCTGGCCATGGTCGACTCGGTCAATCAGGCCGTCGCGATCTATCCGGACGCGCATGCCGCGCGCAGCGCACTGGACCAGCTGCACGCCTCGCTGAACGCGTGCGTGGCCCTGCACGACCCGAAATACGACTTCAAGCTGGACAAACCGGACACATCGTCACTTTGGATCACCGACAACGGGTGGAGCCATCAGTACCGGGTCAAGAACGCGGTGTTGATGTCGGTCGGCGTGCTGGGCATCGAGCCCGCCGAACGGATCGCGTCCGCCATCCTGGACAACATCACCGATCGCATCACATAGCGGCCCACGATTCGATGATCACCCGGGCAATCGAAATCGACCCGGGCAGCAGCAGTTTGGAGTCCGACGCACTGGTCCAGTCGCCGGCGTCGAGCGCCGCGCGCACCTCGTCGCGGGTGAACCAGGCCGCCTCGGCGATCTCGCCGTCGTTGAAGGAGAACGGCTCGTCGGCGTCGGCCAGCGCGTGGAACCCGACCATCAGGGAGCGGGGAAACGGCCACGGTTGGCTGCCGAGGTAGCGGACGTCGCGGACGGTGAGCCCGATCTCCTCCCGGATCTCCCGCGCTACACACACTTCGAACGACTCGCCGGCCTCGACGAAACCGGCCAGCAGCGAGAACATGCGTGGCGGCCAGTTCGCCTGGCGGGCCAGGACGGCCCGGTCGCCGCCGTCGTGCACCAGACAGATGACCGCGGGGTCGACCCGGGGGAACTCCTCGTGCCCGGTGAGCGGATTGACCCGCGACCACCCGGCCCGGGCCGGCTTGGTGGGCGTGCCGTCCAGCGGGCTGAAGCGGGCGCTGTCATGCCAGTTCAGCAATGCCAGTGCGGCGGAGACCAGTTGACTGCTGGTGTCATCGATGATGCGACCGAGCCTGCGTAGGTCGAGCACTTCGACGTCGTCGGGGGCGTCATCGGGCGGCTCAAGTGCGGCGCGGATGGCCCAGACGTGGCGGCCGCCCTCGACGCGGCCCAGGAAGACCGCCTCAGCGGGTGGTTTCTCGCCGAGTGCGGCGGCAGCGCCCAACACCACTTTGCCGTCGGCGGCCAACACCTGGTTGCGGTTGTCGACCCGAAGCAGGGCGGCCTCGGCCCACCCCGCCGTTGCCGCGTCGATGTCGGTGCGCAGCTGGTCGGCGCGGTCGGCACCGATGCGGGATAACAGCGGGACGTCGCGCAGCTGGAAATCGAGGGGCATCAATGCCCCCCGTGGCGGATGTACAGCAACCGGTCGCTGGCCTCGACCGCGTCGACCTCGGGTGCGTCGATGCGCAGCAACCTTCCGTCCCGGACCACGCCGAGCACGATGTCGCGCAGGTGCCGCGGCGAGCCGCCGACCTCGGCCTGCTCCACCTCGCGTTCGGCGATCGCCAATCCGCCTTCCGGGGTCAGCAGGTCTTCGATCATCTGTACGACGCTGGGGGTGGTGGTAGCCAGGCCGAGCAACCGGCCGGCGGTCTCGGAGGACACCACCACCGAATCCGCTCCGGACTGCTGCAGCAGGTGCTGGTTTTCGGTCTCCCGGATGGACGCCACGATCTTGGCTTTCGGCGAGAGCTCGCGCGCCGTCAACGTCACCAGGACCGCGGTGTCGTCGCGGCTGGTGGCCACCACGATCGAGGCCGCGTGCTGGGTGCCGGCCAGCCGCAGCACGTCGGATTTGGTGGCGTCGCCGTGCACGGTCACCAGGCCGGCGGACGCGGCGCGGTCCAGGGCGGTGCGGTCGGTGTCGACGACGACGATTTCGCCGGGTGCCACGTCGTCGCCGAGCATCGCTGCGATCGCGGTCTTGCCCTTGGTCCCGTATCCGATGACGACGGTGTGGTTGCGCACTCTGCTCCTCCAACGCTGGATTTTGAATGCCTGCCGCGACGTTTCGGTGACGACCTCGAGCGTGGTGCCGACCAACAGGATCAGGAACGCGATGCGAAGCGGCGTGATGATCAGCACGTTCGCCGCGCGCGCGAACTCCGAGATCGGCGTGATGTCGCCGTATCCGGTCGTCGACAGTGTCACCGCCGAGTAGTAGAGGCAGTCCAGGAAGGTCAGGCGATCGCCCTGCACGTCGTGGTAGCCGTCGCGGTCGAGGTAGACAGTCGTTGCGCCGACGAACAATGCCGCCAGGGCGATGGCGATGCGGCGGGAGATGATGCGGGCAGGGCTGGATCGACCCTGCGGAATACGCAGTACACCGACCAGGGCGTAACTGGGCTGGGCGGTCAACCTTTCGTCGAGACGCCTCAGCCGCCGCCAGCTACCTTTCGCCACGGAAACCCGTACTGGTCCCAGCGCACGTCACCCGCACGTCCATCATGAAACCACGATCAGGGGCTGCGGGGGCGACTGGAGTCGGTCAGCAGAACCGCCAGTTCGTCGGCGCCGGGTTGCTCGTCCGGGACGACGGTGGTTCCGCTGCGCACGTAGTGGAATGCGGTACGTACCGACTCTTGCGGACAACCGTGCAGGGCCGCCCACGCCATCCGGTAGACGGCGAGCTGGACGGCGGCCTGGCGTTTGGCTTCCGGGCCGCGCGGTGGTTCCCCGGTCTTCCAGTCCACCACGGTGGTGCCGCCGTCGTCGTCGGCGAACACCGCGTCGATGCGGCCGCGGACCACGGTGTCGGCGATCGGCATCTCGAAGGGCACCTCGATCGCGATCGGGGTGCGGGCCGCCCATGGTGACGCGGCGAACGCGGTCTGCAGGGCGGCCAGCTCGGCGGGTTCGCCGACGTCGGAATCAGCAGCCCCCGGCAGATCTCCGAGGTCGAACAGCAGCTCGGTACCGTAGAAACGCTGCACCCAGGCGTGAAATGCGTTGCCCAACAATGCATGCCGGTCAGGGCGGGTGGGCAGCCGGTGAATCAGCCGCAGCACGGCGCCATCGGGGTCGCGCGCGAGTTCCACCAGTCCGCTGACCGAGACCTGGTTCGGCAGCCGATGGCTGGGGGGTTGTGCGGCGCGGGCCCGCTCGGCCAGCAGTGCATCGACGTCGGCGGCCCAGCCCTCAGCATCGGCCGGTCCGGTCTCGAGGTTCCCGGCGGAGATGGCGGCGGACACCAGTGCCGCGCCGCGTTCGACGTCACTGCGGCGCGAAGCCAGCGGGTCGACCGGCCATACTGCCTCGATAACGTTGTCCCGCAACGGGTTTCGCTCCCCGTCCGCGGGCGCGGGCGACCACTGTTCGACCGTGCCGCAGGGTTGGCCGTGCTGGGCGGAACGATCGATGATCTCCCTGACCTCGCAGAGGAATTCCGAAGGCCCCCGAGGCTTGATTCCCGTGGCACCCCACTGGTGACCGGACACCAACAGAGTGTCTTCGGCCCGGGTGACAGCGACATACAGCAGGCGGCGCTCCTCGTCGATGCGTCGCTGGTCGAGTGCGGCGCGATGCTCGGCGATCTTGTCCGACAACTGCTTTCGATTGGTCACCGCCGATGTGTCCAGTACCGGGATGCCGAGTGCGCCGGCTCGGGAGCGGTCACCGCGCAACAGCGGCGGCAGCTCACCGGGGTCGGTGAGCCAGCTGCTGCGCGACGCGGTCGACGGGAAGGTGCCGCCCGACAGGTGTGCCACCGCCACCAGCTGCCATTCCAGGCCCTTCGCGGCGTGCACGGTGAGCACTTGGACCCGGTCGCGGGTGACGGCGGGTTGAGCCGGCGCCAAACCGTTCTCTACCTCGCCGGCCACGTCGAGGTAGGCCAGCAGGCCGGCGACCGACGCGGTGTTCGAGTTGCCGGTGCGCTCGGCGTAGCCGGCGACCTCGTCGGCGAAGGCGTCCAGGTGCTCGGTGCCCGACCACGGCAGAGCGGCCCGGGCACGAACCTCACAGTCGAGCCCCAATACCCGGCGCACCTCGGCGACCAGATCGGGCAGGGAGTATCCGAGGTGGCCGCGTAGCCCGGTCAGCTCGCCGGCGAGGGCGTTGATGCGCTCGTAGCCGGCCGGGGAGTAACCGGTGGCCGGACCCGGATCGCAGATGGCGTCGGCCAGGCAGGGCGAGTCGGCAGCTGAGCCGGCCGTCATCGCGATGGCTTCGGCGCAGGCAGGTTCGGTCGCATTCACCGGTGCGGTGGGCGCGTCGCCCAACTCCTGCGCCCTGCGCCACAGCGCGGCGATATCCCGTCCGCCCAGACGCCAGCGCGGACCGGACAGCACCCGCATGGCGGCCGCGCCGGCGGTCGGGTCGGCGACCAGGCGCAGCATGGCCACCAGGTCGGCGACCTCAGGGACCGACAGCAGACCGGCCAGGCCGACGACCTCGGTCGGGATTCCGCGAACGCGCAGCGCGTCGGCGATCGGGGCGGCGTCGGCGTTGCGGCGGACCAGCACCGCCGCGGTGGGTGGTGCGCTGCCGTCGTCGCGGGCCTGCCGGTACCGCTGCGCTATGTGGTCGGCGATCCAGTCGCGCTCGGTTTGCAGGTCGGCAAGCAGGGCACAGCGGACAGTTCCGGGCGGGGCATCCGGGCGCGGGCGCAGTGGCCGTACCGCGACCGACCGGCGTCTGGCCTCGGCCGATATGGCGTTGGCCAGATGCAGCGTGCTGGGCGGGTTGCGCCAGCTGGTGCGCAGTTCCAGGGTCGGCGCCGGCGACCCGTCGGCGAGCGGGAAGTCGGTGGTGAACCGCGGCAGGTTGGTCGCCGAGGCGCCGCGCCACCCGTAGATCGACTGGATCGGGTCGCCGACCGCCGTGAGCGCCAGTCCGTCATCACAGCCGCCACCGAACAGTGACGACAGCGCGATGCGTTGGGAATGGCCGGTGTCCTGGTACTCGTCCAGCAACACCACCCGGTAGCGGCTGCGCAACTCCTGACCCACCTGCGGGAACTCGGCCGCCAGCTGCGCAGCGGAGGCCATCTGCATGCCGAAGTCCATGACCTTGTCGGCCCGCAGGCGGTCCTGGAGCGCGTCCAGCAGCGGTACCAGCTCGGCGCGGTCGGTCTGCGTGGCCAGCATCCGCAGCAACGACTGGTTGGGGCCGCTGTCCCGCTGGCGCGGACCGGGCGGCAGCGTGTGCACCAGCCGCTCCAGCTCCATGTGGGTATCACGGAGCTGACCGGTGTCGACGAGGTGTTCGGCGAGCTGACCCCACAGCCGCAAGACCAGGGAGGTGACCGCGGCCGGCGTCTTCTCCGTGTGCAGTTCGCCGCGGTATCGGTTGACCACGTCGAACGCCAGCTGCCACATCTCGGTTTCGGTGAGCAACCGGGTGTCGGGTTCGATCGGCAGCAACAGCCCGTATTCGCGCAACAGCGAACCGGCGAACGCGTGGTACGTGCTGACCGTCGGGGTGGCTGCGGGTTGGGGCGTTTGCCCCGAGTCGGCGTTGAGGCTCGACAGGCGGGCCAGCCGGGTCCGGACGCGGCGCAGCAGCTGACCGGCAGCCTTGCGGGTGAACGTCAGGCCGAGCACCTGGCCGGGTTCGGCATACCCGTTGGCGACCAGCCACACCACGCGGGCAGCCATGGTCTCGGTCTTGCCGGCGCCGGCGCCGGCGATCACCACCAGCGGCCCCGGCGGTGCCGCGATCACTGCGGCCTGCTCGTCGGTGGGTGGTAAAACGCCCAGCGCACCAGCTAATTCGGCGGGGCTGTAGCGCGGAGTCACTGCGCCGGCCCGTCGGCGTGTGCGGGGCAGGAGGGTCGGACCGGGCAATGCGAACAGCCGTCGTTGCGCCGGGCGACGAAATGCGGCCCGACCGTCGCTTCGGCGGCGCGGCCGATCAGGTCGCGCCAGTTCTCCCGAGCCTGCGGCGTCAGCGGATCCTGCTCGCGTTGAGTGGCGCCCGAGGCCCCGGTCTTGCCGGGATAGACCAACCGGGCGCCGCCGGGCTCGTCGCCGTCGGACATCATGCCTTCGGCCACGGCCAGCTGATACATCGCCAACTGCGCGTGCTGCTGCGCATCGTCTTTGCTGACCGGCGACTTGCCGGTCTTGACGTCGACGATCACCAGCCGACCGGCGGCGTCACGCTCGAGCCGGTCGATGCGGCCGCGCAGTCGGATCTCGCGGCCCCCACCGTGCTCCTTGTCGAGCATCCCGTCGACACCGACCTCGACACCGACCTCGGTCAGCTCGCCGCGTGTTTGCGCACGCCACTGCACGAACGCCTGGATCATGGCGCGGTGGCGGGCCAGCTCGTTGGCCGAATGCCAGGGCGCCTCGAACGGAAGGTGTTGCCAGACGCGGTCCAGCTCCGCCAGCAGCTGCGACTCGGTGCGGCCGGACTCGGCGACCAGCGCATGCATCACCGAGCCGACAGTGGAGCGCAGCTCCCGCGGGTTGGTCCCGCCGTGCCGCTCAACCAGCCAGCGCAGCGGACAGTCGTTGAGCGTCTGCAGGGTCGACGGCGTCAACGTCACGGTGTCGTCGGGTTTGGACAGCGGCGCGTCGGTGCTGACCGTGGTTAGACCGTGCCAGTCCGCCGGATTCGCGCCCGGCACGCCAGCTTTGGCCAGGCGCGCCAATTGGGTTGCCGCGCAGGCCCGTGCGGTCTCGTCGACCGTGCCGTCGGGTGCACACACCACTGCCCGCAACCGGCCCACCACCGCGGGCGTCGACAGCACGCGCGGCGCCGAAACAGGTTGCGGCTCCTCGACTTCACCGTGCGCCCACTGAGCGGCCTCGAAAAAGAACGGTGACGGCAATGCGGCTTCGTGTCCACCGCCGTCGGCGCTGTCCACGGCGGTCAGCACCAGGCGACGCCGCGCCCGGCCCATCGCGGCCACCAGCAGCCGGCGCTCCTCGGCCAGCAGCGGCGCCCGTACCGACGCATGGTCACCCACCCCGTCGAGTTCATCGAGCAGTCGCTGGGTGGCCAACACGCCACCCCGCGGAATCATGTTGGGCCACAATCCGTCCTGCAGTCCGGCTATCACCACCAGGTCCCATTCGTGACCCAGGGCGGCGTGCGCGCTGAGCACCTTGACCTGTTCGGACGGCGACGTGAGGTCGGCGGTGGATTGCGGCAGCTGCAACGCCGCGACATGCTCGACGAGTCCGCGCAGCGACGCCCCCGACGTGCGGGACACGAAGTCGTCGGTGATGTCGAATAGCGCCGTCACCGCTGCGAGGTCCCGCGCGGCCTGCTCCCCCGCCGGCCCACCGCGCTCGATTGCCGTCAGCCAGCGCCGCTGCAGACCCGACCGGTGCCAGGCCGCCCACAGCGTGTAGCGCGGATCCTGGCCGTTGCGGTGGCAATCGACTGCCGCGTCCAGCACGGCGCGCACTCGCCGCAGCGCAGCGGCTTGCGCTCCGGGAGCGGGTGGTTTGTCCCCGGTGAGCGTCTGCACCAACAGATCGGCGAACGTGCCGTCCTGCCTGCGCTGCAACGTCCTGCGCAACTGGCGAAGCGAGACGGGGTCGACCCGGCCGATCGGTCCGGTGAGCAGTGCCAGCGCGTCGTCGCCGTCGAGTCCGTCGGCGGCGGCGAGAAGGACGGTGAGCAGCGCGCGCACCGCGGGTTTCTCAGCCAGCGGCCCGCCTGTCGCGGGGATCGCGACCGGAACACCGGCGGCGGCCAGCGCTCGAGGCAACCGCCCGCCGGCGCGTGGCACCGACCGGACGATCACCGCCATCTGCGACCACGGCACACCGTCGACGAGGTGCGCACGTCGCAGGGTATCGGCGATCAGCGCGCCTTCGGCGTGCGCCGAAGCGGCCAAGCGGACGCTCACTCCACCGAAGCGCCCATCGTCCCCGGTGCCGTCGATGCGCCGGCCGGGGCAAGCACCGGGCAACCGACTCGCGATGCCGCTCACCGCGCGGGCGACGCCCGGCGCGCACCGATGTGAGGCGCTCAGCGTCACCGCTGGGTGGTCACCGCCCAGCAGCAGCCCCGGATCACCGCCCCGGAACCCGAACACCGCCTGGTTCGGGTCACCCGCGATCAGCGCGACATCGGCACCGACAGCCAACGCGCGCACCAGCTGCGCGGCCTGCGGATCGAGTTGCTGGGCATCGTCGACCAGAAGCACTCGGAGCCGGGCACGTTCAGCGGCCAGCAGCTCAGGATCGACCGCAAACGCCTCCAGTGCCGCCCCGACCAGTTCGGCGGCGGCCAGTGCAGGTGCGGTGGCCTGCGGGGCGGCCGTCCCGACCGCCGCGCGCAACAACATCACCTGCTCGTACTGCCGGGCGAATCGACCGGCCGCGACCCACTCCGGCCGGCCGCAGGAGCGACCCAACCGTTCGAGCTCGAGTGGCTCGACCCCGCGTTCAGCGCAGCGCGCCAGCAGGTTTCGCAGTTCGTTGGCGAATCCCGCGGTGGGCAGCGCGGGCAGCAGATGAGCGGGCCAGGACGCGCCGTCCTGGAGGTCACCGGCCAGCAGTTCGCGGACGATAGCGTCCTGCTCGGCGCCGGTCAGCAACCGCGGCGGTGGCCCGCCGCTACGTTCGGCCGCCCGCCGCAGCACGGAGTAGGCGTAGCTGTGCACGGTGCGTACCAACGGCTCGCCCACGACGGGCCGACCGTGGCTCGAGCGCAGCAAGGCGGTGGTCACCGCGCTGCGTTCCCGCGTGCCGAGCCGGCCCGAACCGGTAAGCAGCAGAACAGCTTCCGGATCTACGCCTGCGGAGATCCGGGTGACGGCCGCCTCAACCAGCAGGCAGCTCTTGCCGGTTCCGGGGCCACCCAGCACGCGCACCAGGCCGCGCCAATCCGGGTGCACCAGTTGCTGCGCCCCGCCCCAGCTGTATGACATACCGGCATGCAACCACGCAGGTCCGACAAGTAGCGCTGACCAGCCCGGATGCCGGGATGAGACCGCCTGGCATCATCGACGCGTGACCACCGTCCTTCATGCGCACCGGTTCGGACCGCCCGGCCCGGTCCGGCTGCTGGCGCTGCACGGGCTGACCGGTCACGGCGAACGCTGGCGACACTTTGCCAACTACGTGCCCGAGATCGCCGTGGCCGCACCCGATCTGATCGGGCACGGCAGGTCGTCGTGGGCCGCGCCGTGGACGATCGAGGCCAACGTCGCGGCGGTGGCCGCATTGCTGGACGCCGAAGCCGACGCGCCGGTGCTGGTGGTGGGCCACTCTTTCGGCGGCGCGGTGGCGATGCATCTGGCTGCGGCGCGACCGGATCTGGTGGGCGCCCTGTTGTTGCTCGACCCGGCGATCGGGTTGGACGGCCAGTGGATGTCGCAGATCGCCGAGGCGATGCTGGCCGCCCCCGATTACCCGGACCGCGATGAGGCCCGCCAGGAGAAGGCCGGCGGTTCCTGGGCCGACGTGGACCCGGCCGTACTCGAAGCCGACCTGGCCGAGCACTTGATCCGACTACCCAACGGACGATACGGCTGGCGGATCAGCCTGCCGGCAATGATGTCCTACTGGAGCGAGTTGGCTCGCGACGTCGTGTTGCCACCCGCCGGGATTCCCACGACTGTGGTGCGGGCCACGTGGACCGCACCGCCCTACGTCAGCGACGGGTTGATCGCCGCATTGCGTGACCGGCTGGGCGGCGAGTTCGAATTGGTGGACTACGAATGCGATCACATGGTGCCGCACGCCAAGCCCGATGCGGTCGCCGTGCTGGTGCGCAGGCTGTTGACAACGCGGTAGCGATGACGCAGATCACCGACGAGCAGATCGAGCGGGTGCGCTCGCTGGTCGCTGCCATCCCCCCGGGCCGGGTCGCCACCTATGGTGATATTGCCGCTGCCGCAAGGCTTTCCAGTCCACGCATTGTCGGTTGGATCATGCGCACCGATTCCGCGGACTTACCCTGGCACCGGGTGATCACCGCGTCCGGGCGACCGGCCCGGCATCTGACGTCTCGGCAGCTGGAACTGCTGCGTGCCGAAGGGGTGTTGTCGGTCGAGGGACGGATCGCGCTGAGCGAGGTCCGCTACGAGTTCGATTCCAGGACTTAGAGATTCATCCGGACCAGTGCCGCAGTGCGGGCCAGCCCGGGAAACGCCTCGGCGGTGGAACGCGGGTGCAGCGCATGAACGGCCAAACGGAATATCAACGCGCGCAACAACATCTGCGACCACTCGGGCAGTGCGTTCCACCGTTCGATGAGACCGTCGTCGGCCTCCCCCCACGACAATGCATCGACGACGACGACCCCGGCCGCCCAGGAGGCGGGACGCCAGTACGGGGTGATGTCGGTGACGCCGGGCGGGGCGGTGCCGGCGAACAGCACTGTGCCGTACAGGTCGCCGTGTACCAGCTGGTTGGGGCTGCGGGTCGGCTTGCGCAACGTCGCGAGTTGGTTGATCAGCTCGACCGATCGTTCGGCGTCCGCCGACGGCGGGGCGGTCCGCGCACCCGGCGGCACCGACTGCAGCGGACGTTCCTCCCAGGCGGCGCGATCGGCGGCGATGAAGACGTCGACGTCAGCCCAGGGGGCGGTGGGACCCTGGGTCAGAAAGCGGGGCCGCTCCAGTTTGCCGGTGGCCTCGTGCAGCCGGACCGCCGCAGAGACGACCTCGTCATGGCGGGCTTCGGGGGTGCCGGCGACGAAGGTGTCCGCCCGCCAGCCAGACACCACGTAGCGCCCGTCGGTGGACCGGACCGGGCGGGCCAGGCGCACCCCGTCGACGAACAAGGTCTCGCGCACCCGGGCCGACCACGCCGCACGGGCGTTGTCGGCAACCATGGATAACACCACCTCGCCGCACCGCCAGCCGCCCTCCCAGGCGGCACCCAGCGCCGCGGGCTCCGTACCGGTCAAGCCGAACGCCGCGAGCACGTGCTCCGGCGGCGGCTCGACACTCACGCCGGTCAGCCTAGTAGAGCCTGGCACAGCTACCACAGCTAACACCCGAATGCACCCGAGCTGATTCTGGCCGCCGGCAAGAAGGACGGATCTTCCGGCGGGTCCGCCGGCAGATCAGTGTGAGAAAACGGTGGCTTCACCGGGTTCGTGGTCGAGAACCCGGCGGTTGAAGATCATCAGGTAACCGAAGTACAACCCGCCCACCCCGAGCAGGCTCGTCACGATAATCAGCGGCACCACCGCGTCGGCGGGCGAGAGCAGTATGACCAGCGCGCATATCGACCAGATCAGCGCGAAGATCGCCACCGGCAGCTCGAACCGGCCGATGTCGAATGCCCCTTCCTGCCGGCCCAATTTGTTGCGCACCACGAGGTAGAGAACAACGATCATGCCGTACGTCAGCGCCGGGAAAACCGTCCCGGAGGTGATCAACTCCAGCAGAGCGTTGCCCGGCAGGACGGCGAGTACCGCAATCCCGATGACGACGGGCACGATGGTGGCTGGTATCGGCGTCTGCGTGCGGGGATTCACCCGTCGCATCAGTCGGTGTGCGGGAAACCGGTCATCGCGCGCCATCGCGAAGATCATGCGCGAGCAACTGGTCAGCGTGACCATCCCCCCGCCGAAGAAGGCAATCGCTATGGCGGACAGAAATATTCGCTCGGTCGCCGCTCCCAGTTGGTCGTGCATGATCATCGCGACGGGCGAGTCTGCGGCCGAGACCCTGGGAATGTTGTCGATGGCAATGGTCAGTGCGATCAGAAACAGCATGCCCAGCACACTGGCCGCCAACACCGATCCCACGATCGCGCGCGGCACGCTTCGGAAGGGGTCCTTGGCCTCCTCGGCCATGTTCGCTGCCGAGTCGAAGCCCACCAACGTTCCCAGTCCCACGATCATGACCGCCATCAACCCTCCTCCGAAGGCGAAGTAGTCCGTCGTGTTCGCGGTGATGCCTCGTGAAGTGAGATTGCCGACCGAGCCGTCTCCGGTTACGGCCACCGCCACCAGGAGCGCGACCACGAGGACCACAACGATCGTCAGCTCGACGGCAACCGCCGCCGAATTGATCAGCGCGACAATCTTTGTCGAGACAATCGCAAGCACGGCCTGGATCACCATCACCACTGCGGCGATCAATCGCGCCGTGTGCTCGTCGGGCGCCATGTTGAACAACGGCATCAGGCAGGTGCTGGACATCGCACTGTCGATCGCCATCAGCCCGGTGATCAGGTAGCAAAAGGTGAGCCAGCCGAAGAACCAGCCGATCTTGGGGTTGGCCAGCCGCGAACCCCATTGGTAGGACGAGCCGCTGAGTGGGATGCGGGCAGCGAACTGCGCGACCACCAGCGCAATGAGCAACTGGCCGACCGCAGCGACGATCCATGTCCAGATTCCCACCGGCCCGGCATTACGCAGCAGGTCGTCGTAGGTACCGAAGATGCCCACCGCCACCGAGATGAACGCGAAAGACACCGCGAACACCTGGAAAGAGCCCAGCGTTCGTTTGAGTTCTGGCTCGTACCCGAATTCTTCGCAGAACTCGTCAGAGGAGCCCGCGTCCGGCGCTGGCGATGTGTCTGTCATTCCTGGCCTCCGTCTCAGTGAGCACGAACTCTGGCCCTAGTACATGACCATGTCCGGCTGCATCTGCTTCGCCCAGGCCATGATTCCGCCCTGCAGATGCACCGCGTCGGAGAAACCGGCCCGCTTCACCGCGGCCAGCGCTTCGGCCGACCGCACGCCGCTCTTGCAGTACAGCACCGCCTTGCGATCCTGCGGCAGCTGCGACAGGCCCTCCCCGGACATGATCAGCGACTTCGGGATCAGCGTGGCGCCGTCGATGTGGTTGATGTCCCACTCGACCTGTTCGCGCACATCGATCAGGGCCAGCGAGGTGCCGGAGTCCAGCATCGTGCGCAGCTCGGCCGGGGTGATGGTCGAGCCCGCGACGGCGGCAGCGCCGTCGTCGGACACCGCGCCGCAGAAGTACTCGTAGTCGATCAGCTCGGTGATCTTCGGCGTCGACGGGTCCTTGCGGATCCTGATCGTGCGATAGCTCATCTCCAGCGCGTCGTAGATCATCAACCGGCCCAGTAGCGTCTCACCGATCCCGGTGATCAGCTTGACCGCTTCGGTCCCCATCACCGATGCGATCGATGCGCAGATGATGCCCAGCACACCGCCTTCGGCGCAGGACGGCACCATCCCCGGTGGTGGCGGCTCCGGATACAGGTCGCGGTAGTTCAGGCCCAGTCCGTTCGGCGCGTCCTCCCAGAACACCGACGCCTGGCCTTCGAACCTGTAGATCGACCCCCAGACGTAGGGTTTGCCCGCCAGCACGGCGGCGTCGTTCACCAGATACCGGGTGGCGAAGTTGTCCGAACCGTCCAGGATGAGGTCGTACTGGGCGAAGAGCTCGAGCGCGTTGTCGGCCTCCAGCCGGAATTCGTGCAGCCGCACGTCGATCAGTGGGTTGATGGTGGCGATCGATTCGCGGGCCGACTGCGCCTTGGGGCGCCCGACATCGGCGGTGCCGTGAATGACCTGGCGTTGCAGATTGGATTCGTCGACCACGTCGAAGTCGACGATGCCGATGGTGCCGACGCCGGCCGCGGCCAGGTAGAGCAGCGTGGGCGACCCGAGCCCGCCGGCGCCGATCACCAGCACCCGGGCGTTCTTGAGCCGCTTCTGTCCGTCCACCCCTAGCTCGGGAATGATGAGGTGGCGGCTGTAGCGGGCCACCTCCTCGCGGGTCAGCTCAGCGGCGGGTTCGACCAATGGCGGCAGCGATGACGACACATGACTCAGATTAGGCGCGTCCCCATGGCCGACGATGGAAAACGACTCAAGCGATGGGGAACGGCCAGGGGTTGAACCGGCAGGTTTTGCCGTCGGCCTTGACCTGATCGGGATCGAACTTGGCCCCGTCGTTATTGGCGGTGGAGAACGTCTGCTGCATCATCACTGGCGCCAGACCGCCCTGTTGGTCGCACGGCTCGTGCCGCACGTATCCGATGGCGTGACCGACTTCGTGGTTGACCACGTACTGCCGGTAGGAACCCACATCACCCTCGAACGGCAGCGCCCCGCGCACCCAGCGGGCTTCGTTGATGAAGACGCGCGATTCGCGGTCTGAACCGAATGACGGGTTGTAACACGACGTTTCCAGCGGAAATTCGTATCCGCAGCCCACCCGCACCGTCATCGGCGAGACCAACGAGATCCGGAAGTCCGGCTTGCCGCTGTCGATTCGGATGAACGCGAACTGCGGGTTGTGTGTCCAGCCTTTGGGGTTGTCCAGCGTCCGGTCGACCATCTGGGCGAACGCGTCGTCCCCGCCGTACATGGTGGGGTCCAGACCGTTCTCCACCTCGACGGTGTAGCGGAAGACTTTGGCGGTGCCTTGCCCGATCTGCGGCGTGGCGCCGGGAATCACCCGCCAGGTCTTGTCGCCGGCCTGGGTGAACGCACCACCCTCGGGCAGCGTGCCGGTCGGCAGGTTCGCGTCGAAAGCGGCCAGGCCCCGCGGCGGCATGTCCAGAATCGAGGTGCCGACCGCGCCGATGGTCGGCGGGTCTTTGTGGATCGAACTGGCCGACGGCCTCGGCGTATTGGTACCCGTCACCGTCTGGTAGGCCACCACCAGGGTGAGCACCGTGAGAAACGGCAGCGCGTAGGCGCGCCAACCGTAGGTCGATACGAACCGCCCCAGCCAGGATTGCTTGCGCCATTGGCGCGGACGGTCGCGGTCGGCGCGGACCCGTCCGGCGCTCTGACCCAGCGGGTCGCGCTGAGCCCGCAGCGGCTCGCGCCAGTCGTCACGCAGCACCGGCACCCGACCGGTATTGCGATCTGGCCGCGGCGACGTCATTTCCCCAGAATGGCACAGCTGCCGGTGGCATCCGGCCCTGGCGCGCCCGAAAACCGCCCTCGGTCAGGTGCTGGGACGCACTGTGACACCGGTTCGGATCGGCCGGACGCCGCAGGTAGTAGTCTTCTTGCGAAACACTGCGCGCCTTCGGGGATGGCAAAATGGGCGCACCACCAATGGATTGAGGGAGTGATGAGCGATCTCGCCAAGGCGGCGCCGCGACGCGCTGTCCGATCGGCCGACGGTGTCCGGCCGGGCGAAGGCGCAGCCCCCTCCAACCGGCGGGGCAGCCGGCTGCCGCGCGACGAACGTCGCGGTCAGCTGCTGATCGTCGCCAGCGACGTGTTTGTCGACCGCGGCTACCACGCCGCCGGGATGGACGAGATCGCCGACCGCGCCGGCGTCAGCAAACCGGTTCTTTACCAGCACTTTTCCAGCAAGCTCGAGTTGTATCTGGCGGTGCTGAACCGGCACGTGGACAATCTGGTGTCCGGCGTGCAGCAGGCGCTGGACCGGACCACCGACAACCGGCAGCGGCTGCATTCCGCGGTGCAGGCGTTCTTCGACTTCATCGAACACGACAGTCAGGGTTATCGACTGATTTTCGAGAACGACTACGTCACCGAGCCCGAGGTGGCCGCGCAGGTGCGGGTGGCGACCGAGTCGTGCATCGACGCGGTATTCGCGCTGATCGCTGAGGACTCGGGACTGGACCCGCACCGCGCCCGGATGATCGCCGTCGGCCTGGTCGGCATGAGCGTGGACAGCGCGCGGTACTGGCTGGACTCCGATCGACCGATTTCGAAGTCAGCTGCCGTGGACGGGACCGTGCAGTTCGCCTGGGGTGGTCTGTCGCACGTGCCGCTCACCCGCTCCTAGGATTTGGCCCCGCTGTCCGCCTTGGCCGCGACCTCCGCGCCGACGCCGAAGCCGACCCGCCGCGCATCGGCGACCCCGATCTCCACGTAGGCAATCTTGGCCGCGGTGACCAGGAACCGGCGTCCGCGCTCGTCGTTGAGGGCCAGTACACCCGCTTCGTCGCGCACCGCCGCGCCGACCAGTTCTTCCACCTCAGCCGGCGTCTGCGCGCTGGAGAACACCAGCTCGCGCGGACTGTCCGTGATTCCGATCTTGACCTCCACGCAGGCCCCTTCCGTTGGCGTATCCGTCGCAGGCGTCTCTCTGCAGCAGGCTAGTGGACGGGTCTGACCTACCCCGCCCCGCGCCCCCCGACTCGCAGTTCGCGGTAAGCGAACGAACCCGTCACGATTCGGTCTAACCGCGCCCGGATCCGGGCCGCACCCGAATCACATCGATACCATCGGCAACATCAGTACCATACGTAACACCCTCCACGATTTCTTCCGGGACCTCGAAGACTTCCCGGACGAGGAAGGCTACCCGGCCGACGACGACGGTTACGTCGAAGACGGCGACGGATACGTCGAAGACGAGGACGCCGACGAGACCTGGGACGACGAGTGGGCCTGGCCGGCCGACAACCGGTGGCGTCCGGCCGCTCTGCTGGTCGGCGCGGTGGCAGCTGTCGGCGCCGTGGCCACCGCGGTCATCATCAACAGCGGCGACAGCGCGACCACCAAGGCCACCGTCGGGGCCCCGACACCGAAGTCGGTGATTTCCACCACATCCCGGCCCTCCCCGCCCACCATGTCCCCGGCACCGACCAACCCGCCGACGACGCGACAACTGCCGCCGGAGACCGTCACCACCTTGGCGCCGCCCAGCATCGGGCCGACCAGGCTGCCCACCGCGGCGCCGCTGCCGACCACCACCCCGCCGGGAGCCGCCCTGAGTCCGCGCACCGTCATCTACAGCGTCACCGGCACCAAGCAGATGTTCGACCTGGTGAACATCGTCTATACCGACGCGCGCGGATTCCCGGTCACCGAGTTCAACGTGGCCCTGCCCTGGTCCAAGATGGTCGTGCTCAACCCGGGCGTGCAGACCGAATCGGTGATCGCGACCAGCATCTACGGCCAGCTGAACTGCTCGATCGTCAACGCCCAGGGTCAGTTGGTGAAAGCTTCGGCCAACAACTCGGCGCTGGCCACCTGCACCCGCTGAACCCGCTCAGCTCAGGCCGAGTTCGTGCATCCGCTGATCGTGCGTCTTCTGCAGCCGATCGAAGAACGCGCCGAGCTGACCCAGCCCGCCTCCGCCGGAAAGTACCAGGTCAACCAGCTCATCGTGGTCGGCCAGCAGGTACTGAGCCTGGGTGATCGCCTCGCCGAGCAACCGGCGGGACCACAGCGCCAGCCGACTGCGTTGTTTGCCGCTGGAGGTCACCGCGGCGCGCACTTCGGCCACCACGAACTGGGAATGCCCGGTCTCGGACAACGTCGCGCGGACCACGTCGGCGATCTCGTCCGGCAGGCCGCCCGCGATCTCCAGATACAGATCGGCGGCCAGCGCATCCCCGACATAGGTTTTCACCAGAGCTTCCAGCCACGTACTCGGAGTGGTCAGCCGGTGGTAGTTCTCCAGCGCGGACACGTACTTCGACATCGCCCGGACGACGTCGACACCACGGCTCTCCAGCGCGTCGCGCAGCAGTTCGTAATGCCCCATTTCGGCGGCAGCCATGCTGGCCATCGAGATGCGGCCCTGCAGATTCGGCGCCATCCGCGCCTCGTCGGTCAACCGGTAGAACGCCGCCACCTCGCCGTATGCGAGCAGCGCGAACAGCTCGTTGACGCCGGGATGATCGGCGGAGAGCTGGGATCCGGGCGAATCCGCCACCTCGTCGGCAGATGAAGGTGGAGGCATGGCAACACTCTAATAGGCCGGCTCCGAAGAGTACGGGTCACGCCGGATGAGCAGGTATCATGGATAACTGGTAGTGGCTGAATCTGTGCTGCCACCGCCGAGGAAATGTGCGTGCACGTAGCCGCCCGCCCAAAGATCGACCAGGAGCGCGGGCCCGGCGAAGTAGTCGGAATCGGATTTCGTGCGCGCGTGAACCGCGACACAGACAGAGCACGAACTAATCCGAACCAGTTCGATTACTTCACCGGAAGGCTTCAACCCGCGTATGACCGCACTCAAAAATGCCCCTGAACTCACCTTTGCCCAGCTCGGAGTGCGCGACGAAATAGTTCGCGCACTCGCCGAGAAAGGCATCGAGACGCCCTTTGCCATCCAGGAACTGACCCTGCCGCTCGCGCTTGACGGCGAAGACGTGATCGGCCAGGCCCGTACCGGCATGGGCAAGACCTTCGGGTTCGGCGTGCCGCTGCTGCAGCGCGTCACCTCCGAAACCGCGACGCGACCGCTTACCGGCGCCCCGCGCGCCCTGGTGGTCGTGCCCACCCGCGAGCTGTGCCTGCAGGTCACCAACGACCTGGCGTCCGCGGCGAAGTATCTGACCGCGCCGAAAGACCCCGAGGTCGCCGACGGGGCGCAGCGCCCGCTGGCGGTGGTCTCAATCTACGGCGGCCGGGCCTACGAGCCGCAGATCGAAGCGCTGCACAAGGGCGCCGACGTCGTGGTGGGCACGCCGGGCCGGCTGCTCGACCTGTGCCAGCAGGGTCACCTGCAGCTGGGCGGACTGTCCGTCCTGGTGCTCGACGAAGCCGACGAGATGCTTGACCTGGGCTTTCTGCCCGACATCGAACGCATTCTGCGGCAGATCCCGGCCGACCGGCAGTCGATGCTGTTCTCGGCGACCATGCCGGATCCGATCATCACGCTGGCCCGCACCTTCATGGTCCAGCCCACCCACATCCGCGCCGAGGCGCCGCACTCGCTGGCCGTGCACGACACCACCGAGCAGTTCGTCTACCGCGCCCACGCGCTGGACAAGATCGAACTCGTCAGCCGCATCCTGCAGGCCGGCGGCCGCGGCGCGACCATGATCTTCACCCGGACCAAGCGCACCGCCCAGAAGGTGTCCGACGAGTTGCAGGAGCGCGGTTTCGCCGTCGGCGCCGTGCACGGTGACCTCGGACAGATCGCGCGCGAGAAGGCCCTCAAGGCATTCCGCTCCGGCGACATCAACGTGCTGGTCGCCACCGACGTCGCGGCCCGCGGTATCGACATCGACGACGTCACGCACGTCATCAACTACCAGTGCCCCGAGGACGAGAAGATGTACGTCCACCGGATCGGACGCACCGGCCGCGCCGGCCGCACCGGCGTGGCGGTCACCCTGGTGGATTGGGACGAGCTCGAACGCTGGTCCGCGATCGACCGGGCACTGGGCCTGGGCTCGCCCGACCCGGCCGAGACCTACTCCAACTCCCCGCACCTGTACACCGAGCTGTCCATCCCGGCCGAGACGGGCGGCGCCGTCGGCGAACCGCGCAAGGCCCCGGTCAAGCGCCGCGAAGCCGGCGACGAGAGTTCCAGCCGTCCCCCCCGTCGCACCACCAAACGCAAGCGCACCCGCGGCGGCAAGCCGGTCACCGGGCATCCCGTCGCGAGCGGTGACGCTGCTGACGACCCGGGCACGCCCGCGGCACCCGGGACGACCTCCGGTGCCACGTCCAGCTCGCCGGCCCGGCGGCGGCGGCGTCGTCGCAAGCCGGCCGATGCCGCCCCTTCGACGATCTAGCCGACCAGCACAGCCATACTCAGCGCATGGTCCGACCTGAGCGCCGAACCAAGGCCGACATCGTGGCTGCCGCGACCATTGCGATCGTCGTCGCGGTCGCGGCGGCGCTGATCTGGTGGACCAGCGACGCGCGGGCCACCGTCAGCCGGCCGGCGGCCACCCCCGCAACCGCGCCCACGCCCGTCCGTGAGGTTCCTACCACGCTGCATGAGCTCTGGAGCGCACCCAGTGCGGCGACCCGGGTTCCGGTGGTGGTGGGTGGAACGGTGACCACCGCCGCTGGACGCCTGGTCGAAGGGCGCGACCTGACCACCGGTCAGCCACTGTGGAGCTACTCGCGCGATACCGACCTGTGCGGGGTGACCTGGATCTATCGCTACGCCGTCGCGGTCTACCGGGACGACCGCGGCTGCGGTCAGGTCAGCACCATCGACGGATCGACCGGCCGCCGCGGACCTGCCCGCAGCAGCTATGCCGATCCGCAGGTGCGGCTGTCCTCCGACGGCACCGCCATCCTGTCGGCGGGCAGCACCCGGCTGGAGATGTGGCGCTCGGACATGGTCCGGATGCTGGCGTACGGCGAGACCGACGCCCGGGTCAAACCGTCGGCGCGGGGTTTGCACTCGGGCTGCACGCTGGAATCCGCCGCGGCGAGTTCATCGGCGGTGTCGGTCCTCGAATCGTGCGCCGACCAGGCCGACCTGCGCCTGCTGCTGCTGCGTCCCGGCAAGGACGACGACGAACCCCAGCAACAGGTGGTGCAGGAAGCCGGCGTGCGGCCGGGCACCGGGGCGCGGGTGCTGGTGGTCTCGCAGAACCGCACCGCGGTGTACCTGCCGACCCCGCAGCCGCACGTCGACGTGGTCGATGAGACGGGCGCCAGGGTGGTAAGCCTGCCGCTGGACGGTCCGCCGTCGGCGTCGTCGGTGGTGTCCACGACCGGCAGCCTGGTCACCTGGTGGACCGGAGATGCGCTGCTGGTGTTCGAAGCCGGCGACCTGACCCTGCGCTACACCATCGCCGCAGGAGATTCGGCGGTTCCGGTGGGGCCCGGGGTGATGATGGCGGGCCGGCTGCTGGTGCCGATCACCGGTGCGATCGGCGTCTACGACCCGGTCAGCGGGCAGCCCAGTCGCTATATCGACGTGCAGCGATCGCCCAGCAGTGCCGCGGTGATCCCGGTGGTGTCCGGTTCGCGGGTGATCGAGCAGCGCGGTGACACCGTGGTCGCGCTGGGCTAATACTCCACGCTGAAGGTGGGCAGCGGCTTACCGGTCTTCCAGTGCTTGAGCAGCGCCTCGGCCAGCTCGCGGTAGGCCATCGCCCCTTTGTTCTTGCGCCCGGCCAGCACCGAGCAGCCCGACGCACTGGCTTCGGCGAAGCGCACCGTGCGCGGGATCGGCGGTGCCAGCACCGGCAACTCGTAGCGGTCGGCCACGTCGAGCAGCACGTCCCGGGTATGGGTGGTCCGCGAGTCGTACAGCGTCGGCAGGGCGCCGACCAGCCGCAGATTCGGGTTGGTGATCTGCTGGACGTCGGCGACGGTGCGCAGGAACTGGCCGACGCCGCGGTGCGCCAGGGTCTCGCACTGCAGCGGCACCATCACCTCGTCGGCGGCGGTGAGCCCGTTGAGGGTGAGCACACCGAGCGACGGCGGGCAGTCGATGATCACCACGTCGAACGCGTCGGCGAGTTTGGTCAGCGCCCGCTTGAGTGCGTATTCGCGGCCGGCCCGCATCAGCAGCATCGCCTCGGCACCCGCCAGGTCGATGTTGGCCGGGAGCAGCGTCATGCCCTCCGAAGTCGCCACCAGCGCCGCGTCGGGCTCCACCTCGCCGAGCAACACCTCGTGCACCGACACGGGCAACTTGTCGGGGTCCTGGCCCAGCGAGAAGGTCAGACACCCCTGAGGGTCGAGGTCGACGAGCAATACCCGCTTTCCTTTGTCCACCATCGCCGCACCGAGCGACGCGACCGTCGTCGTCTTGGCCACCCCGCCCTTTTGATTGGCCACCGCCAGCACGCGCATGTCGCTCATGGTGCCCATACTGGCATGTATCAGATCGTCTGGTTCGGGTGGCGGGCCCGGCGGGGTTCCGGCGTGTCTCGGGCACAATCGCTGGCATGGGCGTGCAGAACCACCGGCTGTTGTTGTTGCGCCACGGCGAGACCGAATGGTCGAAATCCGGCCAGCACACCGGGCGCACGGATATCGAGCTGACCGACGCCGGCCGGGAGCAGGCGGAGTTCGCCGGGGTGGTACTCGGCGACCTCGGCCTGACGGACCCGTTCGTGATCTGCAGCCCGCGGCGCCGCGCGCTGGCCACCGCCGACCTGGCCGGCCTCATCATCGATCAGGTCACCCCGCTGCTCGCCGAATGGGACTACGGCGAGTACGAGGGTCTGACCACCCCGCAGATCCACGAATCGGACCCCGACTGGCTGGTGTGGACGCACGGATGCCCCGGCGGGGAAAGCGTCGCGCAGGTCAGCGAACGCGCCGACCGGGCCGTAGCTCTGGCGCTGGAGAACATGCAGAACCGGGACGTACTGCTGGTCAGCCACGGCCACTTCTCCCGCGCGGTGATCACCCGGTGGGTACAACTGCCGGTGCGCGAAGGCAGCCGCTTCGGCATGCCCACCGCGACGATCGCCGTGTGCGGGTTCAAGCACGGCATCCGGCAGCTCAGTCAGCTCGGGTTGAGCTGTCATCCCCGACCGAATGCGCTGACGTGAACCCGGAACCGCCTTTCGCGCTGATCGGACCGCGGGGGACCCTGGTTGCCGACGGCGTACGGGCACGTTACGACGATCTGCGGGCGGCCCAAGCGGCCCTGCGTTGCGGTGCCGCACCAATAGTGTTGGGCGCGTTGCCATTCGACGTGAGCCGACCGGCCGCGCTGGTGGTCCCGGAACACGTCGGCGCGCTTCCCGACTGGCCGACGGGTCCGCTGCCGACGGTTCGCATCGACTCGGCCGTGCCGCCCCCCGCCGAGCACCGCTCCCGGATCAGCCGCGCCCGCGAGCAGCTGGCCGCCGACGACAACCCGCTGCACAAGGTGGTGCTGGCCCGGGCGCTGCAGTTGTCCGCCGACGCGCCGCTCGACCCCCGCGCGGTGCTGCGCAGGCTGGTCGCCGCCGACGCCGACGCCTACAGTTTTCTGGTCGACCTGAGCGCAGCCGGCGGCGACTACGTCGGGTCCGCGCTGGTGGGCGCCAGCCCGGAACTGCTGGTCGCGCGTTCCGGCGAGCGGGTGGTGTGCCGGCCCTTCGCCGGCTCGGCACCGCGCTCCCCCGACCCGGACACCGATGCCGCCAACGCCGCCGCGCTGGCCGGATCGGCCAAGGACCGACACGAGCACCGGTTGGTCATCGACGTGATGCGGGCGGCGCTGGAGCCGCTGTGCACCGACCTGACCATCGCCGCAGAGCCGCAGCTGAGTCGTACCGCGGCGGTCTGGCACCTGTGCACCCCGGTGACCGGCCGGCTTCGCGATACCTCAACCACTGCAATCGATTTGGCGTTGGCGTTGCATCCCACCCCGGCGGTCGGGGGGGTGCCGGCCGACGCGGCCGCCCAGCTGATCGCCGCGCTGGAAGGCGACCGCGGCTTCTACGCCGGCGCGGTCGGCTGGTGCGATGCCCGCGGGGACGGTGACTGGGTGGTGTCGATTCGGTGCGCACAACTTTCGGCCGACCGGCGTACCGCGCTCGCCCACGCCGGCGGCGGCATCGTGGCCGAGTCCGACCCCGACGACGAAGTCCTGGAAACCACCACGAAATTCGCCACCATCCTCAATGCGTTGGGAGTCGCGCAGTGACCATCCGTCGCGCCGCACCGGGCGATGTCGCCGACATCACCGCCATGATCCACGAACTCGCTGCCTTCGAACATGCCGCCCAGCACTGCACCGTCACCGAAAAGCAAATAACCGCAGCACTTTTCGATGACACGCCGACGGTGCACGCGCACGTCGTCGATGTCGACGGACAACTCGCCGCGATGGCGTTGTGGTTCCTCAACTTCTCCACCTGGGACGGCGCGGCGGGGATCTACCTGGAAGACCTCTACGTGCGGCCGGCGTTCCGGCGCCGCGGTCTGGCCCGCGACCTGCTGAGGACCCTGGCCGCCGAATGCCGCACCCACGGCTACACACGACTGGCGTGGGCGGTGCTCAACTGGAACGCGGACGCGATCGCCCTGTACGACGGGATCGGGGCGGCGCCGCAGCGCGAGTGGACGACCTACCGGTTGTCCGGTCCGGAGTTGGCCGCGCTGGCCGGACCCCGCTGATCGTCGCCGGCGGCCCAGCGCACCGCCGGCGGGCTGAACAGCAATCCCAGGGTGCCCAGTGCCACCAGCCCCAACGGGATGCCGTACACCGGCCGGTGGGATCCCACCGCCAGATACCAGGCCACCGGCAGCAGCAACAGCTGGGTGAACACGGCCAGCCCACGGCCCCACCGCTTGCCGGTCACCAGGGCCCGGCCCCCGGCCAGCACCGCGGCACCCACCACGGCGAACCACGCCGCGGTGCCCAGCCCGTTGACGACGTGCTGATCGGCCCCGGCCAGACCACGGACCACCAGGATCGCGGCCACCACCAGCGCTGCCGCGCCCTGGGCCGCCACGACGAAGCCGGCGCGACGGACGGTGGGCGGGACGGGGATGCGCACAGAGCCAGCGTAGAGCGTGATCCGCACCGCATACCGCTTAAGCTCATGGCTCATGCGTGCCATGTTGATCGCCAACCCGATCGCCACCAGCATCACTCCGGCCGCCCGGGCGCTGGTGACGCACGCACTGGAAAGTCGCGTACAGCTCACCATCGCCAACACCGAACACCCCGGTCACGCGGAGGAACTCGGGCACACCGCAGCGGCGCAGGGGTACGACCTGGTCGTCGTGCACGGCGGTGATGGGACGGTGAGCGCGGTGGTCAACGGCATGCTCGGCCGTCCCGGTTCCACTCCGGCCGGGCCGGTGCCGGCGGTGGCGATCGTGCCCGGCGGCTCAGCCAACGTGCTGGCCCGGGCGCTGGGCATGCACCGCGACCCCACCGAGGCGACCAACCAGCTCATCGACCTGCTCGACGCGTACGAACAGCACCGGCAGTGGCGGCGCATCTCCCTGATCGACTGCGGCGAGATGTGGGCTCTGGTCAACGCCGGGATGGGCGTCGACGCGGAGGTGCTGGAGGCGGTCGAAGCGGCGCGCGAGCGGGGCGTCAAGGTCACGCCGATGAACTACTGGCGGATCGCGGTGCCCGTCTCGGTGCGGTTCAGCCGGCGTGACCCCAACCTGATCCTGGAATTGCCCGACAAGGAGCCCGTCTCCGGCGTGCACTTCGTCTGGGTGTGCAACACCAACGTATGGACCTACAGCGACGACCGGCCGATGGTGACCAACCCGGGTTGCAGCTTCGACTCCGGCCTGGGCATCTTCGCGCTCACCAGCATGAAGCTGATTCCGACCATCAAGGTGTTGCGCCAACTGCTCGCTAAGCGTCCCGATCCGCGGGGCAAGCAACTCATCCGCGACGACGATGTGAGTTACGTGACCGTCACCAAGATGGCCACGCCCGCCGCCTTCCAGTGCGACGGTGAGTACCTCGGTCTACGCGATTCCATCACGTGCCGGGTCGTTCCGAGCGCCTTGGCGGTGGTTGCTCCGCCACCGAATTCAGGTCCGTGACCTGCGCAGATCAAGCTGTGACGAGCTCGCGACGAAAATGTGGGGCGAAATTCGCCGAGTAGTGTAGTACAACTGGTTAAGGGTATGGGTAAGAGATCGGTGAAGTGAGATAGCCCACGAGCCCGCGTAACACTATTGACATCTGTTGAGCCTGTGAAACGATCAAAAGGTTGCATGCACAGAGATATGCAGAGGTACGGAAAATCCCTTTCTTGCGCACGCTTTAACAGCCAAGAAGAAAATGCCCGTGTGCAGTGCTGCGCACATAGTGAGGAGTAGAGACTAATGGATTGGCGCCATAGGGCGGTGTGTCGCGACGAAGATCCGGAACTGTTCTTCCCGGTTGGGAACAGCGGCCCGGCACTCGCGCAGATCGCTGACGCGAAACTGGTCTGTAATCGGTGTCCGGTGACCACGGAATGTCTCGGATGGGCTCTGAACACCGGTCAGGACTCGGGCGTGTGGGGCGGAATGAGCGAAGACGAGCGGCGCGCACTCAAGCGCCGCAACGCCCGGACGAAAGCCCGAAGCGGAGTCTGAACCCAGACTTCACAGCTAATGCGGCCCCGGAGATTTCCGGGGCCGCATTGCTGCGTGCGACCACAGTCACAGCAGCAACCGGCCCCGTCGACCGATCGGCACCCGCAGCACCACGTCGGTGCCGCGATCGGCGCTCTCCCGCATGTCCAGGGAACCGTCCAACTCCGCGGAGACCAGCGTCCGGACGATCTGCAGCCCCAGGCTGTCGGACTTCTCCAGACTGAACCCGTCGGGCAGGCCGCGCCCGTCGTCGTGGACCACGACGTCCAGCCAGCGGGCCGAGCGTTCGGCCCGGATCGTCACCGACCCGACCGCAGCCGTCGGATCGAACGCGTGCTCGATCGCGTTCTGCACCAGTTCGGTGATCACCATGATCAGCGCTGTCGCCCGGTCGGAGTCCAGGACTCCCAGGTCGCCGACCCGGTTGATCCGGATCGGGCGGTCCACCGAGGCCACGTCGTTCATGATCGGCAGGATCCGGTCGATCACCTCGTCGAGGTTGACCTGCTCGTCCACCGACATCGACAGCGCGTCGTGCACCAGCGCGATCGACGACACCCGGCGCACCGATTCGATCAGGGCCTCGCGCCCCTCGGCGTTGACGGTGCGGCGGGCCTGTAGCCGCAGCAGCGCCGCCACCGTCTGCAGGTTGTTCTTCACCCGGTGGTGAATCTCACGGATGGTGGCGTCCTTGGAGATCAGCGCGCGGTCCCGGCGCTTGACCTCGGTGACGTCGCGGATGAGGATCGCCGCCCCGGCGTTCTCCCCGTGCACTACCAGCGGCAGCGTGCGCAGCAGGACGGTGGCGCCGCCCGCGTCGACCTCCATGCGCATGCTGGATCCGCCGGCCAGCAGGTTGAGGATGTGCTCGGCCACCTCCTGCGCCTCGAACGGATCCGAAATCAGCGGCCGGGTGATCTTGATCAGGTTGTGGCCCTCCAACTCGCTGGTCAGGCCCATCCGGTGGTAGGCCGACAGCGCGTTGGGACTGGCGTACGCCACGATGCCGTCGACGTCGAGGCGGATGAAGCCGTCCCCGGCGCGGGGCGTGGACCGCGACATGGCGACGTCGCCGACGTCGGGGAAGGCGCCGTCGGCGATCATGTGCAGCAGATCGTCGGCGCAGGCCCGGTAGGCCGTTTCCAAGTGGCCGGACATCCGCTCGGCTGCGGTGTCGGTTTGGTGCTGAGTCAGCACGGCCACCACGTTGTCGCGAAACCGCACCGGCGACGCGACGACGTGCGGCCCCGGCAGCGGCCACGAGTGTGGTTCACCCACGTCGCTCTCCTGCACGCCGACGCCGGCCGCGAAGGTCTGGGAGACCAGCGGCAACTGGTCGGCGGGCACGACGCTGCCCACCGCGTCGGTCTGCAGGACCGTCGGCGCGGTATTGGGCCGGCACTGCGCGACGCAGACCAGCACCTCGTCGTCGCGACGCACCCACATCAGGTAGTCGGCGAACGACAGGTCGGCCAGTAGCTGCCACTCCCCTACGACCGCGTGCAGGTGATCGACGGCGTTGCCGGGCAGCACCGTGTGTTCGGCGAGCAGATCACCGAGAGTGGACATGGGCTTCGGTCAGCTGATGACAGCGATCAGGTCGCCGGCCTGGATCACGTCACCGACCGACACGCTCACCTGACTGACGGTTCCACCGACTTCGGCCAGGACCGGGATCTCCATCTTCATGGACTCCAGCAGCACCACGATGTCGCCCTGGCCGATTTGGTCGCCTTCGTTGACCACGACTTCGAGCACGCTGGCCACGATCTCGGCGCGAACCTCCTCGGACATCATCACCCCACTCGTCTCGGCCAACTGCGCATGCTGCTCTCGGCTTTGTATATCGAACCATAAGGCCGTTGGCGACCGCGGCGCGCGGGCGGTGGACAGCGCATCGGTGTCCGCATGAGACACTGGACGGTAATCGAGCGGCCGCTGGCCGCCCAGCAGCTGCCCAGAAGCTTCACGAAACGAGGTTCAGACATGGCCAAGCGAGGCCGGAAGAAGCGCGACCGCAAGTACAGCAAGGCCAACCACGGCAAGCGGCCCAACGCCTGAGGATCAGAACTCGCCCTGGACGATCGTGGTCCGGCTGATCTGGATCCGCAGCCGCTCCCGTAGGCCGTCCGGAGCCTTCTCACCGCTGCATTTCATCGCGATCAGTTCTTTGATCCGCTCTTCGATGCCGTAGTGCTGCAGGCAGCCGGGGCAAGCATCGAGGTGCCGTTGCAGAATCGCCTTCTCGTCCGGCTGGCATTCGCCGTCGAGCAGGGTCCAGATCTGGGCGATGACCTGCGCGCAGCCCAGATGACGGTCGGAGTCGTGGCTACTCGAGCACGAACCGGCGGCGCCGGGTTGTTCACTCATGACGACACCTCCTCGTGCGCCTGCCCACGGACGAAGCCGCGGTCCTTGGCGACGTCGGCCAGCAGTTCGCGGAGCTGACGTCGGCCGCGGTGCAGCCGAGACATCACGGTACCGATCGGGGTGCCCATGATCTCGGCGATCTCTTTATAAGGGAAACCTTCGACGTCGGCGTAGTAGACGGCCATCCGGAACTCTTCCGGCAAGGCCTGCAGGGCCGCCTTGATCTCGGTGTCCGGTAGTGCTTCGAGTGCCTCGACCTCGGCAGAGCGCAGCCCGGTGGAGGAATGCTCGGCGTTGGCGGCCAGCTGCCAGTCGGTGATCTCGTCGGTCGGGTACTCCGCCGGCTGCCGCTGCTTCTTGCGGTAGCTGTTGATGTAGGTGTTGGTCAGAATGCGGTACAGCCACGCCTTGAGGTTGGTGCCCTCCCGGAACGAGCGGAACCCGGCGTAGGCCTTGACCATCGTCTCCTGCAGCAGGTCTTCGGCGTCGGCGGGGTTGCGGGTCATCCGCAGCGCACCGCCGTAGAGCTGGTCGAGCAGCGGAATCGCGTCACGCTCGAAGCGTGCCGTCAGTTCGGCGTCGGTCTCCTGGCGCGCGGGCGGCCCGTTTTCGGCGACCGAGGGTCCGGTCTCGCCATCGGTGTCGGCCATGTTGATTACCACGGTCCCTTCGGTTGCGGTGTGACCGGGCAACGCGGCCAGCGCCGCCGGACTCGCAAGGAAGCGATCCAACCGCGCGTCGCACAACAGGCTCGTCGCAGTTGACACCAGGTTCCTTTCTCCCAATCTAAAGGCCGCCACCGACAGTGTCTGCCTCGGACCGCTCGGCACGGATTTCACCGACGCCGATGTGAACGTCGCTTCAGTCAACGGCATTATCGGTCGAGGTATTTCCGGTCGGCAGTTGTCCGGCCATCCTGCAAGACTCGAGTGGTGCCAGTTGGCACGCACACCGTCTCCCGGCAGGTCCGCGGGCCATGGGCGCTCAGCGTCAGCAGCGAGTTCTGGGATGGCTTCACTCCGGCCGCCCTGCGCCCGCAAGGTGCTCCCGGCACGTTGAGCACCACTTTTCTCGTCGAAGCGGATGGTCAAGGGCCGAGGCGGCCGAACAAACGGCCCGCTTCCTGGCGCTGGAGGTGGATGCACGGGGGTGGGTCGACGTTGCGCAGCGGAATCCGGTGATCGCCGATGTCCAGCAGGAGCTGCCGGATGCTGCGATCGATGCAGGCCGAAGCAGCGGTGCTCGCGGTGCGGGAAATCAACGAACTGGGCCCGTTCGCCGCGGAACTCGTCGTCCTGCGCGGCGCCAACGTGCCCGACGGGTTGCCGACGCACGAACGCCGCCTGGACGCGGAGATCAGCGAACGGTACGGACCGCGGTGACGCTGCGCGCATCACGGGAGCGACGCACCGGAGAAATGGCCGGTCGAAGCGGAGGTTAGTGTGACGCCATGTCGCTGAATGGGAAGACCATGTTCATTTCCGGCGCCAGCCGCGGTATCGGCCTGGCGATCGCCAAGCGCGCCGCGCAGGACGGCGCCAATATCGCGCTGATCGCCAAGACCGCCGACCCGCACCCGAAACTGCCGGGCACCGTCTACACCGCCGCCAAGGAACTCGAGGAGGCCGGCGGCCAGGCGCTGCCGATCGTCGGCGACGTGCGCGACCCGGAGTCCGTCGAGTCCGCGGTGGCCAAGGCGGTCGAGCAGTTCGGCGGCATCGACATCTGCGTCAACAACGCCTCGGCCATCAACCTCGGATCCATCACCGAGGTGCCGATGAAGCGCTTCGACCTGATGAACGGCATCCAGGTGCGCGGCACCTACGCGGTCTCGCAGGCGTGTCTGGCGCACATGAAGGGCCGCGAGAATCCGCATGTGCTGACGTTGTCGCCGCCGGTGCTGCTGGGCAAGGAATGGCTGAAGCCGACCGCATACATGATGGCCAAGTTCGGTATGACGTTGTGCGCGTTGGGCATTGCCGAGGAGATGCGGGAGGAGGGCATCGCGTCGAACACGCTGTGGCCCCGCACGATGGTGGCCACCGCCGCGGTGCAGAACCTGCTCGGCGGCGACGAGGCGATGGCCCGGTCCCGCAAGCCCGAGGTGTACTCCGATGCCGCATACGTGATCCTGAACAAGCCGTCGCGGGAGTACACCGGCAACATGCTGCTGTGTGAGGACGTGCTGGTCGAGTCCGGCGTCAGCGACCTGTCGGTCTACGACTGCGTACCGGGTTCGCAGTTGGGTGTGGACTTCTGGGTGGACGGGGTCAACCCGCCGGGGTACTCAGGCTCCTGAGCGCCGCCACGCCTGCGATTGCGGCGTTGGTCAAAGCCGGTGTGCGGCATGAGGTTCGGCAGTTCGAGATGGTTGCCGACCTGTCGCGGGGCACCGGGATCGCGCCGGCGCAGGTGTTCAAGACGCTGATCATCGCGCTGCCCGCTGAGCTGGCGGTCGCGGTGGTGCCGGTGCCGGCGAAGTTGTCTTTGAAGGCTGCCGCGGCCGCTTTCGGGGTGGCCAAGGCCAAGATGGCCGAACCCGCTGCGGCCGAGCGCTCGAGTGGCTATGTCGTCGGCGGGATTTCGCCGTTCGGTCAGCGTAGGCGGCTGCGGACCGCAGTGGACAGTTCAGTTGTGGAGTGGGACCGGGTGTTGTGCAGCGCGGGCCGACGGGGCTGGGATCTGGTGGTCGCGCCGGCAGATCTGCTCCGATTGACCGACGCGATCACCTGGGATCTGGCGATCTGAGCAAATGATGCCGTTCACACTGTCAGGTATCCGCCGTCGACGGCGATGGTGCTGCCGGTGATGTACGAAGCGGCATCGGTGCACAGGAACAGCGCTGCACCTGCGCAGTCCCGGGGGGTCCCCGGCCGGCCGAGCGGGGTGTGAAAGCCGATCTCGACGTCCCGGATTTGCGGGATCTGTATCGCCGGCTGCGTGATCCGGGTATCGATCAGCCCGGGCGCGACCGCGTTGACGCGAATGCCGTCGTCGGCCCAGCGGCGGGACAGATTCATCGTCAAAGCAAGCAGGCCCATCTTCGCTGAGGCGTAACCGGGAACGAACACCGCTGAACGGAAGGCGGACATCGATACGATGTTCACCACACTGGCACCGCCGGACATGTTGCTGGACTTGAGCTTTTCGTGACAACCCATGGTGAGCCGCATGGGACCGAACATGTTCTGCGCCACCGATGCGATGTAGCCGTCGGGATCGTATTCGTCACCCGCCGGGTAGGGGCCGCCAGCGTTGTTGACCAGGATGTCCAATTCGTTCAGTGAGTTCACCAGTGCGTCGACGGAGTCGGCCTCCTGAATGCGGCACTGCCGGTAGGCGAAGGAGCTGAGGTCGGCGTCGTATTCGGTTGGTGCAGTGCGTGTTCCGGTGACTGTGACGGAGGCGCCGGCCTGGGCAAAGGCCGCGGCGATACCGTTGCCGATCCCGCTGGTGCCGCCGGTGACCAGGACGTGGGCCCCGGTGAAGTCGAACTTGACTGAATTCACTCGGTCGTCCTCCAGTCGCCGAACCCGGGCCGCGCTCGATCGATCTCAGCCATGAGGTGCGATCCTTTACAGTCCTGAAGGTGAAAGTCAAGACCCGAGAGGGGTAACCATGGGACTGCGCGGCCTGGCCGACCGGGTCGCTGTCGTGGTGGGCGGCGCCACGGGCATCGGGGCGGTGACGGCGGCACGGCTGGGCGACGAAGGATGCCCGGTGGTGGTGGGTGACGTCGCCGCCGGTGCCGCCCGGCAGACCGCCGAGCGCATCGTCGCGGCAGGCGGTACGGCGTCGCATGTTGTCTTCGACTTGTCCGACACGGACTCCGTGGCCGCGCTGATGGACTGCGCAACAACGACTTTCGGTGGTGTCGACCTGTTGTTCAACGTGGGCGCGGACATGTCGACCTTGCGCGCCGACACCGACGTCGTCGACATCGAGTTCGACGTGTGGGATCGCGTCATGGCGGTCAACCTGCGTGGGTACGTCGCTGCCATGAAGTACGCCATCCCGCACATGCTGGACCGGGGCGGCGGGGCGATCGTGAACATGTCGTCGGCGGCGGCCTTCCAGGGCGAGCCCGCGCGTCCGGCCTATGCCACCGCCAATGCCGGCATCGGCGCACTGACCAGACACGTCGCTGCCCGGTGGGGCAAGGAGGGGATCCGCTGCAACGCCGTCGCACCGGGCTTCACCGCCACCGACGCGATCCGTGCCGCCCCGCAGTGGTCACAACTGCAAGCCGGTGCACTCAAACGGATTCGAGGACACCGCGTCGGCGCTCCCGATGACATCGCGGCCTTGGTCGCCTTTCTGTTATCCGCGGAAGGCGAGTGGATCAATGGGCAGGTGATCAACATCGACGGTGGCACGGTGCTGCGTTGATCGGCAATCCTGAGCCCGCCAGGAGGCGCCGCATGGTCTCGAGGACGCGCCTACAGCAAAGTCATCTGCCCAGGCTGCGACTCGGCCGGCTGCAACAGCTCCGACCCGTTGTTGCGGACGCTGTTGACCAGCGTCGACACCTGGCGCACCGCAATGCCGCCGATGTCCGGCGGACGGGCCAGCAGGTCGGGGTCCAGCGGTGCGTCCGGATCCAGCCAGGCATCCCACTCGTCCTCGGCCAGGATCAGCGGCATCCGGTCGTGGATTTCAGCCAGTTCACCGACCGCGTCGGTGGTGATGATCGTGCAACTCAGCAGCGGATCCGCCTGCTTGTCTGGCTTCCACACCGACCACAGCCCAGCCATGAACAACGGCTCACCGTCGTTGCGGTGCATGAAAAACGGTGTCTTGGGCGACTTGCCGGTCTCCGGATTGGGCTGCCATTCATACCAACCGTCCATCGGGACCAGGCAGCGTTTGCTCTTTGCCGAGCCGCGGAAGGCCGGCGACGTGGCGACCTTATCGGCGCGGGCATTGATCAGCAGGGGGCCTTTGGTGTCCGGCGCACCGTCCGGGCCGGCTTTCACCCAGGGCGGCAGCAGGCCCCAGCGCATCAACCGCACCCGGCGGGTGGCCTCGTCGTCCGGCTCGTCGTGCCGGGTCACCACGGTCGCGATGGCAGTGGTGGGTGCCACGTTGTAATTGGGCTCCGAACTGCGCTCGGAGGTACCGGTCGCTTCGTCGATCGCCTTGATTTTCTCGGCCAGCAGTGCCGGATCGGTGGTGACTGCAAAACGTCCACACATATCTCCATGTTGGCAGAAGCCACCGACACGAGATGATGGAGCGGTGAGCGCATGGCAGGCCCCGTCCGCACCGGCCCCGGTGCACGCGACCGTGACCGTCCCGGGCTCGAAGTCGCAAACGAATCGCACCTTGATTCTGGCGGCGCTCGGCGCCGGCACGTCGACCATTGCCGGAGCCTTGCGCAGCCGTGACACAGACCTGATGATCGGGGCGCTGCGAGCCCTGGGCCTGCGCGTCGACGGCACCAGCACCGACCTGACGGTGGACGGCCGCATCGAACCCGGCCCCGATACCCGCATCGACTGCGGACTGGCCGGCACCGTGCTGCGCTTCGTCCCCCCGCTGGCCGCACTCAGCGCCACCCCGGTCACGTTCGACGGCGACGAGCAGGCTCGTTCCCGACCCATCGCGCCCCTGCTGGATGCGCTGCGGGGTCTGGGCGTGCCGGTCGACGGGACCGGGTTGCCGTTCCGCGTGCAGGGCAGTGGTTCGGTGGCCGGCGGGACGGTGGCCATTGACGCCTCGGCGTCCTCGCAGTTCGTCTCGGGCCTGTTGCTGTCCGGGGCGTCGTTCACCGACGGCCTGACCGTGCAGCACACGGGTGAGTCGCTGCCCTCGGCGCCGCACATCGCGATGACGGTGGCGATGCTGCGCCAGGCCGGCGTCGACGTCGACGACTCGGTGGGCAATCGTTGGCACGTGCATCCGGGCACGGTGCAGGCCCGGCACTGGCAGGTCGAGCCGGACCTGACCAACGCGGTCGCGTTCCTGGCCGCCGCCGTGGTCACCGGAGGTTCCGTGCGCATCACCGGCTGGCCGGCAACCAGCGTGCAACCCGCCGAGCACATCCTGGACGTGTTGGCCAAGCTGAATGCGGTTGTCGAGCAGGGTGATTCGGCTCTGGAGGTGCAGGGTTCCCCCGGATACGACGGGTTCGACATCGACCTGCGCGACGTCGGCGAACTGGCGCCTTCGGTGGCGGCGCTGGCGGCGCTGGCGGCGCCGGGATCGGTGTCGCACCTGAGCGGGATCGCGCATCTGCGCGGGCACGAGACCGACCGGCTGGCCGCCCTGAGCACTGAGATCAACCGCCTGGGTGGTGATTGCCGGGAGACCGACGACGGCCTGGTGATCACCGCCGGTCCGTTGCAACCCGGGCTCTGGCGCGCCTACGCCGATCACCGGATGGCAATGGCTGGCGCGATCGTCGGGTTGCGGGTCCCCGGCGTGACGGTCGACGACATCGGCGCCACCACCAAGACGCTGCCGGAGTTTCCCCAACTGTGGACCGAAATGGTAAGCAGCGCTTGAGAACTGGCGACTACGACGAGTCCGACGTCAAGGTCCGGTCCGGCAAGGGATCGCGGCCCCGGACCAAGACCCGTCCGCAGCACGCCGACGCCGAGGCCGCCATGGTGGTCAGCGTCGACCGCGGCCGCTGGGGGTGCGTGCTGGGCGGGCAACCCGATCGCAGGGTCACGGCGATGCGGGCGCGCGAACTGGGCCGCACCCCGATCGTGGTCGGTGACGACGTCGACATCGTCGGCGACCTGTCCGGGCGCACCGACACCCTGGCCCGCATCGTGCGGCGGGGTCCGCGGCGAACGGTGTTGCGGCGCACCGCCGATGATGATGACCCCACCGAACGCGTGATCGTGGCCAACGCCGACCAACTGCTCATGGTGGTGGCACTCGCCGACCCGCCACCCCGCACCGGCCTGGTCGATCGCGCACTGATCGCCGCCTACACCGGCGGGCTGACGCCGATCCTGTGCCTGACCAAGACCGACCTCGCCCCACCCGAACCGTTCGCCGAACAATACGTCGACCTGGACCTCACCGTGGTCGTCGCCGGCGTCGACGACCCTCTGCTCGCGGTGGCAGACCTGCTCGACGACACGATCACAGTGCTGCTCGGGCACTCCGGAGTCGGCAAGTCGACACTGGTGAATCGCCTTGTGCCCGAGGCGGATCGGGCGGTGGGCAACGTCACCGACATTGGGCGGGGCCGGCACACCTCGACCCAGTCGGTCGCACTGCCGCTGCAAAACGGGGGGTGGGTGATCGACACCCCCGGCATTCGATCGTTCGGCCTGGCCCACATCAAACCCGACGACGTGCTGAAGTCGTTCAACGATCTCGCTGAGGCCATCGAGGACTGCCCGCGCGGCTGCGGACACATGGGTCCGCCGGCCGATCCGGAATGCGCGCTGGACCTGCTCACCGGCACCGCGGTGCGCCGTGTCGGTGCGGCCCGGCGGTTGCTGGCCACCCTGAGGGAGGGGTGAGACGTCGCGCGGTGAGTTTCCCTTGCCGAGCGGCCCCACAAGTACGGTAAAACGCCGCGAAAACCGTGCATGTGGGGTCGCTCGCGCGAACGAATGGAACCCCGCAATCAGCGCACCACTCGGACGGATCCGACGCGTCTGATCAGGCGAGCAGGAAGTCCGCGCAGCGTTCGCCGATCATGATGGCGGCAGCATTGGTATTCGCGCGCGGAATCCGGGGTAGCGCCGATGCATCGGCGACCCGCAGATTGTCGACGCCGCGCACCCGCAGATGCTCGTCGAGGGGACTCTCGGGGTGCGTGCCCATCGCAACAGTGCAGGCCGGATGGTAGGTGGTGATCGCGGTCTGCCTGATGCACGACTCGAGGTCCGTACCGGGACCCGGCAGCAGCTCCGGTCCGAGGGCGGACGCGATCGGTTCGGTGGCCATGATTTCGCGCGTGCGCCGCACAGCGCGGATCAGCGCTTCGACATCCTCGCGCTCGGAGAGCAGATTCATCCGGATCACCGGTGGCGTCGCGGGATCCGATGAGCGTGTCAACACCTCGCCACGACTCTTCGGCGTCCAGTACGAATGTCCAATCGACAGAGCGGGTTTCAGCGTGTCCGCTGCTGGATCGGCCGTGGTGTCGGCGAGGATGGTCATCAACTGAAAGTCGCAGGCCGGCAGCTCTGGTGTCGACCGGATGTGGGCGACCGCCTCGACGCCGCTGTTCGCGAGCTTGCCGCTGCGGCCGAATACCCACTGCAGCAACCATTTCGGGTGCGACGCGTCCGATAGGCCGACGTAGCCCGGCGCGAGGGACCAGATCGCCCAGGCGTGCGGGTGGTCGGTGAGGCCCTGACCGACCAGGGGATTGTCGATGACCGGATTGATTCCAACGCTTCGCAAATGGTCGGCGGGACCGATACCGGACAGCTGCAGCAAGTGTGGCGTGCGGTAGGCGCCCGCGCTCACGACGACGTGGCCGGCGAAGGCCTGCTGGACCCGACTCCCCCGTCCCTGACGGCGGTATTCGATGCCGACGGCGCGGCCCTTACGGATGATCACCCTGCCGACTTCGGCCCGGGTCAGGACGGTCAAATTGGGCCGCCGGCGCAGATAGCCGCGCGGCGTGCTCCAGCGCCGGCCTCGGTGGATGTTGACCGGGGCGATCGCCGCTCCGTCGAGTTCGGGTCCGCTGACGTCGTCGTCTGCGCAGACGCCCGCCGCCCGTGCCGCAGCGACGAACCGCCCCGACAGTTCGTCGGGGCAGGGGTTTCGCCCAATCCGCATCGGGCCCTGCTCAATTCGGGCGAACACCGGCGCCACGTCCGTCCACGACCAGCCGGGCAGTTGCCAGTCGTCGTAGTCGAGATGGCTGCCCTTGACCCACACCATCATGTTCATCGCGCTGGTTCCGCCGAGCACCCGACCGGCGTGCAACGGCATCCGGCGATCGCCGCAGGCGGCCTCCGGCTCGGATTCGTAGCACCAGTCCAGCGCGGTGCCGAATAGCCGGACGTTCGCCAGCGGCGCGCGCACCTCCAGTCGCCGGTCCGAACCGCCGGCCTCGACCAGCAGCACCCGGGACGTCGACTCCGCAGCAAGCCTTCCGGCCACCGCACATCCGGCTGATCCCGCTCCCACGACGATGTAGTCATATACAGCCACGGAACACCTACCTTAGCGCCAGAATTCGTGCCGCTTGCGCTGGCGTTGCGACCGAGCGGCCCGAACGTTCGCACAGGCGAACGGCTTCCGCCACCAATTCGACATTGGACGGCGACCGGTCGCCGCGGTAGAACTCCAGTCCCAGGTGCAGGTGGCCGCCGCGTGCGAGCGCAAGCTCAGCGATCGGACAAGCGCACAAGTCCCCGCCGACCACCGAAACAGCCCACGGAATGTCGCACCCGTCGAGCAGTTCCAGGTAGGCGTCGAGTGCGCGCTCGGTGGGCGGCAACCCGAAAGGGGCGCCCAGGTAACCGGATTCGGTGGCGAAGTAGAGCTTGATCATCGTCCCCTGCGGCAGCCGGCCCGCCCGCCACCACGCGAGCGCGGCCCGCAGGAACCCGGGTTCGTAGATGGCCAGACTGGGCCCGAGCCGGGCCTCGCGGCAGATCTGGAAAGCACGCTCGATCGTCTCAAATGAGTTGCGGTAGACGAAATCTCCGGCCGGCACCCCGTCAGCGTCGGTGCCGCCGAGATTGACCGATCCGGGGTCGGTGAGCCCCACGCGCAGCCCGGCCGCGGCCAGCGGCACCAGGTGTTCGTAGGAGATCGAGAGCTCCGCACCGAAATGCACCGTCGGGTACAGCAACGCGTCGGGTCGGGCGGCCAGGACCGGCCGCCATCCCTCGAGGTAGCGTTCGGCCGCTTCTGCCACGCCGACCCCATGCAGGTCGATGTGGTTGTGAATGATCGCCGCGCCCGCCTCGATGCACGCCAGCGCGTCCGCGGCGATCTCCGAAGGCGTCACCGGCACCTGGGGATTGACCGACTTGGGGGTGACGCCGTTGATGGCGCATTCGATGATGACCGGAGTCATTTCGAGGCAGTCAGAGCCAGCCGGTGCGGGCGGCGGGTACCGGCTCGGGGGGCGACGGCGCCAAATGCCCGTCGCGCACCCCGTCGAGCATCCGTTGCACCGCGGCCACGATTTCCGGTGCCGCCGAGGCGATTCCGGCCACGTCGGCCCCGCTGACCTGGTCCGCACCGATGCCGGCCCGGGCCAGCACGGCGGGCGGGTCGGCCAGTTCCTCGGCCAGCCAGGCGACGGGGTCGGCGGACAGCTCCGGGACGAAGTGCCGGCCGCCGGGTTCCCAGCCGTCGAACCGGGGGTGGTGATGGGCCCGGTCCAGCGTGCCGGGCGGGCTTTCGGTGGAGCCGAACAGGTCCACCCGCCACACCGGGCGGTTGAAGGCGATCGGGATGCCGGCGTAGATCGATCCGTGCGGGTCGGCCCGGTCGACGATGCGCAGCTCCAGCCTGACTCCCCGTTCCGGGGTCTCCTGGCCGGTGCGCGGGTTCGGGTCGACGAAGTACATGTCCCCGACGACCACACCCAGGTTCTCGAATCCGAACGCGGCAAGCATGTCAGCGAGCGTAGTCCCGCTCGGAGCGCAGCGCGCCGGGCGCGGTCACCGGGACGGCCGGCCGGACCGGCGCCACCGGGGCGATGCGTTCGTAAGGTGACCCCAGCGGCGGCCGCGGGTCCGACTCGCCCTTGTTCGGCCACAGCGAGGTGGCCCGCTCGGCCAGCGCGGTGATGGTCAGGGACGGGTTGACGCCCAGGTTGGCGGTGATCGTGGACCCGTCGATGACGTGCAACCCGGGGTGGCCGTGCATGCGGTGGTAGGGGTCCACCACGCCGGAGTCCGCCGATTCGGCGATCACGCAGCCGCCGATGAAGTGCCCCGTCATCGGGATGTCCGCCAGGTCCGCCCAAGCGCCGCCGGCGATGCCGTCGAGGTGCTCGGCCGCGCGCCGGGCGACTTCGTGACCGACCGGGATCCAGGTCGGGTTCGGCTCGCCCACGCCTTGCCGGGATTTCATCCGGCGCCCGAACAGCCAGGGGCGGGTGTAGGTGGTCAGCGAATTGTCGTGGGTTTGCATGACCAGCAGCGGAATGGTCTGCTCCGACCAGCGCTTCGGGTTGAGCAGCCGGCGCAGGTCCCGACGTTGGCGGACAAGCTCTTTCATCCCGGTCCGCCATCGCCTCCCCCCGTCCAATCCGTCGACCAGGACGGTGCCCATCAGCCCCATCAGGTTCGAGTCGTGGCCGTAACGGCAGGGCTCGACGTGGGTGTGGTCGTCCGGGTGGATGGAGGACGTGATCGCGACACCCTCGGAATAGTCCACGTCGTCGCGACGGGCCCGCACGGCCAGGATCGCCTCGGAATTGGTCCGGGACAGCTCGCCGAGCTTGGGCGAGATGTGCGGCAGGCTGCCGCGGTCGCGCAGCTTGTGTAGCAGCCGCTGGGTGCCCAGGGCAGCTGCGGAGAACACCACCTGCTCGGCGGTGAAAACACGCCGTCGGCGCCGCAGTTTGCCGCCGGTGCGGCGGGTCACCACGTCGTACCCGCCGCCGGCGCGGGGCCGCACGTCGACGACGGTGGTCAGCGGGTGGACCGTCGCGCCGAGGTTCTCGGCCAGGTAGAGATAGTTCTTGACCAGCGTGTTCTTAGCGTTGTGCCGACACCCGGTCATGCATTCGCCGCAGTGCCGGCAGGCGTTGCGGTCCGGGCCGGCCCCGCCGAAGTACGGGTCGCCCACCGGGGCGCCCGGCTCGGCCAGCTTGCCGTCGGACCCGGTGAAACACACCCCGACCGGGGTGGCGTGGAACGTGTCGGCGACGCCGAGATCGGTGGCGATCTTCAGCATCACCTTGTCCGACGGCGTGGTCCGCGGGTAGGTCTCGACGCCCAGCATCCGCTTGGCCTGGTCGTACCAGGGCAGCAGTTCGTCCTTCCAGTCGGTGATGCCGCTCCAGCGCGGGTCGGCGAAGAACCCGTCGCCGGGCTGGTAGAGCGTGTTCGCGTATACCAGCGAGCCGCCGCCGACCCCGGCGCCGCTGAGCACCACCGCGTCGGTGAGCACGTCGATGCGCTGGATGCCGTAACACCCGATCGAGGGCTTGAACAGGTAATCGCGGACGTGCCAGCTGTTCACCGCGTAGTCCTCGTCCCGGAACCGGCGTCCGGCCTCGAGAACGCCTACCCGGTAACCCTTTTCGCTGAGCCGCAGCGCGGTGACGCTGCCCCCGAAACCGGATCCGATGACCAGCACGTCATAGTCAAACGAGGCTTGACTCACGCGACAACACCTCCTGGAAATCGCCGAGGGCTGCGGTCCGGGTGCGACGCTGATATTCGTGCACCAGCCCGGGCCAGTTGGTGGTTACCCGGCCGGACGCGGTGCGATACCACGAGTCGCAACCGGTCCACACACCCTTGTCGAGGCGGGCCTGGACTTCGGCGTCGTAGGCCCGCTCGACGGAGGGCCGGACTTCGAAGGCGCGCCCGGGTCCGCGGCGGGCGAGCTCGGTCACGATCTGACGGATGTAGCCGGCCTGCTGCTCCATCATCAGGATGACCGAGCTGCTGCCGAGATTGGTGTTGGGGCCGTAGATCAGGAACATGTTCGGGAAGCCGGTGACCGCGATGCCGAGGTGTGCGCGGGCACCGTCGGCCCACTCGGCGTTCAGGTCCCGTCCGCCGCGGCCGGTGATCGTCATCGGCGCGAGAAACTCGGTGGCCTTGAAGCCGGTGCCGTAGATGATCACGTCCACCTCGTGCAGCCGGCCGTCGGCGGTACGCACCCCCGTCGGCGTCACCTCGGTGATCTCTTCGGTCTGCACGTCGACGTTGTCGCTGGCCAGCGCCGGATACCAGTCGCTGCTGAACAGCACCCGCTTGCACCCGATCGGGTAGTCGGGGGTGAGCTTGGCCCGCAGCTCCGGATCTTTGATGTGCCGCTTCAGGTTCGACGACGCCAGCGCCTGCAGCATCCGGGCCAGGGGTTTGGCCCTGGTCAGGGCCAGGCCCAGCAGTTCGGTGGTCTCCCAGATCACGCCACGCATGGCGGCAGCCCAGCCGGGCACCTTCTCGAACGCGGCGTGGTGCCGGTCGGTGTAGGCCCGGTCCACCTTCGGCACCACGTAGGGCGCGGAGCGTTGGAAGATGGTGACCTGTCCGGCAGTTTGGCGGATGCGCGGAACGAACTGGATGGCCGACGCCCCGGTGCCGAGCACCGCGACCCGCCGGCCGGTCAGGTCGACGTCGTGGCGCCACTGCGCGGAGTGGAAGGACGGCCCGGTGAACGAGTCCAGTCCCGGGATGTTCGGCAGCGAGGGACGCGACAGCTGGCCCACTGCCGGTACCAGCACCTCGGCTTCCAGGACTTCGCCGGATGCGGTGGTCACCCGCCAAGTGGCGGTGCCGTCGTCGTATTCGGCGGAGGTGACCTCGACCCCGGTCCGGACCAGCTCGCGCAGGCCGAACTGCTCGGCGGTGTCGTGGATGTAGCCCAGGATGTCGGGTTGCTCGGCGTAGCGGCGCCCCCAGTCGTTCTTGCGGGCGAAGGAATAGGAGTACAGATTCGACGGGACGTCGCAGGCGGCGCCGGGATAGGTGTTCTCCCGCCACACACCGCCGATGTCGTCGGCCTTCTCCAGCACGGTGACGTCGGCGAGACCGTCGTGGGAGAGTTCGTATGCGGCGGCCAGGCCTCCGAAGCCGGCGCCGATTACCAGGACACGGGGACGAAATCGCATGCTTTGAAATTACGAGCTATGGCACGTCACCGGAAGGCGATCGCGGACGCTGAATCCATAATTCCGGCCACGAACCGTTCCCGGGGCGCCACCGAACGCTGGTAGCGCGCAGGTGTGGTGCCGGTCCAGCGTTTGAACGCAGCGATGAAACTCGTCGCCTCCGCGTAGCCCAGCCGCAGCGCGACATCGTCCACCGACAGCGCACCGGTGGCCAGCAGCTCTTCGGCCAGCACCCGGTGCACTTCCTCAACCAGGTCCCGGAAGGTGGTGTTTTCCTCGGCCAGCCGGCGGCGCAGGGTGCGCTCGCTCATGGCGAGCTGCCGGGCGACGCTGGCGATGGTGTGGGTTTTACCGTCGATCTTGTCGTCCAGAGATGCCAACCGGTCCCGGACCTGCCGGGCCACCCCGGTGCGCTGCCGTCGGCGTTCCAGCAGAGCGGTGCACTGCTGCTCGCAGATGGTCACGCTCATCTCGCTGGCCTGGGGCAACCGGTTTTCCAGTAGCGCGGCCGGCCAGCGCGCCACATTGGCGGGCGCCTGGTATCGCGGGACCACCCCGAATACCTCCCGCACCGCGGTGTCCCCGGACGGCGGGGCCGCACCGGCGAACTCGATCGACATCAGCGGCAGCGGACCGCCCAGCAGCTCGGCCATCACCCGGCCGATCGCCGCGAGGTCGCGGCGCACCAGGAACTCGGCGACGGGACCGGTCAGATCGGGCAGGTCGAGCCGCAGCGCCGCAACCGGTCCCTCCACCGTCACGCTGGGCAGGCCGAAGCCGTAGCTGAGCTCGTAGAACCGGGCGGCGAACCGGACCGCGTCGCCCAGCGTCGAGCTGGTCAGGCAGGCGAACCCGAAGATCCCGAACGAGCCGACGTGGTAACTTCCGCCCACCCGCACCCCGAGGCCGGCCGGGTTGCCCAGCAGGCTCACCAGATTGGTCACCACCGCCAGCTCCTGGCGGCCGACGATCATCCGGCCCGGGTCGTGCAGGTCGGCCTCGGTCAGCCCGGACCCGCGCAGGACATCCTCGACGACGAGCCCGTTCGCGCAACCGAACTCGGTCATCAACGCGACGCTGCCGGTGTTGCGCGGGAAGTCCCAGTGCGACACCTGCTGTCCGGCGAAGACCTGCACGGTCTCCAGTATGGCGGCGCCTACCGGTTATGCGGCCAACTCACCGTTGACCGCCGCTGCGGCGGCACGCTTGGATTGCCGCCACCCGCGCACGGCCGCGATGGCGGATTTCAGCCCGCGGCGGCGGCCGGTCGTCGGGTCGGTCCCGGTGAACTCCGGTTCCAGGCCGACGAACATCCGCTCGCTGCGGGTCTCCGGCGCGTTGTCGGCGTCGTCGCGCAGGTACTTGTCCGGCAACGACAGCTTGGCGATGGTGCGCCACGTCTTGCCGTACTGCACCAGGAACGACCCGGTGGTGTAGGGCAGGTCGTACTTGTCGCAGATCTCGCTGACGCGCAGCGAGATCTCGTGCAGCCGGTTGCTGGGCAGGTCGGGATACAGGTGGTGCTCGATCTGGTGGCACAGGTTGCCGCTCATGAAGCGCAGCAACCAGCCACCCTCGAAGTTGGCGCTACCCAGCATCTGCCGCAGGTACCACTGGCCCTTGGTCTCGCCGACCATGTCCGTCTTGGTGAACTTCTCGGCGCCGTCGGGGAAGTGCCCGCAGAAGATGACGGCGTTGGCCCACACGTTGCGAATCACGTTCGCCGTCGCGTTCGCCTTCAGCGTCGAGGTGTAGGTCGCGCCGGGCGACAGCGAGGTGAGCGCTGGGAACGCGAGGTAGTCCTTGAGCACCTGGCGACCTGCCTTGGCCAGGAATTCGTCGATGCGCTGGCGGGCCTCGCCGTGCTCCATTCGCTTCTTGACGATTTTGCCGATTTCCACGTGCTGCAGGCCGACACCCCATTCGAACAGCAGCGCGAGCAAGGTGTTGTAGACGAGATTCATCAGGTTGAAGCGCTTCCAGCGCTGGTCACGGGTGACCCGCAGCAGGCCGTAGCCGACGTCGTCGTCCATACCCAGGATGTTGGTGTACTTGTGGTGCACGAAATTGTGCGTGTAGCGCCAGTGCTTGGACGACCCGCTCATGTCCCACTCCCAGGTCGAGGAGTGGATCTCCGGGTCGTTCATCCAGTCCCACTGGCCGTGCATGACGTTGTGGCCGATCTCCATGTTCTCGATGATCTTGGCCACACCGAGCGTGGCGGTGCCCGCCCACCATGCCGACCGCCGTTTGCTGGCGGCCAGCATCACCCGCCCGGCCACTTCGAGCGCGCGTTGCGCGGCGATGGTGCGACGGATATAGCGGGCGTCGCGCTGCCCGCGCGAGTCTTCGATGTCCTGGCGGATGGCATCGAGTTCGAAAGCCAGGTTTTCGATGTCGGCGTCGGTCAGATGTGCGAATTCTTCGACGTCGGTGATCGCCATAAGTTCTCCCTGCGTCTGTTGTGCTTAGGGCGTACCCGGGCCTACGCAATAGTAACCTACGACTCCGTAGGTTACCTGTCGGTAACTCTAGATATCGACCACGCAGTCGCCGGATGCGGCCGACACGCAGGTCTGGACGCGATGGCCCGGATCGTGCTCGACGCCGGTGCGCAGGTCACGGACGTGCCCGTCCAGCAACTCCACCACGCACGACTGACAGATGCCCATGCGGCAGCCGAACGGCATCTGCACGCCGGCACCTTCCCCGGCATCCATCACCGACGTCGCCGCATCGGCGGCGACACTCTTGCCGCTGCGGGCGAAGGTCACGGTCCCACCCGCTCCCGCCGGCGCGGCCCTGGACACCGCGAACCGCTCCAGGTGCAGCCGATCACCGACGCCGGCCGCCGACCACGCCTTCTCGGCCTGGCTGAGCATGCCCTCGGGGCCGCAGGCCCAGGTGTGCCGGTCGCGCCAGTCCGGTACCTCGTCGTCGAGCCGGGACAGGTCGAGCCGGCCCCGCGAGCGGGTCTCGCGCACGGACAGGCGATAGCCGGGATGATCGTCGGCCAACCCGGCCAACTCGTCGGCGAACATCACGTCGGAGCCGGTGGGCGCCGAATGCAGGTGTGCGACATCGGTGATCTGGTCGCGGCGCACCAACGTGCGCAGCATCGACATCACCGGCGTGATCCCGGACCCGGCGGTGAGGAAGAGGATGGACGACGGCGCCGGATCCGGCAGCACGAAGTTGCCCTGCGGTGCGGCCAGTCGCACGATGGTTCCCGGTTCGACACCGGCCACCAGGTGGGTGGACAGGAAGCCTTCCGGCATGGCCTTGACGGTGATCGTGATCGTCCGGGCCGAATCGGAACCCGCGGCCGGACTCGAGGTGAGCGAATACGACCGCCAGCGCCAACGCCCGTCGACCAGCAGCCCGATGCCGATGTACTGGCCCGGCTGGTAGTCGAAACTGAAGCCCCACCCCGGCTTGATGACCAGGGTGGCCGAATCCTCGGTCTCGCGGCGGACTTCCAGGATGCGGCCGCGGAGCTCGCGAGCCGACCACAGCGGGTTGGCCAGGTGCAGGTAGTCGTCGGGCAGCAGCGGGGTGGTGATGCGCGCGGCCAGTTGGCGCAGCGCGTGCCAGCCGGGATGCTGCTCGGCCCCGGCAACGCTCGCCCGGGTGGTGTTGACGACCCTGGCGGTGAGCGCCGCGTGCTTTGTGCTCATGAAAAGAAGCTCCTGCTCGTGCTCCGGCCGCGTCTGACCCAACCTACGGTACCGTAAGTTACGGTACCGTAGCCAGAGCGGCGTCACAGTAGCTCGAGCAGGAACGGGAGCTCCTGGTTGGCGTACCAGGCCAGATCATGATCCTGGGCGTCGCCGACGGTCAGCTCGGCATCCTCGTCCCCGAGATCGGCGGCATCGATCACGGCCATCGCCGCCCTGACGGCCGGCTCCGCGTCCGCATTGTCCACATATGCCGCGATTACCCGTTCCAGCCGAATCGACCCGTCGATCCTGACGACCGCGTCGTCCAGATCGGGACGGAAGGCCACCTCATCCACGTCGGCCTCCAGCACCACCCGGCGCAGCGGCAGCGCGCCGTCCTCCGCAGCGGCCAACAGCCGCAGCGAGGCCAGCGCCGCTTCGCGCAGCGCCACCTCGGCAAGCTCGTCGTCGTCGCCCTCGGCATAGGACTCGCGCAACGCCGGGGTGACCGCAAAGGCGGTGCCGTTGACCGGACGCAACGACCCGCCGGCGACGAGCTGCTGCAGCATGCCCAGGGTCGCCGGGATGTGGACCCGTGTCATGACATCAGAGTCGCCACGTGGTCGGTGACGAACTTCTGCAGCTCACGCGCCGGCCGCTGGTAGTTGCCGGTCACCACGGGACGGTCCGGCAGGGTGACCTTCGGGATTTCCACCTCCGAGTAGTTCACGGTCGAGAGCAGGTGGGCCATCATGTTCAGCCGTGCATGCTTCTTGATGTCGGATTCCACCACGTACCAGGGACTGACCGGGGTATCGGTATGCACCATCATCTCGTCCTTGGCGCGCGAGTAGTCCTCCCACCGGTACACCGATTCCAGATCCATCGGGGACAGCTTCCATTGCCGCACAGGGTCATTGAGCCTGGCCTTGAACCGGCGCAACTGTTCGGTATCCGACACCGAGAACCAGTACTTGCGCAACAGGATCCCGTCGTCGATCAGCATCTGCTCGAAGATCGGGGTCTGCCGCAGGAACAGCGCATGCTCGTGCGGTGTGCAGAATCCCATCACCTTTTCGATGCCGGCGCGGTTGTACCACGAGCGGTCGAACAGCACGATTTCGCCTTTGGTGGGCAGATGGGCGATGTAGCGCTGGTAATACCACTGTCCGCGTTCCCGGCCGGTCGGCACCGGCAGCGCGGCGACGTGGGCGATGCGGGGGCTGAGGTATTCGGTGATCCGCTTGATCGCACCGCCTTTGCCCGCGGCGTCGCGGCCTTCGAAGATCACCACCAGCCGGGCACCGGTGTGCCGCACCCATTCCTGCAATTTCACGAATTCGGTTTGCAGCCTGAACAATTCGGCTTCGTAGATGTCGTTGGGGATCTTCTGCACGGTGGGTGCGGCCGACTTCTTCTTCTTCGTCTTCGGCGACGCGCCGGCCTTGTTCGGGGTGCTCACATCAACGGATGTTATCGGTACCCGCCGATTCCGGCCGAAACTAGCGGGAAGCGCCCAGCAGCTCGTCCAGCGACTGCTGCAACAACCCCGGCAGCAGGTCCACGTCGCTCATCGCGTCGCGGTCGGCGTTGATGCCGAAGTAGAGCATGCCGTTGTAGGACGTGACGCTGATGGCCAGCGCCTGGTTGTGCAACAGCGGCGGCACCGCATAGGTCTCCAGCAGCTTCGTGCCGGCGATGTACATCTGCGACTGGGCGCCGGGGGCGTTGGTGATCAGCAGGTTGAACGGTTGGCGCGACAGCGTCGGGAAACTGGTCGCCACCCGGATGCCCATTGCGTGCAGCGTCGGCGGCGCGAAACCGGACAGCGTGACGATGGTGCGGGCGTCCACCAGGCTGGCGGCCGTCGGGTTCGATTCGGTGGCGTGCGCGATCTGGGAGAGCCGGACCACCGCGTTGCCCTCCCCCACCGGCAGATCCACCAGGAACGGGGTCACTTCGCTCATCGCCTGGCCCGGTCCGGACGGGTCGAGCTGGTCGTCGGGATACACCGACAGCGGCGCCATCGCCCGCACCACCGCGGTCTGCGTCACGGCTTCACCGCGCGACATCAACCAGTTGCTCAGGGCACCGGCTATCACCGCCAGCACCACATCGTTGATGTCGCATTCGTAGCGGGCCCGCACCGTCCGGTAGTCGTCGAGCTTGCCCCGGGCGACGGTGAAGCGGCGATTGCGGGACACGGTGGCGTTGAGCGGGCTGCTGGGCGCGGTGCCACGTGCCACGGTGCGCGCGACGTCGAAAACCCGGCGGGCAGAGTCGACGAGCTGACCGGAATTGGTCACCAGCCCCGCGACCGCGGAGCCGACGGCCTGCAATTGGGTACCGGGACCCACCAGCCACTCCCCGATGGCACCCAGCACCAACCGGCTGTGCCCCGGGTCGCGTTCCGGCACCCAGATGTCTTCGGGGAACGGCGGTGCCCGACGCGTCCGGTCGGCGATCACGTGGTTGATCTCCAGGGCGCCCATGCCGTTGATCAACGCCTGGTGCGACTTGGTGTAGAGCGCGAGGCGGTTCTTGGCCAGGCCCTCGACCAGGTACATCTCCCACAGCGGCCGCGACTTGTCCAGCGGCCGGGCAGCCAGGCGGGCGATGAGTTCATGCAGTTGTTCGTCGCTGCCCGGCGACGGCAGGGCCGAGCGCCGAATGTGATACGTGATGTCGAAATCGGCGTCGTCGATCCAGACCGGCCGGGCCATGCCGACCTTGACCTCGCGCACCTTCTGCCGGTAGCGCGGTATCTGCGGCAAGCGCTTCTCGACGGTGGCCAGCAATGTCTCGTAGCTCAGACCCGATCGCGGCCGGCGCAGGATCGACAGCGACCCGACATACATCGGGGTCGCGGTGTTCTCCAGTCGATAGAACGACGCGTCCGCGGTGGACAACCGGGTCACCATTGCCGCAACGCCCTCCTGTTTCGCATTCTGGATATCAGGTCACGCTATCGGCTGGCGGGCGTCTGCGCCGAGCGGGCCTGTGGATGAGGACCGACGAGTGAATACCCAACGGCCCGACCGTCTGACACTCTTCAGGCGCTGCTCGGTCACAAGCGTCTGGAGATGCCCCATTGCCCACTGTCGCCGTCACACCGGTGATCGACTACGAACCCCCGACCCGCGGCCTCCCGCGGTGTGGACCATCATCGCACGCGCCGCCGCGGCCGGCCCGTCCGCGCCCGCAGCGCCAGCCGGACGGCGTGCCGCTGGACGCGCAGATGCGTCAGGCCGCGGTGTTCGCCGACGCCGCGCTGCGTCGGGTGCTCGAAGTCATCGACCGGCGCCGCCCGGCTGGGCAGCTGCGTGCGGTGCTGACACCGGATCTGGTCGACGCCGTACAGGCGGTGAGCCGCACGGTTACCGGACAGGCCGGCGCCGCGGTGCTGCGCAAGATGCGGCTACAGCCCACCGGGGGCTCCGCGGCCGAGGTGTTCGGCTGCTACAGCCGTGGGGAACGGCTGCACGCGATCGCCGGTCGGGTGGAACGGGTGTCCGCGCCGGGACAGTGGCTGGTGGTCGCCCTGCAGATCGGCTGACCGGGCCACCCGTGAGAGTCAGTGCCGGGCAACAACTTTTCCGGATGCTCAGCGCTTCTTCACCGACTTGGGCGGCTTGGCACCGCGTCCCTGCTGGCGCGCAGCAGCCCGCCGTTCCCGACGGCTGCCGCCACTCGCGGCGCCGGCGGTCGTCTTGGCCGCCGCACCACCGTTGCGCTGCACCTGCGCCGACCCGTCCTCCGACGGACCTGAATAGGTCAGCGCGGGTCGGTCGTCGTCGTTGTCGATTCCCTTGGCCCGCAACGTGCTCACCGGTTCCTTGACGGCCGGCGCCGGTTGGCCCGCAGCTTCGTCCGCGGCCTCCGGGCTGCCCAGAGTCGCCAAGCCCTCCGGCGCGTCGACCGGGGTCAGTTCGACCTGCGGGGCGGGCACCGCCTCCACGCTGACGTTGAACAGGAAACCGACCGACTCCTCTTTCATGCCGTCGAGCATGGCCATGAACATGTCGTAACCCTCGCGCTGGTATTCCACCAGCGGGTCGCGTTGAGCCATCGCGCGCAGGCCGATGCCCTCCTTGAGGTAGTCCATCTCGTAGAGGTGCTCGCGCCACTTGCGGTCGATGACGTTGAGCAGCACGTTGCGCTCCAGCTGGCGCATAGCGCCCTCGCCGGCTAGCTGTTCCAGCTCGGCTTCCCTTGCCGCATAACACTTTTCCGCATCGGCGAGCAGCGCCTCGAGCAGTTCTTCGCGGGTCAGGTCGTCGCGGTCGGAGTCGTCGTCGGGGTGCATCAGCGACTCATGGTCGATGCCCACCGGGTAGAGCGTCTTGAGCGCGGTCCACAACGCGTCGAGGTCCCAGTCCTCGGCGTAGCCCTCGCTGGTGGCACCGTCCACGTACGCGGTGATGACGTCGGTCAGCATCTCCTTCGCCTGCTCCTGCAGGTTCTCGCCCTCCAGAATCCGCTTTCGTTCGGCGTAGATGACCTTGCGCTGCTGGTTCATCACCTCGTCGTACTTCAGCACGTTCTTGCGCATCTCGAAGTTCTGCTGCTCAACCTGGGTCTGGGCGCTCTTGATCGCCCGGGTGACCATCTTGGCTTCGATCGGCACGTCGTCGGGCAGGTTCAACCGGGTCAGCAGGCTCTCCAGCGCCGCGCCGTTGAACCGGCGCATCAACTCGTCGCCCAACGACAGGTAGAAGCGCGACTCCCCGGGGTCACCCTGCCGACCGGACCGACCACGCAGCTGGTTGTCGATGCGCCGCGACTCGTGGCGTTCGGTGCCCAGCACGTAGAGACCACCGGCCTCGATGACTTCCTTGGCCTCTGTGGAGGCTTCCTCCTTGACCTTCGGCAGCTCCTGGTGCCAGGCCTCTTCGTACTCCTCAGGCGTCTCGATGGGGTCCAGGCCGCGCTCGCGCAGCCGCTTGTCGGTGAGGAAGTCGACGTTGCCGCCCAGCACGATGTCGGTACCGCGGCCGGCCATGTTGGTGGCCACGGTGATGCCGCCGCGCCGGCCCGCCTCGGCGATGATGCCCGCTTCCTGCTCGTGGTACTTGGCGTTGAGCACGTTGTGCGGGATGCGCCGCTTGGTGAACTGGCGAGACAGGTATTCCGAGCGTTCCACGCTGGTGGTGCCGATCAGCACCGGCTGACCCTTCTCGTAGCGTTCGGAGACGTCGTCGACCACCGCGATGTACTTGGCCTCTTCGGTCTTGTAGATCAGGTCGCCCTGGTCCTCGCGGATCATCGGCTTGTTCGTCGGGATCGGGACCACGCCCAACTTGTAGATCTCGTGCAGCTCGGCCGCCTCGGTCTGGGCGGTACCGGTCATGCCGGCGAGCTTGTCGTACAGCCGGAAGTAGTTCTGCAGCGTGATGGTGGCCAGCGTCTGGTTCTCGGCCTTGATCTCGACATGCTCCTTGGCCTCGATGGCCTGGTGCATGCCCTCGTTGTAGCGCCGGCCGACCAGCACCCGGCCGGTGAACTCGTCGACGATCAGCACCTCGCCGTTGCGGACGATGTAGTCCTTGTCGCGGTTGAACAGCTCCTTGGCCTTCAACGCGTTGTTGAGGTAGCTGACCAGCGGCGAGTTGGCCGCCTCGTACAAGTTGTCGATGCCGAGCTGGTCCTCGACGAACTCCACGCCCTTCTCGTGCACACCGATGGTGCGCTTGCGCAGGTCCACCTCGTAGTGGGTGTCCTTCTGCATCAACGGCGCCAGCCGCGCGAACTCGGTGTACCAGTTGGAGGCGCCGTCGGCCGGACCGGAAATGATCAGCGGGGTCCGGGCCTCGTCGATCAGGATGGAGTCGACCTCGTCGACGATGGCGAAATTGTGCCCGCGCTGCACCAGGTCGTCGAGCGAGTGGGCCATGTTGTCACGCAGGTAGTCGAAGCCGAACTCGTTGTTGGTGCCGTAGGTGATGTCGGCGTTGTAGGCGACGCGGCGCTCCTCGGGCGTCATCTGCGCCAGGATCACCCCGACCTCCAGGCCCAGGAAACGGTGCACCCGGCCCATCCACTCGCTGTCGCGTTTGGCCAGGTAGTCGTTGACGGTGACGACGTGCACACCCTTGCCCGCCAGCGCGTTCAGGTACGCCGGCAACACGCAGGTCAGCGTCTTGCCTTCCCCGGTCTTCATCTCCGCGACGTTGCCCAGGTGCAGCGCGGCCGCGCCCATCACCTGCACGTCGAACGGCCGCTGGTCGAGCACCCGCCACGCGGCTTCGCGGGCCACCGCGAACGCTTCGGGCAGCAGATCCTCGAGGGTCTCGTCTTTGTCCAGACGCTTCCTGAACTCGTCGGTCTTGGCCTTCAATTCGGCGTCGGTGAGTTTCTCCACGTCGTCGGACAACGTGTTGACATAGTCGGCGACCTTCTTGAGGCGCTTGACCATGCGGCCTTCACCGAGGCGCAGCAATCGCGACAGCACAGCTTGTTCCCCTATTGGGTGGGAGTCGTTCGTCTTGAGCGACCCCCATCCTAGGTGACGGGGTGATCAGGCCAATCTGATCAGGCCGTAGTCGTAGGCGTGCCGTCGGTACACCACGGAGGGTCGCTCGGTCTCCTTGTCGAAGAACAAGAAGAAGTCGTGCCCGACGAGCTCCATCTCGTACAACGCGTCGTCGACCGTCATCGGCGTGGCCGGGTGCTCCTTGGTGCGCACCACCCGACCCGGCAGGTGCTCGATGGGTTCGGGATCGACGCCGTCGTGGTCGTGCGGCTCGGCCGGAGCCGAGTTGAAGGCGTTTTCCGGCGGCACTACCGCGGTGGCCTCGGCCAGCGACACCGGGGTCTTGTCGCCGTAGTGCACCTTGCGGCGGTCCTTGCCGCGCCGCAGCCGGCTCTCCAGTTTGACGACCGCGGATTCCAGTGCGGCGTAGAAGCTGTCGGCACAGGCCTCACCGCGCACCGCCGGGCCGCGGCCGCGGGCGGTGATCTCCACGCGCTGACATGCCTTGCGCTGGCGGCGGTTGCGTTCGTGGTCGAGTTCAACATCGAACAGGTAGATGGACTTGTCGAACCGCTCGCAGCGGGCGAGTTTCTGTGACACGTAAAGGCGGAAATGGTCGGGGATCTCAACGTTGCGGCCCTCGAACACGATCTCGGCAGTGGCGGTCGGTTCGGCCTGGTCTTCAGTTCCTGCAGAATCAGCCTTGTCCAGAACCTGCTGGGAATCCACGGAAAGCCTTGACATTCTTGACAACTCGTTTCTCTTTTCACGTCACACGCACTCTGCGTGCCCGGCACTCAGCTACGCGCCGACGGGGTTAGAACGGTTCTGGAGAAGCCACCGTCGCAGGCTGCCCGCCGGAGCTAGAAGTCGAATACTCACCTCCTCCCGCGGGTGTTGCTCAACCTGGCAATACAGCGACTGTGAGTCGGGAATCTGCTTTCGACGTTAGCCCGTGTTCGCCTTACCGTGCCACCCAATTCGCAGACCTGTTGCGAGTTCTTCACGTTCGCCCTGCGGTGACGCCCGGCGCAGCGGTCAGGCCGCCGCGACAGCCAGCACCGCCACCACCGCAACCCCGGCCGCCTGCAGCACCCGAACGGACTCGGCCGCGGTGGCCCCGGTGGTGACGACATCGTCGATGAGCAACACCTCACCGCGCGGTGGCGGCACACGCAACACCACGCGGCCGGCGATGTTGTGTTCCCGCGCCGAGGTGCCCAGGCCCACCGAGTCGCGCACCAGCGCCCGCAGCCGCAACACCTCGGCGACGCGGATGCCGGGATGACCGGCCACCGCCACCCTGGCCAGCCGGGCGACCGGGTCGCCGCCGCGCCGGCGGGCCGCCGACCGCCGCGTCGGCGCGGGGACCACCGTCACCGGGATGTCCACCATCCCCCAGCTCAGCAGCCGGTGCACCGCGACGGCCAGCGCGTACGCCAACGGTGCCACCAGATCGCGGCGGCCGCGCTCCTTGAGCGCCAGGATGGCCTGCCGCCGGGCACCGCGGTACCGGCCCAGCGCGAACACCGGCACCCCGGGGTCCACGCGGGGGCTCACCACCACGGGCTCCCCCGCCGACACCGCCAGCTCGCGGGCACACCCGTCGCACCAGCGCACCGCGGGGGCCCCGCACCCGCCGCACTGCAGCGGCAGCATCAGATCAAGCATGGTCCCAGTGTGGCGCCGAAGACTGACATGTTCGGACGGAGACCGAGCTGTAACCAAACCCTGACCGACTTACCAACGCGCGCTTACCCGTTCGCCGGTGTCGCGCATCCTACGATCCGACCGACAACACAGCAGCAACCAATCGGGAGTGCGCGATGCGGGCGGCAATTCGGTCTCTGTTCGTGGCGATCGGGATTTCCGCGACGGTGTTCACCAGTCCGGCCGGCGTCACGCTGACGGCGGTCAGCACACCGCACAGCGTGTTCGACATCGCCTCGGTGCTACCGGCACGCGGGGCGGTGGTGGGTGTCGCACACCCGGTGGTGGTCACCTTCGGGCATCCCGTCACCGATCGCCAGGCCGCGCAGCGCGCGTTGGACGTGACGGCGACCCCGGCGATGACGGGACGGTTCGAATGGGTCGACAGCCGGGTCGTGCAGTGGGTTCCGGACCGATACTGGCCGGCGCACAGCACCATCGCGCTGTCGGTGGGCGGGCTGCGCACCGAGTTCGCCACCGGACCGAAGGTGGTCGGTGTTGCCGACATCGCGAATCACACCTTCACCGTGCGCATCGACGGCGTCGAGACGGGACCCCCGCCACCGCGGCCGGCACCGCACCACCGGCCGCATTTCGGTGAGGACGGGGTGCTGCCGGCTTCGATGGGCAGACCCGAGTTCGCGACCCCGGTCGGCAACTACACCGTGCTCGCCAAAGACCGCTCGGTGCTGATGGATTCGAGTTCGGTGGGCATCCCGGTCGACGACCCCGACGGCTACCAACTCAAAGTCGACTACGCGGTGCGCATCACCAGCCGCGGTCTGTTCGTGCACTCGGCTCCGTGGGCGGTCCAGTCGATGGGATTGGACAATGTCAGTCACGGCTGCATCAGCCTGAGCCCGGCCGACGCCGAGTGGTACTACGACACCGTCAACGTCGGCGACCCGGTGATCGTGCAGGCGGGCGAGGTCAGGGAAGAAAAGGTCGCCGACACCGTGCGCCAGCTCAAACCGTCGTAACCGTCACCGGGTCGGACCGGCGATGGCAGCGCACCCGGTCGCCGTCAGGGTCGACCCGGTCAGCACAGCGGAGATCGGCTGTTCCTGGGCGAGGGCCACCGGCACCGGCGGGCCCGGCAACACCACCGGATCGGCGGCCAGCGCCGGCGGTGCACTCGTGGGCACCCCCTTGCCCGCACCCGCGGCCTTGCTCAGCGGTGCGGCCGCCAGACCGTCGGCGGGCAGCGCGCCCGCCCCGGCGATCGGCACGATCGGCGCGACCGGCAGCGGCGGCGCGACAGGCGCGAGCGGCACCGCGGGTACGACCGGCGCCAGCGGCACCGGTGCTGCGACGGGGCCCGGCAACGCCATCGGCGCTACCGGCGCGGCCGCCGCGAGCTGGTCGACGCAGCCCGCGCCGCCCGTTCGCAGCGGGGTGGCGGCACCGTCGGGACTCAACGCCAGCGCAGCCCCGCACAGGCCCGCGCTGACCGCAACCGCAACGCTGAAACGCTCCAAGTGCCGCAACGCCGTATCCCCTCATCAATGCCCGCTTCTGCGTGACGATTTCGAACGGTATCGGCGCATACGATCCGGGCAAACACGCGTTGCCGAACCGATACGGAGCTCGTGCCGTGCCGTGATCCGGCCGTTCCCGGCCGGAGATCCGTCCGCTAGTCGGAGCCCCACCACAGCGAGGGCCAGCTGAAGCTGAACGCGCCCTGGCTGAGCCGGGTGAGCAGTTCCTCGAGCGCGCGCAGCGGCAACTGCATCCGCCATTCCGGCAGCAACCCGGACACCTGCAGGGTGTCCGAGGAGAGCTCGACGCCGGTGATCATCAGACCGAGCGGCAGCTCGGGCAACGGCACCTGGTAGGCGGGCGTTCGCACCGGCAGCTTCCACCGGTGCCGGCCGGTCACCACCGCACGCGGCCGCAGCCACAGCGTGCGGCCCGTGACGTCGGCGTCGACCTCCAGCCCGCCCCAGGCCGGCTGCCGGGCCCACCGCAGGCGGGCCGTGCCGTCCTTGCCCAACTCGCTGCGCAGCTGTGGAGCCACCTGCCGCAGCACTCCGTCCAAAACCTCCTCGGAAAGCGCCGTCGACAGGTTTGCCGGAGCCGCCACCACCAGCGGCGGGACACCCGGGCGGATGTGCACGTTGCGCAGCACGGCGACGGCGCTCTGCAGCCGGTTCTCGTCCCATCTGATGTCGCGTGCGGCCACCCGGACCTCGCCCAATTGGCCGACCGGCAGGCCCTGCGGGTCCAGCTCCGACTCCAGTTCGGTCACCGTCAGCACCACGTCGTGATCACCGATGCGAACGGTCACCTCGTTGCCGACGAGCAGTTGCTGCAACGTCGCCAACAGCGTCCGGTAGGGCACCGCGGCCGCCTGCGCGGCACCGGCGCCCACCGACGGCAGGCCCGTCGACGACCACAACGAAGTCAGCGCCTCCAACGCGCGGAACGCTTCATCCCAACGCAGGAACGGAACCTTCGGCATCGCCTCAAAAGCTATGGCAGGGCGCTCAACCCGGCAATACCGGGGCGGCTCCGCCGACCATCAGACCGGCCACCTCCGTCCAACCCTGCTGGTTCTCGGCGGCCGAAGCCGAGTACATCAGCACCCCCTGCGGCCCGGCGACGTACACCGCGGAAGGGTTGGCGGCGATCGCGAACAGCGGGATCTGCAGGCCGCGCGACGGCGCGTCGGAGTTCACCCCGTCGAGGTTGACGTAGGACACCGGGTGCGTGGCGTCGTTGCGGGTCACCACGACGTCGTCGCTCGTTCGCCAGTACAGCGACACCACCGAGGTGCCCAGACCGAAGCCGAGCCGGCGCGGATAGGTCAGCGCGAACTGGCCGGCCTGGGTCTGCTCGACACCGGCCAGGATCACCTGTCCGTCGATCACCATCGCCGCACGGGTGCCGTCGCGGGACAGCTGCAGGTCGGTGATCGGTCCCGGGAAGCGGGCCGAGACCGCGGTGGAATCCACCGGGATGCGGGCCGGCTGACCGGACGCCGGCTCCTGAATGGCGCGCAGCACGATGTTGGCGTCGACCACCACCCACACCGCGTCGTCCAGCGACCAGCTCGGGCGGGTCAGGTTGTGCCCGTCGGCGGACTGCACCGCCTCACCGCCGAGGTCACCGATCCACAGCGACGCGGCCATGTCCGGTGCGCCGCGACGCAGCGTCACCACCGAGGCGACCTGGTGACCGTTGCGCGACAGCGCAGCACCGGTCTGATCGCCCATCCGGCCGAACGCGCCGGCCAGTGGGGCGATGTGCTGCCCGTCCAGGGCCACCATCGAGCCGTTGATCAGGGCATGCAGCCCCGCGCCGGCGCCGTCGGCGACCCCGGGATCGGTGGCCGCGACGTCGGAGGTGGTCCAACCCTGGGCGAACCTGTCCTCGAGCGGGGCGCCGTCGGCGTTGATCACATACGGACCGCGGATGTCGGCCCGGGCCAGCGTCCAGATGATCTGCGCGGCAAGCAATTGCCTGCTGTGCGGATCGGTGGTGGCCAGCTTCTCCAGATCGACCCGGGCGCCGCCGTAACCTTTGCCGATGCCGCTCTTGCCGCCGTCGGCGCGGGTCACCGGTCCGCGCAACCGCAACGGCGGGGCCAACAGGTTGCGCACCGTGTGCGCCATCTCCGGGCGCGGTCCGGCCAGCAGCTTGGAGACCAGTTCGGTGGCCAGCTGGTCGTGGTCGGACACCGCGACGTAGCGCGGGTCGGGCACCACGGTCTTGCCGGTGGGGTCGGCGAAGTACAGGGTGTTGCGCTTGTAGGTGGCCTGGAACTGCTGCCAGTCCAGGAAAACGCCGTTGGGCAGCTTGTCGATGCGCCAGCCGCCCGAGGTCTTGACCAACTCGATCGGACCCGGGTCCGGCAGCTTGCCCTCCGCGGTCTCGAACACCCCGATGTCGGACAGCGAGCCCAGGATGTCGGCCCGCATATTAGCCGAAACCCGTTCGGCGCCGCGGGTTTCGACGAAAACCACATGGTCGATCAGCAGGGCGCTGCCGGCGTCGTCCCAGCCGTTGGACGCCGACTGGGTGAGGAACTGCCGCGCCGCCAGGTGCCGGTTGGACGGGTCGGCGGTGGCCTTGAGGAATTCGCGCAACAGCACGTCGGGATCCATGCCCGGGGTGGGTTTGGGCAGGTTCGACGGCGCCGGACGGTCCACCGTGCCGATGGCCTGCGGCGCCGACGAGCTGGGCACACTTGCGCAACCGGCGAGTAGCAGAGCCGCCAAGACGAGCATCAGCAGTCCCCGCATCAACCGCTCCACTCCGCGTGCTCACGGTGCCGGGTGATCGGTTGCGGGCCGGTCGGGGTGAGCGGCTGCGCCGTCGGCTGCCCGCTGGTCTGCGGGATCGGTTTCATCGGCAACGGGCTGGTGGTCACTTTGTGCCCCCGCACCAGGGGCAGGGTCAGCCGGAAACACGCGCCCTCGCCGGGCTCCCCCCAGGCCTCCAGCCGGCCCTGGTGCAGGCGCGCATCCTCGATGCTGATCGCCAGGCCGAGCCCGGTGCCGCCGGAACGGCGCACCCGCGACGGGTCGGAGCGCCAGAACCGGCTGAACACCAGCTTCTCCTCGCCGGGCCGCAACCCGACGCCGTAGTCGCGCACGGTGACGGCGACGGTGTCCTCGTCAGCCGCCATCCGGATGCGCACCGGCTTGCGCTCGGCGTGGTCGATCGCATTCGCGATCAGGTTGCGCAGGATCCGTTCCACCCGGCGGGCGTCGACCTCGGCGATCACGCCTTCGGTGGGCATGTCCACCAGCAGCTCGATGCCGGCTTCCTCGGCCAGGTGGCCGACGTTGCCCAGGGCGCTGTTGACGGTGGTGCGCAGATCGACGGCCTCGACGGACAACTCGGCGACACCGGCGTCGTGCCGGGAGATTTCCAGCAGGTCGTTGAGCAGGCTCTCGAACCGGTCCAGCTCGTTGACCATCAACTCGGTGGATCGTCGCAACGCCGGATCGAGGTCGTCGGCGTGGTCGTAGATCAGGTCCGCAGCCATGCGCACCGTGGTCAGCGGGGTGCGCAGTTCGTGGCTGACATCGGAGGTGAAGCGGCGTTGCAGGTTGCCGAACTCCTCGAGCTGGGTGATCTGGCGGGACAGGCTCTCGGCCATGTCGTTGAAGGACAGCGCCAGCCGGGCCATGTCGTCTTCGCCGCGCACCGGCATCCGTTCGGACAGGTGCCCCTCGGCGAAGCGCTCGGCGATCCGCGATGCCGAGCGCACCGGATTGACCACCTGCCGGGAAACCAGCAGCGCGATGCCGGCCAGCAGGACCAGCAGCACCACACCGCCGGTCGCCATCGTGCTGCGCACCAGCGAGATGGTGGCCTGCTCGGAGGCCAGCGGGAAGATCAGGTACAACTCCAGGTTGGCCACCCGCGACGACGTCGGACTGCCGACGATCAGCGCCGGCCCGGAGAAGCCCTCGGTGTGCACGGTCGCGTACTGGTATGCGGCCTGGCCCGCCTTGACGAAGCCGCGCAACGCGCTGGGCACCTGATCGACCGGCCCGGCGGTGGACGCCGCGCGCGGCCCGTCGCCGGGCACCATCAGCGCCGCGTCGAAGGCACCGGCCAGCCCCGCGCCGGAGGCGGGGTCGGTCTTCGATGTCAGCGTGTTGCGCGCGAGCTGCAGGCTGCTGTCCAGCGAGCGGGTCTCCTCACCGTTGACGATGCCGGTGACGGTGTTGCGGGCGCGCTCGATCTGATCGATCGCGGCTTTGACCTTGATGTCGAGGACCCGGTTGGTGACCTGGCTGGTCAACACGAAACCCAGCGCCAGGATGACCGCCAGCGACAGGCCGATGGTCAGCGCCACCACGCGCAGCTGCAGCGACCGGCGCCAGACGACGGCAACGGCGCGACTGACGGCGCTCATGCCCCGCGGCAGGGGACCCGAACGCCCCCAACGACCTCGACTACGTCGCGGTGAGCGCCAGATCACGCGTAACGCTCACTCATCGCGCGGGATCACGGAGGTCCGGCCTTGTATCCCACTCCTCGAACGGTCAAAACCACTGTCGGGTTTTCGGGGTCTTTCTCGACCTTGGCGCGCAGGCGCTGGACGTGCACGTTCACCAGGCGGGTGTCCGCCGGGTGCCGGTATCCCCACACCTGTTCGAGCAGCACATCACGAGTAAACACCTGGCGCGGTTTGCGCGCCAACGCGACCAGCAGGTCGAACTCCAGCGGCGTCAGCGAGATCTGCTCGCCGTTGCGGGTGACCTTGTGCGCCGGCACGTCGATGTCGACGTCGGCGATGGACAGCATCTCGGCGGGCTCGTCGTCGTTGCGGCGCAGCCGCGCCCGCACCCGCGCGACCAGTTCCTTGGGCTTGAACGGCTTCATGATGTAGTCGTCGGCGCCGGATTCCAGGCCGAGCACCACGTCGACGGTGTCGGTCTTGGCGGTCAGCATGACGATCGGCACACCGGAGTCGGCCCGCAGCACCCGACACACGTCGATGCCGTTCATGCCCGGCAGCATCAAGTCCAACAGCACCAGATCGGGGCGCAACTCGCGCACCGCGGTCAGGGCCTGAGTACCGTCGCCGATGACCGCGGTGTCGAAACCCTCCCCACGCAACACGATGGTGAGCATCTCGGCCAGCGAAGCGTCGTCGTCGACGACGAGAATCCTTTGCCTCATGGTGTCCATGGTGTCACCAGATCAGGACAAAACCGTCGCACCACACGGGCGTTTCGTGATTGATAAGCGCAAATGGCGCCCAAAATGCACTATTCGGCCACCACAGTGGCGGCCAGACCGTCCGGATCGACGTCCGCGTCCACGACCCGCCACCGCCCGCACCAGTGCGCGGCCGCCAGTTCGGCGTAGACCGCACCGGTGCGTCGCTGCAGTCCGTCGTCGCGTTCGTAGCTGTCGCGGGCCCGGCCCGGGTCGCTCGCGGCGCGGCTGCGCGCCCGCTGGTCGGCGAGTTCGGCCGGCACCGCGAGCAGGATCTGCCAGTCCGGCGCGGGCAGCGCCAGCCGGCGGTATTCGAGCTGTTGCACCCACGCCGCGGCCGGGCCGGACGCACCCTGGTGCAACCGCGCCGCGCTGTAGGCGGCGTTGGAGGCCACGTAGCGATCCAGGATCACCACGTCGTGCTGCTGCCCGAGCCGCGCGATCTCGTCGATCGCGCCGGCCCGGTCCAGGGCGAACAGCGTCGCCATCGCGTACACCGAGTCGGCGAGGTCGCCGTGCTGTCCGTGCAGCGCCTCGGCCGCGAGGTCGGCGGTGATCGACTGCCCGTAGCGCGGGAACGCCAAGGTGGTCACCGATTTGCCGGACGCCTCGAACGCCGTGCGCAGACCCTCGGTCAACGTCCGCTTGCCCGAGCCGTCGACGCCTTCGATCGCGATCAGCACGGCGCGAGCTTAACGCCTGCGCGTCACGCTGGCGTGACGCTCGACGTCCACAGCCACACTGGCGTGACGCTCGGCGGGCAGACGGGGGCCGGCGCGCGAGCTTAACGCCTGCGCGTCACGCTGGCGTGACGCTCGACCTCCACAGCCACACTGGCGTGACGCTCGGCGGGCAGACGGGGGCCGGCGCGCGAGCTTAACGCCTGCGCGTCACGCTGGCGTGACGCTCGACGTCCACAGCCACGCTGGCGTGACGCTCGGCGGGCAGACGGGGGCCGGCGCGCGAGCTTAACGCCTGCACGTCACGCTGGCGTGACGCTCGACGTCCACAGCCACGGTGGCGTGACGCTCGGCGGGCAGACGGGGGCAACGCCGGGCCCGCCGCCGCTCAGTAGCGGTAGTGGTCCGGCTTGTAGGGGCCCTCGACGTCCACGCCGAGGTATTCGGCCTGCTCCTTGGTCAGCTTGGTGAGCTTGCCGCCGAGCGCCTCGACGTGGATGCGGGCCACCTTCTCGTCAAGGTGCTTGGGCAGCCGGTACACCTCGTTGTCGTACTCGTCATTCTTGGTCCACAGCTCGATCTGCGCGATCGTCTGGTTGGCGAAGCTGTTACTCATCACGAAGGACGGGTGCCCGGTCGCGTTGCCCAGGTTCAGCAGCCGGCCCTCGGACAGCACGATGACCGAACGACCGGTGTCGCCGAAGGTCCACAGGTCGACCTGCGGCTTGATGTTGGTCTTGGTGGCCCCGGAGCGCTCCAGGCCGGCCATGTCGATCTCGTTGTCGAAGTGACCGATGTTGCCCAGGATGGAATGGTCCTTCATCGCCTTGATGTGCTCGAGCATGATGATGTCTTTGTTGCCGGTCGAGGTGATCACGATGTCGGCGTTGCCGATGGCGTCCTCGACGGTCACCACGTCGTAGCCCTCCATCAGCGCCTGCAGGGCGTTGATCGGGTCGATCTCAGTGACCGAGACGCGCGCGCCCTGGCCCTTGGCGGCCTCCGCGCAGCCCTTGCCGACGTCGCCGAAGCCGCAGATCAGCACGTTCTTGCCGCCGATCAGCGCGTCGGTGCCACGGTTGATGCCGTCCAGCAGCGAGTGCCGGGTGCCGTACTTGTTGTCGAACTTGGACTTGGTCACCGAGTCGTTGACGTTGATGGCCGGGAAGGCCAGGTCGCCGGCGGCGGCGAACTGGTAGAGGCGCAGCACCCCGGTGGTGGTCTCCTCGGTGACGCCCTTGACCGACTCGGCGATCTTGGTCCACTTACCCTTGTCGGTCTCGAACCGGTTGCGCAGGACGTTGAGGAAGACCTTCCACTCCGCGGAGTCGTCCTCTTCGGCGGGCGGCACCACGCCGGCCTTCTCGTACTGCATTCCGCGCAGCACCATCATGGTGGCGTCGCCGCCGTCGTCCAGGATCATGTTCGCCGGCTTGTCCTCGTCCGGCCAGGTGAGCATCTGCTCGGCGGCCCACCAGTACTCCTCGAGCGTCTCGCCCTTCCACGCGAAGACCGGGACACCCTTGGGCTCCTCCGGGGTGCCGTGCGGGCCGACGACGACGGCCGCGGCCGCGTGGTCCTGGGTGGAGAAGATGTTGCAGGAGGCCCACCGGACTTCGGCACCCAGCGAGGTCAGCGTCTCGATCAGCACCGCGGTCTGCACGGTCATGTGCAGCGATCCCGAGATCCGGGCCCCCTTCAGCGGCTGGACATCGGCGTACTCGCGGCGCAGCGACATCAGCCCGGGCATCTCGTGCTCGGCGATGCGCAGTTCTTTACGGCCGAAATCCGCCAGCGACAGGTCGGCAACCTTGAAATCGATGCCGTTGAGGACGTCGGGGGTCAGCGAATTTTCGGTCGTGGTCATGGTCGTGTTTCATCCTTACTCAGGGCTTACGGGGACTGATGGAATAAACCGGGCGGCTACTGCGCCCGAGGTATGGTCCTCAGTCACTGTAGCCGCCCGGCGGGAGCCCTCAGGAAACGGCACTCACCCCGTGACGCTCGCCGAACGGCGTCAACAGCCGGGCCAGGTCCGCTGCGACGTCGTGGTCGGACTCCGGTGGCATCGACACGTAGCTCAGGCACAGCCGCACGATGGCGCGGGAGAGCACCTGCGCGTCGTCGTCGCTGGTGGCCAACCAGGTCTGGGTGAACGCCGTCGACAACCGGGCCGAGGCCCGGGTGATGATGGGCGCGCTGTCGGTGGTGATGAGCTGTAGCAGGTCCGGCTTGGCCACGCCGGTCAGCAGCGAGATCACCAGCGGGTCGGCGGCCGACTCGGTGAAGAAGGCCCGAAAACCCTGCAGAAACGACTCGTAGATGTTGCCGACGTTGGCGTCCAGGGCAGCTCGGACGGTGTCGACCAGCCGGTCGGCCAGACGCAGGGCGTACCCCTGGGCCAGGCCCTGGCGGGAGCCGAACTCGTTGTAGATGGTCTGCCGGCTGATGCCGGCGGCCCGGGCCACGTCCGAGAGCGTGATGGCCGACCAGTCGCGGGTCAGCAGCAGGTCCCGCATCGCGTCCAGCACCGACTCCCGCAGCAGGGCGCGAGATGCCTCGGCGTAGGGAATCCGCTTCACAGGCGCGACAATAGCCGTATTCGTCGCGACATTGGTGCCGATCATGACCGGGCCACCTCCACCATCACGAAGTCGGCTTTGGCTGCACCGCAGTCCGGGCAACTCCAGTCTTCGGGGATGTCCGCCCAGCGGGTGCCCGGCTCGATGCCGTCCTCCGGCCAGCCCAGCTCCTCGTCGTACTCGAAACCGCACTGGACGCACTGGTAGAGCTTGTAGTCGTTCATGTCACTTTCCTCCTATCTCGATGAAGTCGGGCTTTTCGCGGACGGCGCAGTCCGGGCAGGTCCAGTCCTCGGGAATCTGCTCCCAGGGCGTGCCGGCCGGAAAGCCTTCGCGGGCATCGCCTTTGGTCTCGTTGTAGCGGTAATCGCACACCGGACACTGGTAGGTGGCGGTCATGCGGCCACCTCGTGGGCGGCCCCGTACCTGGCCAGCAGCTTCGCCCGCAGCCGCGGGTGCAGGTTGACCTTGGTGATGTCGCCGTCGTAGTGCTCGAGCACCCGGTGGTCCATCACCTTGCGCCACAGCGGCGGGAAGTAGGTCAGCGTGATCATCGAGGCGTACCCGCTGGGCAGGTTGGGCGAGCCGGCCATGCTGCGCAGCGTCTGGTAGCGCCGGGTCGGGTTGGCGTGGTGGTCGCTGTGCCGCTGCAGGTGGTAGAGGAACAGGTTGGTGACGATGTGGTCGGAGTTCCAGCTGTGCACCGGGGCGCACCGCTCGTAGCGGCCGTTCTCCTTCTTCTCCCGCAGCAGCCCGTAGTGCTCGAGGTAGTTGACGGCTTCGAGCAGGCCGAAGCCGAACACCGCCTGGATGATCATGAACGGGATCAGGCTCACCCCGAAGACCGCGATCAGCACGCCCCACAGCAGCACCGACATGGCCCAGGCGTTCAGGACGTCGTTGGACAGGTAGGTGCGGGGGTCCCACGGGCTCTTGCCGAGCCGGCGAATCCGCTGCGCTTCGAGGTGCACCGAGGAGCGGGCGCTGCCGATGACGCTGCGCGGCAGAAACTCCCAGAACGTCTCGCCGAAGCGGGATGACGCCGGGTCCTCCGGAGTGGAGACCCGCACGTGGTGCCCGCGGTTGTGCTCGATGTAGAAGTGGCCGTACCAGGTCTGGGCCAGGGTGATCTTGGACAGCCAGCGCTCCAGGGAGTCCTTCTTGTGGCCCATTTCGTGGGCGGTGTTGATCCCGACGCCGCCGAGGACACCCACCGACAGCGCCACGCCGATCTTGCCGAACCAGCCCAGGCCGCCTTCGAAGCCGAGCCAGTGCAGGTTCGACGCGGTGAACAGGTAGGCGCCCAGCACCACGCTCAGGTACTGGAACGGGATGTAGATGTAGGTGCAGTACCGGTAGTACTTGTCGTTCTCCAACCGCTCCATCACCTCGTCGGGCGGGTTCTGGCCGTCGGGGCCGAACCGCAGGTCCAGCAGCGGCAGCAGGATGTAGAGCAGGATCGGGCCAATCCACAGCGGCACCTGCGCCGCGAAGTGCCAGTCCAGCCGGTTGAGCCCCCAGCTGATCGGCAGCATCACGAACAGCGCCGTCGGGGGGATGAGTCCCATCAGCCACAGGTAGCGCTTCTTGTCGCGCCACTCCGTTGCCGGAGCTCCCGTCGCCTGGGCGTCGATCTGGGTGGTCATATGCCAAACCTCCTTGTGTGTCACACCACGATGAGATTGGACATTACGGCAGTTTGCGTCTCTTGTCTAGACAAAGAGGCCATGATTGTAAATCAAATGCTCAAAGACATCCCATTTGTCTACGGCGTGCTGACCTCCACCTGCGCCGCACGACCCCGCTGCAGCGAATGCCGCCGTCCGTATCCGACGTAGATGACCACCCCGATCACCAGCCACACCCCGAAGCGCACCCAGGTCAGGGCGGTGAGGTTGAGCATCAGCCACAGACACGCGCACACCGAGGCGATCGGCAGCAACGGCACCCACGGCGCCTTGAACCCGCGCTGCAGGTCCGGGCGGGAGCGGCGCAGGACGATGACACCGGCCGAGACCAGCACGAACGCGAACAGCGTGCCGACGTTGACCATCTCCTCGAGCTTGTCGATCGGAAACACCGCAGCCGTGGCCGCGATCACGACCGCCACCAGCACGGTGATGCGGACCGGGGTGCCCCGGGCGCTGGTCTTGGCCAGTCCGCGCGGCAACAGACCGTCGCGGGCCATCGCGAACAGCACCCGGCACTGACCCAGCATCAGCACCATCACCACCGTGGTCAGGCCGGCCAGCGCACCGACCGAAATGATGCCGCTGGCCCAGTGCACGCCGTTGGCCTGGAACGCCGTGGCCAGATTGGCCGAGTGGTGATCGACGGTCTTGAGCTGGGTGTAGGAGATCATCCCGGACAACACCACCGAGACCGCTACGTAGAGGACGGTGACGATGCCCAGCGACGCCAGAATGCCGCGCGGCACGTTGCGCTGCGGGTCTTTGGTCTCCTCGGCCATGGTGGCGACGATGTCGAAGCCGACGAACGCGAAGAACACGATCGAAGCACCCGCCAGCACGCCATACCAGCCGTAGTGGCTGCCGCCCGCCCCGGTGATCAGCGACAGCACCGACTGGTCCAGTCCGTTGCCGCCGTGTTGGACCTCGGGTTCGGGCACGAACGGCCGGTAGTTGGCGCCCTTGATGTAGAACGCCCCGACGACGACCACCAGGAGCACCACCGCCACCTTGATGGTGGTCACCACGGCGGAGAAACGGGACGACAACTTGGTGCCCAGCGCCAGCAGGACCGCCACCAGCGTGACGATCAGCAGCGCGCCCCAGTCGAAGGTGAACCACGCAAAGTGCTGGACCGCGCCGGCGAACCCGAAGACCGTGCCCAGGTAGCTCGACCACCCCTTGGCCACCACCGCCGCGCCGATGGCCAGTTCCAGCACCAGATTCCAGCCGATCACCCAGGCCAGCACCTCGCCGAAGGTGGCGTAGGAGAAGGTGTAGGCGCTGCCGGCCACCGGCAGCGTGGAGGCGAATTCGGCATAGCACAGCGCCGCCAGGGCACAGGTACCCGCCGCGATCAGAAACGAGATCCAGATGGCGGGGCCGGTGATGTCACCGGTGGTCGACGCGGTGACGGTGAAGATGCCGGCCCCGATCACCACCGAGACACCGAAGACGACGAGATCCCACCAGGTGAGGTCCTTACGCAGCCGGGTGCTCGGCTCGTCGGTGTCGGCGATCGACTGCTCGACCGTTTTCCTGCGCCAGCGATCTGCCATCCGAGCACGCCCCTTCAATCACTTATGGACCGGACAGTACTGGGTACTCTGCCCAGATGGTGGGGAGCGCGGAGAACAAGAATCACGCAATAGTCATCGGTGCCAGCATCGCCGGATTGTCCGCGGCGAAGGTGCTGTCGGACTTCTATACGCAGGTGACGGTGTTCGAGCGGGACGAGCTGCCCGGCGAGCCGGCCAGCCGGGCCGCCGTCCCGCAGGACCGGCACCTGCACATGCTGATGGCCCGCGGGGCCAACGAGTTCGAGAGCCTGTTTCCGGGCCTGCTCAACGACATGGTCGCCGCGGGCGTGCCGATGCTGGAGAACCGGCCCGACTGTATCCACCTGGGGGCGGCCGGACACGTCCTGGGCACCGGGCACACGCTGCGCGACGAGTTCACCGCCTACGTGCCGAGCCGCCCGCACCTGGAATGGCAGCTCCGACGCCGGGTGCTCGAGCTGGCCAACGTCGAGATCGTGCAGCGTCCCGTCGCCGAACCGCGATTCGAACCTGCCACACAGCGGGTGACCGGCGTGCTGCTGGACCCCGAAACCCCGGGTCAGGATCCCGAGTTCGTGCCGGCCGACCTGGTGGTGGATGCTGCCGGGCGCGGCACCCGGCTGCCGGTCTGGCTGACGCAGTGGGGTTACCAGCGCGCACCGGAGACGACGGTGGACATCGGCATCAACTACGCGACCCACCGGTTCCGGATGCCTGAGGGGTTGATCCAGGAAAAGGTGGTGGTCGCCGGGGCCTCCCACGACCAGCCGCTCGGGCTGGGGATGCTGTATTACGAGGACCGCACCTGGGTGCTGACGACGTTCGGGGTGGGCCACACCAAACCGCCGCGGACCTTCCCGGACATGCTGGGCCTGGCCAAAGAAATGCTGCCGGACCATTTCAACGCCGCGCTGGCGCAGTCCGAACCCGTCGGCGACCCCTCCTATCACGCCTTCCCGGTGAGCCGCTGGCGCCGCTACCACAAGGTGGAGCGCTTCCCGGGCGGAATCATCCCGTTCGGCGACGCGGTGGCCAGCTTCAACCCCACCTTCGGCCAGGGCATGACCATGACCTCGTTGCAGGCCCGCAATCTGCGCCAAGCCCTGCAGACCCCCGACGTGGACCTGGCCACCGAGCTGAGTCGGCTGACCGCCAAAACCACCTTCCCGGTGTGGATGATGAACGCGATCGGCGACGTGACTTTTCACCACGCCGTCGCCGACCCGGAACCGCGCTGGTACCGCGCGGCGGGCGGGCTGTTCGATCAGTTCCTGGGCGCCGCCGAGACCAATCCCGTGCTCGGCGAATGGTTTCTGCGCCGCTTCTCGCTGCTCGACAGCTTGTATATGGTGCCGACACCGTCCATCCTGGGCCGCACCATCGCGCACAACATGCGCTTGTGGGTAGGCGAGAAACGCGAGCGCCGGTTGGCCCGGCGGGCGGTTACAAGCCGACCGTAGCCCGGAACACCTTGGCCGGCTGGCGCGCGCACAGCCGGATCGGACCGTCGTCGGCGCCCACCCAGGCCGCCGCCCCGCGCTCCAGCGTCAGCGACCCGGTCTTGCCGTGCACCGTCAGCTCCCCCTCGGCGCACAACAGGATCTGCGGTCCGTCATGGCGGGACGGCGCGTCGACCTCGTGGCCCAGCTGCTCACCGTCGAGGACGAGCAGCGCGACCGCGAACTCGTCGGCCGGGGTCTCGTACACCAGGGCCAGGCCGTCGCGGCGGATCGGCGGACGCAGTTGCGACTCGGCGGACGGGGTGAAATCCAGCACCCGCAGCAGTTCCGCCACATCGACGTGCTTGGGGGTCAGGCCGCCGCGTAACACGTTGTCGGAGTTGGCCATCACCTCCAGCGCGAATCCGCGCAGATAGGTGTGCAGGTTGCCGGCGGGCACGAAGATCGCCTCGCCGGGGGCCAGGCTGATGCGGTTGAGCAGCAACGCCGCCAGCACGCCGGCGTCACCGGGATAGCGCTCCCCCAGTTCCAGCACCGTGCGCGCTTCGCCGGCGAACTCGGTGGCCCCGCAGCTCAGATACTGGATGGCCCCGTCGAGTACGGCGGGCACCAGCACGTCGAGGTCGGGCTGGGGGGCGGTGATCCAGGTGGTGAACAACGCCCGCAGGCCGGCTGCATCGGATTCGTCGTCGGACCCCTCGCCGAGCAGGTCGATGAACGGGTCCAGGTCGGAGACGGCCAGCGCCCGCAGCAGGTCGCTGGTGCGGGCCACTTGCCGGAACCCGGCCAGCGCCTCGAACGGCTGCAACGCCACCAGCAGTTCGGGTTTGTGACTGATGTCGCGGTAGTTGCGCACCGGCGAATTCACCGGAATGCCGAGCCGCTCCTCGCGCCGATACCCCTCGACCGCCTGCGCGGTACTGGGATGGGCCTGTAGCGACAGCGGCTCGTCGGCGGCCAGCACTTTGACCAGAAACGGGAGCACGTCGCCGAACCGTGCCCGCGACGCCGCGCCCAGCTGGCCCTCGGGGTCGGCGCTCAGTGCCGTCAACAACGAGGTCTCGCCGTGCGGCGTGTGCAGAAAGGCCGGGTCGCCCGGGTGAGCGCCGAACCAGAGTTCGGCCTCGGGATGGGCGGCCGGCACCGGCCGCCCGGTAAATTCGGCGAGTGCGGTGCGCGACCCCCAGGCGTAGGTGCGCATGGCTCCGCGTAGCAGTTCCACCCTGTATCTATCCCCGTGCCAATCGCAGGTAAACCGCCGCCATCTCGAGCCGAACGGCCAGCACCGCCAGTTGCTGCTCGACGCGCTGAGCAGCGGTGGGCGCCGGCGCTTCCGGCACGTCCTGGGCACCGATCAGGTAGACGTCGTCCAGCCCGGCCACCCGGGCGGCGACCACCGTGCGCTCAGCGGCCAGCGTCAGCGCCAGCACCCGCAACCGCTGGGGCAGCGGCCCGTCGATCTGCTCGTCGTGGAACAGGTCGTGTTCCGTCGCGGGGTGGCCGCCGGGCCCACCGCGCAGCGCAGCCACCGCGTCCGCCAGGCCGGTGGCTGCGACCGCCTGCTGCGCATTGCGCAGCACCATCGAACTGCCGTGCCGGGCCAGCGTCAGCGTTGCGGCGCTGTCCCCGGCCAGCGCCACCTGGCACCCGGTCAGCCGCGCCGCCAGCATCTTGGCCGGATTGGTGAACAACTCGCGTGCGGCACTGTTGCGCAGCACCTCGGCGTCCAGTTCGTCGGCCAGCGCCCCCAGATCAAGAGGCAGCCGGGAGTCCACGGTCTGCAGCACCGCCAGACCGACCGCCAGATACCGGCACAGCCCGAATTCGTCGGGCGCCCACAACCGGGGCGCCAGCACCGCGACCCGGCCCGCGGTGGAGTCACGCAGCGGACCTTCGAACGGCGCCGCCACCACCACCCGCGCTCCGCGGCGCACCCCGGTGGCGGCCGCGCCGACCAGCACGGGGTCCCCGGGATCGTCGCCGGCCACCACCAGCACATCCAGCGGACCGATCCAGGACGGAGCCTCGGTGGCCAGCACGATCGGCGCCGCAGCGTCGGTGGCCAGCGTCGAGATCAGCAGAGCCCCGGCCGTTTCCGCGGGGCCGCGCCCGGCCACCCAGATCACGCTGCGCGGCCGGTCGTTGCCGCCGAGGGACTCGAGCTCGCCCTCCTCCAGCGCGGCAGCCACGGTGCGCACCTGGGCGCCGGCCATCGACGCCGCCCGCAGCAGGCCGTCCCGGTCGGCGGCCAGCAGACCCTCGGCGTCCTCGAGATCGACAGCTCCGACGGTGCTCACGGTCCCGCCTGGGGTGGGTCGGCCCGGGCCGCGATTTGCTCGCTGATCTGTGCGACCACCGCGTCCACATCCTCGATGCTGCGCCCCTCGACATTGAGCCGCAAGAGCGGCTCGGTGTTGGAGCTGCGCAAGTTGAACCAGCGGCCGTCGCCCAGGTCCGCGGTCACCCCGTCCAGGTGGTCGATGGAGTGGATCCGGCCACCGAACGCCTTCAACACGGCATCCACGCACGCCGCCGCGTCGGCGACGGTGAAGTTGATCTCGCCGGAGGACTCGTAGCGCTGGTAGTCGGCGGTCAGCTCGGAAAGCGGCCGGTCCTGCTGCTCACCGAGCGCCGCGAGCACGTACAACGCGGCCAGCATTCCGGAGTCGGCGCCCCAGAAGTCCCGGAAGTAGTAGTGCGCCGAGTGTTCCCCACCGAAGATCGCGCCGGTCTCGGCCATCAGCGCCTTGATGTAGGAGTGCCCGACGCGCGAGCGCAGCGGCGTGCCGCCGCGCTCGGCCACCAGCTCGGGCACCGCGCGCGAGGTGATCACGTTGTGGATGACGGTGGCGCCGATCTCGCGGGTCAGCTCGCGCGCGGCGACCAGGCTGGTGACCGTCGAGGGCGAGACCGGCCGGCCACGCTCGTCGACCACGAAGCAACGGTCGGCGTCGCCGTCGAACGCCAGGCCGATGTCGGCGTTGGTTTCGCGCACGAAGTGCTGCAGGTCCACCAGGTTCGCCGGGTCCAGCGGGTTGGCCTCGTGGTTGGGGAAGGTGCCGTCGAGCTCAAAGTACAAGGGCAACAACGTGATCGAGTCGATGGCACCGAGCACCGCCGGGGCGGTATGGCCGGCCATGCCGTTGCCGGCGTCCACGGCCACCCGCAGCGGGCGCAGGTCGGCGGTGTTCACCAACGAGCGCAGGAACACGCCGTAGTCGGCCAGCACATCCTGGTCGGTCACCGATCCGGCCGGGCCGTCGTAGCCGGCCGCCGCGCCGGCGATCAGGTCCTCGCTGATGACGGTCAGACCGGTGTCCTTACCGACCGGTTTGGCACCCGCGCGGCACAGCTTGATGCCGTTGTAGGCCGCCGGGTTGTGGCTGGCGGTGAACATGGCACCGGGGCAGTCCAGCAGACCCGAGCCGAAGTACAACTGATCGGTGGAGGCCAGACCGATGCGCACCACGTCCAGGCCCTGACCGGTGACGCCGTCGGCGAACGCCGCCGCCAGCGACGGGGAGCTGTCGCGCATGTCGTGACCGATCACCACCCGGCCGGCGCCCTCGCTGCGCATCAACCGGGCGAAGGCGGCACCGACGTCGGCGACGAAGGGCTCGCTGATTTCCGCACCGACCAGCCCACGGACGTCGTAGGCCTTGATCACACGGTGGACAGCCGCGGCGGGCCAAGACATGTGGGGTGCTCCTGACGACGTGAACTCTTCGCCGTCAGCCTATCGGCCCGCCGACACTGCGGACCGGAACGGTCCGGTTGGCGATCGACGGTTCGGCGCGCTCAGTCGGCAGGATCGGGCAGGACCCGCAGGTGTCCGCGCCGGCGTCCGGACCGATGTTCGGGTGGCGCCAGCACACCGGTGGCGTGAGCTCCCGCCGAATGCACCGGATCCCCTACCCCAGCGGCGCGTGGGATGTCGTCGTACCCGTCGTATCCGTCGACCCGCGCGGTGAAGCCGTTCACGACCGCACTCGCACGCACCCCGCCCTCGCGCACCGCATCGGCCAGCGCCACCAGGTCGTCCTCGTCGGGATTGGTCGGCTCGGCGTTGAGCGGTCCGGCGTGGCGCACCAGCTCCCAGCCACGCGGGGCGGTGATGCGGCCGGCATGACCGACACACAGATCCCAGGAGTGGGGTTCCCGCGCGGTAGCGAGTGGTCCGACCACCGCCGTGGAGTCCGAGTAAACGAACGTCAGCGTTGCCACTGCATAGTGCGGACACCCGGGCCGGCAGCAGCGACGGGGTACGTTCACGAGCGAAAGGCTATCGTGCGCAAACGCCGCTCAAGCGCCGGACACGCGCATCGGTTCTAGCCACGATGTACAACCGTTACCATCGGCGCGTGAGCGATTCCCGCGGCTCCGGCCGCAGCGGTCGGCCTGCGGGCAGGTGGGCCGGGACGTTCGGGCACCGATCCCGGCGCAGGGGCCGCGATCTGCGCGGCCCGTTGCTGCCGCCCACCGTGCCGGGCTGGCGCAGCCGCGCCGAGCGGTTCGACATGGCGGTGCTGGAGGCCTACGAACCCATTGAGCGACGGGTCGGTGAGCGGGTAGCCGAACTCGACGTCGCCGTCGACGAGATCCCCCGCATCGCGGCCAAGGATCCCGACAGCGTGCAGTGGCCACCTGAGGTGATCGCGGACGGACCGATCGCCCTGGCCCGTCTGATACCCGCCGGGGTCGACGTGCGCGGCAACGCGACGCGGGCGCGAATTGTATTGTTCCGCAAGCCGATTGAGCGACGGGCGAAAGACACCGTCGAACTCGGTGACCTGCTGCACGAGATCCTGGTGGCCCAGGTGGCGATCTACCTGGACGTGGAGCCGTCGGTCATCGACCCGACGATCGACGACTGAACTTTGTGCGGCGGACTAGATGACGCCGCGCTTGAGGCGGCGACGTTCGCGCTCGGACAGTCCACCCCAGATGCCGAACCGCTCGTCGTGGGCCAGCGCGTAGTCGAGGCACTCATGACGGACCTCGCACCCCAGGCAGATCTTCTTCGCCTCGCGGGTGGAGCCACCCTTCTCCGGGAAGAAGGCCTCGGGGTCGGTCTGGGCGCACAGCGCTTTGTCCTGCCATTGGTCGGCGGGGACTTCCGGCAGTGGCTCGGGCTCGAATGCGGCGGGCGCATCCGGAACCACGCTGAGATGAGGACGGACGGGTGCTTTCGGTGTCGGCAGAGACGTCACGACCGAGCCGGACGTGGTGTGCGGTGTGCCCCCCATTACGCCCCGAAGGTATTCATAGGACATGACTCCGCCTCCTCACTGATAGAGAGTGAATGGTTTACCACTGTTCTGATGTACAGATACCCAATTCGAACAAGTGATCGAATCTCGGTCTGCGACACCGGAACCGGCCGGCCAACCGGGAAATGACACTGATGTGATTAGACACGTGCCGGTGACCCTGGTCAAGCACTTCGGCGCATTTCCATACCATCTCGTAACCGAATTTCGGCGTTTCTGTTGTTTCGGCACTCGGGCGTGTCGAACACAGTATTATCACAAGTCCCTTGTGCCACAGTGGTTACCGATAACAACCCGTCCGCGCGCGACGGGTACTGTCCTGCGGTGTGAAGGTCACCGTGTTGGTCGGCGGCGTCGGCGGCGCCCGCTTCCTGCTCGGCGCACAACACTTCCTCGGCCTGGGACAGTTTGCTCGGTCGGACCAAACCGGTCATGAACTGACCGCCGTCGTCAACATCGGCGACGACGCGTGGATCCACGGCGTACGCATCTGCCCGGACTTGGACACCTGCATGTACACCCTGGGCGGCGGGGTGGACCCGGAGCGCGGCTGGGGCCATCGGGACGAAACCTGGCATGCCAAAGAGGAACTGGCGCGCTACGGGGTGCAACCCGATTGGTTCGGGCTCGGCGATCGCGATCTGGCCACCCACCTGATTCGAACTCAGATGCTCAACGCCGGTTACCCGCTGTCGCAGATCACCGCCGCACTGTGCGATCGTTGGCAGCCGGGCGCGCGGTTGCTGCCGGCCAGCGACGACCGCTGTGAAACGCATGTGGTGATCACCGATCCGTCCGACGGTTCGCGCAAAGCGATCCACTTCCAGGAGTGGTGGGTTCGCTACCGCGCCCAAGTCCCCACCCACAGTTTCGCCTTCGTCGGAGCCGAAAAGGCTAGCGCCACAACAGAAGCGGTGGCGGCCATCGCCGAAGCCGACGTAATCATGCTGGCACCGTCCAATCCGGTGGTGAGCGTCGGGGCCATCCTGGCGGTACCCGGCATCCGCGCCGCCCTGCGCACCGCGACCGCCCCGGTGGTCGGGTACTCACCGATCATCGGTGGAAAACCGTTGCGCGGCATGGCCGATGCCTGTCTATCGGTGATCGGCGTGGACTCCACCGCTGAGGCCGTCGGGCGGCATTACGGTGCGCGCGGCACCACCGGGATACTGGACTGCTGGCTGATCCACGAGGGTGATCGCGCCGAAATCGACGCTGTGGCGGTGCGATCCATCCCGCTTCTGATGAGCGACCCGGCGACCACGGCTGAGATGGTGCGCGCCGGGCTGGAACTGGCTGGCGTGACAGTATGACCGGGCAGCCCACGCTGCCGCCGACGGGCGAACACGGCACCGCCGGGAGGATCGAGATCCTGCCCGCTCCCGGGCTTCCCGAGTTCCGTCCCGGTGACGACCTGGGCGCCGCGCTGGCCGCCGCCATGCCATGGCTGCGCGACGGTGACGTGGTGGTGGTCACCAGCAAGGTGGTGTCCAAATGTGAAGGCCGCCTGGTGCCGGCTCCCCCGGATCCTGAGCAGCGAGATACCCTGCGCCGTAAGCTGATTGACGGCGAGGCGGTCCGGGTGCTGGCCCGCAAGGGACGCACCCTGATCACCGAGAACCGGCTGGGCCTGATCCAGGCCGCGGCCGGGGTGGACGGATCCAACGTCGGGACATCGGAATTGGCGCTGCTGCCGGTGGACCCGGACGGCAGTGCCGCCGCGCTGCGGGCGCGGCTGGGTGAACTGCTCGGGGTCACCGTCGCCGTTGTGATCACCGACACCATGGGCCGGGCCTGGCGTAACGGCCAGATCGACGCTGCGGTGGGAAGTGCGGGAATAGCTGTGCTGCACAACTATTCGGGCGCCGTCGATCAGCACGGCAATGATCTGGTGGTCACCGAGATCGCCGTCGCCGACGAGATCGCGGCGGCAGCCGACCTGGTGAAGGGCAAGCTGACCGCGATGCCGGTGGCGGTGATCCGGGGGCTCGAACCCGCCGACAACGGCACGACCGCGCGGCACCTGGTGCGCGCAGGCACCGAAGACCTGTTCTGGCTCGGCACCGCCGAGGCCCTCGACCTGGGTCACCGCCAGGCCCAGCTGATGCGCCGCTCGGTGCGGCAGTTCAGCAGCGAACCGGTGCCGGCGGAGCTGGTCGAAGCCGCGGTCGCCGAGGCGCTGACCGCCCCGGCGCCGCACCACACCCGGCCGGTGCGGTTCGTGTGGCTGCAGACCCAGGCCACCCGAAATCGGCTGCTGGACCGGATGAAAGACAAGTGGCGGACCGATCTGAGCGGTGACGGCAAGCCCGCCGATGCGGTGGAGCGCCGCGTCTCGCGCGGCCAGATTCTCTATGACGCGCCCGAAGTCGTCATACCCTTTCTGGTGCCCGACGGCGCGCACAGCTACCCGGACGCCGCCCGCACCGAGGCCGAGCACACCATGTTCACCGTCGCCGTCGGCGCCGCCGTCCAGGGTCTGCTGGTTGCGCTGGCGGTCCGCGGCCTGGGCAGCTGCTGGATCGGGTCGACGATCTTCGCCGCCGACCTGGTGTGCGAAGAGCTTGGCCTGCACCGTGATTGGGAGCCGCTGGGGGCCATCGCAATCGGCTACCCCGCCGAGGCGATCGAACCGCGCGAGCCGGCGCCGGTCGCGGATCTGTTGATCCACCGATGAGCTTGCGGGATTCGGTGATCGACCTGCTCGCCGGGTGGCAGGCGCCCGAACCCGCCCAGGACGCGCTGCGCCAGGCCGTGCTCGGGTTCGTGCTGGCCCGCCCGGACGCGTGCCTGCGGGAGTGCGAGCCCGGGCACATCACCGCCTCGACCCTGGTGCTCGACGACAGCGGCGAGCGGGTGCTGCTCACCCTGCATCCCCGGCTGCGCCGCTGGGTGCAACTCGGCGGACACTGCGAGCAGGATGTCGATGCCGACATCCAGGCCGCCGCGCTGCGCGAGGCCGTCGAGGAGTCCGGCATCCCCGACCTGGCGCTGGACCCGGAACTCGTTGCCGTGCACGTCCACGCGCTGACCTGCTCGCTGGGCAAGCCGACCCGGCATCTGGACCTGCAGTTCGTGGCGCGTGCGCCGAGCGGTGCCCGGATCGCCATCAGCGACGAGTCCGACGACCTGCGCTGGTGGCCGGCGGACGCGCTGCCCGAAGGCACCGATCACGCGTTGGCGTACCTGGTGGATCGGGCCCGCCGCCCGGAGGAAGCTCAGACGTCCGACGAGTAGCGGATCCCACCGTCGGGAATCGAGACCCCTGGCCACACCCGCGCCCCGCGCAGCAGTTCGCAGCGCGCACCGATGTCGCAGCCGTCGCCGATCACGCCGTCGCGGATCAGCGCCCGCGGCCCGATGCGGGCACCGAACCCGATGATCGAGCGCTCGATCACACTGCCCGCCTCGACCTTGACCCCGTCGAAGATCACCGCGCCGTCCAGCCGCACCCCCGCGCCGATCTCGGCGCCCCGGCCCACGACGGTGCCGCCGATCAGCAGCGCGCCCGGCGCCACCGCCGCGCCGTCGTGCACCAACGACTCGCCGCGCTGCCCGTGCAGGGCCGGCGACGGCGCGATGCCGCGCACCAGATCGGCCGAGCCGCGCACGAAGTCCTCCGGGGTGCCCATGTCGCGCCAGTAGGTGGCGTCGACGTAGCCGCACACCTTGACGTCGTCCGCCGACAGCAGCGACGGAAATACCTCGCGTTCCACCGACACCTCGCGCCCGCGCGGAATGCGGTCGATGATGTCGCGGCCGAACACGTAACAGCCGGCGTTGATCTGGTCGGTCGGCGGGTCCTGTGTCTTCTCCAGAAAGGCGACGACCCGGTCCGTGTCGTCGGTGGGGACGCAACCGAACGCGCGCGGATCACCGACCCGGACCAGGTGCAGCGTCACGTCGGCCTGATGCCCGCGATGAAACTCGAGCAACTGGCCCAGATCGGCGCCGGAGAGCACGTCGCCGTTGAACACCATGACGGTGTCGTGGCGGAGCTTGGGGGCGACATTCGCGATGCCGCCGCCGGTGCCCAGCGCGTTCTCCTCGGTCACGTACTCGATCTGCAGGCCGAGCTTGGATCCGTCGCCGAACTCGGCCTCGAACACCTCGGCCCGGTACGACGTGCCCAGCACCACGTGCTCGATGCCGGCGGCGGCGATCCGCGACAACAGATGGGTGAGAAATGGCAGCCCGGCCGTCGGCAGCATCGGTTTGGGCGCGGACAGCGTCAGGGGCCGCAGTCGCGTGCCTTTGCCGCCGACCAGGACCACCGCATCGACGTGGTGGGTTGCCAACTCAGTGCCGCCCTTCTGCCAGTTCCCGCTGCAACGATCTGCGCGACCGGCGCAGCGCGCTGCGCACCATCAGGCGCGAACGCACCGCCAGCGAACCGCGCAGCGTCCAGCGCAGCGGGGCGCGCCACCATCCGGAGTGCCGGTCCGCCAAGAAGATATAGGTACTGCGGTGATGCGCAGCCAGGTGGCTGGCCGGGTCCCGGCCGGTGGAGTGGCCTTTGTGGTGCAGCACCTCAGCGGTGGGGACGTACACGGACTGCCAGCCGGCTCTGCCGAGCCGGTCGCCGAGGTCGACGTCCTCCATATACATGAAGTAGCGCTCGTCGAAACCACCGATCTGGTCGAACGCCGCGCGCCGCACCAGCAGGCACGACCCCGACAGCCAGCCCACCGGGCGTTCGCTGGGCTCCAGGTGTTCCTGCCGGTACGCACGGGTCCACCGGTTGCGCGGGTAGACCGGGCCGAGCACCGCGTGCATGCCGCCGCGGACCAGGCTGGGCAGGTGACGCGCGGACGGGTACACCGACCCGTCGGGGTCCCGGATCAGCGGGCCCAGCGCACCCGCCCGCGGCCACCGGGCAGCGGCGTTCAGCAGCGCGTCGATGCTGCCCGGGCCCCACTGCACGTCCGGGTTGGCCACGATCACCCAGTCGTCCATCCAGTTTTCGTCGCGCTGGTCGAGCTTGGCGACGGTGCGGTTGACTGCCGTCCCGTAGCCGAGGTTGGACCCGGTGGGCAGCAACCGCACATTGGGATAGCGCAGGACGGCGGCCTGCGGTGTTCCGTCGGTGGAGCCGTTGTCGGCCAGCAGCACGCTGACCGGACGTTCGGTGGCCAGCGACAACGACGCCAGGAACCGCTCCAGGTGCGGGCCCGGCGAATAGGTCACCGCAACGACCGGCAGAACGTCAGTCACGCGTTGAGGGTAACGGTCGATCGGTCGCCGCGGTCAACGCCGCGACCAGCGCACTGCGCCACGGACGCAGCGGGGCCAGGCCCGCCGCCACCCAGGCCCGATTGGACAGCGCCGAATACGACGGGCGCGTGGCGGGCCGCGGAAACTCGTCGGTGCCGCACGGATTGACCCGCTGCGGGTCGGCGCCGCTTTCCTCGAACACCGCCCGGGCCTGCTCGTATCGGGAGACCACACCCTCGTTGGCGGCGTGCAGTAGGCACCCACGAACGTCACTGTCGGCCAACTCCAGCAGCGCGGCAGCCAGATCGGCGGCGTAGGTCGGTGATCCGGTCTGGTCGTCGACCACCTTGACCGGTCCGTCTCCGGCGGCCAGCCGCTGCATGACCGCGACAAAGTCGTTGCGGTGCACCCCAGCGGTGTAGACCCAGGCGGTGCGCACCACGACGGCGTCCGGCAGCGCGGCGTGCACCGCCTGTTCCCCGGCGAGCTTGCTGGCCGCGTAAACACCTTGGGGCGCGGTCGGGTCGCCCGGCTCGTAGGGCCGCGACTGCGCGCCGTCGAACACGTAATCGGTCGAGATATGGATCAGTCGGGCACCGGTGCGCGCACAGGCACGCGCCAGATGCTCGGGACCGGCGGCGTTGACGGCGTACGCGCCGGCCTGGTCGGTTTCGGCGCCGTCGACGTCGGTGTAGGCGGCGCAGTTGATCACCACGTCGTCGGGCTCGATCACCGCGGCCGCGGCGGGGTCGGTGATGTCCCATTCCGATGACGTCCTGGCCAGCACGTTCCGCCCGGCGCGGGTGGCCTGTGCGCGTATCAGGCTGCCGAGCTGACCGCCCGCACCGGTGATCACGAGCCTGGCTGACATGTCTTGAGTCTGGCACGCCGAGCCTGGCTACCCGGAAAGCCGGTGTTGCGCAAGTAACCTACAGTGGTGTTTGAGCAGAGTGTGACTCGTGTGATGCGTGTGGTTTGCACGGCAATGGCCGTCCTGGTCGTACTCGGTACCGGCGTCGCCTGGAGCAACGTGAAGTCGTTCGAGGACGGCATCTTCCACATGTCGGCACCCTCGCTGGGCCACGGAGCCGACGACGGCGCGATCGACATCCTGCTGGTGGGCCTGGACAGCCGCACCGACGCGCACGGCAACCCGCTCTCCGCTGAGGAGCTGGCATCGCTGCGCGCCGGCGACGAGGAAGCCACCAACACCGACACCATCATCCTGATCCGCATCCCCGACAACGGGAAGTCGGCCACCGCGATATCGATCCCCCGCGACTCCTACGTCCAGGCCCCCAACCTGGGCAAGACCAAGATCAACGGCGTGTACGGACAGACCCGCGAGACCAAGCGCGTCAGCCTGGTCAAAGCCGGCGCCTCGGCCGGCGAGGCCGCCGCGGTCGGCACCGAGGCGGGCCGCGAAGCGCTGATCAAGACGGTGGCCGACCTGACCGGCGTCACCGTCGACCACTACGCCGAAATCGGACTGCTGGGCTTCTCCCTGATCGCCGATGCGCTCGGCGGCGTCGAGGTGTGCCTCAAAGACGCTGTCTACGAACCTCTTTCCGGCGCCGACTTCCCCGCCGGCCGGCAGAAGCTGAACGGCCCCCAGGCGCTGAGCTTCGTGCGCCAGCGTCACGAACTGCCGCGCGGCGACCTGGACCGGGTGGTGCGCCAGCAGGCGGTGATGGCCTCGCTGGCCCACCGGGTGATCTCCGGGAAGACGCTGTCCAGTCCCGCCACCCTGCGACGACTCGAGCAGGCCGTGCAGCGCTCGGTGGTGTTGTCCTCCGGTTGGGACATCATGGATTTCGTGCGGCAGCTGCAGCAGCTGGCCGGTGGCAACGTGGCGTTCGCGACCATCCCGGTGCTCGACGGTGCCGGCTGGAGCGACGACGGCATGCAGAGCGTGGTGCGGGTGGACGCCCACCAGGTTCAGGAGTGGGTCGGCGGCCTGCTGCACGAACAGGATCAGGGCAAAACCGAGGAACTGGCCTACACGCCGGCCAAGACCACCGCCAATGTGGTCAACGACACCGACATCAACGGCCTCGCGTCGGCGGTGTCGGATGCGTTGAGCGCCAAGGGCTTTACCGCCGGCTCGGTGGGCAACAACGAGGGTGGCCACGTCAAGGGCAGTCAGGTGCGGGTCGCCAAGACCGACGACCTGGGCGCCCAGGAGGTCGCCAAACTGTTGGGCGGGCTGCCCGTCGTCGCCGACACCTCGATACCGGCCGGATCGGTGCGGGTGGTGCTGGCCAACGACTACACCGGCCCGGGATCCGGACTCGACGGTGGGACAGCGACGTCCGCGCGGGTCTCGAGTGCGGCGGCCGGCAACAGCACGGGTGGCACGGTCCCGGCGCCGTCACCGATCTTGACCGCGGGCTCCGAGAACCCCGAGTGCATAAACTGACCGTGCCGTGTCTGCCCTGACCACGCTGTCCGCAGCGATCCTGGACCCGATGCTGCGCGCCGACCCGGTCGGCCCGCGCATCACCTACTACGACGACGCCACCGGCGAGCGGATCGAGCTGTCCGCGGTGACGCTGGCCAACTGGGCGGCCAAGACGGCCAATCTGTTGCGCGACGAACTGGGCGCCGGGCCGGGCAGTCGGGTCGCCGTTCTGCTGCCGGCGCACTGGCAGACGGCGGCGGTGCTGTTCGGGGTGTGGTGGATCGGCGCCGAAGCGGTGCGGGACGGACCGGCCGAGGTCGCGCTGTGCACGATCGACCGGCTCGACGAGGCCGACGACGCGGCCAATGGTGGCGAGGTCGCCGTGCTGTCGTTGGATCCCTTCGGCAAGCCGGTGCCTGATCTGCCGATCGGCGTCACCGACTACGCCACGGCGGTGCGGGTGCATGGCGATCAGGTCGTCCCCGCGCGCACCCCCGGCCCGGCGCTGGCCGGTCAGTCTGCGGCCCAGGTGCTGGCCGCCTGTGCACAATCCGCGGCGTTGCAGAGTCTGACCGGCGAGGATCGGGTGTTGTCCAGCTTGGCCTGGGACCGGCCCGAGCACCTGGTGGACCGATTGCTGACGGTGCTGTCGGTGGGCGGGTCGCTGGTCCAGGTGGCCAACCCCGACCCAGGCGCGTTGCCGCGTCGGGTCGAAACGGAGAAGGTCACCCGGGTGCTGGACAAATGACGAGAGCTTTCGGACGGCAAAATCGAATTAACTGACTCGTCAATTCGCAGGGACGGCCGTCGGGCGCCGCGTCGGGGGCGCCCACCACGTCGTTCGGCGCCGACGGCCGGTGTCGGTGAATGTGACAGCCAGGTAGTGGAATACTATTCAGCAAATTGCTCGAAGTCTTTTCCGCGTGCCCCGATTCAACCAAACCGCCCGGTCGGCAATATTCGTTCGCCACGAGTCGTATAGAGCACCGGTCACCACCTGTCGGCACGGCCCGGCGCTGCCGCCGGGTCGGCAAACGATGCGGCACAACGAATTCACCCAGGCCGACGAGACTGCGCACGCTGAGGGCCGCGCTGGCCTGCGAGAAATGCATCTATCACTTGAATTGTTCGAAGATCATTTGAGACTCCTATGTGCCGAATTGAAACGCAACTGCGAATGCGCGAAAACAGCAAATTATCGATGGCCCAGCTATACGATGCGGCTGGATCGATGGCGACTGACCGGTCGGGAGTCGACGTGCCAGCCGTCTCCCGTTGCCGCGCGTCGAAGGAGTCCACGAATGTCGTATGTGTTCGCCGTGCCCGAGATCATGGCCGTCGCCGCCCGCGAGGTGTCCGGGGTGGGATCGGCGGTGCAGACTGCCAGCCACGCGGCGGCAGGCGCCACGACCGCGGTGGCAGTCGCCGCCGGGGACGAGGTCTCGGCGGCGATCGCCGCCCTGTTTTCCACCCACGGCCAGCAGTACCAGGCGCTGCACACTCAGGCGGCCGCATCGCACGCGCAGTTCGTCAAGACGTTGCTCGGGGCGGGTTCGGCCTATGCCCTGGCCGAGGCGGCCAGCGCAGCACCGTTGCAGAGTCTCGAAGAAGCCGTGCTGGGTGTCATCAACGCGCCTACCAATGCGTTGCTGGGCCGCCCGCTGATCGGCAACGGTGCCGACGGCGCTGCCGGGACCGGTGCCAACGGCGGGGCCGGCGGGCTGTTATGGGGTAACGGCGGTAACGGCGGTTCGGGGGCGGCCGGGATGGCCGGTGGGCGCGGCGGCGACGCCGGGTTGTTCGGTCACGGCGGTGCCGGCGGGGCCGGCGGCATCGGGGCCAACGGCGCGACCGGGCCGAGCGGGGTGATCGGCGGCACCGGTGGCGCCGGCGCGGCCGGCGGGGCCGGCGGCAATGGCGGCATCCTGTGGGGCAACGGTGGGGCGGGCGGGGCTGGTGGCGTTGGCGGGACCGGTGGTGCCGGCGGCGCGGGCCTGGCCGGTGCGACCGGCACCGCCGCCAGCGGCGGTGTCGGCGAAACCGGTAGCGACGGTGGACAGGGCGGCTTCGGCGGCACCGGCGGCGCAGGTGGGGCCGGCGGACAGTCCAGGGCGCTGTTCGGCGGGACGGCAGGCGCGCACGGCGTCGGCGGCGCGGGCGGGACCGGCGGCACCGGCGGCGCCGGCGGGACCGGCGGCACCGGGGCGGTCGACACCGGCTCGGGCGCGGGCACCGGCGGCAACGGAGGCACCGGCGGGGCGGCCGGCATCGGTGGGGCGGGCTACGCCGGCGCCGCGTCCGGTGCGGCGGGCACGGGCGGCGAAGGCGGTGCGGGCGGTGAGGGCGGCGCAGGCATGCAGGGCGATTCGGCCATGTCCCCCGGCCTGGTCGGCACCGACGGCGGAAAGGGTGGCCAGGGCGGCACCGGCGGCGCCGGCAACGGCGGCACCAACGGCGACGGCGGCCGGGGCGGTACCGGCGGTAAAGGCGGCCAGGGCGGAACCAACCTCATCGAAAAAGGTGGCATGGGCGGGACCGGCGGCATCGCGGGCCAGGGGGGTGCCGCCGGGAGCGGCGGCACCGGCGGCACGGCAGGCAGCTCCGGTGTCGGCGGGCAGGGTGGCACCGGCGGCACCGGCGTTTTCGGCGGCACCGGTGGCACCGGTGGTGAGTCGACCACGCACACCGGCCACGCCGTCGGCGGTGCCGGCGGTGCAGGCGGCGAAGGCACCGAGGTGGGCGGCGACGGCGGCTTCGGAGGGACCGCCACCGGCTACGGCACTGCCGACGCGACCGGAGGAATCAGTGGAACCAGCGGAATGGGTCCCGCAGGGATCGGCGCGGCCGGAATCGGTGGCAAGGCCTACGTCTACGGCGCCGGGACGGCCACCGGCGGCCAGGGCGTGGCGGGGGCTACCGGGATCGGCGGCTATGGCGGCTACGGCGGGGACGCGTACAGCTATGGCACCGGCAATGCCGTCGGCGGCGCCGGCGGCGCCGGCGGTAGCAGCGACACCGCGACCGGCGGCGGCGGCGGGGCCGGCGGCATCGCGTACAACCACGGCACCGGATCGGCCACCGGCGGCGCAGCGGGAGCCGGCGGCGACGGCGCCACCACCGGCGGCCGAGGCGGCGATGGTGGCCACGCGGTGATCTTCCTGGAGGGGTCGATGGCAACCGCCACCGGTGTCACCGGCGGTGTGGGCGGCAATGGTGTTACCGGTGGCGACGGCGGGCACGGCGGTTCGGCCTACACCGCGGGCATCGGGCAGGTCTCGGCAGGCACCGGCGGTGCCGGGGGTGACGGCACCACCGGTGACGGCGGCACCGGTGGAACCGGGGGCATGGCGATTATCGAAAACAGTGGATCCACCCACAACACCGTTGGCGGAATGGGCGGCCTCGGCGGCGACAGCATCACCGGTCGCGGCGGGACCGGCGGGGACGGCGGTCAGGCGGCGACATCTGCGCCGGGCAGCGCCACCGGAGGCGCGGGCGCCACCGGAGGCAGCGGTGCGGCCGGCGGCGGCCACGGCGGGGCCGGGGGCAACGCGAGCAGTGAAGGCGCCGGCTCGGCGTTCGGTGGTGCCGGCGGAGCGGGCGCAGACGGCGGTAGCACCGGGCCCGGCGGCAACGGCGGCCTCGGCGGCGACGCCTCCAGCTTCTCCTCCGTTGCCGGCCCCCACACCGGTGGTCAGGGCGGCGCCGGCGGTGCGGGCACCACCGGCGGCACCGGCGGCCGTGGCGGCGATGCCTACAGCGAAGGCATCGGATTCACCGCAGGCGGCGACGGTGGCGCCGGGGGCGCCGGCTCCAGCGGCAACGGTGGCGACGGCGGTGACGGCGGCGGGGCCCAAAGCTACAACCCCACCGGCACCGCCAACGCCAGCAGCGGCAACGGCGGCGCGGGTGGCAGCAGCGAGGCAGCCGCCGGCGGCAAGGGCGGCTCGGTCAACGTCGTATTCCAGTACGGAGCCGGCGACGGTATCGGCGGAACCGGCGGGGACGGCGGCAGCGGCGCCGTCGCCGGCGGGGAAGGCGGCAGGGGTGGCGGTGTGGTCGGCCAAGGGACGGGCGACGCGCTCGCCGGCCGCGGCGGCGCCGGCGGTAATGCCTCCGGCGGCACCGGTGGCAAGGGCGGCATCGGTGGTGACGTGTACTACGCCAAGGTCGATTCAGCAGGGGCTGCCGTCGGTGGCGACGGCGGCACGGGCGGTGCCGGTGTCTCAGGTGGTGCCGGCGGAGCCGGCGGGGTGGCCACCCATGAAGGAAAGGGCAGCGTCTGGGCCGGCAGTGGCGGTGCGGGCGGCACCGCCACCTCCGGGACCGGTGGCGCCGGCGGGGACGGTGCCACTGCTAGCAGCGACAGCGCGACAGCCGACGCCGAGGCGTTCGGCGGCAGCGGCGGGGACGGCGGCACCAGCGAAACGGGCACCGGCGGCAGCGGTGGGGAAGGCGCGTACGGCGCAACCCGCGGGACCGGCAACGCCTACGGCGGGGACGGCGGCGCCGGCGGCTCCGGTGGCGCCGACGGTGGCGCCGGCGGCAACGCGGGCGTGGCCATCACCAACGGCACCGCGAACGCGATCGGCGGCACCGGCGGGCAGGGTGGCGACGCCGGTACGGGAACCGGCGGCACCGGCGGTAATGGTGGCAGCGGCGCAGTGCAGTTGGTCGGCGGAACGGCGACGGCAGTCGGCGGGGACGGCGGCGCGGGCGGCGCAGGAACCACCGGCGGCGCGGGCGGCGAGGGCGGTTGGACGCACTCGTTCGGCACCGGCAGTGTCGACCCAGGCACTGGCGGGGCGGGCGGCAACGCCACCACCGGCAACGGCGGAAAGGGAGGCACCGGCGGCCAGGTGATGATCTACGACCCCACTTCGTCGGTAGACGCGGTCGGCGGCACCGGCGGAGTGGGTGGCTCCAGCCTCAGCGGCACCGGTGGTATCGGCGGCACGGGCGGGATCGCCTACAGCGAAGGCTCGAACCACCTCACCGGTGGCGTCGGCGGCACGGGCGGCAATGGTGGTGCCGGCGGTGGGACCGGTGGCGTCGGCGGTGAGGCGATCAGCAAGGCTGCCGGGATCGCTGACGGCGGTACCGGGGGCACCGGCGGTGCTGCGACGCAGCCGGGCAGCCCGGGCGGCAACGGCGGCAAGGGCGGCAACGCCAGCTCGATCTTCGGAGTGGCCCACGGTGGGCCCGGGGGTGGCGGCGGCGCCGGCACGCCGCCGGGTTCCCCGGGTGCGCCGGGGACGCCGTAGGCGCCGTCCTGGTCGTACTGGGTACCGGCGTCGCCTGGAGCTGGCCTGGGAACCCGCGTCCTCCAGATCTGGACCGGCGTGATCAGTCGGGCCGGCATCCGCCAGCTGAGCTACTGGCCGAACGAGATCTCCAGCAGGCTCTTCTTCTGCTCGGTGTATTCCTGTTCGCTCAGCAGTCCGGCGGCGCGCAGTACGGCGATCTCGCGGATCGCGGCAGCCACGCCGGTCATCACGGTCCGCGGAGCGGGCACTACCTCGACATCCTCGGTGGGTGCTTGCTCGGGGGGGCCGGCGGGCCGCGCCGGCGTGCCATTCTTCGGGCCGTCCGCGCCGGCCGGCGGGCCGGCCATCGCCTGCGCGGCCATGACGCCAGCTCCCATCTGATTGACCGAGTTCGCTGCGCCGAGTTCTGCCGCCGCTGCCGTGTTCGCACCAGCCAACGGAGTGGTCAGTGCGGTCGGGCGTATTTCGGCTGCGACGGTCCGGGTCCAACTCGGCGGCACCGTCAAGCCCCCGATCACGTTCGCGCGGGCCACCGCCGCAGACATCGTCGGCACTGGCAGCCCGCCCGCGGGCGGCTTCGCCAGCGGCGCCACAAACGGCTCCACGGGTGCCGGTCCGGTACCGGGCCACGGCTCCACCCCGTCCCAGGCGCTGAATGTCTCGTCGTCATCGACTCCCGAGGCAGCGGTGAACCCGGCCAGCGGAAAATCCCCGAAGTTGCCGATCACGTCTGCCGGTAAGACCCCGAAAAGGGCCACTATTTCGGTTGGCGCAACGAGAAAGAGTCCGACCAGGCCGACCAGGAGTTCGAACTGTTCGAACTGGGCCGGGACCGCCATTGCGGACAACGCTTGCGGCACAACCGAACGGATCGCGGCGGCTTGGCCGGCCGTCCCGCCCGGATCGGTGTTCTGGTGCGGTGGGGTGAACGGTGTCAGCACCGTTGCGGCTGCCGACGAAGCTGCATAGTTGTACATTGCCAGGCTGTCCTGCGCCCACATCTCGGCGTACAGCGCCTCGGTTGCCGCGATCGCCGGAGTGTTCTGTCCCAGGAAATTCGTCGCCACCAGCGCTGCCAGCAGGCTGCGGTTGGCGGCGACCTCCGCAGGCGGCACCGTCGACGCGAACGCGGCCTCGTAAGCGGCGGCCGCCACCCGGGCCTGGGCGGCGGTTTGCTCGGCTTGGGCGGCGGTAGCGCGGAGCCATTCCACATATGACGCGGCCGCTGCGCTCATCGCCGCGGACGACGGACCCGTCCAAGTCCCTGCGGTGAGCTCCGACACCTCCGACTGATATCCGTTGACCGCCCTGTGCAGCTCGTCCGCCAGGCTGGCCCAAGCCTGCACAGCGGCCAGCATCGGCCCCGGTCCTGGACCGGTATACATCCGACCGGAGTTGATCTCCGGCGGATAGATGCCGAAATCCACTGCAGCGCATACCTCGTCTCGTTCGTTCTCGATGACTGATGCAGTCGCCCTACCGGGGCCTCAGCGACCCAGCAAGCGGTTCTTCTGCTCGGTGTATTCCTCGTCGGTCAAAATCCCCTCGTCGCGCAGCTTGGTGAATTCACGTAGCTCGGCCGCGACTCCGGTGACCACAGCCCGGGGCTTGTCGTTGGTCGGCTCACCGGTTTCGCCGGGTGCCGCGTTGTCGCCGGGGGTCCCAGCAGTTCTGGCGCGAGCGGCCCCCACCGCCTTCCCGGCATCCTTGCCGACGCGCCGTCCGGCGCCCACGGTTCCGGCCATGGCTCGTCCGGCCATGCCCGCCAGTGCCAGCTGACCGAGCGTGCCGGCCGAGCCGGCTCCCGCCACCGGTACGGCGGCGACTTCCGCTGCGGATCCAGCCAGCGCCGGCAGCGTGTACGCGACCGGGCGCACCGAAGGGGTGGCGACGGTCCACGTCGGCGGCACGGACAACGCCCCGACCGTGTTGGCCTCACCCAGACCGGCCGACAACTTCGGCGGCGGTACCGTGCCCGCCGGCAAGTTGAGCAGCGGCGCCGGAAACGGCTCCACCGGCGCCGGCTCCGTGCTCGGAAAGGGCATAACGCCATCCCAGCCGCTGAGGATCTCGTCGCTGTGCAGACCCACCATGGTGCTGTAGATGGCGACCGGAAGGTTGACCACCCCGAGCACACTGGCAGGCACGCCGAGCCCAAGGGTGGCGATGGCCGCTGACAGGCCGAAGGTGATGGTGGACAGATCGCCCAGCACGGCGAGCAGGAGCAATGGGTCCTCCGCGGCCGCCGCCGGGGTCGCCGCGCTCTGCAGCGCGCTAGGCACCGCGGCAAAGGCTCGCTGGACGGCGCTCTCCGTCGCGGCCCGTCCGGCTGCAGCCTGGTTGGCCACGCCGTCCGGGTCAGTGATCTGCGGGGGTGGTTCGAACGGCGTCAGCTCGGTCGCTGCGGCCGAGGAGGCTGCGTAGCTGTACATCGCCGCCGCGTCCTGGGCCCACATCTCCCCGTACTCGGCTTCGGTGGCCGCAATCGCCTGGGTGTTCATGCCGAACACATTGGTCGCGACCAGGGTCGACAACTGACTGCGGTTGGCCGCCACGATCGGCGGCGGAACCGTCGCCGAGAACGCGGTTTGGTAGGCAGCGACGGCGACCTTGGCCCGGGCGGAGGTTTCTTCGGCCTGTGCAGCGGTGGCTCGCAACCACGCCGCATATGACGCCGCCGCTGCGCTCATCGACGCCGACGACGGCCCCAACCAGGGACCAGCGGTCAACGCCGACACCACGGCCTGGAGCGAACTCGCCGCCGAATTCAGTCCCGTGCCGAGCGCACCCCACGCCTCGGCCGCGGCCAGGAACGGTCCCGACCCAGCACCGGCAAACATGAGGGCCGAGTTGACCTCTGGCGGGTAGCTCCCGAAATTCATGACTCGTTGCTCCTCGAAGCACCGTGTCCGGGTTGAACTCATCGCACCGCTCGTGGCGCAGGGACCCGAGGACGGAATCAGTGGACAAGCCAGGGTACTTCGGCCGCCGCACATCGCGCCCCGCGATGCGGCATATACATAGGCCGCGCATATTTTGCCGCAGCCTGAACCGAATTAGACGAGCGCCGGCACGACGATTCATGTTGATATCGCAATATTTGGATGTTAGCGTCGGGAAAACCCTGTAGAAAGGTGCGGATGATGGCGGTGCAGGTGCTTTTGGCCAAGGCGGCTTCGACGGTGATCACCGGGCTTGCCGGGGTGACCGCCTACGAAGTGCTCAAGAAAGCCGCCAGGAAAGCACCCCTGCACGAGACCGCGGTGAAGAGCGCCGAACTGGGTCTGCGCGGCACCCGCAAGGCAGAAGTAGCCGCCGAATCGGCCCGCCTCAAGATCGCCGATGTGATGGCCGAAGCGCGCGAACGCATCGGCGAAGAGGCACCCACCCCGGCCGTCGGCGAAGTCCACGACCACGATCACTGACCAGCACATGACGCCGGAAGTCGTTTCCGACGCCGCCGGTCGGATGCGAATCAAGGTCGACTGGGTTCGCTCCGATGCCCGGCGCGCCGTCGCCGTGGAGGACGCCGTCGCCGGGTGCGACGGCGTGCGGGTGGTGCACGCCTACCCACGGACCGGGTCGGTCGTCGTCTGGTACTCCCCCAGCCGCTGTGACCGCGCCGCGGTGCTCGACGCCGTAGCGGGCGCCAAAAGCACTGCGGCGGAACTGATTGCGGCTCGGGCCCCGCACTCGTCGGAGATCCGCAACACCGACGTGCTGCGCATGGTCATCGGCGGCGCCGCGCTGGCACTGCTCGGGATACGCCGCTATGTGTTCACCCGCCCCCCATTGCTCAGCCCGAGCGGGCGAGTGGTCGCCACCGGCGTCACCATCTTCACCGGTTACCCGTTCCTGCGCGGCGCGCTGCGCTCGGTGGGCTCGGGCCGGCTCGGCACCGATGCGCTGGTCAGTGCGGCCACCGTGGCCAGCTTGGTGCTGCGCGAGAATGTGGTGGCGCTGACGGTGTTGTGGCTACTCAACATCGGCGAATATCTGCAGGACCTGACGTTGCGCCGAACCCGGCGCGCCATCTCGGAGTTGTTGCGCGGCAACCAGGACACCGCCTGGTTGCGGCTGCCCGACGGCACCGAGGTGCAGGTCGCCATCGACACCGTCCAGATCGGCGACGAGGTAGTGGTCCACGACCACGTCGCGATCCCGGTCGACGGCGAGGTGGTGGCCGGCGAGGCCGTGGTCAACCAGTCCGCGATCACCGGGGAGAACCTGCCGGTCTCGATCACAGCCGGAGCACATGTGCACGCCGGGTCGGTGGTGGTGCGCGGCCGGCTGGTGGTGCGCGCGCAGGCCGTCGGCAACCAGACCACCATCGGCCGCATCATCACCCGGGTCGAAGAGGCGCAGCACGACCGCGCCCCGATCCAAACGGTCGGGGAGAATTTCTCCCGCCGTTTCGTGCCCACGTCGTTCGTCGTCTCCGCCTTGACCCTGCTGGTCACCGGCGACGTGCGGCGCGCCATGACGATGCTGCTGATCGCCTGCCCGTGCGCGGTGGGGCTGTCCACCCCGACATCCATCAGCGCGGCCATCGGCAACGGCGCGCGGCGCGGCATCCTGATCAAGGGCGGTTCGCATCTCGAGCAGGCCGGCCGGGTCGACGCGATCGTCTTCGACAAGACCGGCACGCTGACCGTCGGACGTCCGGTGGTGACCAATATCGTTTCGCTGCACAAGGATTGGGAACCCGAGCAGGTGCTGGCCTACGCCGCCAGCTCGGAGATCCACTCACGGCACCCGCTGGCCGAGGCGGTGATCCGCTCCACCGAGGAACGCCACATCAGCATTCCGCCGCACGAGGAGTGCGAGGTGCTGGTGGGGCTGGGCATGCGGACCTGGGCCGACGGGCGCACCCTGTTGCTCGGCAGTCCGGGACTGCTGCGCGCCGAGCACGTCCGGGTGTCCAAGAAGGCACAGGAGTGGGTCGACAAGCTGCGCGCCGAGGCGGAGACCCCGCTGCTGCTCGCGGTGGACGGCAAACTGGTGGGCCTGATCAGCCTGCGCGACGAAGTGCGACCCGAGGCCGCCGACGTGCTGAAGCTCTTGCGAGCCAACGGCATTCGCCGGATCGTGATGCTGACCGGAGACCACCCGGACATCGCCGCGGTGGTGGCCGCCGAATTGAATATCGACGAGTGGCGCGCCGAGGTGATGCCTGAGGACAAGCTCGAGACCGTGCGGCAACTACAGGGCGAAGGATACGTGGTCGGCATGGTCGGCGACGGCATCAACGACGCCCCCGCCCTGGCTGCCGCCGACATCGGCATCGCGATGGGACTGGCCGGCACCGACGTCGCGGTGGAGACCGCTGATGTGGCGCTGGCCAACGACAACCTGCACCGACTGCTGGACGTGCGGGACCTGGGCGCCCGTGCGGTGGACGTCATCCAACAGAACTACGGCATGTCGATCGCCGTCAATGCCGCCGGGCTGCTGATCGGGGCGGGCGGCGCGCTGTCACCGGTGCTGGCCGCGATCCTGCACAACGCGTCGTCGGTCGCGGTGGTGGCCAACAGCTCGCGACTGATCCGCTACCGACTGGACTGAGCCGCACATAGATCGCCAATATTGGTGTGCGGCAATATCTTTCATCGGACAACGAAATTTGGTCCACCCAATTGGCCAAAATCGGCCAACGTGCGGTGGGTGACCGATACGATGCGCTCACCGGTGGCAGCCCAACTGGCCGTAAGCCATCTGGCGGCGAGGAGAAGACCATGTCCTATGTGTCCGTAGTGCCCGATGCAATTGCCGCTGCGGCCGCGCAGGCGTCGGGAGTGGGCTCGGCGGTGAGCGGCGCCAGCCAGGCTGCCGCGGGCGCCACGACGGCGATGACGGCCGCTGCCGCGGATGAGATCTCCGCGACCATCGCCGCGTTGTTTTCCGCCCACGGCCGCCAATACCAGGCGATGCAAGCGGAGGCGGCGGCGTTGCACGAACAGTTCGTACGCGCCCTGTCCGGGGCCGGGGGCGCCTACGGCTGGGCCGAGGCGGCCAATGTCGCGTCGGTGCAGAGCTTTGAAGAGGCAGTGCTGGCGGCGATCAACGCCCCGACCAACCTGCTCCTGGGCCGCCCGCTCATCGGCGACGGCACCAACGGTGCGGCCGGCACCGGCGCCAACGGCGGCGCCGGCGGCCTGTTGTGGGGCAACGGCGGCAACGGCGGGTCCGGCGGAGTGGGGCAGGCCGGCGGCCGTGGTGGCGATGCCGGATTGTTCGGCCGCGGCGGTGCCGGCGGCGCCGGCGGCCAAGGTGTGCCGGGGGCCAGTGGCACCACCAAGTTCGGCGGGCCCGGCGGGATCGGCGGCGTCGGCGGGGCAGGCGGGAACGGCGGCCTGTTGTGGGGCGACGGCGGAGCCGGCGGGATCGGTGGAACCGGCGGCACCGGCGGGGCCGGGACGGACGGCGGCCTGGGCGGACGCGGCGGCACCGGGGCGTCCGGTGGAGCCGGAGGCAATGCGCCAGGATTGTTCGGCGGCACCAACGGCGACGGCGGCCGCGGCGGCGACGGCGGGTTGGGTGGCCGGGGCGGTCACCTGGCGGCCGGTACCGGTGGCAACGGCGGCAACGGCGGCACCGCTGGTCAGGGCGGCAGCGCCGGGAGCGGTGGGACAGGCGGGAGCGCGGGTGACGCCGGCATCGGCGGGACGGGTGGCAACGGCGGCGACGGCGTCCACGGCGGCGACGGCGGCAAGGGTGGCGACGCAGTCGGTGCCGGCACCGCGAATGCCACCGCCGGTCGCGGCGGCGACGGCGGCGCCGGCACCGTCCGTGGCGGCAGCGGCGGCGACGGCGGATTGGCCACGGCCCACGGCACCGGCAACGCGACCGGCGGCAACGGGGGCCGCGGTGGCGACGGCGGAGGCGATGGTGGTGACGGCGGCACCGGACTGATCGCCAACGCGAACTCGACGGCGACCGCCACCGGCGGCACGGGTGGCGACGGCACCAACGGCGCCTCCGGCGGCAACGGCGGCCGGGGCGGCAACGCTGAAAACGAAGGTCTCGGCGCCAACTTCGCCGGTGGCGGTGGCAGCGGCGGTCAGGGCGCCACCGGCGACGGCGGTGACGGTGGCACCGCCGGCAGCTCACTGGTCAACAACCCCAACTCGACGGCCGATCTCGTCGGTGGCGTAGCCGGCGCGGGCGGCAACGGTGGCGGCACCGGTGATGGCGGCCGTGGCGGCGACGGCGGCCTGGCTTACACCTCCGGCCTGGGCACCGTCACCGGCTCCGACGGCGCAGCCGGTGGGACCAGCTTTGCCGGACAAGGTGGCGACGGCGGCGACGGCGGCGGCGGCATGATCGACTCCACGACCTCCACCGCGACCGCAACCAGCGGTTCCGGCGGCAACGGCGGCTCAGGATTCGCCGGCGGCAACGGCGGTAACGCCGGCGAGGCGGAGAACGGCGGACTGGGCAACAACGTCGCCGGGGCGGGCGGTGCCGGTGGCAAAGGCAGCATCGGAAATGGCGGCACCGGGGGCGCCGGCGGCCATTCGCAGATCGACAACCCCAACTCGACGGCAAATGCCGTCGGCGGTAAAGCCGGCGCGGCCGGCAACAGTTCCGGCGGCACCGGAGGTGTCGGCGGCGAAGGCGGATCGGCTGAGAACAACGGCTTGGGTGCGGCGACAGGCACTGCCGGCGCACCCGGCGGGACCAGCACGTTTAGCAAGGGCGGCGACGGGGGTGTCGGTGGTTTCGCGTCGATCGGCTCCACCACCTCGACTGCTTCCGCCACCGCCGGGAACGGCGGTCAGGGTGGCGCCGGCAGTGCCGCCGGTGGCAACGGAGGCGCCGGCGGCAGCGCGCAGAACGCGGGTCTGGGCAGCGGCTTCGGCGGGGCGGGCGGTCAGGGCGGCGCCGGCACCGATGTCGGCAGTACCGGCGGCGCCGGCGGCACCGGCGGCGATTCGACGATTTCTGCCACCCTCCCGTCGACCAGCAAGTCCGTCGGCGGCAACGGAGGCAACGGCGGCGACGGCCTCGCCACGGGCGGCGCCGGCGGCAAGGGCGGCAAAGCCTTCGGAATCAACCCCCAGCAGGGAACGGACGGCTCCCCCGGCCAATAGCCGACGGCTGCCGGAGGGATCAGCAGCAGTCCTCGCCGCGCCAAGCGCGGACTCCCTGCCACACCGCGATCCCAGCGACGGCCAGTCCGATCACCGGGTCGATCCACCATCCGGCGGGCCAGGCCGCGGTGACGGCCAGCCCGACCAGCACCCCGGCGGCCTGCACCGCGCACAGATAGTTCTGCGTGCCCTCTCCCGCGGTGGCCCCGGACCGCAGACGCGTGCCCAGCCGGCGATTCGCCCAGCCGAGCACCGGCATCAGGATCAGGGCCAGTGCGGTCAAGCCGATCCCGATCACCGACGTCTCCGCGTGCTCGCCGACGAACAGGTGACGGATGGATTCGGCGGCGACATACGGAGCCACCAGCCAGAAAGACACCGCGACACCGCGTTGGGCACGTCGTTCGGCGGTGTCCGACAGCACCCGGTCACCGCTGAACCGCCACACCACCATGGCGCTGGCCAGGCCCTCGGATGCCCCGCCCAGGGCCCAGCCGGTCAATGCGACCGACCCGACCGCCAAGCCCTGCCACACACCGATGCCACCCTCGATCAGCAACACCGCGAGGCTGACCCAGGCCAGCCGGTGTGCCCACCGCGCGTTGCGCTGCCATTCGGAGTCGTGCAGCGCAGGCGCCGCGTGCACGTGGGAGGTGGCCGCAGTCTCCATCCCGTCGATGCTAGCGGTGCGCCGGCTGCGACCGTGCCATGCGCGCCCGCTTGTCGGCGCCTCGTTAATCTGTCTAACCATGCCGAACAACGCCGCCGCCAAACCTCTGGACGGCTTCCGGGTACTGGACTTCACCCAGAACGTGGCCGGACCGCTGGCCGGACAGGTGCTGGCCGACCTGGGCGCCGAAGTCATCAAGATCGAGGCGCCTGGCGGCGAACAGTCCCGGCGCCTCACCTCGGTGTTGCCCGGCCGGCCCCCACTGGCGACCTACTTCCTGCCCAACAACCGCGGCAAGAAGTCGGTGGCCGTCGACCTCACCGACGACCGGGCCAAGCAGCAGATCCTGCAGCTGGCCGACACCGCCGACGTGGTGCTGGAAGGGTTCCGGCCCGGCGTCATGGAACGGCTCGGCCTCGGTCCGGACGAACTGCGGTCCCGCAACCCGACATTGATCTATGCCCGGCTGAGCGCTTACGGCGGCAACGGACCCCACGGCTCACGCCCCGGCGTCGATCTGATGGTCGCCGCCGAAGCGGGCATGAGCACCGGCATGCCGACACCCAGCGGCAAGCCGCAGATCATCCCGTTCCAGCTGGTCGACAATGCCAGTGGTCACGTGCTGGCCCAGGCGGTGCTGGCCGCCCTGCTCAATCGGGAACGGCACGGCGTCGGCGACCTCGTCGAGGTCGCGATGTACGACGTCGCGGTCGGCCTGCAGGCCAATCAGCTGACCATTCACCTGAACAAGACCGGCGCGCCGGCGCCGGCCCCGAAATCCGACGCGCCGGTCAAGAAACGTAAGGGCGTCGGCTTTGCCACCCAGCCGTCGGACGCCTTCCGCGCCTCCGACGGCTACCTGGTGATCAGCGCCTACGTGCCCAAGCACTGGACCAAACTGTGCGAGATCATCGGCAGACCCGACCTGATCGACGACGAGCGGTTCGCCGACCAGCGGTCCCGGGCGATCAACTATCCGGAACTGACCGACGAACTCGAGCAGGCGCTGGCCACCAAGACTGCGGCCGAATGGGTCGAGCTGCTGCAGCAGGGCGGCCTGATGGCCTGCCTGGCTTACAGCTGGAAACAGGTGGTGGACACCCCGCTGTTCGCGGAGAACGACCTCGCCCTGGTCGTCGGCGACGGCGAGGCCGCGGTCACCGTGATCCGCACCCCGGCGCGCTTCGCCAGCTTCGACGCCACGGTCACCGACCCGCCGCCGGCGGTCGGTCAACACAACGAGCTGTACCTCACCGGCGGTTCTTAAGCGCGGTTCGCCAATCGGTGTCTTTCTTTGAATACGCCATGAATCGGTGCTCGGCCGACCGATTCCGCGTGCCGCGAGGGACGATTTGGGCGTCCGCCTCCGGCGGAAATCATAGCGGGATTCACATGTTTGCTGCCGGCAGATATGACGTTTCCCGCCGGTCCGCCGCCCGGTGGACACGGTACGGACAGGCCGTGTTCACCCCGGTCGTGAAAGGTCGCCGGCGAGCGGCGGTCGCATCGGTCCGCTGACTGTCCAGACGGCCGGGTTCCGAGGAGTCCTATGAGCAGCACCACCACCGGTTCCGCTGCAGCGCCGGAGTCCGGCGGCCTCCTGACTAATTTGCGCCATGACCTCCCGGCATCCATGGTCGTGTTCCTGGTCGCGCTGCCGCTGTCGCTGGGAATCGCGATCGCCTCCGGCGCCCCGCTCGCCGCGGGGCTGATCGCCGCGGTGGTCGGCGGTATCGTCGCCGGCGCGCTGGGTGGTTCTTCGGTTCAGGTCAGCGGCCCGGCTGCGGGCCTGACCGTGGTGGTCGCCGAGCTGATCGAACATCTCGGGTTCGAGATGTTGTGCATGATGACCCTGGCGGCCGGTGTGCTGCAGATCCTGTTCGGCGTGAGCCGGATGGCGCGCGCCGCGCTGGCGATCGCTCCCGTCGTCGTGCACGCCATGCTCGCGGGTATCGGCATCACCATCGTGCTGCAGCAGTTCCATGTGCTGATCGGCGGCAAATCGTTCAGCTCGGCGTGGCAGAACCTGATCGCGATCCCCAACGGGATCCTGCACCACGAACTGCACGAGGTGATCGTCGGCGGCACGGTCATCGTCATCCTGTTGGCGTGGGGCAAGCTGCCGCCGAAAGTGCGGATGGTTCCCGGCGCCCTGGTGGCCATCGTGGCTGCGACGATCCTGGCCAGGGTGGTCGGCCTCGATGTGGAGCGCATCAATCTGCAGGGCAGCTTCTTCGACGCCATCGGCCTGCCCCAGCTTCCGGAACCGGGCAGGCCGACCTGGACCACCGAGATCAGCACCATCGTCTTCGGCGTCCTGACCATTGCGCTGATCGCCAGCGTGGAGTCGCTGCTCTGCGCGGTCGGGGTCGACAAGCTGCACAGCGGTCCGCGCACCAACTTCAACCGGGAGATGATCGGGCAGGGCAGCGCAAACATGCTGTCCGGTCTGCTCGGCGGATTGCCCATCACCGGCGTCATCGTGCGCAGTTCGGCCAACGTGGCCGCCGGTGCCCGGACCCGGATGTCGGCGATCCTGCACGGCGTGTGGGTGTTGCTGTTCGCCTCGCTGTTCACCGACCTGGTCAAGCTGATCCCCACCGCTGCCCTGGCCGGCCTGCTCATCGTGATCGGTTTGCAGCTGGTCAAACTGGCCCACGTCCAGTTGGCCTGGCGCACCGGGAACGCCGTCATCTACAGCATCACCATCGTGTGCGTGGTGTTCCTCAACCTGCTCGAGGGTGTGGCGATCGGCTTGGCCGTGGCGATCGGCTTCCTGCTGGTGCGCGTGGTACGGGCCCCCATCGAAGCCCGCCCGGTGGGCGACGAGACCAAAGAGTGGCGCGTCGACATCGACGGCACGCTCAGCTTCCTGCTGATGCCGCGCCTGACGGGCGTGCTGTCCACGTTGCCGAAGGGTTCTGACGTCACGCTGAACCTCAACGCCGACTACATCGACCATTCCATCTCGGAGGCCATCTCAGACTGGAAGACCAGCCACGAAGCCACCGGCGGGCGGGTCCGAATCAATGAGATCTCACCGGCGAACCTGTCCACCGCGCACACCAGGCCACCGAAACGCCACTTCAAGTCGGGCTCGTTGCGGGAAGTCCCGTGGACGTCACGCCGGGACCGCAACGGAGATCGGTCCGACGTGTCGATCCTCGACGGCGTCGAGGAATATCACCGCAGCGGCGTGCCGCACCTGCACCACCACGTCTCGGAGTTGACCGATTCGACCAACCCGGACACCCTGTTCCTGACCTGCGCGGATTCCCGGATTCTGCCGGACACCATCACCGCCAGCCGGCCCGGGGACCTTTACATCGTCCGCAATGTCGGCAACCTGGTGCCCGACGATCCCGCCGATCGCTCGGTGGACGCCGCGCTGGACTTCGCGGTCAACCGGCTGGGCGTGACATCGGTGGTGGTCTGCGGTCATTCGTCGTGCCGCGCGATGCAGGTGCTGCTGGACGGCACGTCTGTCGACCCCGGCACTGCGATCGGCCGCTGGCTGGAGTACGCCCAGGAGAGTCTGGACGCCTACCGCAACCATCACACGGCCCGGGTGAGCAGCACGTCCAACGGCTTCCGGTTCAGCGACGTCGACCAGCTGGCGATCGTGAACATCGCAATGCAGGTGGACCGGCTGAGCCGGAACCCGATCCTGGTGCCCGCGCTGGAGTCGGGCGCGATACAAGTGGTCGGCATCTTCTTCGACTTCGCCACGGTGCACGTGCACGTGATCGACCGGGACGGCATCGTGCACGCCGCCGAGTCCGCCGACGCGATGGCTCAGCCGTTGGGCAGCCGCACGACCTGAAGGAAGAACTCGTCGATCTGCCGGACCGCGTTCATGAACTGGTCGAGGTCCACCGGCTTGGTGACGTAGGCGTTGGCGTGCAGCTTGTAGCTGCGCAGGATGTCTTCCTCCGCCGAAGACGTGGTCAGCACCACGACCGGAATCCGGCACAGCTCGGGATCGGACTTGATCTTCTGCAGCAGTTGCCGGCCGTCGTATTTCGGCAGGTTCAGGTCGAGCAGGATGAGGTCGGGCCGCGGCGCGTGCTCGTAGGCGCCGCGCTTGTAGAGGTAGTTCAGCCCTTCCTCACCATCGCGCGCCACATGCAACCGGTTGTTGAGCTTGTTGTGCTCGAAGGCTTCTCGGGTGATGAGTTCGTCTCCCGGGTCGTCCTCGACCAGCAGGATGTCGATCGCCCGACCGGGTGCCATCATCATCATTCGCGTGCTCCTTCTGCAGTGACCAAGCTCTGTTGGACCGCCGCGCCGGCCCCCCCGTTGGACTCGACGATCGGCAGGGTGAACTCGAACCGTGTCCCTTCGGTATACGAGGTGTCGATCCACACGGTGCCGCCGTGATGTTCGACGATCTTCTTGCATAACGCGAGCCCGAGTCCCGTTCCACCATAGGCGTCGCGACCGTGCAGGCGCTGGAAGATGATGAAGACCTTGTCGACGAACTCCGGCGGAATACCGATGCCGTTGTCGGCGACGCTGAGCAGCCAGAAACCCTGCCGGTTGCCGGTGCCGCGTTGGCAGTCGATGACGATCCGGGGCGCGAGGTCTTCCCGGCGGAACTTCACCGCATTGCCGATCAGGTTCTGCCACAGCATGGTCAGCAGCGTCGGGTCGCCGTACACCTGGGGCAGACGCGGGTTCAGCCGGACGATCTCGGCCTGCGATTCCTCGATCGCGACCGCGAGGTTGGCCACCGCCGAATCAAGTGCGGTGTCGAGCTCGACGGCGGTGTACTTGGTGTTGAGCCGGCCCACCCGGGAGAAGCTGAGCAGGTCGTTGATCAGCACCTGCATGCGCTTGGCGCCGTCCACAGCGAAGTTGATGTATTCCACACCGCGGGCGTCGAGCTTGTCCGCATACCGCCGCTCGAGCAACTGACAGAACGAGGCGACCTTTCGCAGCGGTTCCTGCAGATCGTGGGACGCGACATAGGCGAACTGCTCCAGTTCGGCGTTCGACCGGCGCAGATCGCTGGCCTGCTCGTCCAGCTGGGCCTGGGCGATCTGGGAATCTTCCAACGCGAGCACGATTCCCTGCCGCATGTTCTCCACATCGACGGCCATGCCGCGGATGTCGGCGGGCCGACGCGGCGGCTCGATGGTCTCGGTGAAATGGCCGTCGGTGATAGACCGGCACGAGGCGGCCAGCGCGGCCAGCGGACGGGTGACCGCACGCTGCACCAGCAGGCCCAACAACGCGGCGGTGGCGATGAACACCAGCACCATCCCGCCCAGCACCCGGTCCCGCCAGTCGTTCATGCGCTCGAGTCGGGCGGCGCCGCCGTCGCGGGCCGCGGTCAGATGGGCATTCTGCGCATCGAAGAGAGCGCGCAGGTGGTCGAAGTCGGACTTGCCCAGGGCCGCCGTGGCATTGGGCACCACCGCCGCCACGTGCGGAGTGACCCGGGAAATCAGTGGCTCCGCGTAGTCGTGACGCCACCTGGCCGCGGTCGTCTCGACGGCTTCCAGGTCGGCGATCAGATCGGGCCGTCGCACCAGGCGCTGCCGAATGTCCTGCGAGGCCGCCTGTTCGGCGCGTATCCCGTCGTAGTACGGGGTGAGGAACTGCGGATCGGCGGAGATCAGATAGCCCCGCAGGCCCGTCTCCTGATCGCGCAACGCCGACTGCAACTGGGCGGCCGCCACCCGCGACGGCTGGATGTCGTCGCGCAGCGAACGCGACACCTCGTCGGTGCGGTCCAGCAGCAAGCTGCCGATCACGGCACCCACCAGCACCAGCACGCCCATCGTGGCCAGCACGTACACCAGCCAGCCCCGGACGGTGAGCTGCGCCTTGGGCAGCGTGCCCCGCGCGTCGTTCCTCACGAGGCCGTCACCGGGTCGTCCGTTCGACGCGCACCACCGCGATGTCGTCGCTCAAGCCGCCCATGCTGCGGGCGAGTTCTTCCGCACCGTCGATGAGGGCGTCGACGAACTCCGGGCCCGACAGTCCCGCATGTCCTCGCGCCAGCGTCAGCAGGCCGTCCTCGCCGAGTCGCCGCCCGCCCGGCCCCGCATAGCCCTCGAAGAGGCCGTCGGTCAGCAGCAGCAGGCCGTGCCCGGCGGGCAGGGTCAATTCGTGCAAGGGCCAGTCGGTGCTGTGCAGTCCCAGCGCGGGACCGTAGGGCGGCTCGATCCACTCCACCGATCCCGGGCCGTGCAGCAGCATCCCCGGATGGCCGGCCCGGACCGCGGTGATCGGTGCAGGCTCGGGCGGTATCGCCAGGCTCAGCACCGTGGCGAAGACACCGTTCTCGGCGCGCTCGGCGTGCAGCACCCGCTCCAGCTGGCGCATCTGGTCCACACCGTGAATGCCGGTGAAAGTCAATGTGCGCCAAGCGATCCGCAGCGCCGCACCCAGAGCCGCCTCATCCGGGCCATGCCCGGCGACGTCGCCGATCAGCACGTGGGTGACGCCGTCGGGCGTCTGGACCACGTCGTAGAAGTCGCCGCAGAGCAACGCGTTCTCCCGGCTGGGCCGGTACCGGGTCACGATTTCCACGCAGGGCCGCTCCAGCAGCAGCGGGGACGGCAGCAAGCCGCGTTCGAGCAGCGCGTTCTCCCGCGCCCGTAGTTCGCTGGCGTGCAGGTCCGCGGCGATCAGCTCGGCGCGTTTGCGCTCGATCGCATAGAGCAGCGCGCGTCGCAGCATCTCCGGCTCAACGCGCCCCTTGACCAGGTAGTCCTGGGCGCCGGCGGCGACCGCGGAGGCGCCGAAGTACTCGTCGTTCAGTCCGGTGAGCACCACGATCGGGACGGTGGCATCACTGCGCAGGATGCGGTCCAGCGCGTCGATCCCGTTGGCGTCGGGCAGGTTCAGATCCAGCAGCACGCAGTCGGGCCGGGCGGCGGCCAACTCGCGTTCGGCGTGCGCCATCGACTGGGCCCACACCACTTCGATGTCGGCGACCGCATCGGTGATCAGCTCTTCGACCAGTACCGCGTCGGCCCGGTCGTCTTCGACCAGCAGCAGGGACAGGGCCTGCCAGCTGTCCGCCGGCACCATAGAGCCCGGCAGGGAACCCGGCACCGTCAAGTCCCCGCCCCCGGCGGGCGCGGACCTACGTTTCTCACCAAATTCGGCTCCCCAGGGCAACAGTGGCACCACGTCATGTGGTCGTCGTACGACGCATCGGCACCCGGCCGGCGCGCCGACACAGGCCTACACGTTGGCGCGTCCACCACGACTGGCTTCTCAATCGCGTGGACTCGATCGTCAGTGGATCCTATGCAATGGCGACGGGCTTTCTGCCCAGTTCGGACAAACTATATGCGCACCGGTGGATAACGCTCAGCGCAGCAACGCCCGGGACATCACAACCCGCTGAATCTGGTTGGTGCCCTCATAGATCTGGGTGATTTTGGCGTCGCGCATCATCCGTTCCACCGGGAAGTCGACGGTGTACCCGGCGCCGCCGAAAAGCTGTACGGCGTCGGTGGTCACCTCCATCGCCACGTCGGATGCCAGGCACTTCGACGCCGCGGAGATGAAACCCAGATTTCCCTCGCCGCGCTCGGCGCGGGCGGCGGCGCTGTACACCATCAGCCGCGCGGACTCCACCTTCATCGCCATGTCGGCGATCATGAACTGCACGGCCTGGAAGCTGCTGATCGACTGACCGAACTGCTTGCGGTCCTTGGTGTAGGCGATGGCCGCGTCCAGCGCGCCCTGCGCGATGCCCACGGCCTGGGCGCCGATGGTCGGACGGGTGTGGTCCAAGGTGGCCAGCGCGGTCTTGAATCCCGTACCCGGGTCGCCGATCATCCGGTCGCCGGGGACGCGGCAGTTCTCGAAGTACAACTCGGTGGTCGGCGAGCCCTTGATGCCCAGCTTGCGTTCCTTGGGGCCGACGACGAAGCCCTCGTCGTCGATGTGCACCATGAACGCCGAGATGCCGTTGGCCCCCTTGTCCGGGTCGGTCACGGCCATCACGGTGTACCAGGATGACTTGCCGCCGTTGGTGATCCACGCTTTGGCGCCGTTGAGGATCCAGTCGTCGCCGTCGGCCTTGGCCCGGGTCCGCATCGAGGCGGCATCCGAGCCGGCCTCGCGTTCGCTCAGCGCGTAGGACGCCATGGCCTCCCCGGCGGCGATGGACGGCAGGACCTGCTTCTTCAGCTCGTCCGATCCACGCAGGATCAAGCCCATGGTGCCCAGCTTGTTGACCGCCGGGATCAGCGACGCCGACGCGTCGACGCGGGCGACTTCCTCGATGACGATGCAGGCCGCCACCGAGTCCGCGCCCTGACCGCCGTATTCCTCCGGGACGTGCACGGCGTTGAAGCCCGAGGCGTTCAGCGCGTCCAGCGCCTCCTGCGGGAACCGGGAGTTCTCGTCCACATCGGCGGCGTGCGGAGCGATTTCCTTCTCCGCAAGCGCGCGGATCGCGGCGCGCAGCTCCTGGTGCTCCTCGGGTAGTTGGAACAGATCGAACGACGGATTTCCGGCCCATCCAGCCATCGCCAGCCTCCTAAGACCTCTTGCTACTGATCGGTAACTTTACTCTGCAGCGCCGCATCCTTGGCCGCGACCGTCTCGGCCAGCTGATCCTGAAACGCCACCACCCGCGCCCGCAGCTGCGGGTCCGCTGCACCCAGCATCCGCACCGCCAACAACCCGGCGTTACGCGCGCCGCCGATCGACACCGTCGCCACCGGGACCCCGGCCGGCATCTGCACGATCGACAGCAACGAGTCGAGCCCGTCCAGCCGAGCCAGCGGCACCGGGACGCCGATCACCGGCAGCGGCGTGGCCGCGGCCACCATGCCCGGCAGATGCGCGGCACCGCCCGCACCCGCGACGATCACCTCGATGCCGCGGTCCGCGGCCTGCCGGGCGTAATCGAACATCACCGCGGGCGTGCGGTGCGCCGAGACCACCCGTACCTCGTGCGGGATGTCGAACTCGGCCAGCGCCTGGGCGGCCTCCTGCATGACCGTCCAGTCGCTGTCGCTGCCCATGATCACCCCGACCCTGGGTGCCCGGGGTTGCTCAGTCATCGGCGTGCCCATCCCATCCGTCCGTCCACTGCGCGTGCGCCAACCAGTGTGCTGCCAGCTCGGCGCGTTCCCGCAGGCCGGCCACGCCATCGGGACCGGTCGCGCGCCGGCCGACGAAGTTGATGTGCCCGACCTTGCGGCCGGCGCGCTCGGCCTTGCCGTACAGATGCACCTGCGCGTCCGGCATCCGGGCGAACAGGTGATGCAGACGCTCATCGATGGACATGGCCGGTGTCTGGGCGGCCCCCAGCACGTTGGCCATCACCGTCACCGGCGCCACGGCGTCGGTGTCACCGAGCGGGTAGTCCAGCACCGCCCGCAAATGCTGCTCGAACTGGCTGGTCAGGGAGCCGTCCATGGTCCAGTGCCCGGAATTGTGCGGCCGCATCGCCAGCTCGTTGACCACCAGAGAACCGTCGGTGGTCTCGAACAGCTCCACCGCGAGCACCCCGACCACACCCAGTTCCCCGGCCAACCGCAGCGCCAACTGCTGGGCGGCGGACGCCACGCCGGTGGCCAGGTCCGGCGCGGGCGCGATCACCTGGACGCAGATGCCGTCGCGCTGCACCGTCTCCACCACCGGCCATGCCGCGCCCTGCCCGAACGGTGAGCGGGCCACCAGCGCGGACAGTTCCCGGCGCAGCGCCACCCGCTCCTCGACCAGCACCGGCACCCCGCCGGCCAGGTACTCAGCGGCGAACTCGCGGGCATGCGCAAGATCAGCCGCCATCGCCACACCGCGGCCGTCATAACCGCCGCGGGCCGCCTTCACCACCAGCGGACCTCCGATCCGCGCGGCGAACCGGTCCAGCTCGGCCAGACCCTCGGCGGTCTCGATGCCGATGTACCGCGGCACCGGCGCGCCCAGCAGCTCCAACCGTCGCCGCATCACCAGCTTGTCCTGGGCGTGCATCAGGGCCTGCGGCGGTGGCGCCACGTTCACGCCCTCGGCGACCAGCTTCTCCAGCAGCTCATTCGGCACGTGTTCGTGGTCGAACGTCAGCGCGGCCGCGCCGGCGGCCACCCGGCGCAGGTCTGCCAGGTCGGTGTGCGAACCGATCACCACGTCGGGGCTGACCTGGGCGGCCGGGTCGTCCGCCGAATTAGCCAGCACGCGCAAACTCTGTCCGAGCGCGATGGCGGCCTGGTGCGTCATCCGGGCAAGTTGACCACCGCCGACCATGGCTACCAGCGGGGTGCGGGGTCTGGACACGGCCATCATGTTGTCATGGCACCTGACCGGCGTGTTTACCGGGAGTTGTGCCAAATTGTTATGTATCATTTTGCGCCTATTTCGAGATCATCCGTAGACTGGCGTGCTGTGTCCTTCGCCGATGCCACAATTGCGCGCCTCCCCGGGGTGGTCCAGCCCTTTGCGATGCGCCACCATGAGCTGATCAAATTTGCCATTGTCGGCGGCACCACGTTCATCATCGACTCGGCGATCTTCTACACGCTGAAGCTGACCATCCTCGAGTCCAAGCCGGTGACGGCGAAAGTGATCGCAGGCATCGTAGCGGTCATCGCGTCCTACATCTTGAACCGCGAATGGAGCTTCCGTAACCGCGGTGGGCGCGAACGGCACCACGAGGCGCTGCTGTTCTTCGCGTTCAGCGGCGTAGGTGTGTTGCTCAGCATGGCGCCACTGTGGTTCTCCAGCTACGTGCTGGAACTGCGGGTGCCGAACGTGTCCCTGACGATGGAGAACCTCGCCGACTTTCTCTCGGCGTACATCATCGGCAATCTGCTGCAGATGGCGTTCCGGTTCTGGGCTTTCCGGCGCTGGGTGTTCCCGGACGCGTTCGCCCGCGACCCGGAGAAGGCGCTGGAGTCGGCGCTGACCGCGGGCGGGATCGCCGAAGTGTTCGAGGACGAGCTGGAAGACGGCAACGTCACGTTGTTGAAGTCGTGGCGCAACCGCCGGTCGAGGACAGCTCAGCTGGGCGATTCCTCGGACCCCAGGGTGTCGAAGACTTCGTGATACAGCAGCGCGTGCACCTCGCGTAGCCGCGGAATGTTGTAGAACTCCAACGGGTCCTGGGACGCCGACTCGATGATCAGCGTCCCGGTGCGGAACATCCGCTCGAATACCCTGTCCCGGAACTCCACGCTGTTGATCCGGGCCAGCGGAATGTCGATACCGCTTCGGGTCAGCACGCCGTGCCGGTACATCACCCGCCGGTTGGTCACCACGAAATGAGTGGTCAGCCAGGTCAGGATCGGCCACACCGTGAGCCAGCCGACGATGATCAGCCAGCCGCCCCAGATGACGCCGTAGATGATTTTCTTGGTCAGCGGCTGCCACGGCGTCGACTCCAGGGCGCCGGACCCCAGCGCGGCCAGGCCGGTCACCAGGATCAGCACCAGCACCGGGAGGATCAGTCGCTTCCAATGCGGATGGCGGTGCAGGACCACCTTCTCGCCCTTGGCCAGTGCATTGTCCGGATAGCCCATGGCACAAACCTATCGCTGCGTCAGCGCAAATGGATGACGTCGCCGGCCGACACCACGACCAGCTGACCCGATTTGCCGGAATTGCTGTCCCAGGTTTCCAGCATCAACCGGCCGTGGTCGTCGATATCCCGCGCGATCCCGACGACGTCGCTGCCACCGGGGAGTTCGGCCCGCACCCGGGATCCCAGCGTGAGACTGCGGGCCCGGTAGTCAATGGCCAGCCGGGGGTCGGCTCCCCGTGCTTCGCGCCAGGCGGCGATGCGCTCCCCGAGGTCCCGCAGCAGCCGGCGGACCAGGAGGTCGCGGTCGGGCTGCGCGACGCCCTCAGCCCGCAGTGAGGTCGCCCCGACGTCCGGGGGCGCCTCGGTCACGTTGACGCCGATGCCGATCACCGCGAACGGCTGGGTCACCTCGACCAGGATGCCGGCCAGTTTGCCGCCGCCGGCCAGCACGTCATTCGGCCATTTCAGGCCCGCTTCCACGGGGCTGACGGAGGCCACCGCATCAACCACCGCCAGCCCGGTGGCCAGCGACAACCAACCCCACCCGGCGGTGGGCACGTCGTCCACCCGCACTCCCACCGACAGCGCGATCTGTCCGCGCGGCGCGGCCGACCATTGCCGGCCGTGGCGGCCACGTCCGGAGGTCTGCTGCTCGGCGATCAGCACCGCGCCGTCGATGTCGGTGCCTGACGACGCGCGGGCCAGCAGGTCGGCGTTGGTGGACCCGGTCTGGGCGACGACGTCGAGGTGCCGCCAGTAGGAGTCGCCGAGCACGTCGGCGCGCAAGGCGGCTTCGTCGAGGGCCGGCTGATCGGAGTCGGTCATCGGCTCAGCTTAAGACGCGGCCGGTCCGCTCCGGGCGCGCTGCAGCATGTCCCGCACCGCGCCATCTGGTGTGAATCGTGGGCGTCGCGGGTGCAGCCTGGGCGGGAAAAACGTGAAATTGCCGCCCAGAGCTCACGCTCAACGCCGCAGGCTCCCGCTGCGCTGCAGCATGTCCCGCACCGCGAGGTGACTGAACAGCATGCTGGTCCCGATCGGGTTACCCCCGCCGGGGTAGGCCAGGCCGCTCGGCGCGGCCATCGTGTTGCCGGCGGCGTACAGGCCCGGGATCGGGTTGCCCGCCGTGTCGAGCACCCGCGCGGCGGCATCGGTGCGCAACCCGCCCTTGGTGCCCAGATCCGAGATGCCAAAGGCCGCAGCGTGATACGGCGGCGTGTCGATCGGCACCAAGGGCGAGGCCCCGCCGGAGAAGGCGCGGTCGAACGCTTCGTCACCGCGTCCGAAGTCCTGGTCGACACCCGCCGCGGCGAATTCGTTGAACCGGGCCACCGTCGCCACCAGCGCGGCCGGTGGCACCCCGATCTTGGCGGCCAGCTCCGCCAGGGTGTCGGCGCTGTGCCACAACCCGGCCGCGACGTACTTCTGCGTCTCGACGATCGACACGTTGGCCGCCTTGACCGGCGGCACCTCGCCTTCCCGATCGTCGTAGATCATCCAGTACGGCAGCGTCATCGAGCCGTCCTGCAACTGGGCGATGATCTCCCGGCCGGCCCGGTCGTAGGCCCGGGACTCGTTGACGAAGCGGTTGCCGTCCTGGTTGACGAAGATGCCGCCGGTGAACCACAGCGCGAACGCCGAACGGCCGTCGGGGTGCGTCATGCCCGGCGACCACCAGGCCTGGTCCAGCAGGTCGGTGTCGGCGCCGACGGCGATGCCGGCCTGCAGCGCCTGCCCGAGGCTGCCGGGCCCGCCCATCGTGTCCCGGGCGTGGCCGGGCACGCCGTACCGGCGGCGCAGCTCGTCGTTACCTTCGAAACCACCGGCGGCCAGCAACACTCCCCGCCGGGCGCGAATGGCCGTGCGTTCGCCCCAGCTGTCCACGATGGCCCCCACCACCTCACCGTCGGACACCACGAGTTCGACCAGCGCCGTGTCGCGTCGCAGCGACGCGTTCGGGTACTGCTTGATCGCCGTCAGGAACCGCGCGATCAACGCCCGGCCCCCGACGTAGTAGTCCGCCGGGGTAGCCGCCCCGAGCCGGTCGGTGTCCAGCGGCCCGCGGATGGCGTCGCGCAGTTCCGGGGCGGCGGCCACCTTCAGCGGCTTGGCCGCGATGTGCCGCTGGCCGTCCAACCGGGCCTTGGGCGCCCTGCCGTAGTAGTCGGGCCACGGCAGCGGCACGAACGTGATGGCGGGGTCCTGCTCCAGATACTCGATCAGCGGCGCACCGCCGCGCACATAGGTCTCCTGCAGCTCGACCGGGGTCCGGTCGCCGACGACGGCGCGGTAGTAGGCGAGCGCGTCCTCGATGGTGTCGTCCGTTCCGGCGCGCTGCAGCACCGGATTGCACGGAAACCACACCCCGCCGCCGCCGGAGTAGGCGGTGGTGCCGCCGAACCGCTCGGTGGACTCGACCAGCAGCACGTCGAGGCCCTCGCGGGCGGCGGTGTACGCGCCGGTCACTCCCCCGCCGCCGGAGCCCGCGACCACTACGTCGGTCTCGGCTGCCCACTCGATCGCCGCATGGTCGCCCATCAGCGGAGACTACTTAAGGGCATATTAAGGGCCTCCCACCGGGCGGGCTGAGTCTGCCGATAGCATCGACTCCCATGACAAGCGTTGCCGACCACACTGCCGAGCCCGCCGCCGAGCACGTCATCGACATCCACACCACCGCCGGCAAGCTCGCGGAGTTGCACAAGCGCCGCGAAGAGTCGCTGCACCCGGTCGGCGAGACCGCCGTGGAGAAGGTGCACGCCAAGGGCAAACTCACTGCGCGCGAACGCATCACGGCGCTGCTCGACGATGAATCCTTCGTCGAACTCGACGCCCTGGCCAAACACCGCAGCAAGAACTTCGGCCTGGAAGCCAACCGTCCGGTCGGCGACGGTGTGGTCACCGGCTACGGCACCATCGAGGGCCGCGACGTGTGCATCTTCAGCCAGGACGCCACGGTGTTCGGCGGCAGCCTCGGCGAGGTCTACGGCGAGAAGATCGTCAAGGTCCAGGAGTTGGCGATCAAAACGGGCCGGCCGCTGATCGGCATCAACGACGGCGCCGGCGCCCGCATCCAGGAAGGCGTCGTCTCGCTGGGTCTGTACAGCCGGATCTTCCGCAACAACATCCTGGCGTCCGGCGTGATCCCGCAGATCTCACTGATCATGGGCGCCGCGGCCGGTGGCCACGTCTACTCCCCCGCCCTGACCGACTTCGTGATCATGGTCGACCAGACCAGCCAGATGTTCATCACCGGGCCCGACGTCATCAAGACCGTCACCGGCGAGGACGTCACCATGGAGGAACTCGGCGGCGCCCACACCCACATGGCGAAATCGGGCACGCTGCACTACGTGGCGTCCGGTGAGCACGACGCCTTCGACTATGTCCGCGACCTGCTGAGCTACCTGCCGCCCAACAATGCCACCGACGCCCCCCGGGAGCCGGCCCCGCTGCCGGTCGGGGCCATCGAGGACAACCTCACCGACGAGGACCTCGAGCTGGACACCCTGATCCCGGACTCACCGAACCAGCCCTACGACATGCACGAGGTGATCGTCCGGATCCTCGACGACGACGAGTTCCTCGAGGTCCAGGCGGGTTACGCGCAGAACATCATCGTCGGGTTCGGCCGCATCGACGGCCGGCCGGTCGGGATCGTGGCCAACCAGCCCACCCAGTTCGCCGGCTGCCTGGACATCAACGCTTCGGAGAAGGCGGCCCGCTTCGTGCGGACCTGCGATTGCTTCAACATCCCCATCGTGATGCTGGTCGACGTTCCCGGCTTCCTGCCCGGCACCGGTCAGGAATACAACGGCATCATCCGCCGCGGCGCCAAGCTGCTGTACGCCTACGGCGAGGCGACCGTACCCAAGATCACCGTCATCACCCGGAAGGCCTACGGCGGCGCGTACTGCGTGATGGGCTCCAAGGACATGGGTTGCGACGTCAACCTGGCGTGGCCGACGGCGCAGATCGCGGTGATGGGCGCCTCCGGCGCGGTGGGCTTCGTCTACCGGCAGAAGCTGAAGGAAGCGGCCCAGAACGGTGAGGACGTGGACGCGTTGCGGCTGCAGTTGCAGCAGGAGTACGAGGACACCCTGGTGAACCCGTACATCGCCGCCGAGCGCGGCTACGTCGACGCGGTGATCCCGCCGTCGTACACCCGCGGGTACATCGGCACGGCGCTGCGGCTGCTGGAGCGCAAGATCGCGCAGTTGCCGCCGAAGAAGCACGGAAACATCCCCCTGTGAGCGAGGTGAGCGACGTGACCGAGGCACCCGAGGCGCCGCAGCTGCTGCACGAGCCGCACATCCGGATCGTCAAAGGCCACCCCACCGACCAGGAGTTGGCGGCGCTGATCGCCCTGCTGGGCAGCATCGGCGGTCAGACGGCGCCGCCGAAACCCGAGCCGGCCCGCTGGGGCCTGCCGGTGGACAAGCTGCGCTACCCCGTCTTCAGCTGGCAACGCATCACCCTGCAGGAATTGACGCACATGCGTCGATGACCCGGCTGGTGCTCGGGTCGGCCTCCTCCGGCCGGCTGCAGGTGCTTCGCCAGGCGGGCGTTGACCCGCTGGTGGTGGTCTCCGGCATCGACGAGGACGCGCTGATCGCGGCGCTGGGTCCGGCCGCCGCACCCGACGAGGTGGTGCGAGCCTTGGCGACCGCCAAGGCCGAACACGTCACGACGCGGCTCACCGACCCTGAGGTGACCGCGGATTGCGTGGTGATCGGCTGCGATTCGATGCTCTACCTCGACGGTCGGCTGTGTGGCAAGCCCGCGTCGGTCCAGGACGCCCGCCGACAGTGGCAGTCGATGGCCGGGCGTGCCGGGCACCTGCACACCGGGCATTGCCTGGTCCGGCTGCGCAACCATGCCGTCATGCAGATCGAGGCCCAAACATCGGTCACCACAGTGCATTTCGGCACCCCGACGAGTGCGGATCTGGAGGCGTACCTGGCCAGCGGGGAGCCGCTGCGGGTCGCGGGCGCCTTCACGGTGGACGGACTCGGCGGCTGGTTCGTGGACGGCGTCGACGGCGACCCGTCGACGGTGATCGGGGTCAGCCTGCCGCTGCTGCGCACCCTGCTGACCCGGTGCGGGGTGTCGGTGGCTGCGTTGTGGTCGGCCAACCCGTCGTAGCCAGGCACTGGGTAGGCTCGATGACGTGCCACTTCCCCCAGATCCCAGCCCCACCCTGTCGGGCTACGCCCATCCCGAACGGCTTGTCACCGCCGACTGGTTGTCGGCCAACATCGGCGCACCCGGCCTGGCGATCGTCGAATCCGACGAGGACGTGCTGCTCTACGACGTCGGGCATATTCCCGGAGCCGTCAAGATCGACTGGCACACCGACCTCAACGATCCCCGGGTCCGGGACTACATCGACGGCGAGCAGTTCGCCGCGCTGATGGACAGCAAAGGCATCGCCCGCGACGACACCGTGGTGATCTACGGCGACAAGAGCAACTGGTGGGCCGCCTACGCGCTGTGGGTGTTCACCCTGTTCGGTCATCCCGACGTCCGCCTGCTCAACGGCGGCCGCGACCTCTGGCTCGCCGAACGCCGCGACACCACCCTGGACGTGCCGACCAAGACCTCGACCGGCTACCCCGTCGTGCAACGCAACGACGCACCCATCCGGGCCTTCAAGGAGGACGTCCTCGCGGCGCTGGGCAGCCAGCCGCTGATTGACGTGCGCTCTCCCGACGAGTACACCGGCAAGCGCACCCACATGCCCGACTACCCGGAGGAGGGGGCGTTGCGAGGCGGCCACATCCCCACGGCGCGCTCGATTCCGTGGGGCAAGGCAGCCGACGACAACGGCCGCTTCCGCAGTCCGGAGGAACTCCAGGAGCTCTACGGTTTCCTGAACCCGGACGACCAGACCATCGTCTATTGCCGCATCGGTGAACGGTCCAGCCACACCTGGTTCGTGCTCACCTACCTGCTGGGCAAGTCGGGTGTCCGCAACTACGACGGCTCGTGGACCGAGTGGGGCAACACCGTGCGGGTGCCGATCGTCGGCGGTCCCGAGCCTGGGCGGGCTCCGGCAACGACGCCCGCCGGATGAGCATGCCTGCGCCCCTGGCGGAGGTGGTGTCCGACTTCGCCGACGTGCACGGTCAGGACAAGCTGCAGCTGTTGTTGGAGTTCGCCAATGAACTCCCGGCGCTTCCGGCGCACCTGGCCGAGTCTGCGATGGAGCCGGTGCCCGAGTGCCAGTCGCCGTTGTTTCTGCATGTCGACGCCAGCGATCCGGATCGGGTGCGATTGCACTTCAGCGCGCCGGCCGAGGCTCCGACCACCCGTGGCTTCGCCTCGATCCTGGCGACCGGACTCGACGAACAGCCCGCCGCCGACATCCTGGCGGTGCCGGAGGACTTCTACACCGACCTCGGGCTGGGCGAATTGATCAGCCCGTTGCGGCTGCGCGGCATGTCGGCGATGCTCGCCAGGATCAAGCGCCGGCTGCGCGAATCCGCGTGACGGTAGACCGGTTTCCACCGGCTTCGGCGCGCCGCATAAACTTCCCGCACAAGACTTGTAAGAAATTCTCTTAGAGACGACCAAGCCTAAAACAGGAGGCGCAGTGCCCAGTCACGCCAGCTCGCGAATCGCCAAGGTTCTGGTCGCAAACCGCGGCGAGATCGCAGTCCGGGTGATCCGGGCGGCCAAGGACGCCGGCCTGGCCAGCGTGGCCGTCTACGCCGAGCCTGACGCCGACGCTCCGCACGTCGCTCTGGCCGACGAGGCGTTCGCGCTGGGCGGTCAGACTTCGGCCGAGTCGTACCTGGATTTCGGCAAGCTGCTCGACGCGGCCGCCAAGTCCGGCGCCAACGCCATTCACCCCGGCTACGGCTTCCTGTCGGAGAATGCCGACTTCGCCCAAGCGGTGATCGACGCCGGGCTGATCTGGATCGGGCCCAGCCCGCAGTCGATCCGCGACCTCGGCGACAAGGTCACTGCGCGCCACATCGCGGCCCGCGCGCAGGCGCCGCTGGTGCCCGGCACCCCCGACCCGGTCAAGGACGCCGACGAGGTGGTGGCCTTCGCCAAGGAGCACGGCGTACCGATCGCGATCAAGGCCGCTTTCGGCGGCGGCGGCCGCGGCATGAAGGTGGCCCGCACGCTCGAAGAGATACCCGAGTTGTTCGAGTCCGCTACCCGTGAGGCCGTCGCCGCGTTCGGTCGCGGCGAGTGCTTCGTGGAGCGTTACCTGGACAAGCCCCGCCACGTCGAGGCCCAGGTGATCGCCGACCAGCACGGCAACGTCGTCGTGGCCGGTACCCGGGACTGCTCGCTGCAGCGCCGGTTCCAGAAACTGGTCGAAGAAGCCCCGGCGCCGTTCCTCACCGACGCCCAGCGCAAGGAAATCCACGAGTCGGCCAAGCGGATCTGCAAAGAGGCCCAGTACTACGGCGCCGGAACCGTCGAATACCTGGTCGGCCAGGATGGGCTGATCTCGTTCCTGGAGGTGAACACCCGCCTGCAGGTCGAGCATCCGGTCACCGAGGAGACCGCTGGCCTGGACCTGGTGCTGCAGCAGTTCAAGATCGCCAACGGCGAGAAACTGGACATCACCGAAGACCCCACGCCGCGCGGACACGCCATCGAATTCCGGATCAACGGCGAGGATGCCGGGCGCGGCTTCCTGCCCGCGCCGGGCCCGGTCACCCGGTATGACACCCCCAGCGGGCCCGGGGTGCGGCTGGACTCCGGGGTGCACGCCGGTTCGGTGATCGGCGGCCAGTTCGACTCGATGCTGGCCAAGCTGATCGTCTACGGCGCCGACCGCAACGAGGCGCTGGCCCGCTCGCGGCGCGCGTTGGACGAGTTCCACGTCGAAGGTCTGGCCACCGTGATCCCGTTCCACCGCGCCGTGGTGTCCGATCCGGCCTTCATCGGCGACGAGAACGGCTTTACGGTGCACACCCGCTGGATCGAGACCGAGTGGGAGAACACCGTCGAGCCGTTCACCGGCGGTGAGCCCATCGACGAGGAGGAGACCCGGCCCCGGCAGAAGGTGGTCGTCGAGGTGGACGGCCGTCGCGTCGAGGTCTCCCTGCCCGGCGATCTGGCGCTGGCCAGCGGCGCTCCCGACGCGGTCGGGGTGGTGCGCCGCAAGCCCAAGCCACGCAAGCGCGGCGGCCACGGCGGCGCTGCGGCCTCCGGTGACGCGGTGACCGCCCCCATGCAGGGGACCGTGGTGAAGGTCGCCGTCGAAGAAGGCCAGGAGGTTTCCGCCGGCGATCTCGTGGTGGTCCTGGAGGCGATGAAGATGGAGAACCCGGTCACCGCGCACAAGGACGGTGTGATCACCGGCCTGGCGGTCGAGCAGGGCGCCGCCATCACTCAGGGCACGGTGCTCGCCGAAATCAAGTAGGCGGGTTCACTCCAGCTGATCGCGCAGCCTGGCCAGCGATTTGGCCAGCAGGCGCGACACGTGCATCTGCGAGATGCCGACTCGTTCGGCGATCTGGGTCTGCGTCATCGACTCGAAGAACCGCAGCACGAGCACCATGCGTTCGCGTTCCGGCAGCGCCTCCAGCAGCGGGCGCAGCGCCTCGCGATTTTCGATCCGGTCCAGACCGGAGTCGACGTCGCCCAGGGTGTCGGCGATTGCGCGGGCGTCGTCGTCCTCGTTGCCGCCACCGCTGTCGATGGACAACGTGTTGTAGGAGCTGCCGGCGACCAGCCCCTCGACCACCTCGGCGCGGTCCATGCCGAGTTCGACGGCCAGCTCGGTGGCGGTGGGAGCGCGGCCGAGTCGCTGGGACAACTCGGCGGTGGCGGTACCCAGCCGCAGGTGCAGTTCCTTGAGCCGGCGCGGCACTTTGACCGACCAACTGTTGTCGCGGAAGTGCCGCCGGACCTCACCCATGATGGTCGGCACCGCGAAGGAGACGAAGTCCGAACCGGTTTCCACGTCGAACCGGACGACCGCGTTGACCAGCCCGACCCGCGCCACCTGGATCAGGTCGTCGCGTGGTTCGCCGCGACCCTCGAAGCGCCGCGCGATGTGATCCGCCAACGGCAGGCAGCGTTCCACGATCTTGTCCTGGTGACGCTGGAACTCCGCTGAGCCGGCAGCAAAGACCCGCAGCTCGCGGAACATGTCCGGGACATCGGCGTATTCATTCGGTCGAGAATTTGAACCGCCGGCAGTTTGCTGTGTCAACTGGCCGTCACTTACCGGGGGCCGCCCGTCGTGCGGTCAACGATATGCCGAAGACACTGCCCGTGGCATCGGGCTCGCGACCGTCATGGAACGTCTGGACGTCATCGGCCAGCGAGGTGAGCACGTGCCAACTGAAGCTTCCAGGAGACACGACGTCGTGGGTGTCGCAGGCCGTGGAAGCCTCGACCACTAGCTCGTCGTCTCGCGGATCCACCACCAGGGTGAGCGAGGCGCCGGGGGTTGCCGAACGGATCAGTCGGGTGCACACCTCGTCGACGGCCAGCCGCAGGTCCGCCACGGCGTCGAAATCCAGGTCTTCGAAGGTGCCGATGGTGCCGACCAGGGTGCGTAGCATGGCCAAGTTTTCCAGCCGTGCAGCTACCTTGAGTTCGACGGCGCGATAACCGCGTTGACGCCCGTCAGCGCGTAGATCCGCATCGGTCATGTGGCCTCCCGGCAATATTCGACCGACACTACTCCTGGCATGGTCACGGCCTGTGGCGCCGGGTTGAGACCCGCCGTGGACCAATGGATCGAGACGGTTGGTCATGGTCGCCGCCAGTTGCCGGCGAGACAGACCGTTCCGACACGACTTGCGCGCGCTGACAACAGAGCATCGCGGTGATTGCCGGGGGGTAGGTCGGGGTGATCGTGGTTCCAGTTGGAGTGGGGGTGGTAGCGCTGGTGATTCTGTCCCGCATGATGCGGCGCACACGCTATTGGACTCGTGCCGGTGCTCATCATGGTCTCCTCCTGATACCCAGTCGTCAGCGCGGGTAAAACTACGACATCCGGAGTTACCAATGGCCAGCACCCCCCGCGTCGGCCTCGAACTTTACCGCCGCGGAAAAGCGTTGCCGTTACAGGCCCAGCACCGGGCCGGCGATCGGCGGAACTCCCATCGACACCGTGATCACCATCAACGTGAGCAGGAACCAGCCAGCGCCGTGCCAGCCCCACCAGATCCCTTGCTCGTGCCAGACCCGGTAGGTGCGGAAGAACGCCCAGAGGCCGGCCAGCAGCAGAATCAGGGGGCCGCCGAGCGCGAGCATGGTGCGTTCGGGTGGACCACACGCCACCGTGTCGATGCTGCCCCCGCCGCATGTGCTGACCCACATCGCGGCCATCACCACGAATCCGATGCCGGCCAGCGTCGCCAGGACGGCGAATTTGATGGCAACGTGGACTTCCCTGTCGTCGTGACCTATGCGGTCACCACGCACCCTCTCGTCTGCCGTATGCATCGGAGCACCTCGTATCTGCTGGCTGAACCAACTTGGAACCCGTTGTCGTTCAGTACCCCGCGGTACCACTCAGCAAACCGCTGCGCCCGGTTCGAAGCGCAGCTCACACCCGTCGCGGGGCCGGTTGGAGCACCTAGAACGCCCGCCCGCGCCGGCCGACCACCGGGCCCGGGCAAGTCCGCTATCCCGCCGGTATGGCGGAGCCCACCCCGACCGTGAGTAGTATCACTGCTTATGGCGACAGCCAGGAGGCGGTTATCGCCTGAGGATCGACGTGCGGAACTGCTTGCCCTGGGGGCGGAAGTCTTCGGTAAGCGGCCCTATGACGAGGTGCGGATCGACGAGATCGCCGAGCGTGCCGGTGTCTCGCGCGCGCTGATGTACCACTATTTCCCGGACAAGCGGGCGTTCTTCGCCGCGGTCGTCAAGGACGAGGCGGACCGGCTCTACTCGGCAACCAACATCCAGCCGACGTCCGGTATGACGATGTTCGAGGAGATCCGCACCGGCGTGCTGGCCTACATGGCCTACCACGAGCAGAACCCGGAGGCGGCCTGGGCGGCATACGTCGGTCTGGGCCGGTCCGACCCGGTTCTGCTGGGTATCGACGACGAAGCCAAGAACCGGCAGATGGAACACATCATGACCCGGATCGGCGAGGTCGTCAGCGGCATGCCGGGCACACAGGTGCTGGAACCCGACGTCGAGCGCGACCTGCGGGTGATCATCCACGGCTGGCTCGCGTTCACCTTCGAGATCTGCCGGCAGCGCATCATGGATATGACCCTGGAGGCCGACCGGCTGGCCGACGCCTGCGCGCATACGCTGCTCGAGGCGATCGCGCGGGTCCCGGACATCCCGGGTGAGTTGGCCGAGGCGATGTCGACCGCGCGCTTCAAGCCGCAGGCCTGACACGGCTCCACCGGTGTTGTCGGTGCCTGTTGGCACGATGGTGTGGTGAGTAATCCACCTGGGGCGCTGGCCCGGTTCAGTGCGGTCACGCGTGACTGGTTCACCAGCACCTTCGCCGCGCCCACCGACGCGCAGGACGCCGCCTGGAATGCCATCGCCGACGGTGACCACACGCTCGTGGTGGCGCCCACCGGGTCCGGCAAGACACTGGCGGCCTTCCTGTGGGCGTTAGACAACCTGGCCAGACTGGCCTCGTCGGACCGGCCGGCAGGCACCCGGGTGCTGTACGTCTCGCCGCTCAAAGCGCTGGCCGTCGACGTCGAACGCAACCTGCGCACCCCGCTGGCCGGACTGACCCGCCTCGCGCACGTCCGCGGCCTGCCCGCACCGCAGATCAGCGTGGGCGTCCGGTCCGGTGACACCCCGCCGGCACTGCGCCGCCAACTCATCACCCACCCGCCCGATGTGCTGATCACCACTCCCGAGTCACTGTTTCTGATGCTGACCTCAGCAGCCCGGGAGACACTGGCCGGGGTGCAGACGGTCATCGTCGACGAAATCCACGCCATTGCGGCCACCAAGCGCGGCGCACACCTGGCGCTGTCGCTGGAACGGCTGCGCGATCTGTCCGAGCGGGGCCCGGCCCAGCGCATCGGGTTGTCGGCCACCGTGCGTCCGCCCGAGGAGGTGGCGCGCTTCCTTTCCGGCGGGTCCCCGACCACCATCGTGGCGCCGGCGTCGACCAAGACCGTCGAGCTCTCCGTTCAGGTGCCGGTGCCGGACATGACCAATCTGGCCGACAACTCCATCTGGCCCGATGTCGAGGCGCGGCTGGTGGATTTGATCGAGTCGCACAACTCCACCATCGTGTTCGCCAATTCGCGGCGGTTGGCCGAGCGTTTGACCGCACGGCTCAACGAGATCCACGCCGAACGCTCCGGTGTCGCGGTGGCACCGGACGGCAACCCGACGGTGCCCGGCGGCGCACCGGCCTACGTGATGGCCAGCGGGCAGACCTTCGGGGCGCCCACGCTGCTGGCGCGGGCCCACCACGGCTCGGTCAGCAAGGAGCAGCGCGCCCTGGTCGAAGAGGATCTCAAAGGCGGGCGGCTCAAAGCCGTGGTCGCCACCTCCAGCCTGGAACTGGGCATCGACATGGGCGCAGTCGATCTGGTGATCCAGGTCGAGGCGCCCCCGTCGGTGGCCAGCGGCCTGCAGCGGATCGGGCGGGCGGGCCACCAGGTGGGCGAGGTGTCGCGCGGGGTGTTGTTCCCCAAACACCGCACCGACCTGCTGGGCTGCGCGGTCAGCGTGCAGCGCATGCTCACCGGCCAGATCGAGACCATGCGGGTGCCCGCCAACCCGCTGGACATCCTGGCCCAGCACACGGTGGCGGCCGCGGCCCTCGAGCCGATCGACGCCGACCGCTGGTTCGACACCGTACGCCGCAGCGCGCCATTCGCCACCCTGCCGCGCAGCGTGTTCGAAGCAACCCTGGACCTGCTGTCCGGCAAGTATCCGTCCACCGAATTCGCCGAGCTGCGACCGCGGCTGGTCTACGACCGCGATCGCGGCACCCTGACCGGGCGGCCGGGCGCGCAACGGCTGGCCGTCACCTCCGGTGGGGCCATCCCCGACCGCGGATTGTTCACCGTCTACCTGGCCACCGATTCCGAGAAACCGTCGCGGGTGGGCGAGCTGGACGAGGAAATGGTCTACGAATCCCGGCCCGGCGACGTCATCTCGCTGGGCGCCACCAGCTGGCGCATCGTCGAGATCACCCATGACCGGGTGCTGGTGGTTCCCGCTCCGGGCCAGCCCGCCCGGTTGCCGTTCTGGCGTGGCGACGACGTGGGCCGGCCCGCCGAACTCGGGGCCGCGCTGGGCGCGCTGACCGGCGAGTTGGCCAGCCTGGACCGCGACGCGTTCGGCAACCGTTGCGCGAACTGGGGTTTCGACGACTACGCCGCCGAGAACCTGTGGCGGCTGCTCGACGAACAGCGCACCGCAACCCGGGTGGTGCCCACCGACACCACGCTGCTGATCGAGCGCTTTCGCGACGAGTTGGGCGACTGGCGGATCATCCTGCATTCGCCCTACGGGTTGCAGGTGCACGGCCCGCTCGCGCTGGCCGTGGGGCGTCGGCTGCGCGAGCGCTACGGCCTCGACGAAAAACCGACCGCCTCCGACGACGGCATCGTGGTGCGGTTGCCCGACACCGGTTTCTCCGGTGACGACGCCCCGCCGGGCGCCGAGCTGTTCGTGTTCGACCCCGACGAGATCGACCCGATCGTCACCGCTGAAGTCGGCGAGTCCGCCCTGTTCGCTTCGCGGTTCCGGGAGTCGGCGGCCCGCGCCCTGCTGCTGCCCCGCCGCAATCCCGGACGTCGCTCGCCGTTGTGGCAGCAGCGCCAGCGCGCCGCGCAGTTGCTGCAGGTAGCACGCAAATACCCGGACTTCCCCATCGTGTTGGAAACGATCCGCGAATGCCTGCAGGACGTGTACGACGTCCCCACCCTCACCGGGCTGATGGCGCAGATCGCGCAGCGCCGGGTGCGGGTGATCGAGGTGGAGACCGCCAAACCCTCGCCGTTCGCGGCGTCGCTGTTGTTCGGTTACGTCGGCGCGTTCATGTACGAGGGCGATGTCCCGCTGGCCGAGCGCCGCGCCGCGGCACTGTCGCTGGACAGCACGCTGCTGGCTGAGCTGCTCGGCCGGGTGGAGCTGCGCGAGCTGCTGGACCCCGAAGTGATCGCCGGTACCGGGCGCCAGTTGCAGCACCTGTCGGAAGACCGGGCCGCCCGCGACGCCGAAGGTGTCGCCGACTTGCTGCGACTGCTGGGGCCGCTGACCGCGGCGGAAATCGCCGCCCGCTCGACGGCCCCCGACGGCCCCGCCCTCAATGGTTGGCTGGAGGGGTTGCACGCCGCCCGGCGCGCGTTGACCGTGTCGTTCGCCGGACGCAGCTGGTGGGTGGCCGTGGAGGACATCGGCCGGTTGCGCGACGGTGTCGGCGCGGCGGTTCCGGTGGGCCTGCCCGCGAGCTTCACCGAGGAGGTGGCCGACCCGCTGGGCGAACTGCTGGGCCGCTACGCACGCACCCGCACGCCGTTCACCACCGCCGAGGCCGCCGCCCGGTTCGGTCTGGGCCTGCGGGTCAGCGCCGACGTGCTCGGACGGTTGGCCGGTGACGGCCGGCTGGTGCGCGGGGAGTTCGTCGAGAGCGCCGGGGGCGCCGGCGCCGAACAGTGGTGCGATGCCGACGTGCTGCGCATCCTGCGGCGACGGTCGCTGGCAGCGCTGCGCGCGCAGGTGGAACCGGTCAGCACCGCCGCCTACGGTCGATTCCTGCCGGCCTGGCACCACGTCGGGGACAGGTCGTCGGGGCATGCCGGCCTGGACGGCCTGGCGTCCGTCGTCGATCAGCTCGCCGGGGTGCGGATCCCCGCTTCCGCACTGGAACCGCTGGTCCTGGCGCCCCGGGTGCGCGACTACTCCCCCGCCCTGCTCGACGAGCTGCTCGCCACCGGCGAAGTCACCTGGTCGGGTGCGGGGTCGATCTCGGGCAGCGACGGCTGGATCGCACTGCATGTCGCGGACTCCGCGGCCCTGACGCTGGCCACCCCGGTCGCCATCGAAGTCACCGACGTCCACCAGGCGATTCTGGACACTCTGGCCGGTGGCGGCGCGTACTTCTTCCGCCAGCTCGCCCAGGGTGGCCACGCCGAGGCAGCGCTCAAAGCGGCGCTGTGGGAACTGATCTGGGCCGGCCGCGTCACCGGCGACACGTTCGCGCCGGTGCGGGCATTGCTGGGCGGCGGCGCGGGTGCCCGCAAACGCTCGGCTCCGGCGCACCGCACCCCACGCGCGCCGCGGCTGAGCCGCTACAGCGTCGCGCACGCGCAAACCCGGCCCAACGACCCCTCCGTGGCCGGACGGTGGTCGGCGCTGCCGGTGGCCGAGCCGGACTCCACCCTGCGGGCGCACTTCCAGGCCGAGCTGCTGTTGAATCGACACGGCGTGCTGACCAAAGGCGGGGTGGCCGCCGAAAGCGTGCCCGGCGGTTTCGCCACCCTCTACAAAGTGTTGCGCGCGTTCGAGGATGCCGGTCGCTGCCAGCGCGGTTACTTCGTCGAATCGCTGGGTGGCGCCCAGTTCGCGGTCGCCTCAACCGTCGACCGGCTGCGCAGTTACCTCGACGGTGTCGATCCGCAACGGCCCGAATACCACGCGGTCGTGCTGGCCGCCGCCGACCCGGCCAACCCCTACGGTGCGGCGCTGCCGTGGCCCGCCGCGCGTACTGACGGGGCACGGCCCGGCCGCAAGGCCGGCGCACTGGTGGTGTTGGTGGACGGCGCGCTGGCCTGGTTCCTCGAGCGGGGCGGCCGGTCCCTGCTGACCTTCACCGAGGACCCCGGGGCCGCGCGCGCGGCGGCCGCCGCGCTCGCCGATCTGGTGGCCGGCCGGCGGGTGTCGTCGATCCTGGTCGAGCGGGTCGACGGCGTCTCGGTGCTGCAGCCCGACGGACCCCAGGACGTGCTGGCAGCGCTGGTGGAAGCCGGATTCGCCCGGACCCCACGCGGACTGCGACTGCGTTGAGCCATGCCTGAAGGGGACACGGTCTTTCACACCGCGGACGCGCTGCGCCGCCAGTTGGCCGGGCAGACGCTGACGCGCTGCGATATCCGGGTGCCGCGGTACGCCACCATCGACCTGACCGGGCAGGTGGTGGATGAAGTGCTCAGCCGCGGCAAGCACCTGTTCATCCGGGTCGGCTGGGCCAGCATCCACTCACACATGAAGATGGACGGCAGCTGGCGAGTCGGCAGCCGGCCGAAGCCGCGCATTGACTACCGGGCACGGATCGTCCTGGAAGCCGGTGACACTCGCGCCGTCGGAGTCGACCTGGGGGTGCTGGAAATCCTCGACCGAGCCACCGATGCGGCTGCCGTCGAGCATCTGGGACCCGACCTGCTGGGCGACGACTGGGACCCGCACCGCGCCGCCGCCAACCTGACCGCCGACCCGGACCGTCCCGTCGCCGAGGCGCTGCTGGACCAGCGAGTCATGGCCGGGGTCGGAAACGTCTTCGCCAACGAACTGTGTTTCGTCAGCGGACACCTGCCGACCGCGCCGGTCAGCGCTGTCGCCGACCCGCTGCGGCTCGTCTCCCGGGCCCGGGACATGTTGTGGGCCAACAGGTTTCGCTGGAACCGCTGCACCACCGGCGACACCCGGGGTGGCCGGTTGATGTGGGTCTACGGGCGCGCCGGGCAGGGTTGCCGGCGCTGCGGCACGCCCATCGCATCCCAGGACCCGGCGCCGGGCAGCGCCGATCGGGTGCAGTACTGGTGCCCGTCCTGCCAGCGCTAGCGCTAGCCGTCCCGGCCGTGGGACAGGAAGAACTGGGCGATCACCTGCGAGCCGTCGAACGCCCGCGTGGTGGACCCGATGACCGTCTTGGGCAGGTACTGCTTGCTGCCCGGCCAGGTGTGGCCACCCTTCTCGATCTGGTAGTGGATCACTTCGGTGTTGTCGGCGCAGTTGCGGGAATCGAACCGGCGCACGGCAGTTCCGTCGCCCACGTCGGGCAGTTGCTCGACGGTGGGGTTGCCCGGGCAGCGGTCGACGACCCGCCACCGGTCGACGATGCTGTTGGCCGAGATCGCGTGGCTCAGTCCGCCGCGACCACGGACATCGCCGCCGTTGTACGGCACCACCGCATCGCTGGTGCCGTGCGCCTCCAGCACCGACACCGGCCGCGACGGATTGCACGCCACACCTACCCCCAACGTGCCCGAAATCGGCGCGATCGCGGCGAACACATCGGCGCGGTCGCAGGCCAACCGGTTGGACATGAACCCGCCGTTGGACATGCCGGTCGCGAAGACGTGCCCGGGGGGCACATTGAATTCATCGCGCAATTTAGTCACCAGCGTCACCAGAAAACCGACGTCGTCGAGCCGGCGGCGGTCCGCCGGAGCCGCCCCCCGGCCGTCGGCCCAGCTCTTGTCGTAGCCGTCGGGATAGACGACCAGCAGGCCGTTGGCGTCGGCGACGGAGTCGAAGTCGGTAAGCCCGCGCTGGCCGGCACCCGTGCCGCCGCCACCGTGCAGGTTCAGCACCAGGCCCACGGTCGGCCCGGGCGGCACATGCACCACATAGGTCCGGTTCAGGCCGCCGTACTGGAGCATCCCGGCCTGATTCCGGGCACCGGCGGCCTGCACCTGCCGTTCGCTGCACCCGGCCAGACAGACCAGCAGAACGGCCAGGGAGAGCAATCGCGCCCAAGGCATCAGTCAAAAGTACCGATCGCAGCGAGTGGAGCGGTACGGCGGCGGGGTGAACACTCATCCCGCCGACGGCGAGCGTGGAATGAACTTCCCCTCGACCTCCAGACCCATGGCCAGGTCTTCGTACTTCTGGTCCTTGCGTTTACGCCAGCCGCTGCCCGCGGCAATCGGTGGCGCCATCAGCGGCGGCAGCATCGGGAATCCGGCGTCGACGTCGCCTGCGGGCAGCGGCGATGCCGCCGAAGCGAGCTGCACCGGCAGGTGGGCGGCGGTCAGCACGCCCGTCGCGGCGGGCGGCGCGGACAGGTTGCCCATCGACACTGCGACGCCCATCGCTCCCGTCGGGGTCCCCGCCGCGCTGAAGGCTCCGACTGCCTCGGCCAGACTGGCCTCCGCACCGCCCAGCGCCGTCTCCCCTTCCGACAGGCCGGAGAAAACATCCGGAGCGATTCCCTGCAGCGCCTGGGCCGAGGTGGTCTGCGCAAAGTAGCTGAGCAGGTTGATCGGGAACCCGGACGAGACGAACTGGTTCAGATAGGTGTTGGTCAGGCCGAACCAGCCCTGATTGGGGTCGAACGTGACGCCCACCGCCTGCAGCAGCGCATCCAGCGGAGACACCGGCGGCGCGACCGCATCGGCGGGCAGGACCAGCGTCGCGGCGGCCGCCGCGGCGGGTACGGCCTCCGCCTGCGCCACCGATACGGCCTGCGCCTGCGCCGCTGAGCTGCCCGGGTCTGCGATGGACGGCGGCGTCGAGAACAGCTGCCGCACGGCGGCCTGTGCGGTGGTCGACTCGTAGCTGTACATCGCTGTCGCGTTGTTGACCCACATGCGCTCGTACTGGGTCTCGGTGGCGGCGATGGCCGCGAGATTGTGGCCGAAGGTGTTGGTGGCCAGCAGTTGCGCGAGTTGGGCGCGGTTGGCCGCCACCGTTGCGGGAGGGACCACCGAGGCGAGAGTGGATCCGAACGCGGCGGCAGCGACCTGCGCCGAGGCGGCCAGCTGGTGACACTGCGCTGCAGTGGTGCGCAGCCAGGTGAGATAAGGCGCGACGGACTGGATCATCGCCAGGGTGGAGGTGCCGCGCCATTCCGCGGCCAGCATCGACAGCACGGCGGAGTAATTGCCGGCCGTCTCATCCAGGTCGGTGCTGAGCGCCTGCCACGCGCTGGAAGCCTCGAGCAGCGATCCGGCGCCGGGACCGGCGTGGATCAGCGCCGAGATGACCTCGGGAGGCAGACCTATGTATTCCATAGCACCTTTATATGACGTAGTGAAGGAATTTTTGGAAACTTTATGTCGACCGCAGCGGGAAGAACCCCGAAACATTGCGCGTCGGCCAAGCCCCGATCACGCGATGGCGCTCACCGCGGCGGCCAACCGAGAACCGAAATCGGCCGGCACGGGAACGTAGCCGTTGTCCGACAGCCCGGCCTGACCAGGACCGATCGTGGCTTGCAGAAATGCCTTGACCGCGCGGCCCGCTTGGGCATCCGGGTACTTCGAGCACACGATCTCGTACGTCGCCAGCACGATCGGGTAGGAGCCCGGTTGGTTCGGCCGGTAGAACGAAATCGTGTCCAGCGCCAGATCGTTGCCCTCCCTGGTGAACCAGGCACCGGCGATGGTCTTGCCTACCGAGTCACCGCTGATCGATACCGGTTCAGGACCGGCCGACGTGATGATCCCGGCGGTGTTGAGCCGTTGCCGCTGCGCGAAGGACCACTCCAGGTAGGTGATCGACCCCTCGGTGGCACCGACGGCGGCGGCAACGCCGTCGCTTCCGGCGAATCCGTCGCCCACACCGCCCTTGAACTGTTTTCCGGCGCCCCTGCCCCAGGCGCCGTTGGCGGCGGTGTCGAGGTATCGCTGGAAGTTGTCCGAAGTCCCGGACTCGTCCTTGCGGAACACCACCCGGATGGGCGCCGCCGGCAGCGCGACGCCGGCGTTGAGCGCGGCGATCGCCGGATCGTTCCAGGTGGTGATGGCGCCGTTGAAGATTCTGGCCGCGGTTGGGCCGTCGAGACTCAACGACGACAGGCCCTTGATGTTGAACGCGATCGCGATCGGACCGAACACCACCGGCAGGTTCCACGCCGGTGACCCGCAGCGCTGCGTGGCCCGGTCGTACTCGCTCCTGCTCAGCGGTGAGTCGGAGCCGGCGAACTCGGTCCGGTTGTCCAGGAAATCGCTGATCCCGCCGCCGGATCCGTTGGTCGTGTACTTCAGCGTCTGGCCCGGACATGCCTGTTCGAACGCCTTGACGAACAGGGTCATGGCATTTTCCTGCGCGGTGGACCCGCTGGCGCGCACGGTCGGCTCGCCGCCGCAGGCGACGTTCGCCGACCGCGTGGTCGCACTCGACGCCGGGCTCGGGTGCTGCTGCGTCCCGCAGGCCGAAACCGCCGCGGCGGCGAGGGCGGGCGCGCTCAGGAGGGCACCGAACCGACTAATTTTCACGGTGATTCCTCGGACGGCAGGTGGTGGGCGTCCCAACGATCATCGGGTCCGGTACAGATCATCCAGCAGGGAAATGTGATCGGCCATCGTTGCGGCGGTCCGGGGTCGCCAATTCAGCCACAGTTCCGTTTGGGTACACGGTCCGGACACCTAAGCTGTTAGCTCATACCAACTTCACATGCAATGATCAGCATGTCAGCAGGACATGACGCGACCAGCACAGGCGAGGGGGTTCAGCGATGGCGATCCGCCGGCTGCGTACGAGCTTTCTCGTGCTGCTGGGACTGCTGAGCTGTGCCGGCGTAGCCGCCCCACGCGCGCACGCCGACGCTGTCGACGACCAGTTCCTCAACGCGATGCGGTCCAAGGACATCCATTTCGGCTCGTCGCAAGCAGCTCTGCTCGCCGGCCATCAGGTGTGCAACGAACTCGACCAGGGCAAGCAGAAGAGCGACGTCGCCAACGACGTGTCCACCAGCAGCAACCTCGACGGCTATCACGCGGGGTTCTTCGTCGGCTTGAGCATCGCCGCGTTCTGCCCCAGGCATCACGCGTCAAATTAAGTTTGTGTGTCCGTCTCGGATTCGCGGGCTCGGCACACATACACTCTGGCGATACGCCTCACCGGGAGTCGAACTGATCAGCAGAGTGTTCTCCGTCGTCGTCGCCGCGCTGTGCGCCGCCCTGGTCACCGCCACCGCGGTCGGCGCCGAAGATGAGGCCGAGCCCAACATGTTCACCGAGCTCAGTTGCACGTGCGACGTGGTGCCGAGCGAGGCCATCGCCTCCGGGGACCCGGTCAGCGCAGGGATCAAGGACGGTCTTGCCGGGTTGCCGGGAGCTCTCGGCGACTGACGAACTCCCGGTGCGCGCCCGTCACCGGATCGTCGAATTCGATGCGCTGCGCCAGCAACTGCAGCGGCGTGGTGAAGTCGCCGTCGGGGACGGCTATGACGTTGGGGTACAACGGATCTGCGAAGATCGGCAGCCCCAGCGACGCCATGTGCACCCGCAACTGGTGGGTGCGTCCGGTGCGTGGCGTGAGCCGGTAGAGACCGTCGGGCGACAGCAGCTCCACCAGTGTCTCGGCGTTGGCAGGTCCCGGTTCGCAGACTGCCTGCAGTTGGCCTCGATACTTGACGATGCGGGTGCGCACCAGCTGCGGCAGCGTCACCGCCGGGTCGACCGCCGCTCGGGCCAGATAGACCTTGCTGACCTCGCCCCGGGCGAACAGCGTCTGATAGGCGCCCCGGATCTCACGTCGGGTGGTGAACAGCAGGACGCCGGCCGTCAGCCGGTCCAGCCGGTGCGCGGGGCTGAGTTCGGGTAGGTCCAACGAGCGCCGCAACCGCACCAGCGCGGTCTGCGCGACGTGGCGTCCGCGCGGCATGGTCGACAGGAAGTGCGGTTTGTCGGCGACGACGATGTTGTCGTCGCGGTAGAGCACCGGGATGTCAAACGGCACCGGCACCTCGTCGGGCAGGTCGCGGTACAGGTAGACGTGCGCGCCGCCGGGCAGCACGGTCGCGTCGTCGATCACCGTGCCGTCGGCGTCGACGACTTCGCCGGCCAGGACTTTGGCGCGCGCGGGCGCGCCGAACCGCGCGGTCAACTCCGCCAGGACCGGCCCGCCGTACATCCGGACCCGTGCCGGACCCAGCCCGTCGCGAACCGGCAGCGGGGCGGCCCTCAATTCAGGGGCACCGGTTCGAGGATCTCCGCGCGCGCCTCGGGTGCGCTGGCGCGCAACTCGTCGGCGGACACGTCGTCGGGCTGGGCCTGCGACAGGATCTCGGCGGTCACCCGCGCCTTGTAGTTGTCGACCTCGCGATCCACGTCGGCCGCACTCCAGCCCAGCACCGGCGCCACCAGCTCGGCCACCTCGCGCGCGCAGTCGACGCCGCGGTGGGAGTACTCGATCGAGATCCGCATCCGGCGCGCCAGGATGTCCTCGAGGTGCAGCGCCCCCTCAGCCGCGACGGCGTAGAGGGCTTCCACTTTCAGGTACCCGGGCGCGTCGGTGATCGGCCCCAGCAAGCTGGGGTCTTTGGCCGCCATCGCCAGTACCTCGTCGATCAGCGACCCGTAGCGATCCAGCAGGTGGCGCACCCGGTAGGGGTGCAGGCCACGCATCGCGCCGACGTTCTGGGTCTGGTTGATCAGGGCGAAGTAGCCGTCGGCGCCCATCAACGGCACCTTCTGGGTGATCGTCGGCGCGACCCGGGCCGGAATGAACTCGGCGGCGGCATCCACCGCGTCGGCCGCCATCACCCGGTAGGTGGTGTACTTGCCGCCGGCGATCGCGACCAGGCCGGCCGCGGGCACCGCCACGGCGTGCTCCCGGGACAGCTTGGAGGTCTCCTCACTCTCCCCGGCCAGCAGCGGCCGCAGCCCGGCGTAGACACCGTCGATGTCGGCGTGCGTCAACGGGGTGGCCAGCACGGTGTTGACCGTGCCCAGGATGTAGTCGATGTCGGCCTTGGTGGCCGCTGGATGGGCCAGATCGAGGTTCCAGTCGGTGTCGGTGGTCCCGATGATCCAGTGGCTGCCCCACGGGATAACGAACATCACCGACTTCTCGGTGCGCAGGATGATCGCGACGTCGCTGACGATGCGGTCCCGCGGCACCACCACGTGCACGCCCTTGGAGGCGCGCACCTTGAACCGGCCGCGTTGCTTGGACAACGCCTGGATCTCGTCGGTCCAGACTCCGGTCGCGTTGATCACCACGTGCGCGCGGACCTCGGTGATCTCGCCGTCCTCGGAGTCGCGCACCCGCACCCCGGTGACCCGGTCGCCCTCCCGCAGCAGCGCCACCACCTGGGTGGACGACCGCACCACCGCGCCGTAGTGCGCCGCGGTGCGCGCCACCATCATGGTGTGCCGGGCGTCGTCGACCACGGTGTCGTAGTAGCGGATGCCGCCGATCAGCGAGTTGCGCTTGAGGCCCGGGCTCAGCCGCAACGCCCCGGCGCGGGTCATATGCTTCTGCGCCGGCACCGATTTCGCGCCGCCCAGACTGTCGTAGAGGAAGATGCCCGCAGCCATGTAGGGCCGTTCCCACAGTCGCTTGGTCAGCGGGAACAGGAACGGCAGCGGCTTGACCAGGTGCGGCGCCAGCGTGGTCAGCGACAGCTCGCGTTCGAACAGCGCCTCGCGCACCAGGCCGAACTCGAGTTGTTCCAGATAGCGCAGGCCGCCGTGGAACATCTTCGAGGAGCGACTCGAGGTGCCCGAGGCGAAGTCACGCGCCTCCACCAGCGCCACCTTCAGCCCGCGGGTGGCCGCGTCCAGGGCGCAGCCCGAGCCCACCACCCCGCCGCCGATCACCACGACGTCGAATTGCTCGGTACCGAGACGCTCCCAGGCGAGTGCCCGCTGTTCGGGGCCCAGGGCCGACGCGGCGGGTTCGCTCTCGATCGGGTTGCTCACGACCACAGACTCCTGTCGGTTACTCGTCAGTAGCGGTACTCAGCCAAGGCTAGTGGGTTGCCGGTCCTCGAGTCGGTCTTCACTCTGTGAATTCGACGATCAGTCCAGATCGTCGTGGGCCATCAGCCGCCGGGCGGCCTCGGTGATCGAACCGGACAGCGACGGATAGACGGCCAGGGTCTGGGCCAACTCGTTGACCGTGATCCGGTTCTGCACCGCGACCGCGATCGGCAGGATCAGCTCCGAGGCGATCGGCGCCACCACCACCCCACCGATCACCACGCCGGTGGATTTGCGGCAGAAGATCTTGACGAAGCCCTGCCGCAGCCCCGACATCTTGGCGCGGGCGTTGGTGTGCAGCGGCAGCATGATGGTCCGGGCGCTGAACTCGCCGTCGTCGATCGCCGACTGGGGGACCCCGACGGCGGCGATCTCCGGCCGGGTGAACACCGTCGCCGCGACCGTGCGCAGCCGGATCGGGCTGACACCTTCGCCCAGCGCGTGATACATCGCGATGCGGCCCTGCATCGCCGCCACCGACGCCAGCAACAGCAGGCCGGTGCAGTCGCCCGCGGCGTAGATGCCCGGCACCGACGTCCGCGACACCCGGTCCACCTTCAGATAGTCGCCGGGGCCCAGCTCGATGCCGACCCGCTCCAGCCCGAGACCACTGGTGTTGGGGACCGACCCGATGGTCATCAACGCGTGGCTGCCCTCGACGGTGCGTCCGTCGGTCATGGTGACCAGGACGCCGTTGCCGGTGCGCTTGACCGACTCGGCGCGCGCGTTCTTGAACAACTTCACGCCGCGCTCGGCGAACGACTCTTCGAGCACCGCCGCGGCGTCGGCGTCTTCGTAGGGCAGCACCCGGTCGCGGCTGGCCGCCACCGTCACCGGCACCCCGAGCTCGGTGTAGGCGTGCACGAACTCCGCGCCGGTCACCCCCGAGCCCACCACGACGAGGTGTTCGGGCAGCTCCTTGAGGTCGTAGAGCTGCCGCCAGGTCAGGATGCGCTCGCCGTCCGGCTGCGCCGACGGCAGGACACGCGGGCTGGCGCCGGTGGCGATCAGCACGACGTCGGCGTCGTGCTCGGTGACGGTCCCGTCCGCGGCCGTAGCTTTGATCCGGTGCCGGGCCAGGTTGGGGGCCGGGTCGATCAGCTCACCGCGCCCGGCCACCAGGTGCACGCCCACATCGCGCAGTTGCGCCGCGATGTCCTCGGACTGCTCGACGGCGAGGTTCCTGACCCGCGCGTGGATCTGCGGCAGGTCGATCTTGGCGTCGTCGATGTCGATCTCGAAGCCGAGTCGCGGCGCCCGGCGCAGCTCGGTACGCAGCCAGGTCGAGGCGATGAAGGTCTTGGACGGCACGCAGTCGTCGAGGACGGCCGCGCCGCCGATGCCTTCGGAGTCGACGACCGTGACTTCGGCATCGGGGCGCGAGTTGGCGGCCACCAGGGCCGCCTCGTATCCGGCCGGGCCGCCGCCGAGGATCACGATGCGCGTCGTCACAGCCACCAAACCTAGCGTCTAAGCTTTCCCCGTGCCGCTCTACGCCGCGTACGGCTCGAACATGGATCCCGAGCAGATGCTCAAGCGCGCACCGCACTCGCCAATGGCCGGAACCGGCTGGTTGCCGGGCTGGCGGCTGACGTTCGGCGGGGAGGACATCGGCTGGGAGGGTGCGCTGGCCACCGTCGTCGAGGAGCCCACCTCGCAGGTGTTCGTGGTGCTCTACGACATGACGCCGGCCGACGAAATGAACCTGGACCGGTGGGAGGGCTCGGAGTTCGGCGTGCACAAGAAGATCCGCTGCCGCGTGCAGCGGGAATCCTCCGACACCGACATCGACCCGGTGTTGGCGTGGCTCTATGTGCTGGATGCCTGGGAGGGCGGGCTGCCGTCGGCGCGCTACCTCGGTGTGATGGCCGATGCAGCCGAAAAGGCCGGCGCCCCAGCCGATTACGTGCACGATCTGCGGACCCGCCCGGCCCGCAACATCGGTCCGGGGACCAGCGCCTGAGGCTTTCCGGTGCGCCCTGGTGCGCCCTGGTGCGCCCTGGTGCGCCGAGCGTCCTCATAGGTGCGGCGAAATGCCCGTTGTGACGGCATTTTCAGGCCGCTGGTGACGGTCCCGCCGCGCGACCTCGGTCCAGTCGCGTTCTGAGCCGGTGCACGAGATGCCAGGGTTCACACCTGACGTCCTGGGCCACCATCGCCACGACCATGAAGCCCAGATCCTGCAGCGCCGCGGTCCGGAGTCGGTCGTATCTGAACGCTTCGGGACTGCTGTGCGAGTCCACGCCGTCGTACTCGGCGACGACACGACATTCCGGCCAGGCGAAGTCGACCCGCCACAGCCGCCCGGTCAGGTCGACGATGTTGTACTGCAGCACCGGTTCCGGCAGTCCGCCGTCGATCATGACCAGGCGGGCTTCGCTCTCCATCGGCGACTCGGCCAGCGGTGACGCCAGCGGAAGCAGCGCCCGGGCGGTGCAGATGCCGCGACGCCCGGCCTGCGACTCGACGGCTTCGGCCAGCTCGTCGGGCCGGCAGCGACCGCTGCGCAGGGCCGCGTCCAGAGTAGCCAGCGCACGCGGCCGGCGCAGGCTGCGCGCCACCTCGATCGCTGTCCACGCGGGCGTCGTCGTCGGCCGGCCGCGCACTGATACCAGTGGCGCGTCCTCGCGGCGGTGCACCACGAGACCCCGCGTGGAGTGCAGGTGGCCCTGGTCGGGGTTGAGCACGTGCAGGTCGGTGTCGCGTTCGGTGGCAAACCCGTAACCGGCCGCGGCCGTGTGCAGGCAGATGGCGACCGTCGTGCCCGCCAACAGGTCGAGCCCGCGCAGTCGCAGAGCAGCGGTGTCGCGGCCGCTGCCGTAGACGCCGTGCCAGATCCGGCGCAGCTCGCCGCGCCGGACGCAGGTCTCCAGGTTGCGGCGGCTGACCATGCCCAAGGCCTGGGCCGCGGTGACGACGCCCTGTTGTTCGTTAAGCAGCTGACCGAGTCCGGCATGCACGCGGCCCATCTTCGGCACCACGTAACGCACCCACAATTCACCGCGCGAGCGTCCTCAAAATGCCGGTCGCAGAGCCGTTTTCGCGCACATATGGGGCCGCTCGGCAGTAACAAGCAGACCGAAGTACCTCAGAAGGGAGCGGATTGCTCGATGATGTTGGCCATCACCCGCACGCCGATGGCCAGGGCGCGCTCGTCGAGGTCGAAGGTGGGCTGGTGCAGGTCGAGCTGCGGCCCCTCGCCCGACCAGACCCCCAACCGGGCCATCGCCCCGGGTATCTCCTCGAGGTACCAGGAAAAGTCCTCGCCGCCGCCGGACTGCCGGGTGTCGGCCAGCACGTCCGGGCCGACGGCCTCGATCGCGTGGGTGAGGATGCGGGTCGAGACGTCTTCGTTGACCACCGGCGGCACGCCGCGCCGGTACTGCAGCGTGTGCTCGATGGCCAGCGGCGACAACAGGCCCGCGACGGCGTCCCGGATGATCGCTTCGAGATCGACCCACGTCTGCCGGCTGGCGGTGCGCACCGTGCCCGCCAGCACCCCGGACTGCGGAATGGCGTTGGGCGCGTTGCCGGCGTTCACCGCCCCCCACACCAGCACGGTGCTGTTGCGCGGGTCGATGCGGCGCGACAACACACCCGGCAGGCCGGTGATCACCGTGCCGAGCCCGTAGACCAGGTCGGCGGTCAGGTGCGGGCGCGAGGTGTGCCCGCCGGGCGAATGCAGCGTGATCTCGAGCTGGTCGGCCGCCGAGGTGATCGGCCCCAGCCGCACTGCGACCTTGCCCACCTCGAGCCGGGGATCGCAGTGCAGCGCGAAGATCCGCGACACCCCGGTCAGCGCACCGGCGGCGATCGCATCGATCGCACCCCCGGGCATCAGCTCCTCGGCGGCCTGGAAGATCAGCCGCACCCCCACCGGCAGCTCAGGCACCGACGCCAGCGCCAGCGCGGTGCCCAGCAGGATCGCGGTGTGCGCGTCGTGACCGCAGGCATGTGCGACGTCGGCGACGGTCGAGGCGTACGGCGCGCCGGTCCGCTCGGCCATCGGCAACGCGTCCATATCGGCGCGCAACGCGATCCTGGGTTGGTGCTCGGGGCCGAAATCGCAGGTCAAGCCGGTGCCGCCGGGCAGCACCTTAGGGTTCAGCCCGGCGTTGGCCAGCCGCTCGGCGACGAACTGCGTGGTGGCGAACTCTTGTCGGCCCAGCTCGGGGTACCGGTGGATGTGTCGGCGCCAGTCCACCAGGTCGTCGTAGTGCGCGGCCAGCCAGGATTCGGCGCTGTCGACCAGACTCATGACGCCACCCGGCGTTCCCGCAGCTCCAGCACCCGCTCGCGTTGACCGGAGTCGGATGCGAGCGCGACCACCGTGCGCGCCAGCATGATCGCGCCCTCCACGACGGCCCGGTCGGCGCTGGGTCCCGCGGCCGCGGCGGCGAAGGCCCGCTGATGCACGGTGGCGCCGCCGGCGTCGACGCCGATCACCGGATGAATGCCCGGCATCACCTGCGTCACGTTGCCCATGTCGGTGCTGCCCATCGGCAGTCCCACCTCGACCGCGGCGGGCACCGGCTCGCGACCCAGCCGCCGCATCTCCGCACGGAACACGTTGGCCAGCCACTCGTCGGGCTGCAACTCCAGGTACGCCGGGCCGGCCGCGTCGATCTCGTATTCACAGCCCGTGGCCAGCGCCCCCGCGGAAAAACACGCGTAGGCGCGGCCTTCCAGCTCGCGCAGCGAATCGGAGTCGATCGCGCGCATCGCGTACTGCAACGCGGCGCGGCCGGGGATCACGTTCACGGCCTGTCCGCCGTCGGTGACGATGCCGTGCAACAGCTGTCCGGGCGCCAACTGCTGGCGCAGCAGGCCGACCGCGACCTGCGCGACGGTGACCGCATCGGCGGCATTGACCCCCAGCTGCGGGGCGACCGCGGCGTGCGATTCCTTGCCCCGGTAGTGCACGGTCACCTCGGACAGGGCCAGCGACCGCGCCCCGGCGATGTCGGTGGGCCCGGGATGCACCATCACCGCCACCGCGACGTCGTCGAACGCCCCGGCTTGCAGCATCAAGGCCTTGCCGCCGCCCGATTCCTCGGCCGGCGTGCCCAGCAGGGCCACCGTCAGGCCGAGTTCATCGGCGACGTCGGCCAACGCCAGCGCTGCGCCCACCCCCGCGGCCGCAATGATGTTGTGTCCGCAGGCGTGCCCGATCTCGGGCAGCGCGTCGTACTCCGCGCACACCCCGACGACCAGCGGGCCGCTGCCGAACTCCGCCCGGAACGCGGTGTCCAGTCCGGCGACCGGGCCGATCTGAAACCCGCGCTGGGCGATCAGCTCTTTGGCCTTGGCACAGCTGCGGTGCTCGGCGAACGCCAGCTCGGGCTCGGCGTGGATGGCGTGGGAAAGCGCTACCAGGTCACCGCCGCGCCGGCGCACCACTTCTTCGACGCGGTCCAGTGCTACGGGCATCTCGGCAGTATCTCATCGGTGCCCATGCCATCGGTCAGACCCGTGCGGCAAGGAACTGCGCGGCCTGGCCCGGCCAGGGCGGGTTCTCGTAGGCGTGATGCGCCTCGCGGTCGCGACCCCCGACCACGCAGACCGGATCGTTCTCGCTGCACAGGTCGATCGCCCGGCCCGCGAACCCGCCGGAGGTGGACAGCGGGGTGTTGAACCGGTTGCCGGGGTTGCCGAACACCGCGACGGCGGTGACGCGCCCGGTCAGGAACGGATCCAGCGGCGCAGCCGAGCCGAACGTGCCGATCCGCTCACCCAGCGGCGGCACCCCCGCCAGCATCGAGATCGCGGCCGCACCCTGGGAGAAGCCGCCGAGCGCGATCTTGGTGTTGGGGCACTGTTCGGCCATGAAGGCGATGTGGTCGCGGGCGTCGTTGGCCGCGTCGCCAGTGGTGAGGAAGTTGTAGCTGGCCGCGTAGTTGATCGGGTACACGCCCAGGCTGCGGCCGCCCAGGGCGGGGCCCAGCGCGGCCAGCAGCGCGTCCCCGACCCGGCCCAGGCCGGGCGGTTCAGCGGTGCCGCGGGCGAAGACGAGTTCGACGTCGGGGCACTCGTCGGCGATCGCGCGGGGCGGGGGGGCGATCAGCAGCGCGAGGACGGCAGCGAAAATTACGGCGGCCAGCACAACACAGGACGGTTCGCGCAATCTCACAGAGCCGATCATCACACACCTCCGGAGTGCGGGGCGCGACGAGCTAGGCTCGCGCAATGTGACCAGCATGGCGCCCCGTCCTGACGAGATCGCGGCGCAGGCTGCTCGCGTCATCGCCGAACGCACCGGTATCGACCGGCACGACGTCGCGGTGGTGCTGGGGTCGGGATGGTCACCGGCGGTCACCGCGCTGGGCGCCCCGACCGCCGTGTTGCCCCAGGCCGAGATCCCCGGCTTCGCCCCGCCGCAGGCCGCCGGTCACGCGGGTGAGTTGCTGTCGGTGCCGGTCGGCGCGCACCGGGTGCTGGTGCTGGCCGGCCGCATCCACCCTTACGAAGGACACGACCTGCAGCACGTCGTGCACCCGGTGCGGGCAGCGTGCGCCGCAGGGGCCCGGATCGTGGTGCTGACCAACGCGGCGGGCGGGTTGCGGGCCGACATGGCGGTCGGCCAGCCGGTGCTGATCAGTGACCACCTGAATCTGACCGCGCGCTCACCCCTGGTCGGTGCGCACTTCGTCGACCTCACCGACGCCTACGCGCCGCGGCTGCGGGCGCTGGCCCGCGACTGCGATCCGCAGCTCACGCAAGGCGTCTACGCCGCCCTGCCGGGGCCGCACTACGAGACCCCCGCCGAGATCCGGATGCTGCAGGTGCTCGGCGCCGACCTGGTCGGGATGTCCACCGTGCACGAGACGATCGCCGCGCGGGCGGCGGGTGCGGAGGTGCTGGGCGTGTCGCTGGTGACGAATCTGGCGGCCGGGATCTCCGGTGCGCCGTTGAGTCACGCCGAGGTGCTGGCCACCGGCGCCGCGGCCGCCGCCCGGATGGGGTCGCTGCTGGCCGACGTGATCCGCCGGGTGCCGTGACCCCGGAAACCTGGATCGCGCACGACCCTGACCCCCAGACGGCCGCCGAACTCGCCGCGCTGGATCCCGACGAGCTGGCCGCGCGCTTCGCCCGACCGCTGCGGTTCGGCACCGCCGGGTTGCGCGGGCCGGTGCGCGGCGGCCCCGACGCGATGAACCTGGCCGTGGTGCTGCGCGCGACCTGGGCGCTGGCCCGGGTGCTCGACCGGCCCGGCACCGTGATCGTGGGACGCGACGCCCGGCACGGCTCGGCGACGTTCGCCACTGCTGCCGCCGAAGTGCTTGCCGCTCAGGGTTTTTCAGTGCTGCTATGCAGCGCTCCGGTGCCTACGCCGGTGGTCGCCTACGCGGTGCGCGCCACTGGAGCGGTCGCCGGCGTGCAGATCACCGCCTCGCACAACCCGGCGGGCGACAACGGCTACAAGGTGTACCTCGACGGCGGTGTGCAGATCATCTCCCCCGCCGACCGCCGGATCGAAGCCGCGATGGCCGACGCTCCCCCGGCCGACCAGATCGCCCGCACCCCGGTGCCGCCCGCCGACACCGATCTGGTCGAGCGCTACATCCGGCGGGCGGCCGCAGTGCGGCGCGGCGACGGCACGGTGCGGGTGGCGTTGACGCCGATGCACGGGGTGGGCGGCGCGGTGGCCGTCGAGACGCTGCGCCGGGCCGGCTTCGCAGATGTGCACACCGTCGCCGCGCAGTTCGACCCCGACCCCGACTTCCCCACCGTCGCCTTTCCCAACCCGGAGGAGCCGGGTGCCACCGATGCGCTGCTCGCGCTGGCCGCCGACGTCGGCGCCGACGTTGCGATCGCGCTGGACCCCGACGCCGACCGGTGCGCTGTCGGGATACCCGGGCCGAGTGGCTGGCGGATGCTTTCCGGTGACGAAACCGGGTGGCTGCTGGGCGATTACATTCTGTCCCGGCACCGCGGCGACCCTCCCACGGTGGCCAGCACCGTGGTGTCGTCCCGGATGCTGGCCGCGATCGCCGCGCACCGTGGCGCGCGGCACGTCGAGACCCTGACCGGGTTCAAGTGGCTGGCCCGCGCCGACGCCGATGAGCCGGGCAGCCTGGTGTACGCCTACGAGGAGGCGATCGGGCACTGCGTCGACCCGGCCGCGGTCCGCGACAAGGACGGCATCAGCGCCGCGGTGTTGTGCTGCGATCTGGTGGCCTCGCTGCGCGGCCGCACGGTCTCCGACGCGCTCGACGACCTGGCCCGTCGCCACGGCGTGCACGAGGTCGCCGCGGTGCCGCGCCGGGTCGCCGACACCGACGAGGCCGCCGCGCTGCTGCGTCGGCTGCGCGAGGCACCGCCGCCCGAGCTGGCCGGCTTCGACAGAACCGCCAGCGCCGACGCGCTGATCTTCACCGGCGGTGCCGACCAGACGTCCGTACGGGTGGTGGTCCGGCCGTCGGGTACCGAGCCGAAACTCAAGTGCTACCTCGAGATTCGCTGCACACCCAGCGCAGACCTGGAGGCTGCCCGCATCCGCGCGCGTTCGGTGCGCGACGAACTGGTGGCTGCGATAGCCCGCTGGTGACTCAGCGCGGACCGAACTGACGATCGCCGGCGTCTCCGAGTCCGGGCACGATGTAGGCGATCTCGTTGAGCCCGTCGTCGATGGCCGCGGTGAACAGGCGCGCGTCCGGCGCCACCTTTTCCATCGCCACCACCCCGTCCGGCGCCGCCACCACGCACAGCGCGGTGAGGTCGGTGGCGCCACGCTCCTGCAGCTGCTCGATGGTGTGCGCCATCGAGCCGCCGGTGGCCAGCATCGGGTCCAGGATCAGCACCGGCAGCCCGGACAGGTCGTCGGGCAGCGACGCCAGGTAGGGCACCGGCTGGGCGGTCTGCTCGTCGCGGGCCACACCGACGAACCCGACGTGCGCTTCGGGCAGCAGGGCATGTGCCTCGTTGACCATGCCCAGGCCGGCCCGCAGCACCGGCACCAGCAGCGGCGGACGCGCCAGCTTGGACCCCGTCGTCTCGGCGAGTGGCGTGCGGATCGGCACCGGGACACTGGGCGCCTCACGCAGCGCCTCGTAGACCAGCATCACCGTGAGTTCGCGCAACGCGGCGCGGAACGTGGCATTGTCGGTTCGCTCATCACGCAGCACGGTCAGCCGGGCGGCGGCCAGCGGGTGATCGATGACGTGCACGTCCATCGGCCCGACCCTATATAACGATCGGGTGCAGGCCGGCTGACACGCGCGTCGTCGTGCGGCCGGCCGGCCATTCCCAGCCCTATACTCCGGGCGTGCGACGCCATCTGACCAGCCTTTTCTGTGCTATGGCGGTGCTCTGCGCGCTGCCGCTGCCCGCGGCGCGGGTGAGCCTGGCCGCCGCGACCCTGCCCAGGTATGCGCACGTGGTGATGGTGATCGAGGAGAACCGCTCGCAGGCCGACATCGTCGGCAACAAGGCGGCACCGTTCCTCAACGCGCTTGCGGCCGGCGGCGCCATGATGGCGCAGTCGTTCGCCGAGACCCACCCCAGCGAACCCAATTATCTGGCCCTGTTCGCGGGCAGCACCTTCGGCGTCACCAAGGACAGCTGCCCGCTCAACGCGGGTGCCGCCCCGAACCTGGCGTCGGAGTTGCTGGCCTCCGGCCGCACCTTCGGCGGCTATTCCGAGGACCTGCCCGCGGTCGGTTCGCCGGTGTGCAGCGCGGGCAAGTACGCCCGCAAGCACGTGCCGTGGGTGAACTTCAGCAATGTGCCGGCCAATGTCTCGGTGCCGTTCTCGGCGTTCCCGCAGCCGGGCGGCTACGCGAACCTACCCACCCTCTCGATCGTCATCCCCAACAACGACAACAACATGCACGACGGGTCGATCGCCCAGGGCGACGCCTGGCTGAACACCCACCTCGCCGCGTACGCCACCTGGGCCAGGACCAACAACAGCCTGCTGATCGTGACGTGGGACGAGGACGACGGCGGTCCCCGCAACCAGATCCCGACGGTGTTCTACGGCGCGCACGTGCAGCCGGGCAGCTACAACGAGACCATCAATCACTACAACCTGCTGGCCACGCTCGAGGAGATGTACGGGCTGCCCAAAACGGGCCTGGCGGCCACCGCCGCACCCATCGCAACTATTTGGGGCGGATAAGCCGGGTCGGGCCGGGTCGCTATTGTGTGCCGCATGGCTGCTGACCTCGTGCCCATCCGCCTGAGCCTGTCCGAGGGGGACCGTTACACGCTGTGGGCGCCCCGCTGGCGCGACTCCGGGGACGAGTGGGAAGCGTTTCTGGGCAAGGACGACGACCTGTACGTTTTCGAGAGCGTCGCCGACCTGGTCGCTTTCGTGCGCAGCGACGCCGACAACGACCTGACCGACCACCCGGGCTGGCAGAGCGTCACCGAGGCGCACGCCCAGAAGCTGGAACCCGCCGAGGACAACCAGTTCGACCTGGTGGCGGTCGAGGAGCTGGTCGCCGAGAAACCGACCGAGAAATCGGTGACGGCGCTGGCCGGAGCGTTGGCCATCGTCTCGTCCATCGGGTCGGTCTGCGAGTTGCCGGCGATCTCGAAGTTCTTCAACGGCAACCCGATGCTGGGCACGGTCTCGGGCGGCATCGACCACTTCGCCGGGAAAGCCGGTCAGAAGCGGTGGAACACGATCGCAGAGGTGATCGCACGTAGCTGGGACGACGTGCTCGAGGCCGTCGACGACATCGCCACCGTCCCCGAGGTCGACGAGGACCTCTCGGCCAAGGCGGCTGCAGAACTCGACGAGGAGATCGAAGAAGACGAAGAGCCGGCCGTCACGGAGGACGCCGACGAGGCCGCCGAGCCGGAAGACGAGGCCGACGAGGCTGCGGCCGACGAAGACGAAGACGAAGACGAAGCCGAAGAAGACGACGACGACGAAGAAGAAGAAGGCCGCGCCGAAGGCGACACCGTGGTGCTCGGTGGCACCGACGACTTCTGGACGCAGGTCGGCATCGACCCGATCCAGATCATGACCAGCTCGGGCACCTTCTATACCCTGCGCTGTTATCTGGACGACCGGCCGATCTTCCTGGGCCGCAACGGCCGGATCAGCGTGTTCGGCTCCGAGCGGGCGCTGGCGCGCTACCTCGCCGACGAGCACGATCACGACCTGTCGGACCTGAGCACCTACGACGACATCCGGACCGCCGCCACCGACGGCTCGCTGAAAGTCGACATCACCGACGAGAACGTCTACGTGCTCAGCGGACTGGCCGACGACTTCACCGACGGACCGGAAGCGGTGGACCGCGAACAGCTCGACCTCGCCGTCGAGCTGCTGCGCGACATCGGGGACTATTCCGAGGAGAGCACCGTCGACAAAGCGCTGGAGACGAACAAGCCGCTGGGCAAGCTGATCGCCTACGTGCTGGAGCCGGACTCGGTGAGCAAACCCGCCGGACCGTACGCCGCGGCGGTGCGGGGCTGGGAAAAGCTGGAGTCCTTCGTGGATTCGCGGCTGCGGCGCGAATAGGACGAGACCGGTATGGCTGACGTGGTGGTTGCGGCGCCGGAGCTCATCGCGCAGGCTGCGACCGATCTGGCGGCCATCGACTCGGCGCTGCGCGCAGCGCACCTCACCGCCACGGCGCCCACCCAGGGCATTGTTCCCTCGGCCGCCGACGAAGTGTCCGGCGCCGTCGCGCAACTGTTCGCCGAATTCGGCCGGGATTACCAGAGCGTGGCCGGGCAGGTTGCCGCCTATCACGAGAAGTTCGTGCAGCAGCTCGGGGCGGCAGCCGGCGCCTACGCGGGCGCCGAGTCCGCCAGCGCGGCATCGCTGCAGCCGCTGCCCGCCGCCACGTTGACCGACGTCGTGACCTCGATCATCGGCGACGTGACGTCGCTGTTTTTCCAGCTCGCGGCCGCTCTCTACTACGTGTTGTTCCTGATGCTGATCCCGATCTACGCCGCGCTCGCGATCTATCTGCCCTTCGCCTACCTGGGGTCGCTACTGGGGATCTAGACCGGCGACGCACGCCGCCAGGATGTCGTCCCAGTATTTGAGTGCGAAATGACCGTTGCCGGGGGCCCAGTGCAGATCCACCTCGGGGATCGCGTCCTCGAGATATTCGCCGATCGCCCGCGGGATGAAGGAGTCCTCGTCGCCCTGCCAGATATGCGTCGGCACCGCGACCTGACCGACCTCGAACCCCCACGGCCGGTAGATCAGAAACGACTCGTACGCGGCGCCCCGGCCGCCCTGCCGGAACGCTTCACGCTGGACGGCGCCGAAGTGCCGCAGGAAGAGCTCGTCGCGCATGTGGTCCCGGTCGATGTCGGGCAGTGACAGTGTCACCAGCCGGCCGAACAGGCCCGACGCGAATTGCGCACACCAGCCCAGCGGCACGTACGCGGCGTTGAAGATCCAGATACCGCGTTGTGCGGCACGGAAGTAGAGCGCGTCGGTCCGACTGAGACTGGCCCGGATGCGCGGTGTCACCAGCGGACCCCACGGTGCCAGCGCTCCCACGAACTTCAGCCGCGCCGGCGGGATCAGCGCCCCGCACGCGAACAGGTGCGGCCCGGCACCGGAATGCCCGACGACGCCGAACTCGCCCAGTCCGAGCCCGTCGGCCAGGGCACACACGTCGGCCGGCCAGTCCCGGAACCGGCGCCCACGCTGCAAGGTCGACTGCCCGAACCCGGGCCGGTCCACTGCGATCAGCCGGATGCCGTGCCGGCGCGCAGCACCGTCGGCAAAGGCGCCCTCCAACCGGCAACTCGGGGTGCCGTGAAAGTAGAACGCGGGATAACCCGCGGTGTCGCCGTACTCGAGATAGGCCAAGCTGCGTCCGTCGGGCAGGGTGAACGTCGACGCCTCGTCGACGCGAACACGCTCGGGCAGCTGCACACCATTGATCGTATTCAGCCGATCAGCACCGCGTACTGCGGCTTGATCACGTCATCGATGATGGCCAGCCGCTCGTCGAACGGGATGAAGGCGGATTTCATCGCATTGATGGTGAAGCGCTGCAGATCGCTCCAGCCGTAGCCGAACGCCTCGACCAGACGGAACATCTCCTCGCTCATCGTGGTGTCGCTCATCAACCGGTTGTCGGTATTGACGGTCACCCGGAAACGGCTGCGGGCCAGCAGGTCGAACGGGTGCTCGGCGATGCTGGCGACCGCACCGGTCTGCACGTTGGAACTGGGGCACATCTCGAACGGAATCCGCTTGTCCCGCAACAGTGATGCCAGCCGACCCAGCCTGACCGCACCATCGACGATTTCGATGTCGTCGACGATGCGCACGCCGTGACCGAGCCGGTCGGCGCCGCAGAACGCGATCGCCTCATGGATGGACGGCAGGCCGAATGCCTCCCCCGCGTGGATTGTGAAGCGCGCGTTGTTATCCCGCATGTATTCGAACGCATCCAGGTGCCTGGTCGGCGGGTGGCCGGCCTCGGCTCCGGCGATGTCGAATCCGACTACGCCCTTGTCCCGGAACCGGATCGCCAGCTCGGCGATCTCGCGGGACATGGCGGCGTGCCGCATCGCGGTCACCAGGCAGCGCACCTTGATACCGTGACCAGTTGCGGCACATGCTTTTTCGCCGGCCGCGAAGCCCTCCAGCACCGCGTCCACCACCTGGTCGAAGGACAGGCCGCGGTTGATGTGCAGCTCGGGGGCGAACCGGACCTCGGCGTACACCACCGAGTCCGCGGCCAGATCTTCCACGCATTCGTGGGCCACGCGATACAGCGCGTCGGGCGTCTGCATCACCGCCACGGTGTGCGAGAACGGTTCCAGATAACGCTCCAACGAGCCGCTGTGCGACTGGGTGCGAAACCACGTCGCCAGCGCGTCGGCGTCGGTGACCGGCAGCCCGTCGTAGCCGATCTCAGCGGCGATCTCCAGCACCGTGGCCGGCCGCAGCCCGCCGTCGAGGTGATCGTGCAGCAGCGCCTTGGGCGCCGTGCGGATCTGTTCCAGGTCCAGGTTCATGGTGTGATCCGATCGATAATCAATGGCCTGCGCTCGGGCGGGTGGTCGGCCACGTGCCAGGCGCCGTCGAGTTCGGCCAGCGCCGGACCGAGCCGCCCGGGCGTCTCGGTGTGCAGGGTGAACAACGTCTCGCCGGCAGCCACCGGATCGCCCGGGCGGCGATGGATCCGGATCCCGGCGCCATGCTGTACCTGCGCACCCGGCCGGGACCTGCCCGCGCCGAGCCGCCACGCCGCCAACCCCACCGCCATCGCGTCAATGTCGCCCATTGTGCCGCCCCGGGTGGCTGCGACGGTTTCCGAATGCCCACCAACCGGCAACGGTTTCGCCAAATCTCCGCCCTGCGCGGCGACCAGCCGACGGAAGCTGTCCATCGCGGTCCCGTCGCGCAAGGTCTGTGCTGGATCGCGGCCGTCCAGGCCGGCCAGCTCCAGCATCTCGGCGGCCAGCCGCACGGTCAGTTCCACCACGTCGGGCGGCCCGCCACCGGCCAGCACCTCCAGCGACTCCTGCACCTCCAGCGCGTTGCCGACGGTCAGCCCCAGTGGGCACTGCATGTCGGTGAGCAGCGCGCGGGTGGGGACGCCGTGCGCGAGCCCCAGCTCGACCATGGTGTGCGCCAGCTCGCGGGACTCCGCCTCGGTCTTCAGGAAAGCCCCGGAACCGACCTTGACGTCCAGCACCAGCGCGCCGGCACCCTCGGCCAGTTTCTTGCTCATCACCGAACTGGCGATCAACGGCAGGGATTCGACGGTCCCGGTGACGTCGCGCAGCGCGTACAGCTTGGCATCCGCCGGCGCCAGTTCACCGGCGGCGAAGATGGCGGCGCCGACGTCGCGCAGCTGTTCGCGCACCCGCTGACCGGACAGGTCCGCGGTGAACCCGGGGATGGATTCCAGTTTGTCCAGGGTGCCGCCGGTGTGGCCCAACCCACGTCCGGCCGCCTGCGGCACCGTGCCGCCACAGGCGACGACGACGGGCACCAGCGGCAGCGTGATCTTGTCGCCGACACCGCCGCTGGAATGCTTGTCCACAGTCACCCGGCCCAGCTCGGTGAAATCCAGTCGTGGGCCCGACGCCAGCATCGCCGCCGTCCAATCGGTGATCTCGCCGCGGTCCATGCCGCGCAGGAAGATCGCCATCAACAACGCCGACATCTGTTCGGGGGCCACCCGGCCGCCGGTGTAGCCGTCGATCACCCAGTCGATCGCGGCCCCGGAGAGCCGGCCGCCGTCCCGCTTGGTGCGGATCACCGTCGGTGCGTCAAATGCGAAGTCTGTCAAGACGATTCCCGACCCAGATCGTCGGGACCGAACGCGTCCGGGAGCAGCTCCGCCAGGCGTCGCGGCCCACGCGGGTGGTCGATCAGCAGTTGCGGACCGCCGTGTTCGAGCAACACCTGGCGACAACGCCCGCACGGCATCAGCGGCGCACCGCGCCCGTCGACGCAGGCCAGCGCGATCAGTCGGCCCCCACCGGTGGCGTGCAGCGCGCACACCAGCCCGCATTCCGCGCAGAGACCAAGGCCATATGAGACATTCTCCACATTGCAACCGGTGACCACCCGGCCGTCGTCCACCAGCGCCGCCGCCCCCACCGGGAACCCCGAGTACGGGGCGTACGCCAGCGCGGCCGCACCGATTGCTTTGTCCCGCAACATGTTCCAATCAATGCCAGGCACTGCGCAACCCCGCTCAACCAATGACTGCCTTCAGGTAAAGCCACCCTAACCTGAAAACAACATGCGATTCTGATCGGATGGTTCGGGACTACGGGCCACCTCGCGGCGTTATGTTTGGTAGCGGTTCTGCAAGGCTTTTCCCGGGCCGCTTCCAGGCCTCTTTCGAAGGCGGGTGATTCAGACGACGACGACCGCGGACCCGGCACCGCTGGGATCCTCTCGCAAACGAAGGCCGCCGCGGACCCTGTACCGGGGCGACCCCGGCATGTGGGCGTGGGTGTTGCACCGCATCAGCGGCGCCACGATCTTCTTCTTCCTGTTCGTGCACGTGCTGGACGCCGCCGTGCTCCGGGTGAGCCCGCAGACCTACAACGAGGTCTTGTCGACCTACAAGACCCCGATCGTCGGGCTGATGGAATTCGGTCTGGTGGCGGCGGTGCTCTTCCACGCGCTCAACGGGATCCGGATCATCCTGATCGACTTCTGGGCCGAAGGTCCGCGCCACCAGCGCACCATGCTGTGGATCGTCGCCGTCGGGTTCCTGGTGCCGTTCGTGATGGCCGGGGTGGTCATCGGCATTCACGCCTGGGATCACCTGCGATGAGCACACCCGATCTGCAGCTCGGCCCGGGCCAGGTCGCCCCGGTGCGGCAACGCAGCTACGACCGGCCGGCCAGCCTGGACAACCCGCGCTCGCCGCGGCGTCGCGCCGGCATCCCCAACTTCGAGAAATTCGCCTGGCTGTTCATGCGGTTCTCCGGGATCGCGCTGGTGCTCCTGGCGATCGGGCATCTGTTCATCATGCTGATGTGGGACGACGGTGTTTACCGCATCGACTTCAACTTCGTCGCCCAGCGCTGGGCGTCGCCGTTCTGGCAGTTCTGGGATCTGGCCCTGTTGTGGCTGGCGCAACTGCACGGCGGCAACGGTCTGCGCAACATCATCGACGACTACACCCGCAAGGACGTCACCCGCTTCTGGCTGAACAGCATCCTGCTGCTGTCGATGGGGTTCACGTTGGTGCTGGGCACCTACGTGATCGTGACCTTCAACCCGAACATCTCCTGAGAGGGGCGCCTTGATCCAGCAACACCGATACGACGTGGTGATCGTCGGGGCGGGCGGAGCCGGGATGCGGGCCGCGGTGGAGGCCGGCCCCCGCGTCCGCACCGCAGTGCTGACCAAGCTCTACCCCACCCGCAGCCACACCGGCGCCGCCCAGGGCGGCATGTGCGCCGCGCTGGCCAACGTCGAAGAGGACAACTGGGAGTGGCACACCTTCGACACCGTCAAGGGCGGCGACTACCTCGCCGACCAGGACGCCGTGGAGATCATGTGCAAAGAGGCCATCGACGCGGTGCTGGACCTGGAGAAGATGGGGATGCCGTTCAACCGCACCCCGGAGGGCCGCATCGACCAGCGCCGGTTCGGTGGGCACACCCGCGACCACGGCAAGGCCCCGGTCCGGCGGGCCTGTTACGCCGCCGACCGCACCGGCCACATGATCCTGCAGACGCTGTACCAGAACTGCGTCAAGCACGATGTGCAGTTCTTCAACGAGTTCTACGCATTGGACCTGGTGCTCACCCAGACCCCCACCGGGCCGGTCGCCACCGGGGTGGTGGCCTACGAACTGGCCACCGGTGAGATCCACGTCTTCCACGCCAAGGCGGTCGTGCTGGCGACCGGCGGATCCGGCCGGATGTACAAGACCACCTCCAATGCGCACACGCTGACCGGGGACGGCATCGGGATCGTGTTCCGCAAGGGACTCCCGTTGGAGGACATGGAATTTCACCAGTTCCATCCGACCGGCCTGGCCGGTCTGGGCATCCTGATCTCCGAGGCGGTGCGCGGCGAGGGCGGCCGGTTGCTCAACGGGGAGGGCGAACGCTTCATGGAGCGCTACGCCCCGACCATCGTCGACCTGGCGCCGCGCGACATCGTCGCCCGGTCGATGGTGCTCGAGGTGCTGGAAGGCCGGGGCGCCGGCCCGCACAAGGACTACGTCTACATCGACGTCCGTCACCTCGGCGAGGAGGTGCTGGAAGCCAAGCTGCCCGACATCACCGAGTTCGCCCGCACCTACCTGGGTGTGGACCCGGTGCACGAACTGGTCCCGGTCTACCCGACCTGCCACTACGTGATGGGCGGCATTCCGACCACGGTCACCGGCCAGGTGCTGCGCGACAACACCAACACCGTGCCCGGACTGTTCGCGGCCGGCGAGTGCGCGTGCGTCTCGGTGCACGGCGCCAACCGGCTGGGCACCAATTCGCTGCTGGACATCAACGTCTTCGGGCGCCGCGCGGGCCTGGCCGCCGCCGCGTACGCGCGGGGGCATGACTTCTCCGACATGCCGCCCGAACCCGCGGCGATGGTGCAGGGCTGGGTCGCCGACATCCTCTCCGAGCACGGCAACGAGCGGGTCGCCGACATCCGCGGTGCCCTGCAACAGACCATGGACAACAACGCCGCGGTGTTCCGCACCGAGGAAACGCTCAAGCAGGCACTCACCGACATCCATGCGCTCAAAGGGCGGTACTCCCGAATCACCGTGCAAGACAAGGGGAAACGGTTCAACAGCGACCTGCTGGAGGCTATCGAGCTCGGCTTTCTGCTGGAGCTCGCCGAGGTCACCGTGGTGGGTGCGCTGAACCGCAAGGAGTCGCGCGGCGGACACGCCCGCGAGGACTACCCCAACCGCGACGACATCAACTACATGCGCCACACCATGGCCTACAAAGAAGGTGCCGACCTGATCAGCGACATCCGGCTGGACTTCAAGCCGGTGGTGCAGACCCGGTATGAGCCGAAGGAGCGGAAGTACTGATGACTGCCGAGCCAGAGGTCCAAACGCTCGAACCCCCGCTGCCGCCGGTCCCGGACGGCGCGGTGATGGTGACGCTGAAGATCGCCCGGTTCAACCCGGACGACCCGGAGAAGTTCGCGGCCACCGGTGGCTGGCAGAGCTTCCGGGTGCCGTGTCTGCCCAGCGACCGGCTGCTGAACCTGCTGCTGTACATCAAGGGCTACCTGGACGGGACGTTGACGTTCCGCAGGTCGTGCGCGCACGGGGTGTGCGGCTCGGACGCGATGCGGATCAACGGCGTCAACCGGTTGGCCTGCAAGGTGCTGATGCGCGATCTGCTGCCCAAGAAGCCCGGCAAGAAACTCACCATCACCGTCGAACCGATCCGCGGGCTGCCGGTGGAAAAAGACCTCGTGGTCGACATGGAACCGTTCTTCGAGGCCTACCGCGCAATCAAGCCGTACCTGATCACCAGCGGCAATCCCCCTACGCGCGAACGTATTCAGAGCCCGACCGACCGCGCCCGCTACGACGACACCACCAAGTGCATCCTGTGCGCCTGCTGCACCACCAGCTGCCCGGTGTTCTGGAACGAAGGCAGCTACTTCGGGCCGGCGGCCATCGTCAACGCGCACCGGTTCATCTTCGACAGTCGCGACGAGGCGGCCGCCGAACGCCTGGACATCCTCAACGAGGTCGACGGGGTGTGGCGTTGTCGCACCACGTTCAACTGCACCGAGTGCTGCCCGCGGGGCATCGAGGTGACCAAGGCGATCCAGGAAGTCAAACGCGCCGTGATGTTCACGCGCTGAGTCAGCTCGGCGGCAGTTTCAGCACCCGGTTGTTGCCGGAATCGACGACGTAGACATTCCCGGCGGCATCGACTGCGACGCCCTGCGGATTGCTCAGTCCCTGGAACGGCAGCGTGATCATCGTGTTGGAGGCCTTGACCAGCTTCAACACACTGTTGTGGCGGGTGTCGGTGACGTACAGGTCGTCATCGGCATCGACGGCGATGTATTCCGGCCGACCGACCGCGTAGGACAGCACGGTGGCGACCGTCGCGGTGGCGGGTAATTTGATCACCCGCTCGTTGTTCCGGTCGACGATGAAGAGTGTCCCGTTGCCGTCCAGCGCCACCGCCGAGGGATGGTTCAAGCCGGTGAAGGGCAACTCGGTCTGGTCCACGGCCGGCCCGCGCAGCGTCAGCACCTTGTTGAGCCGGGAGTCGACGACGTAGACGGCAAGGTCTGGGCCGCGGGTGGAGATCGCGACGCCACTGGGTTCGGCCAGGCCGGCGAACGGCAGGACGGTCTGATCGGTCGATCCCGCGGTCAGCTGCAGCACTCGGCGGTTCTCGCCCACCACGACGGTGCCTTGGTTGTCGACCGCGATGTCGGTGGGGTGGTCCAACCCGGAGAACGGCGCGACGGTCTGTTCGGTCGAGCCGGTCGCCAGCTGCACGACGCGGTTGTGGCCGGTGTCGGTGACGTAGACGGTGCCCTTCGCGTCGACGGTGATCCCCAGCGGCCCGTCCAGGTCACTGAACGGCAGTACCGTCTGCGCCGCCGACTGGGTGGGACGAGATCTGTTGTGGGTCACCAAGAATGCCGCGCCGCACGCGACGACCAGCAGGGCGGCCGCGGCGGCGACAACACGGCGACGGTTGCGTCGCGGTTGCGGTGCCGCCAGCATCGTGGCGTCCAGTACCGGGTCGTCGATCGGTGCCGGCGTTGGTTCGCCGGGGTCGGTGAGGGCTTTGCGGGCGGCGACAGCGAGCTCGCTGGCCGACTGGTAGCGGGCATCGGGATCCTTGGCCATGCCGCGCGCGATCACGTTGTCGAACCCGGCGAGGGCAGGGTTGCAGCTGCTCGGCCGGGGCGGATCGGTGGACAGATGCGCGCCCACCAGCTGCCCGATACTGTCGCCGGCGAACGGCAGTTGACCGGTCAGACACTCGTAGAGCACACAGGCCAGCGAATACACGTCGGCCCGGGCGTCGGTGATCGACCCGCTGGTGAAGCGCTCCGGCGCCATGTAGGCCGGGGTCCCCGGCGCGATGTTGGTCACCGTCAGACGGGCGGCCGAGGAGTCGTGGACGAGCCCGAAGTCGATCAGGTACACAAAGTCTTCGTCGACCATCAACAGGTTCGACGGCTTGACGTCGCGGTGCACCAACCCGGACTTGTGCGCCACTTCCAACGCGCCCGCGACCTGCTCGATCACCCGCACCGCCCGGTCCGGGTCCATGGCCCCGTCCCGCTGCAACACGGTGTGCACGTCGACGCCGTTGATGATCGGCATCACCAGATACAACCGGCCGTCGACTTCGCCGGCCTCGTAGATCGGGATGATGTTCGGACTGGCCAGCCGGCCGGCGGCGTACGCCTCCCGGCGAAATCGCTCCTCATAGCCCGGCTCGACGGCCAGACCCGGCTGCAGCAGTTTGACGGCGACGTCCCGGTGCAGTTCGGTGTCGCGAGCCCGGTACACCGCACCCATCCCGCCCGCGCCGAGGACTTGCAGCAGGTGATAGCGGCCGAACTCGCGTTGGTCGGCCGAGACCGCCGACGCACCCCCGGCAGGCGTGAGCGCAGCTCTTGCGGCACGGGCGAATTCGCGTGCGGACTGGTAACGGTCATCGGGGTTCTTCGCCATGCCGCGAGCGACCACGTCATCGAAACCGACCGGGATCGACGGGTCGATGTCACACGGCTTCGGCGGCGCGCCGTGCAGATGCGCGGCGGCGATCTCCTCCAAGCTGTCGCCGCGCACGGCCTGCTGTCCGGTCAGGCATTCGTGCAACACACAGGCGAGGGCGTAGATGTCGCCGGCGGCGCCGGGGGCACTGGTCTGGGACCGCAGTCGCTCCGGGGCCAGATACGGCCAGCTTCCGCTATCCACGGCGGCGCCGGCCGCGTGGGCCCCGAAGTCGATCAGATACACGAATTCGCCGCCCACGACGAACAGATTCGACGGCTTCACGTCACCGTGCACCAGCCCGGATCGGTGCGCGGATTCCAGCGCCACCGCAGCCTGCTCGATCACCCGCACCGCCAGTGCCGGGCTCATCGCGCCGTCGCGGTCCAGCAGACTGCGCGCATCGATGCCGTCCAGGATGGGCATCACCAGGTAGAGGCGACCGTCGATCTCGCCGGCTTCATAGACCGGGATGACGTTCGGATTGTTCAGCTGGGCCGCGATGGAAACCTCGGAGCGGAACCGCTCCCGATATTCGGGATCGCCGGCGGACTCCGCGGGAAGCACTTTGAGGGCCACGTCGCGCGTCATCATGGTGTCCCGAGCCCGGTATACGGTCCCGGCCCCGGCCCAACGGAGCTCCTCGAGCAGCCGATACCGCCCGAAGGCCTCCCCATCCGCCACTAGCGCAGCCTAACGGCATCAAGGAAGCTGCAAGCATGCAACGCACCACCGAGTTGGCCCGACAGTTCTACGACCGCTTCGAACCCATCCACGCCGTGACGTACTTCGCGCCCGAGGTGCGCGCAGGGTTGGACGACCTCGGTTACCGCGGGTTCTGGATGGGGTACTTCGCCGCCCGGTCGGCACCGCTGGGTGTGGTGGCGCCACAGGTCGTGACGGCGGTGTTCTACAACTTCGCGCCTGCGCGGGTGGCCAAAGCCCTTCCGGCGGCGTGGGATATCGCCGGGCCGGACGCCGCGTTGCGCGCACGTCAGCAGTCGACGGTCGCCGCCCTGCACCGGGTGGGCCTTCTCGACGACGAAAATGTCCGCACTGCAGCGGAATTGGCGATCCGCGCGGCGCAGCGCGCCCCGGTGGACGCCCGCCCGCTGTTCGCGGCCAACGTCGCGCTGCCGGTGCCGTCCGATCCGGTGGCCGCACTCTGGCATGCGGTGACGCTGCTGCGTGAACACCGCGGCGACGGGCACGTGGCGGTGCTGGCCGCGGCGGGCATCTCCGGACGGGAGTCCAACGTGCTGCACACCGCCGCCGGGCAGGTGCCCGCCGACTACATGAAGCGCGCTCGTCACTACGACGATCAGGAGTGGGACGCCTGCCGGCGCAGCCTCGCCGCCCGCGGTCTCATCGACGCCGACGGAGCGTTGACCCAGGCCGGTCGCCAGTTCCGAAATCAGATCGAAACCGTCACGGACACAATGGCTTTGCATGTGTTCGACGGTCTCGACGACGACGAACTGCGGGCCTTGTTCGAAGCACTCACCCCGCTAGCGCGAGCGGTGATCGCGGGCGGCGATCTGCCCGCCACCACGCCCATGAGCGTGCGGCGCGACTTTTAGCCCGAAAGGTGATGTCGGGCGTGAGGGTAGCGCCCACGTACCCGGTCACCAGCGCATCGACCACGCTCTGCCACAACGCCTCGTCCACGCACAGCCTGCTGGCGGTGAGCACCAACCGCTCCGGCGAACCGGGCAGCAGCGACACCGCGAACAGTCGGCCGGTGCGCTTGTCGTAACCGGCACGTTGCCGCGCAATCACCTCGTCCACCAAGACCCCCGGCGGCTCGACCGCCCAACTCCAGCCACCGCCCGGCCGGGCCAGCCAGCGCTCCATGCTCGGCTCGAACACCGCGCCCAGGGTGGGGTTGGCGTCGAAGACCGCGTCCACGGCGGCACGCACGCCCGACTGGTCCAGCCGCGAGTCGGCGACCAGCACCTCGGTGTGCGCCAGCTCCTCCAGGTCGGTCAGCAGGGACGCTTCGACGATGTCCCAGTACGACGAGGTTGTGAGTTCCATCGGGCAAGACTCGGCCGGAGCCCTTGGAGCATTCTTGTCGGATCCTTGGAATTTTCTTGCGCCGAAGGTGTCACATCCTTCCGACCTGCCTCGTCTGATCGGTATGACACAGAAAACCCGCATCCAGCCCCTGCCCCCCAAGCGCGCCGGCCTGCTCGTCCGCGCCATGTACCGGGTCGCCAAACGGCGGTTCGGCGAGGTTCCCGAGCCGTTCACGGTCGCCGCGCACCATCCGCGCCTGCTGGTCGCCAATGCCGTGCACGAGACCCTGCTGCAGAGCGCGTCGCGGACGCTGCCGGCCAGCGTGCGCGAACTGGCGGTCTTCTGGACCGCCCGCACCGTCGGCTGCTCGTGGTGCGTCGACTTCGGGTCGATGCTGCAGCGGCTGGACGGCCTGGACATCGAGCGGCTCAAAGACATCGACCGTTACGCCACCTCGCCGGCCTTCAGCGACGACGAACGCGCGGCCATCGCCTACGCCGACGCGATGACCACCGACCCGCATGCGGTGACCGACGAGCAGGTCGAGGATCTGCGGGCCCGCTTCGGCGACGCCGGCGTGATCGAGCTGACCTACCAGATCGGCATCGAGAACATGCGCGCCCGGATGTACTCGGCGCTGGGCATCACCGAGCAGGGTTTCAGTTCGGGGGACTCCTGCCGGGTGCCGTGGGCCGACTCGGCGGAAATTCGGTCGAATCGGGCCTGACCTGCCTACGATTCGACAATGTCGTTGATCGCAGCGCCGGAGGCGCTGGCCGCAGCTGCCGGTGAGCTGACCGGGATCGGAAACGCCCTCCGGGAGGCAGCCGCTGCCGCGGCGCCATTGACGACGGACGTGCTCGCGGCGGCCGGTGACGAGGTGTCAGCGGCCATCGCGAGTCTCTTCGGCAGCCACGCCCAGGAGTTCCAGGTGCTCAGCGCCCAGACCACCCTGTGGCAGACGCAATTCGCACGGGCGTTGAGCGAAGCGTCGGCCGCCTACGCTGCCGCCGAGGCCGCCAATGTGTTGCCGCTGCTGGCCGCGCTGCAGCAGGCCGGGTTCTTCGCACCCATCGAGTTGCTGATCGGGCGCCCGTTGTTCGGCGCCAGCATCGGCGTGAACACCGCGACGCTGGGCGCGTTGCTCAACTGGGGAACCAACGCGGTCGGCCTGGGCGGGGTGCTGAACTTCCCCGCCACGGTCGCCGTTTCCGGGACCAACGGGGTGAGCGGGGTCAGGATCGGGTTCTCGTTCCTGCAGATCCCGGTCGGCCCGAGTTCCTTCCTGGGGCTCACGGTTCCCCAGTTCAACTACCCGGCGCCGGCGTTCTGGTACTTCCCGACCCAGGCGAGCGGCGCGGTGACCCCCACCGGCACCGTCTACCTGCAGCACGGTTTCGCCGCGATCGGCTGGTTCTACCAGCCGTTGGCCATGAACCTCGCACAGCAGACCAACAGCGTCGTGGTCACACCCACCATCCCGTCGATCCCACTGCCCCTGGGTGTGTACCTGAACAGCCCGCAGATGCAGCAGGGGGTGGGCTCGCTGTTCCTGGGCGGCCAGCCGGCGCTGAACACCGCCGCGCACCAGGCCGGTTACCTGGGCACGCTGCCGCAGCAGTTCATCCTCACCGGACACTCCGCCGGCGGTGGCCTGGCCACCATGGCGGCCAGCAACTACCTCTCGGCCCTCGGCAGCGGCACCAACAACCTGCAGGGCGTGGTGATGTTCGACGGCGTCGCGAGTAACAACGCGGCGTTCGCCGACGCGGCGACCACGTTGCAGACCGCCGGCATTCCGCTGTATGCGGTGGTTGCGCCGCCGCAGCCGTGGAATGCCTACGGCGCCACCACCGATACCCTGGTGAGCCTGTATCCGGGGCAGTTCAGCGGCGTCGAGATCGTCGGCGGCTCACACGTCGACTCCATGCTGGGCGGCAACCCGCTGGTCGACTTCGCCGCCCAACTGCTCACCGGGTTCTCCCCACCCGGTGCGACCGCGGCGGTCCACACCCTGGCCGGCGGCTGGATCAACGACATCTACAACGGTTTCGGCCCGAGCACCGATCCCGCAGAGTACGGCATCTACGGGCCCACCGGCCCCTACGTGGCGCCCGGCGGCCAGCAGATCATCCTCGGCCCGGCCACCGGGATCGTCCTTTAGTCATCACCGGCGCAACGGGGATCCGGTGAACTTGTCGGGGTTGGCGATGTCCCACAGGGCGACCACCTTGCCGTCGCGCACCGTCATCGCGGTGATCCGCGGCGCCATCTCGCGGCGTCCCTCAGCAGCAGGGAAACCCGTTGTGTACGAACCTAATTCGCCGTTGACCAGAGCCAGGTGATTGGCGGTGTAGAACGCGTCACCGTACCGGCCGGCCAGCCCGAGCATGAACCGGACCACCTTGTCCGCACCCCGGATGATCTGAACTGCGGTGGGCGCCTTGCCATTCGAGTCGCCGGTGAAGGTGACGTCGGGGTGCAGCAGCGCGACCACGGCCTCCAGATCGCCGGCCGCCATCGCCGCCATCAGCTTGCCGACCACCTCGGCGTGCCCGGGATCCGGCTTCGGCGGCGGCGCGGCCGCGACCGCTCTGCGGGCCCGCGACGCCAGTTGGCGGGCCGCGGCTTCGGTGGTGCCCAGCACGTCGGCCACATCGGCGAACGGCACCGCGAAACCGTCGTGCAGCACGAAGGCCACTCGCTGATCGGGGTTGAGCTTTTCCAGCACCACCATCGCGGCGAAGCGGGCATCCTCGGCCGAGACCACCGCCGACAGCGGATCTGCCGGGTCGAAACCGGTGACCACCGGCTCGGGCAGCCAGTTGCCCGTATAGGTTTCGCGCCGGTGCGAGGCCGAGCGCAACTTGTCCAGCCCCAGCCGGCTCACCACCGTCGTCAACCAGGCCCGCAGGTCCCCAATCACGCTGTCCTGGGTGTGCCACCGCAGCCAGGCTTCCTGAACGATGTCCTCGGCGTCGGCAACGGTGCCGGTCAACCGGTAGGCCACCGACATCAGGTGGGGCCGTAGCGATTCGAATTCGTCGACCTGGGTGGATGTCATGAGCCGCTGCGGTGGCGTCGCTGACGACGTATCCGGTGGAGAGAGCTCTCGCCGTCGGACATGTGCCCGGCCAGCATCGTGACCGCGACGGCGCGCTCGGTGGCGGTGCCGAAGGCACGCCACACCCGGCCCATGCCGCCCGGACCGAGCAGCCGCCGATAGCGGCGTGTGTGATCGTTCATCGGATCGCCCCCGGTCCTGCGCTTGCCCACTCTCAGTGCAGTATTCCCCCGGACCGCTAGGCTCGCGAACACGATGTCCAGAAATCTTTGGCTGCACTTCGCCCAGCACGGCAATGGCATAACGCCGCCCGTCATCACCCGCGGTGACGGCGTCACCATCTACGACGACCGCGGCAAGAGCTACCTCGACGCGCTGTCGGGTCTGTTCGTGGTGCAGGTCGGCTACGGCCGCACCGAACTCGCCGAGGCCGCGGCCCGGCAGGCCGAGCAGCTGGCGTTCTTCCCGCTGTGGGGCAACACCACCCCGCCGGCGATCGAACTGTCCGAACGCCTGGCCCACTACGCGCCGGGCGACTTGAACCGGGTGTTCTTCACCAACGGTGGCACCGAAGCGGTCGAGACCGCGTGGAAGATGGCCAAGCAGTACTTCAAGCTGACCGGTAAACCCAATAAGTACAAGGTGATTTCGCGGGCCATCGCCTACCACGGCACCACCCAGGGCGCGCTGGCGATCACCGGCCTGCCGAAGTACAAGGAAGCCTTCGAGCCGTTGGCGCCGGGCGGGTTCCGGGTGCCGAACACCAACTTCTATCGCGCGCCCGAACCGTTGGACACCGACATCAAGGCCTTCGGCCGGTGGGCTGCGGACCGGATCGCCGAGGCCATCGAATTCGAGGGGCCCGACACCGTCGCGGCGGTCTTCCTGGAACCGGTGCAGAACGCCGGCGGTTCGTACCCGCCGCCGCCCGGCTACTTCGAGCGGGTCCGCGAGATCTGCGACGAATACGACGTGCTGTTGGTCTCCGACGAGGTGATCTGCGCGTTCGGGCGGATCGGGTCGATCTTCGCCTGCGATGACTTCGGCTACGTACCGGACATGATCACCTGCGCCAAAGGCATGACGTCGGGCTACTCGCCGCTGGGTGCGACCATCGCCAGTGACCGCGTTTTCGAGCCGTTCAATGACGGCAAGACGACGTTCCGGCACGGCTACACATTCGGCGGTCACCCGGTTTCCGCGGCCGTCGGGCTGGCGAATCTGGAGATCTTCGAGCGCGAGGGTCTCACCGACCACGTCAAGCAGCAGTCCCCCGCACTGCGGGCGACCCTGGAGAAGCTCTACGACCTGCCCATCGTCGGCGATGTCCGCGGCGAGGGCTTCTTCTTCGGCATCGAACTGGTCCGGGACCAGGCGACGAAACAGCGGTTCAGCAACGAGGAGCGCGCCAAGCTGCTGGCCGAGGTCGGGTCGGCGCTGTTCGAAGCGGGACTGTACTGCCGCACCGATGAACGCGGCGACGCCGTGATCCAGCTGGCCCCGGCGCTGATCAGCGGCCCGGCCGAGTTCGACGCGATCGAAACGATCCTGCGCAGCGTGCTGACTCCGATCTCGGAACGGTTCTAGCCGTGGCAAAGGCACGCATTCACCCGGTCCGGTGGCAACCACCGCCGATCGACCCGTTACCGGCCATGCCGGCACCGAGTGTCACGGTGGTCCCCCTGCCCGGCAACGGACCCGAAGATGTCGTCGTCGACGCCGCCGGCCGATTGTGGACGGGGCTGGAGGACGGGCGCATTGTGCGGCTATCCGAGGGCCGCCCCGACGTCGTCGCCGACACCGAGGGAAGGCCGCTCGGTATGCACGTCGCGCACGATGGCCGAATTTTGGTCTGCGACAGCCATCACGGATTGCTGGCTCTGGACCCATCCGGCGGCACGCTGGACGTGATCGTCGATTCGGTGGGTGGCAGACGGTTCAAGTTCTGCTCGAATGTCACCGAGACATCCGACGGCACAATCTATTTCACCGAATCGACGAGCGACTACCATTTCGATGACTACACCGCCCCGATCGTGGAGGCACGGGGTACCGGCGGGCTGTTGCGGCTCGACCCGGACGGCACCGTCACCACGCTGCTCGACGGACTGTTCTTCGCCAACGGGGTGACGCCGACGGCCGACGGCACCGCGTTGGTGTTCGCCGAGACCCAGGCCCGCCGGCTGTCCAAATACTGGTTGACCGGTCCGCAGGCCGGATCGGTGACGCCGCTGGCCGAGCACCTGCCCGGGATGCCCGACAACCTGTCCACCGGTGCCGACGGCCGCATCTGGGCGGCGCTGGTCACCGAGGCCAACCCCGCGCTGGAACGGTTGTTCCCGCGCGCGCCGATCATCCGCAAAGTGTTGTGGCGCCTGCCCGAGCGGTTCCAACCACGAATCAAACCGGAAATCTGGGCGGTCGCGTTCGACCCGGACAGCGGTGCGGCCGTCGCCGGTCTGCGCACCACACATCCCGACTTCGGCAGCGTGACCGGTCTGGTCGAAGCGGCCGGGCGGCTATGGATGGGCACGATCAGCTTCCCCGCCCTCGCGTACGTGGACCTGGCGGCCACTCAGCTGTAGCCGGCGCGGTTCATTCCCAGAATCTGCGCATGGTGCGGCGCCGCCCGCGGTCTGTGTCGCCGAGCAGCCGTTTGACCGCCTCCAGTGCCACCACCACCTCCCCCGACTGCGCTTGTTTCCGGCTCTTCAGAAAGCGCGCCAGGGCATTGCACAACTGCACCAGCGCCGCGCGCAGGTCGGGTTCCGTCGTGGCGTCGCGGTGCTGCTCGAGTTCGGCCAGCACCGCCTCGAGTCCCGAACGCCGAACCTGGGTGCCCTTCTCCACCTGTTTGAGCAAGTTGTCCAGCGACCGCCGCGGTGCGCGGCGTTTCGGTGCGGGAGCAGCCATCGGCGCGGCGGCCAGCACGGGCATCGGGGCACCCGCTGGCACGCCGGCATAGACGCGAGCGACCGGGGCGAACCCGACGTTCGTCGCCCACCCCGAGGGCTCCTCGACGGGCTGGATCACCTCGGTCAGCGGCCCGGCATCGGTCTGCTGGGGGTCGATCGCCACGAAGGCGGTGAACCGCGACAGCACCCCGAACCGGATGGAATGCGCGACGATTTGCGCGGCCAGGTCGTCGTCAGCGCGGTATGCGGCGTACTCGTCCTCCAGGTCACGTACCAACGAACGTGCCCAAATCGTCTGTACTGCAACAGCTTCCGGCGCGACACGGCCGGGCAGGGCGGTCGTGAAGCCGTCGGCGTCCACCCGGAACTCGGCCTCGGTCAGACCCCGGTACCGCCCGGAGATCACGCAGGGCACCCCGGCGAACGCGTCGGGAGCACGACCGGGCGTGACCGTCCCGTCGAGGAGCTGCACGCCCGCGGCGCTCACCCGCAGCCCGGTCAGCGCGGGGCGGCCGATGGTGCGGGCCAATCGGGCCATCGCTTCGTCGAGGCGTTCCTCGGATTCGACCAACTCCGATCGTCCGTTGCCCAACTTTGCCAACCGGTCCAGGAAGCCGGCGTTGACGGCGCGGTCGATGCCCACGCAGTAGATACGCGTCTCCCCCACCGCCGGTGCCAACCGGCGCAACAGGTGATCTTCGCCGCTGATCTGGCCGTCGGTGACGAGTACGACGCTGGCCTGCCGGCCCGCGCCGGACGCGGCCAGCATGTCGGCCGCTTTGACCAGCGGTTCGTCCATCACCGTCCCGCCGCCGCTGTCCAGCGAACCCAGCCACGACGCCGCGGCGAACCGGTTGCGGTCGTCGGCTTCGACCAGGTCGCCCGGCAGCTGCGGAGGAGCGTCGATCCGGTCGTCGAACGCCAGCACACAGAACCGGTCTCCGGCGTCGAGCATGTCCACGATCCGGCCCGCGGCGCGGCGGGCGGCGATCATCTTCCAGCCGTGCATCGAGCCCGAGCGGTCCAGCAACACCACCACATCCCTTGGCGCACTGGATGTCTCAACAGGAGGCACGAGTGTCACCGACCAGGTGCCTTCGTCGCCCGCCGGATCGGGCACCAGCAGCGCCGACGACGACAGCTCGCTGCGGTCGACCCGGAACCGCAGCACGAAGTCGCGGTCGGCGCGCGCACCCGCTTCGACGCGCCACCGCCCGTCGTCGCCGCGTGCCATCGGCAGGCTGCACCGCAGATCGGACACCGCCAGCCCGGCACCGTCCACGCTCAGCGAGATCTTCAGCTCCGGGCGCTCGTCGGAGTCGAGCAGGCGGGGCGGGGTGACCCGGGACGCGTCGGGAACCAGGTCGGTGTCGGCGGCCTCCCCCGGGCCGGTCTGATCGCCGGGGAGCGCGTCGCCTTTGGTGTATCGCGGCGTGACCACCAGGGGGAAGCGGAAGGTGGCCTCGCCGTCCTCGAACGACAGCGGGCCGGTCAGCCGCATCTCGATGGCCGCTTCCTCGCCGGGCCCGATATTGCCGACCCGCACCGAGAACACGTCGGAGCGGTCCTCCTCGACGATCGCGGCACGCTGCCCCGCAGCCAGGGCCTGCTCGTAGTCGACCCGCGCCGCACCCCGCTCCTTGAGCACCCCGATCACCCGCCGCCCGGCGAGGTCGGCGGCGAAGTCCGTCACGCCCGCGCGGGCCGGCAGCGGGAACACATAGGTCGCCTCGATGGTGGTGTCGCCGGCGTTGACGAACCGCTGCCGCACGGTCGACGTCGCGGTCATGCCCACGATGGCGGTGTTCACGCTGATCGCCTTCAGCGGCAGGACTCGTCCGTCCGCGGCGCTCAATTGACCGCAGGTCGGCCGCCCGGTCTCGGCCGGCCGGGCGGGCTGGACGGGCAGCAGGGGCAACAACTGAGCACTCATTGAGAGTCCTTTCCTGGGGTGGCGAGCAGATCCAGCAACGGCGCCGCGGCGCGGCGCAGCGCATCGAGTGGGGGCACCGGGCCGTCGACCAGCAAGGTGACAGTGTCGGACAGGCGGACGGCCTGCAGCCTGGTGACGGCCGGTGCATCGGCCACCGGCTCAGGCACGGTCCGCCAGAACGGCCCGGCCGCCCGGGCGGGTTCCGGGGTGGGCTCGGGGTCGCCGAGACCGGCCGGTATCGCGGCGGGTGGTATCGCGGCCAGGGCCTCCACGTCCGCGGCCGGCATGGTCTCCAGTCGGGCGGCGATCTCGTCCAGCGACAGGCCCTGGCCCTGCAGCCGCTTGATGGCCACCAGGCGAATCAGGTGGGTCCGGCCGTAGGTCAGGGCGCGGCCCCGGTTGCCGGGGCGCGGTAGCAGACCCCGGGCGGTGTAGTAGCGCACCATCCGCTGCGCCGGAACCGCCTTGGCCTGCCGGTTCTCCGGCACAGCGCCGGAGGCCTGCACGGCCGCGGCGGCCGCGGCGGCGAATTCGGGCAAGGTGAGCAAGGTCATGGTAATGACAGTGTCATATAGATTTTCGACAGTGTCAAACGTGCTCGCTCCTCGACTCCCTCGCCCTCGCCGAGCGGCTCTCCTCCCCGCGCCCAAGACCACCCCACCCCGCCGAGCAGCTCCCCACCCCGCCGCGCAGCTCCCACCCCGCCGCGCAGCTCCCCACCCCGCCGCGCAGCTCCCCACCCCGCCGAGCGTCACGCAGGAGTGGCACTCGACACCCAAACTCCCACCAGCGCGACGACTACCGGCAGCAACCGCGCCCTCAACAGCCCGCCTGATAACTTCCGCCCCAGCCGTCACAGCGCGGCAACCTGCCTTCCCGCTGCCGATCACTTAGTCTGCTCACCGATGCCCTTCTACCGGACCTCTGTACGTGCAGCGTCGTGTCTGGCCGCAGCGCTTTTCGCGGCCTCAGGCGCGCTGGCGTTGCCGGTCGCGCAGGCCGAACCCAGCGCCGAGGTGAACCCGGGCGCGGCTACCTGCCCGTACAAGATCAACACCCCACCCGCGGTCGACTCCTCCGAGGTGCCGCGCGCCGGTGACCCGCCGCTGCCGCTGTCGCTGCCCCCCACTCCCATCGGCGGCAACGCGCTGGCCGGCTGCGGCATCGTCGCGGCCCCCGACACCCCGCCGGTACCCGGCGACATTTCCGCCGAGGCCTGGCTGGTCGCCGACATCGACAGCGGTGCGGTGATCGCCGCCCGGGATCCGCATGGGCGACACCGCCCGGCCAGCATCATCAAGGTGCTGGTCGCGATGGCGTCCATCAACGCGTTCAACCAGAACAAGGCCGTCCCCGGCACCGACGACGACGCGGCCGCTGAGGGCACCAAGGTAGGCGTCGACGCCGGCGGCACCTACACCATCAACCAACTGCTGCACGGGCTGTTGATGCATTCGGGTAACGACGCCGCGCACGCGCTGGCCATGCAACTCGGCGGCATGCAGGCCGCCCTCGACAAGCTCAATGTGCTGGCGGCGAAGCTGGGCGGTCACGACACCCGCGTCGCCACCCCGTCCGGACTGGACGGCCCGGGCATGAGCACCTCGGCCTACGACATCGGCCTGTTCTACCGGTACGCCTACCGCAACCCGATCTTCGCCGACATCGTCGCCACCCGGACCTTCAACTTCCCTGGACACGGCGACCACCCCGGCTACGAGCTGGAAAACGACAATCAACTGCTCTACCACTACCCCGGCGCGATGGGCGGCAAGACCGGCTACACCGACGACGCCGGCCAGACCTTCGTCGGCGCGGCCAACCACAACGGCCGACGGCTGATGGCGATCCTGCTGCACGGCACCCGGCAGCCCATTGCGCCGTGGGAGCAGGCCGCCCACCTGCTGGACTACGGCTTCAGCACCGCGCAGGGCACGCAGGTGGGTTCGCTGGTGGAACCCGACCCGTCGCTGGCGACCCCGAACAACAACCCCGCCAGCCGGGCCCCGGACAACACCCAGGCCGCCGGCCTGATGTCCCCCGCCGACGCTTTGCCGATCCGGGTCGGGGTGGCGGTGATCGGTGCCGTCGTCGTGTTCGGATTGATCCTGGTCGCGCGCTCGATGAACCGCCGAACGCAGCACTAGACTCACCGCAATGACCGCCCTCTACGAGGACTCCGGCCTCGCGCTGGACGAGGACGGGATCACCGTCCGCCGCTACTACTTCCCGTTCGCCAATGACAAGCGGATCGAGTACGCCGACATCACCAGCATCAAGTCCAAGAAGATGGGCTGGGCGTCGAGCAAGGGGCGCATCTGGGGCACCGTCGACCCCCGTTACTGGTTTCCCCTCGACATCCACCGGGGCCGCAAGTCCACCGTGTTGATGCTGCGAACGGGCCGCTGGGTTCGCGCCTGCATCACCCCCGAGAACCCCGCCGAAGTGATCAAGATCCTGCGAGCAAAGGTAAAGGTCTGAGCGCTCGACGGCGGGGATTGCTGGTCGGCCTGACCGCCGCCAGCGTCGGGGTGATCTACGGCTACGACCTGTCCAGCATCGCGGGCGCGTTGCTGTTCCTGCCCGACGAGTTCGGCCTCACCATCCCGCAACAGGGACTGGTGACGACCATGGTCGTGATCGGCCAGATCGCCGGGGCCCTGGGTGGCGGCGTGCTGGCCGACCGGATCGGCCGCCAGAAGTCCATGGTGGCGATCCTGATCGGGTACGCGGCGTTCGCACTGCTGGGTGCGGCGGCGGTGTCGCTGCCGACGTTGCTGGTGGCGCGGTTCCTGCTGGGGGTCACCATCGGGGTGTCGGTGGTGGTGGTGCCGGTCTACGTGGCCGAGTCGGCGCCGGCCGAAGTGCGCGGACGGCTGCTGACCGCCTACCAATTCGCCACGCTCAGCGGCATCATCCTCGGTTACCTGACCGGCTACCTGCTGGCCGGCACCCAGGCGTGGCGCTGGATGCTGGGCCTGGCCAGCGTGCCCGCCGTGCTGCTGCTGCCGTTACTGCTGCGGATGCCCGACACCGCGCGGTGGTACCTGCTGCAGGGCCGCGCCGACGAGGCGCGCCGCGCGTTGCTGCGCATCGAGCCCGCCGAGACCGTCGAGACGGAGTTGACCGAGATCGAAACAGCCGTGCAGGCCGGGCGCGGCACCATCGGCGAGATGCTGCGGCGACCGTACCTGCGGGCCACCCTGTTCGTGGTCGCCCTCGGCTTCCTGGTACAGATCACCGGCATCAACGCGATCGTCTATTACAGCCCGAAGTTGTTCGAAGACATGGGCTTTCAGGGCAATTTCGGCAAGCTGGCGCTGCCGGCGATGGTGCAGGTCGCAGCGCTGGCAGCGGTGTGCGTATCGCTCGCCCTCGTCGACCGGGTGGGCCGGCGGCCGATCCTGCTGTCCGGCATCGCGCTGATGATCGTCGCCGACACGGTGCTGGTCGCGTTCTATCCCAAGGACATCGGCCACGAGAACAGTCTTGCGCTGCTGCTCGGTTTCGGCGGGGTGCTGTTGTTCACCGTCGGGTTCAACTTCGGATTCGGTTCGCTGGTCTGGGTATTCGCCGGCGAGAGCTTTCCGGCGCCGCTGCGGTCGATGGGGTCGAGCGTGATGCTGACCGCCAACCTGATGGCCAACGCCCTGATCGCCGCCTTCTTCCTGACGATGCTGAATCTGCTCGGCGGCGCAACGGTTTTCGCGACGTTCGGTACCTTCGCGGTGCTCGCTCTGGTCGTCGTGCACCGATACGCACCGGAAACCAAAGGCCGTGATCTCGAGGAGATCCGGTACTTCTGGGAGAACGGTGGTCGCTGGCCGGCTGAGGACTGGCCGTGACACTGATCAGCGCCGGGACCGTGGTCGCCGACGAAGGAGTGTGCCGGCCCGGTTGGGTGCAGATCGGCGGAGCGCGCATCGCGGCGTGCGGGACCGGTACACCGCCGGCGGCTGCCGACATCGACCTGCCGGATTCGGTTGTGGTGCCGGGTTTTATCGACATGCATGTGCACGGCGGTGGCGGCGCCGCGTTCACCGCGGCCGACAGCGCGGCGGTGGATTTTCACCGCAGCCACGGCACCACGACCACGCTGGCCAGTCTGGTCACCGCCGCACCCGCGGAGCTGCTGACGTCGGTCCGCACCCTGGCCGGGCTGACGCGCTCGGGCGCCATCGCCGGTATCCATCTGGAGGGGCCGTGGCTGAGCGTGGCGCGGTGCGGCGCGCATGACCCCACCCAGATCCGCCCGCCAGATCCCGCCGAGGTCGACGCCGTGCTCGAGGCCGCCGACGGCACCATCCGAATGGTCACGCTGGCCCCCGAACTCCCGGGCGGCGACGCCGCGATCCGGCGCTTCCTCGACGCTAATATCGTTGTTGCCGTTGGCCATACGGATGCCAGCTACGAGCAGACCCGACGGGCAATCGGGCTCGGTGCCACCGTGGGCACCCACCTGTTCAACGCGATGCCACCGCTGGGTCACCGAGATCCCGGACCCGTCCTGGCGTTGCTGCAGGATCCCCGGGTGACGGTGGAGCTGATCGCCGACGGCGTGCACGTGCATCCCGATCTGGTGGCGGCGGTGATCGCAGCCGCGGGCGCCAACCGGGTGGCTCTGGTGACCGATGCGACAGCCGCGGCCGGCTGCGCTGACGGCGAGTTCGCGCTGGGATCGGTGCCGGTCGTGGTCGCCGCCGGAGTGGCGCGGGTGCGCGGCACCGCCACCATCGCCGGCAGTACCGCCACCATGGACCGGCTCTTCCGGGCGGTGGCAACCACCTCAGGGCTGGCCGCCGCGGTGCACACCACCTCGACGACCCCGGCCCGGGCCCTGGGACTGAGTCAGGTGGGGTCGATCCGGCCGCAACTCAACGCTGATCTTGTTGTGCTGGATCATGATTCGCAAGTCACCGGGATCATGCTTGCCGGCGTATGGCGGCAGCGCCCCGCCCCCGTTTGCTAACATCGAACAGGTCAATCATCCGGACGAGGGGCACCGTACCCGGCCAGCAAAGACGGCGCTGCGGAGGTGCGCGATGGCTTGGCTCGTCTTGGTGGTGTCGGGAGTGCTCGAAGCGGTGTGGGCGACCGCGTTGAACAAGTCTGAGGGATTCACCCGCCTGGGTCCGTCGCTTATTTTCGCTGCGGCCCTGCTGTTCTCGATGACCGGGCTGGCCGTTGCCATGCGCAGCCTGCCCACCGGCACCAGCTACGCCGTTTGGGTCGGCATCGGTGCGGTGCTCACCGTGGGGTACGCGATGCTCAGCGGTGACGAGTCCGCCTCGCTGATCAAGTTGGGCCTGATTGCCGGCGTCGTCGCCTGCATCGTCGGACTCAAGCTGGTCGGCTAGCGACGTCGGCGGAACAGCCGCGAAAAGGTCAGTGCCCCAATGGCTCCCGCTCCCAGTGCGGCCAGCGTCTGGCGCGCGCTCAGACCTTCTTCAACCTGTATCCGCGGCCGGATGATCGCGGGCGCGGGCGGATCCACATGTGTTTCGCGCTCGTCGTCGGAGGCGGTCGCGGCCCAGGCGGTGGCGAACAACAGCAACGACCAGGTGACGAACGCGAACACCATCAGTCCCAGTACCGGCCCGAACGTCGCCCCGGCCGGGCTGCGCACCACGGTCTGCAGGTAGATCGATCCGAGTTGCTTGAACAGTTCGAATCCGACGGCAGCCATCAACCCGGCCCGCATCGAGGTGACGAAGCTGCCCGGCAACCGCGGCAGCCGGGCGATCATCCAGGTGAACAGCAGCCACGACACCAGCAACGCCACCAACAGCGAGACGCCGCGGAAGATCTCGTCGAAGATCGAAAAGTCCGGGATGTGAAGCCATTTGAGCACCGCGTTCATCGGTCCCGTCTGGCCCAGCGCGCTCAGCGCCACGGTGACCGTGAGCACCAGGAAGGTGCCCAGCATCGCGAGCAGATCCGAGAGTTTGGTGCGCACAAAACCGTCCGGATCGACCTGCTGCTCCCACATCTCGCTCAACGCTTCCCGCAGGTGCCACATCCAGCCCAGACCCGCCCACAGCGCGGTCAGCAACCCGATCACTCCGACCGATGCGCGCGCGTCGATGGCCGAGTTCATCAGTTCGACCATCTGCTGTCCCAGTTCCCCCGACACTGCCTGCCTGATCTTGTCGTCCAGGCTGTTCAGCAGCTGCGGCTGGCGCTTCAACGTATAGCCGGCCACCGCGAAAGCGACCATCAACAGCGGGAATAGCGCAAAGATCGTGTAGTAGGTGAGGCCCGCGGCGAAGAAGGTGCCCTTCTGCTTGGCGAAGCGCTGGTACGCCTTGATCATGTGGGGCAGCCAGGGCAGCCTGGCCCGCAGCCGATCCAGAAATCCTGGCTCAGGCTGCTCGTCCATCGACTACCTATTCCTTTAGCGGTAGGAAACCTAACCGATCGTAGACCCGCTGCACGGTTTTGCTGGCGACTTCGTTGGCGCGCTGCGCACCGGTCGCCAGCGTCGCTTCCAACTCGGCGAGATCGGCGGTCAGTTCCTCGACCCGCGCCTTGATCGGACGGACGTATTCGACGACGGCTTCGGCGGTGTCCTTCTTCAGGTCGCCGTACCCGCGGCCGGCGTATCCCTCGACGAGCGCCTCGATACCGCGTCCGGTGACTGCCGATTGGATGCTGAGCAGGTTCGACACCCCCGGTTTGGTTACCGGGTCGTAGCGGATTTCCCGCTCGCTGTCGGTCACCGCGGAACGAATCTTCTTGGCGGATCTGCCCGGGTCGTCGAGCAGGCTGATCAGGCCGGCATCGGTGGACGCCGACTTGCTCATCTTGGAGGTGGGGTCTTGCAGGTCGTAGATCTTGGCGGTGATTTTGGGGACGAAGACGTCGGGAACCACGAAGGTGTCCGGGAAGCGGCTGTTGAACCGCTGCGCGATATCGCGGGCGAGTTCCAGGTGCTGGCGCTGGTCCTCCCCGACGGGCACCAGATCGGTGTCGTAGGCCAGCACGTCGGCGGCCTGCAGCACCGGGTAGGTGAACAGGCCGACGGTGGTGGACTCGGCGCCCTGCTTGGTCGACTTGTCCTTGAACTGGGTCATCCGTGAGGCCTGGCCGAAGCCGGTGAAGCAGCCCAGCACCCACGCCAATTGGCTGTGTGCGGGGACGTGACTCTGCACGAAGATGGTGGCGCGTTGGGGGTCGATGCCCAGCGCCAGATACTGCGCGGCGGTGATCAGGGTGCGGCGCCGCAAGGCCGCGGGGTCCTGCGGGATGGTGATGGCGTGCAGGTCCACCACGCAGAAGAACGCGTCGTGGTCGTCCTGCAGACCGACCCACTGGGCGACCGCGCCCAGTGCGTTGCCGAGGTGCAGCGAGTCGGACGTGGGCTGGACGCCGGAGAAAATGCGGCGGGATCCGCTGGGGGTGCTCATGATGCCTTCGATCTTTTCACGGACATTGCGCAGTCTGAGCGGCGTCAGTCACCACCGGCGACGACACCACCCCCGGTGAACCTCGAGCCGACCGGATCCGCTTGCGATACCAGCGGTATCGCATTTACTGTCGGATTCATGCCACGCTTCCTCAAAGGCGCGTCCGAGGCGGATGCCACCCGCGACCCGATCCACCTGGGTTCGGGCGAGCCGGTGCTGCTGTTGCACCCGTTTTTGATGTCCCAGACGGTGTGGGAGGTCGTCGCGCAGCAGATCGCCGAGACCGGCCGCTACGAGGTGTTCGCGCCGACCATGGCCGGCCACAACGGCGGCCCGCGGGCCGGCACCTACTTCTTGTCCTCTGAGGTCCTGGCCGATCACGTCGAGAAGCAGATGGACGAACTCGGCTGGGACACCGCCCACATCGTCGGCAATTCGCTGGGCGGCTGGGTGGCCTTCGAGCTGGAACGCCGCGGGCGGGCGCGCAGCGTCATGGGCATCGCACCGGCCGGGGGCTGGACGCGGTGGAGTCCGGCCAAGTTCGAGGTGATCGGCAAATTCATCCTCGGCATCCCGCTGTTGGTGGTCGCGTGGCTGCTCGGGCCGAAGGCCTTGCACATCCCGTTCAGCCGCCACCTGTCCACGTACGCGCTCAGCGCGTCCCCGGACGGCGTCAGCGAGCGCGAGTTGAGCGTCGTCATCGACGACGTCGCGCACTGCCCGGCCTACTTCCAGCTGCTGGTGAAGGCGCTCCTGATGCCCGGCCTGCAGGAACTCGCTGAGAACGCCGTGCCGGCGCACCTGGTGATCTGCACGAAGGACCGGATCGTCCCGTCGCCCCGGTTCAGCCGGCATTTCCGCAACAACCTGCCCGACGACCACCGCTTCACCAAGCTGGAAGGCGTCGGTCACGTGCCCATGTTCGAGGCGCCCGGTCGGGTCACCGAGGTCATCCTGGACTTCCTCGACGAGTGCGTGCAGTCCTCCCGCGTCGCCGAGCCGCCGGCCAGCTAGCCGGTCCCGCCCCGCCGTGCTGCGGAATTGGCAGCGCATCGCCGCCATGCGTTAAGCTGCGAGTCGGTCATGAGCGCCAGCGTCAAGCCCCGGCTTGCTGGCCGGCAACCCTCCAACCGCGGTGGGGTGCCCCGGGTGATGACCAGGTTGAGTAGCCACAACTGGCTATCCGGCAAGCGCGGGTCCGCCACGAACGGGCCCCTGAGCCAGACAGGGGAAGCATTCTCGTGACCACCGACAGCACCGCAGACCCGACCGCGCACTGGTCGTTCGAAACCAAACAGGTGCACGCCGGCCAGCACCCCGATCCCGCCACCAACGCCCGGGCGCTGCCGATTTACCAGACCACCTCGTACACCTTCAACAACGTCGCGCATGCGGCCGCCTTGTTCGGCCTGGCCGAGCCCGGCAACATCTACACCCGCATCGGCAACCCCACCACCGACGTCGTCGAGCAGCGCATCGCCGCACTCGAGGGCGGGGTGGCCGCGCTGTTCCTGTCCTCCGGGCAGGCCGCCGAAACGTTCGCGATCCTGAACCTGGCCGGCGCCGGCGACCACATCGTTTCCAGCCCCAGGCTGTACGGCGGAACCTACAACCTTTTCCACTACTCGCTGGCCAAGCTGGGCATCGAGGTCAGTTTTGTCCAGGATCCCGACGACCTGGACTCCTGGCAGGCCGCCGTCCGGGACAACACCAAGGCGTTCTTCGGCGAGACCATCTCCAACCCACAGATCGACGTGCTGAACATCCCCGGGGTCGCCGAGGTGGCGCACCGCAACGGGGTGCCGCTGATCGTGGACAACACCGTGGCCACGCCGTATCTGGTTCAGCCGCTCGCCCACGGCGCCGACATCGTGCTGCATTCGGCCACCAAGTACCTGGGTGGCCACGGCTCCGCGATCGCCGGGGTGATTGTGGACGGCGGCACCTTCGACTGGACGCAGGGCCGCTTCCCCGGCTTCACCACCCCGGACCCCAGCTACCACGGTGTGGTGTTCGCCGAACTGGGTCCGCCGGCCTACGCGCTCAAGGCCCGCGTGCAACTGCTGCGCGACCTCGGCTCGGCGGCGTCGCCGTTCAACGCGTTCCTGGTGGCGCAGGGCATCGAGACGCTGAGCCTGCGGATGGAGCGACACGTCGCCAACGCCCAGCGGGTCGCGGAGTTCCTCGAAGCCCGCGACGACGTGATCTCGGTCAACTACGCGGGGCTGCCCAGTTCGCCGTGGTTCGAGCTGGGAAAGAAGTTGGCGCCCAGAGGAACCGGGGCGGTACTGGCCTTCGAGCTGGCCGGCGGCGTGGCGGCCGGCAAGGCGTTCGTCGATGCGCTGCAGCTGCACAGCCACGTCGCCAATATCGGCGACGTGCGCTCGCTGGTGATCCATCCCGCCTCCACCACGCACGCCCAGCTCAGTCCCACCGAGCAGCTGGCCACCGGCGTCACCCCGGGCCTGGTGCGACTGGCTGTCGGCATCGAGGGCATCGACGACATCCTGGCCGATCTGGAGCTTGGTTTCGCGGCGGCCGGGGTACCCGCGGCCAACGGTAGCGACCCGCAGACCGTGGCGGCATTCTGAGGGACTTGTACATGACGATCTCCGACGTGCCCACCCAGACGCTGCCCACCGAAGGTGAAATCGGCGTCGTCGGCATCGGTTCGCTGCCGCTGGAACGTGGCGGCGTGCTGGACGACGTGCACATCGCGATACAGCGCTGGGGCGAGCTGTCGCCGGAGCGGGACAACGTGGTGATGGTGCTGCACGCGCTCACCGGCGATTCGCACATCACCGGCCCCGCCGGCCCCGGCCACCCGACCCCCGGCTGGTGGGACGGCGTCGCCGGGCCGGGTGCACCGATCGACACCGATCGCTGGTGCGCGGTCTCGACCAACGTGCTGGGCGGCTGCCGGGGCTCGACCGGCCCGAGTTCGCTGGCCCGCGACGGCAAGCCCTACGGCTCCAGGTTTCCGCTCATCACGGTGCGCGACCAGGTGGAAGCAGACATCGCCGCGCTGGCCGCGCTGGGAATAACTCAGGTGGCCGCCGTCGTTGGCGGGTCCATGGGCGGTGCCCGTGCGCTGGAATGGATCGTCGGCCACCCCGACCGGGTGCGGGCGGGACTGCTGCTCGCGGTGGGGGCCCGGGCGACGGGCGACCAGATCGGCACCCAGTCCACCCAGATCGCAGCCATCAAGGCCGACCCCAACTGGCAGGGTGGCGACTACTACGAGACCGGGCGCGCACCCGAGGACGGTCTGAACATCGCGCGCCGGATCGCCCACCTGACCTACCGGGGCGAGATCGAACTCGACACCAGGTTCCGCAACGACCCCCAGCCCGGGGAGGATCCGGCGGCCGGCGGCCGGTTCGCCGTCCAGAGTTACCTGGAGTACCAGGGCGAAAAGCTGCTGGCCCGGTTCGACGCCGGCAGCTATGTGATCCTGACCGAGTCGCTGAACAGCCACGACGTCGGACGCGGTCGCGGCGGGGTGCATGCGGCGTTGACCAGTTGCCCGGTCCCGGTGGTGGTGGGCGGCATCACCACCGACCGGCTCTACCCGTTGCGGTTACAGGACGAGCTCGCCGAGCTGTTGCCGGGTTGCACCGACGTCCGGGTGGTCAGCTCCGTCTGCGGACACGACGGGTTCCTGGTCGAGACCGAAGCTGTCGGCGAATTGATCCGGGAGACATTGGCTTTGGCGCAAGGCGCGTGTTCGCGGTGACCCGATCCAGACGCAACCGCTCCCTGTCGTTCGGCTCAGCAGCGGCCGCCTACGAGCGGGGCCGCCCCACCTATCCGCCGGAGGCGATCGACTGGCTGCTGCCGGCCGGGGCACGCAAGGTTCTCGACCTCGGAGCGGGGACGGGGAAGCTGACCACCCGGCTGGTCGAACGCGGCTTGGATGTGGTGGCGGTCGACCCGGTTCCCGAGATGCTGGAAGTGCTCACCGCATCGCTGCCGGAGACGGTGGCGCTGTTGGGTACCGCCGAAGAGATCCCGTTGGAGGACAACAGCGTTGACGCCGTGCTGGTAGCGCAGGCGTGGCACTGGGTCGACCCGGCCCGGGCCGTCCCGGAGGTGGCGCGGGTGTTGAAGCCGGGCGGCCGGCTGGGCTTGGTGTGGAACACCCGCGACGACCGGATGGGCTGGGTGCGTGAACTGGGCGATATCATCGGGCGCGACGCCGACCCGGTGAACGACCTGGTGACCCTGCCCGAGCCGTTCACCGACGTGCAACGTCACCAGGTGGAGTGGACCAGTTACCTTACGCCCCAGGCACTTATCGATCTGGTGGCATCCCGCACCTACTGCATCACCTCGCCGACCGAGGTGCGGTCCAAGACGCTGGACCGGGTCCGCCAGCTGCTGGCCACCCACCCGGCACTGGCCGGGTCGGCGGGCTTAGCGCTGCCCTACGTCACCGTCTGCGTACGGGCGACGCTGGGCTGACCGCCCTAGCCCCGCCCCCGTCGACTGTGCATTCCACGACTCACCCGCGGCGTGTCGCGTCGCAGACGGCACACTCGGCAGCTGGTGAGTTCAGAAGCGTAGCAGGCGAATTCAGAAGCTGAGCCCGGAGTACATCAGCTGGCCGGGGTCGTACTGTTGCCGAACGGCACTCAGCCGCGCCAGGTTTGAGCCGAAATATCGCGCCGCCTGGGTGTTGGCTTCCAGATAGTTGACGTAGCCGCCGACCGAATACTGCTTCACCGTCTGATGCGCGGTCGCCACCCAGGTACTGGCTGTCGACGTCGACCCACTGCCGGTTTCGACATACCACTGCGCGACGGCAGCGGCGCGTCGCCACGGGAACGCCGTTGCCGCCGTGTCCACGTCACCGACCGCGCCAGACAGCGTGTCGACGATCACCGAGGCCCGGCCACCCTCGGGCGGCCACTTCCCGAGTGCACCCACAATCGCCTGCGCCGCCGCCGAATCGAGGGTGCCGATCACGTCGGAGCCGGCCACGAATCCGCGTGGCGAACTCGTCGCGCTGCCACCGGCCAGGTAGGTCACCAGTTCCATGCGCCCGAGCGTCTTGTGTTCGGTGGCGGTGGGCGCCACTCCGACCGCGGCTTTGATCGCCTCGGCCACTGCCGGTCCGGTACCGGCCGGGCAGGTGGCCAGCACGTGGCAGGCGCCCTGGGTGCCGTTGACCGAGAGGTCGACCAGACCCCAGGTGTTCCGGTCCGCCGACCCGAGCCAGGTCTGCCATCCGGTGAGCACCTGCGCGCCGGCCGACGGCGCGAAATCGACCCGCACCACGTCGGAGTCGGCGGTGGGGAATGTGGTGAAGGTCAGCGAGGTGGTCACCCCGAAGTTGCCGCCGCCACCGCCGCGCAGCGCCCAGAACAGCTCCGGGTTCTCCTGCTCGGACGCGGTGACCGTTTGACCGCTGGGCAACACCACCGTCGCCGACCGCAAGGCATCGCAGGCCAGGCCCGCATGCCGGGAGTCCGCCCCCATGCCGCCGCCGAGCGTCAGACCAGCCACCCCGACGGTGGGGCAACTGCCGGTCGGTATCGCACGGCCACCACCGGCCAGGGCCTGGTTGATCGCGTAGAGCTGGGTTGCGGCCGGCACGGTCACGGTGCCAGCACCGTTGTCGACGTTGACCCCGCCGGTCAGGCCGCGCAGGTCGAGGACCATGGCCCCGGTCGCGCTGGATGCGCCGGTATAGGAATGGCCACCGCCGCGGGGAGCGATCTTGAGTCTGTTGGCCGCCGCGAACGCGACCGCTTTCTGGACGTCCGCCGGCGAGGTGACCAGCACCACCGCCGCCGGACTGGAACCGTTGTACAGCGAGTTGAATATTTGCTTGCCACCGGCGAAACCGGCGTCGGAGGGCAGCAACACTTTGCCGCTGATGGCGGACGCCAGGCTGCTCCACGCACCGGTCGGCTCAGCCCAGGCCCGCACCGCCGGGAACAACGCCGAGCTGGCCAATGCTCCGACTGCGCCGCGTAGAAAGGCCTGCCGCGAGATCATGAGTCGCATTGTCGATCGCCGACCCGGCCAAACCCATTGCCTGCCAACGTGTCGCGGCACAGCGTGACGCGATCGTGTCGTAGCGCACCCGAAACGCCGGGCGGGCCAAACCTTTACACCTTCGTGTCCTGAATGAGACCGCCGTAGACGAAGGTTCGTAGAGTCACTGAGTGCCGCCTGGGTGCTCTCCAACTATCGGGAGCCGACATGATGCCATGGCGCCACCAACCACTGACCGTCCGGCTACTGGCCGGAACCGCCGGGCTGCTCACCGCGGCCGCGGCATTCGCCGCCCCCGCCGAGGCGAGTCCCGTCGACGACGCGTTCATCTCCGCCCTGTCCAACGCCGGCGTCAACATCGGCGATCCGATGGACACCGAAGCGCTGGGGCAGTCCGTCTGCCCGATGCTGGCCCAGCCGGGCGGGAACTTCGCCGCGGCCGCGACGCGGGTCCGGGGCAGCAACGGTATGTCGCCCGAGATGGCCAGCATGTTCACCACGATCGCGATCCAGATGTACTGCCCCTCGGCGATGGCCGACATCGCCAGCGGCCGGATGCCGGGCGCACTGCAGCAGATCCCGGGCATGGCGGGCATCCCGGGGCTGCCCGCGGGCCTGCCCGGGATGTAGCTAGCCGGTGCCCAGCGGGTCGATGGTCCACGCGACGTAGACCATCGCGGCAGCCACCGACGCCGTGGTCAGCAGATCGGTCCCCCGGCTGCGCACCACCAGCAGGCCGGCCCGCTCCTCGGGCAGGGCCAGCCGCAGCGCCGCGGCCACCCCGACACCGATGCCGATCAGCAACGCGCCGCGGCGCCAGAAGTTCGCCCCGGCCAGTACGAACGCCACCAGGAAGATCAGTCCGACGAGCAGAATCGGCCACTGGGCGCGGACCGCGCGTCCCAGAATGGTCCGGATCGTCATCGTTATCCGGCCAGCCCTTCGGCCAGCTCGACGACGTTGGTCAGCAGGAAGGCGCGGGTCAGCGGACCGACCCCGCCCGGGTTGGGCGACACGTGACCGGCCACCTCCCACACGTCGGGATGCACGTCACCGGTGAGTTTGCCGTCCACCCGGCTGACGCCCACGTCGACGACTGCGGCCCCGGGGCGCACCATGTCGGCGGTCAGCAGGTGCGACACCCCGACGCCGGCGACGATGATGTCAGCCTGCCGCGTGATCGCGGGCAGGTCACGAGTTCCGGTGTGGCACAACGTTACTGTGGCGTTCTCCGAGCGACGGGTGAGTAGCAGTCCGAGCGGCCGGCCCACCGTCACGCCGCGGCCGATCACCACCACGTGTGCGCCGGCGATCTCGACGTCGAAGCGGCGCAGCAGGTGCACGATGCCGCGCGGCGTGCACGGCAGCGGCGCGGGGTCGTTCAGCACCAGCCGGCCCAGGTTGGTCGGGTGCAGCCCGTCGGCGTCCTTGTCCGGGTCGACGCGCTGGAGTGCGGCGTTTTCGTTCAGGTGTTTGGGCAGCGGCAACTGCACGATGTAGCCGGTGCACTCGGGGTTGGCGTTGAGTTCGTCGATGGTGTCGTTGAGCGTCTCGGCAGAGATGTCGGCGGGCAGGTCGCGGCGCAACGAGGTGATGCCCACCTTGGCGCAGTCGGCGTGCTTGCCGCGCACGTAGGCCTGGGAGCCGGGGTCGTCGCCGACCAGGATGGTGCCCAATCCGGGGGTGCGGTCCGCAGCGTTCAAAGCCGCCACCCGTTTGGTCAGATCGACGAAGATCTCGTCCCGGGTGGCCTTGCCGTCCAGCGTGATTGCGCCCACGCCAGACAGTCTGGCATGGTCCCTCTCATGTCGTCTGCTGCCCCAGACGTGCTCAGCCCGGCCACGCTCGGTCCGATCACATTGCGCAACCGCATCATCAAGTCCGCGACTTTCGAAGCGCGCACCCCGGACGCGTTGGTGACCGACGACCTGATCGAGTACCACCGCCTGCCGGCCGCCGGCGGTGTCGGCATGACCACCGTCGCCTACTGCGCGGTCTCCCAGGGCGGACGCACCGAAGGCAACGGGATCTGGCTGCGCCCGGAGGCGGTGCCCGGCTTCCGGCGGCTCACCGACGCGATCCACGCCGAAGGCGCGGCGGTCAGCGCGCAGATCGGCCACGCCGGCCCGGTCGCCAACGCCCGCTCGAACAAGGCCCCCGCGCTGGCCCCGGTGCGGTTCTTCAACCCGATCGGCATGCGCTTCGCGAAGAAGGCCAGCGCCGACGACATCGACGACGTGCTGGCCGACCACGCCAGGGCCGCCCGGTTCGCGGTGGAAGCCGGCTTCGACGCCGTCGAGATACACCTCGGCCACAACTACTTGGCCAGTTCGTTCCTGTCGCCGCTGATCAACCGTCGCACCGACGAATTCGGCGGCTCGCTGGCCAACCGGGCCAAGGTGGCCCGCGGCCTGGTGCTGGCCGTGCGTCGCGCCGTCGACCAGGGGCCGCGGCCGATAGCGGTCACCGCGAAGCTGAACATGTCCGACGGGGTGCGCGGCGGCATTTCCAACGAAGAGGCGCTGACCACCGCCAAGTGGCTGGAGGAAGACGGCGGCCTGGACGCGATCGAACTCACCGCCGGCAGTTCGCTGGTCAACCCGATGTACCTGTTCCGCGGCGACGCGCCGTTGCGGGAATTCGCCGGCGCCTTCAAGCCGCCGCTGCGCTGGGGTATGCGGCTGACGGGCAAGAAGTTCCTGCGCGAATATCCGTACCGGGAGGCGTACCTGCTGCGCGAGGCCCAGCTGTTCCGCGCCGAGTTGACGTTGCCGCTGATCCTGCTGGGCGGTATCACCAACCGCGAGACCATGGATCTGGCGATGGCCGAGGGTTTCGATTTCGTCGCGATGGGACGCGCGCTGTTGGCCGAGCCGGACCTGATCAACCGCATCGCGGCTGACGGCGCCGCGGTGCATTCGGCGTGCACGCACTGCAACAAGTGCATGCCGACCATCTACACCCGGACGCACTGCGTGGTGACCGGCGCGCCTGACAGGCGTTGAGTGAGGGGCTACCGGCTAAAGTTGTCTGAATGTCTCCGCCCGTCCCGCCAGCGCTGACCGTCCGCCACGACGGCTCGGAGCGTACGTTCGCCGCAGGCCATGACGTGGTGGTCGGCCGCGATCTGCGCGCCGACATGCGAATCACCCACCCGCTGATCTCGCGCGCGCACCTGTTGCTGCGCTTCGACCAGGGCCGCTGGCTGGCGATCGACAACAACTCGCTCAACGGCACCTACGCCAACGGCCGGCGGGTGCCGATGGTCGACATCCACGACGGTCAGGCCGTCAACATCGGCAACCCGGACGGACCGCTGCTGGTCTTCGAGGTCGGGCGGCACCACGGGCCGGCCGGGCGTCCCCCGCAGACCGAATCGATGCGTATCCCGGCCGTCGCCGGCCCGTCCGGGGCGTGGCCGGCCGCGCCCCCACCGGGTCCCCCGCCCGCGGCGCCGCCCAGCGGGCGCCAACCGAGCCGGGGCGGACCACCGCCGCTGCGGCCGCATCCGGGTGGGCCGCCGCCGGGGCAACCGATGTACCCCAGCAGCGGCCAGCCGTGGGCCCCGCCCGGCTATCCGGTGAGTGCCCCGCCGTCGTCGTCGCCCAACTTCGCCCCGCCGGGACCGCCGGGACCGCCGGGACCGTCGCGGCCGCCATTGCGCCCGGGCCCGTCGGCCGGCGCCAAGCCGCCGGAGGGCGGCAACATCGCGACCAAGATGTTCCAGGCCCTGATGACCCGGACCGGCTCGCACGAGAAACCGGCCGGGTCCGTCACGATCGGACGTTCCACCGACAACGACATCGTCATCCAGGACGTCCTGGCCTCCCGTCAGCACGCGTTCCTGACCCTGACGCCGCTGGGCGCGGAGATCCGCGACAACAGCAGCGTCAACGGCACCTTCGTCAACGGCGTGCGGGTCGGTTCGGCCATCCTGACCGACGGTGACGTGGTCACCATCGGCAACGTCGACCTGGTGTTCGCCGGCGGCACCCTGGTGCGCCGCACCGCCGCGGCCACGCGTACCGGCGGCCTGGAGGTCAACTCCGTCACGTTCACCGTCGAGGGTGGCAAGCAGCTGCTCGACCACATCTCGCTGACCGCGCGGCCGGGCACGCTGACCGCCATCATCGGTGGTTCCGGTGCCGGCAAGTCCACGCTGTCGCGGCTGATCGCCGGCTACACCAGCCCGACCACCGGCAATGTCACCTTCGAGGGCCACGACATCCACGCCGAATACGCCTCGCTGCGCAGCCGCGTCGGCATGGTCCCCCAGGACGACGTGGTGCACCGCCAGCTGACGGTGAACCAGGCGCTCGGCTACGCCGCCGAGCTGCGGTTGCCGCCCGACACCAGCAAAGCCGACCGCGCCCAGGTGGTCGCCCAGGTTCTCGAGGAACTCGAGTTGACCAAGCACGGCGACACCCGGGTGGACAAGCTCTCGGGCGGCCAGCGCAAGCGTGCTTCGGTGGCGTTGGAGTTGCTCACCGGGCCGTCCCTGCTGATTCTCGACGAACCGACCTCGGGCCTGGACCCGGCGCTCGACCGGCAGGTGATGATGATGCTGCGCCAGCTCGCCGACGCGGGCCGCGTGGTGCTGGTGGTCACCCACTCGGTGTCCTACCTTGACGTCTGCGACCAGATCCTGTTGCTGGCGCCGGGCGGCAAGACCGCGTTCCTGGGCACGCCCGATCAGATCGGCGCGGCCATGGGCACCACCAACTGGGCCGACATCTTCACCAAGGTGGGCGCCGACCCGGACGAGGCCAACCGCCGTTTCCTGGAGGCCAGACAACAGCCACCGGGTCCGGCGCCGGCCAGCCCGGCCGCCGACCTGGGCGAGCCGGTGCATAACAGCGGCTTCCGTCAGTTCTCCACGATCGCGCGTCGCCAGGTTCGGCTGGTCATCTCCGACCGTGGTTACACCGTGTTCCTGGCATTGCTGCCGTTCCTGATCGGCGTGCTGACCCTGACGGTCCGCGGCAAGACCGGATTCGACATGGCCGACCCCTACAGCAGCGCACCGAATCAGCCCGGGCAGATCCTGGTGATGCTCAACGTGGGGGCGGTGTTCATGGGGACCGCGCTCACCATCCGCGACCTGGTCGGGGAACGTCCCATCTTCAAACGCGAACAGGCCGTCGGGCTGTCCACCGGCGCCTACATGGCCGCCAAGATCGTGGTGTTCTGCGCCTTCGCCACCATGCAGGCGGCGATAGCCACCACGATCGCGGTGATCGGCTGGGGGAAGCCGATATCGGACGCGGTGTTGCTGGGCGACGTCCGGCTGGAACTGTTCGTCACCGTCGCAGCCACGTGTGTGGCCTCGGCGATTCTCGGTATGGCGCTGTCGGCGATCGCGAAGTCCCAGGACCAGATCATGCCGCTGCTGGTCACCGCGATCATGTCGCAGCTGGTGTTCTCCGGCGGGATGATCTGGGTGACCAACCGCACCGGCCTGGACCAGTTGTCCTGGGCCACCCCGGCGCGGTGGGGGTACGCTGCGGCGTCGTCGACCATCGACACCCACCGGCTCACCCCGGGTCCGACCGACCCCAAGGACCAGCACTGGAACCACACGCCCAGCGCGTGGCTGTTCGACATGGGCATGCTCGCGGTGTTGTGCATTATCTACAGCAGCATCATCTGGTGGAGAATTCGCCTAAAGCGCCGCTGACGCGGATTGCACCCCTAATCTAGGCTGATGCAGCCATCCTCATCACCGGTCCTGACCGTGCGCACGGAGCGTTCACACCGGGACTTCGCGCCCGGATCGGACGTCATCGTCGGCAGTGACCTGCGCGCCGATCTGCGGGTGGCGCACCCTCTCGTCTCGCGCGCCCACCTGGTGCTGCGTTTCGACCAGGGCCGCTGGATCGCGATCGACAACAACTCCCAGAACGGGCTCTTCGCTAACGGCCGCCGGATGCAGACGCTCGACATCCAGGACGGCCAGGCGCTCAACCTCGGCAGGCCGGATGGACCCCGCGTCACCTTCGCGGTCGGCCACCACCACGGCAACGTCGGCGTTCTGCCGCCGACGGAGCGGTTTGCCGTGATCAATCCCGCCGCGGTGGGCGCGGGAGCCCCGCCGATGCGTCAACCCGGCGGTCAGGCGCCGCCGCGGGATGCCGCACAACGCACCTCGGCCATTCCGCTCATCTCCCCCGAACGGCGCGGGCCGGCCACCCAGCCTCCCACCCAACAAGCCCAGCCCACCCTGCAGCCACCCACCCAGCAGGCTCAACCCGTCCTGCAGTCGCCGGCCGCCCACCCGACCGAGGCCCTCACGGTGTCGCAGGGTCCCCCGGTCAGCCGCCCCGCAGCCGGCGGCGGAACCGCCCGGATCGGCCGCGCGGCCGACAACGACATCGTCATCGCCGATGTGCTGGCATCGCGCTATCACGCAGTCATGTCCCAGACGCCGCTGGGCACTGAAATCCGCGACAGCAGCGTCAACGGGACATTCGTCAACGGAATCAGGATCGGGTCGGCGATCCTCAGCGAAGGTGACGTCGTCACCATCGGCAACGTCGACCTGGTGCTGACCGGCGGTGTCCTGGTGCGCCGCACCGAAGCCGCGACCCGCACCGGTGGTCTGGAAGTCCGGGACATCGTGTTCGCGATCGACGGCAAGCGGCTGCTGGAGAACGTCGCGATGACCGCGCGGCCGGGGACGCTGACCGCGATCATCGGCGGCTCGGGGGCCGGCAAGAGCACCCTGTCGCGGTTGATCGCCGGTTACACCACGCCCAGCTCGGGCACCGTGACCTTCGAAGGTCACAACATTCACACTCAGTACGCGTCGTTGCGCAGCAGGATCGGCATGGTCCCGCAGGACGATGTGGTGCACCGGCAGCTGACGGTCAACCAGGCCCTCAGCTACGCCGCGGAGTTGCGCCTGCCGCCCGATACCAGCAAAGAGGACCGCGCCCAGGTGGTGGCGCAGGTGCTCGACGAGCTCGGGCTCACCAAGCACGCCGACACCCGCGTGGACAACCTGTCCGGTGGACAGCGCAAGCGCGCCTCGGTGGCGCTCGAGCTGCTCACCGGACCGTCGCTGCTGATCCTGGACGAGCCGACCTCGGGTCTGGACCCCGCCCTGGACCTGCAGGTGATGACGATGCTGCGGCAACTCGCCGACGCCGGTCGGGTGGTGCTGGTGGTGACGCACTCGTTGACCTACCTCGACGTCTGCGATCAGGTGCTGCTGATGGCCCCGGGCGGCAAAACGGCGTACCTGGGCCCGCCCGCCCAGATCGGCGACGTGATGGGGACGACGAACTGGGCCCACATTTTCGCCAAGGTGGGCGCCGACCCGGACGAAGCCAATCGGCGCTTCCTGGCCCAGAATCAGCCGCTGCCGGCTGCGGAGGCGACCGCACCGGCCGAACTCGGTGCCCCGGCGCACACCAGCGCGCGTCGTCAGTTCTCCACGATCACCCGCCGGCAGGTTCGGCTGGTGGTCGCCGACCGGGCGTACTTCATCTTCCTTGCGGTGCTGCCGTTCATCCTGGGCGGGTTGTCGCTGACTGTGCCGGGCAACACCGGGTTCGGCCGGGCCGCACCGACCAGTGACACCCCGGACGAAGCTGCCCAGATCCTGACGTTGCTTTCCATCGCCGCCGTCTTCATGGGCACCGCGCTGACCATCCGCGACCTGATCGGTGAACGGGCGATCTTCAAACGCGAACAGGCGGTCGGCTTGTCCACCTGGGCGTACCTGGGCGCCAAGCTGACCGTCTTCACCGTGTTCGCGGTGCTGCAGGCGGCCATCGCCACGCTCATCGTGATCGTCGGCAAAGGGGCTCCCACCCAGAAGGCCCTCGTGCTGGGTAACCCCAGCTTCGAGCTGTTCACCACTATCGCCGCGACCTGCGTGGCCTCGGCGATCCTCGGCCTGGTGCTCTCGTCGGTGGCCCGCTCCAACGAGCAGATCATGCCGCTGCTGGTGGTGTCGCTGATGCTCCAGCTGGTGCTGGCCGGCGGGATGATCCCGGTGACGAACCGGATCTTCCTCGACCAGCTGTCCTGGGCGATCCCGGCGCGCTGGGGTTATGCGGCCTCCGCCGCCACGGTGAACCTGCGCGAGCTGGTGCCCGGTTCACTCAGCCCCGAAGACAGCCACTGGGCGCACACCAAAGATGCCTGGCTGTTCGACATGGCGATGCTGGCCGTGCTGTCGGTGGTCTATTCGGGCATCGTGTGGTGGCGGATCCGGCTCAAGCGCTGACTCAGCCGTCCAGCCGCAGCCCATGCGCCAGCGCGAAGGCCATCGCCTGCGGCACGTCGACCCGTGCGCCGGCCAGCGACGCTGTCGTCCATAACGACAGGTCGACGGCAGCGCCGCGCAGGTCGGCCTCGTCGAGCCGGGTGCCCACCGTCCGCGCACCGCGCAGGTCCGCGCCGCGCAGCACGGCCTTGCGCAGGTCGGTTTCCACCAGGCTGGTCTCGCGTAGCCGGCACCCGCTGAGGTCGACGGCGCGCAGGTCGTTGCCGCCGAGCACCGCGAGCGTGAAGTCCACCTCGTCGAAGGTCACCGGCCGCAGCCGGCACTGCACGAACACCGATCCGAGCATGCTGCACTGCGCAAAAGTACTGTGCCACAACGTAGTTCGCGTGAATGTGCAGTTACGAAACGCTGATCCGCGGTGCTGCGACTCGGCCAGGTTGACGCCGCTGAAGTCGCATTCGGTGAACACCACGCGTTCGGTGAGCAGCCGGCTGAGGTCTCCGTCGTCAACGTCGCGGAAGTCCGCGCCGGTGAATTCGCGGTCAGTCCACTGCGGAGGCAACGCGCTCAGCTGGCCAGTCGGGCCAGCGCGTACTCGCTCACCGCGATCAGCGCGTCGGTGGCCGACCGGCGGTCGCGGGCGTCGACGCTGATCACCGGAATGTGCTCGGCCAGCGTCAGCGCTTTGCGCACCTCCCCGACGGGATATCGCGGGGCACCGTCGAACTCGTTGACCGCGACCAGGAACGGCAGCCGGCGGTGCTCGAAGAAGTCGACGGCGGCGAAGCTGTCCTGCAGTCGTCGCAGGTCGACCAGCACGATCGCGCCGATCGCGCCGCGCACCAGGTCGTCCCACATGAACCAGAACCGCCGCTGTCCCGGGGTGCCGAACAGGTAGAGCACCAGATCTTCGGCCAGGGTCAGCCGACCGAAATCCATGGCGACGGTGGTGGTGCGTTTGTCGGGGGTGGCTTCGACCATGTCCACGCCGGCCGAGGCGTCGGTCACCATCGCCTCGGTCCGCAGCGGCATGATCTCCGAGACCGAGCCGACGAAGGTGGTCTTGCCGGCCCCGAACCCGCCCGCGATGACGATCTTCGTCGACGCGGTTCCGTGTTCAGAGTGCTCTGAGACCACGCAACGTCCTCCCTATGAGTTCCTGCCGCTCGTCGCGGGTCGAGCGGTCGGTCAAGGTCCTGTGCACCCGAAGGTAACCGTCGGTGACCAGATCCCCGATCAGGACGCGCGCAACACCGACCGGCAAATCCAGCCGGGCCGACACTTCGGCGACGGACGGGCTGCTCACGCACAGCCCGACAATCCGGCCGCGCACGTCGTCGGCGGGCCACCCATGGGCGTGCCCGGACGGCAGCGTCTGCACCGGCGCCTCCAGCGGAAGGTCGACGTCGGTGCCGGTGCGCCCGGCCGTCAAAGTGTAAGGGCGGACCAGGCTGGGCGGCGCTAGCGGTGGGTCGCGTTCGTCCATCGCGGCTCGGGTTCGGCGCGGCGGGCGGACTGCACCACATTGCCCACCTGTTCGACGAGGATGGCCATCTCGTAGCCGATCTGCCCGATATCGCACGACGGCATGGCCAGGGTGGCCAGATGCGACCCGTCGCCGACGCGCATCAACAGCAGAAACCCGTTCTGCATCTCGACCACCGACTGCAGCACCTGCCCGCCTTCGAACAGCTGCGCGGCGCCGGTGGCCAGGCTGGCCAGCCCGGATGCCACCGCGGCCAGCTGGTCGGCCCGTTCCCGGGGCAGGTGCTCGCTGGCCGCGACCGGCAACCCGTCCACCGACACCAGCAGCGCGTGCGCCACCCCGGGAACCTCACGCACGAACTTCGACACCAGCCAGTCCAGCGGACTGTAGGACGATTGGACCGTCACTGCTGCTCGCCCCCCTCGGCGCCGGAGGTGTGCGACCGGCCGGAACGCACGCCGCTGAAGTGGCTGCCGATCGACGCACGGACCGCTTCGGGATTGCGGTGCAAGCCGCCGTTGGACACTTCGCGGTCGTCGGCCTCGGCCGCGCCGGGTACCAGCTGGGCGCCCGGGGTGCGCATCGGCAGACCGGCATCGGTGCGGGTCTCGACCGGCTTGTCCTCAGCCTCGGCGGCCGCGGTCCAGCCGCGGTCCCACACCGTCTGCCAATCCAGGTCGGGGCTCTGAACCAGGTCGTGCGGGTCGCCCATGATCTCCGAGAGCATCCGTTGATAGATCACGTCGTCGTCATCCGGGCCCGAGGGCGTGAGGTCCGGCGGCGGCGGTTTCGGGGTAGGCGGGGCCGGCGGGGACGGGCGCCGGGCGAAGAACGCCGAGGTGTCCGACGCGGCCGTGGCGGGTTGCGGCGCGGCCGGTTGGGCCGGCGTCACCGGTTGCTGCGGCCCCTTCTCCCACCACGGTGTCGGCAACGGACGCTTCTGCTTGGGTGGCGGCTGCTCGGCCCCCGCCACGGCGTCGGAGGTGATGCCGCTGGACCCCGGACTGCGGCGGGGTAACGCCGTGACCGGCTGCCCCCCGGTGGCGGCCGGCGACACGGGGGCCGCGCCCTGCTCGGCCGGCGGCGTCACCTTGAAGAACTGCCGCTGCGGCGGCGGGGCGGGCTCCGGCGGTGTGGCGCCGACCAGCACCGTCACCGGCAGATACACCTCGGCGGTGGTGCCACCGCCCGCTTCGCTGCCGGCCGGTCCCCGCAACCCCACCCGGACCCCATGCCGGGCGGCCAGCCGGCCGACCACGAAAAGGCCCATGTGCCGGGCGTTTTCCGGGGTCGGCTCCGGCGTGCCGCCGGGTTGCAGCCGCATGTTCGCCATCCGCCGGTCGGAGTCGGTCATGCCCAGCCCGGAATCTGCAATGCGCAGCAGGACGCCGCCCTCACTGCCGCGGACGACGGACACCTTCACCGGGGAGGTGGGCGGCGAATAGCGCAGCGCGTTGTCGATCAACTCGGCGAGCAGATGGATGATTCCGCCGGCGGTGGCGCCCAGCACCGTGCAGTCGGGCACCGCGCCGGTTTCGACCCGGCGGTAGTCCTCAACCTCGGAGACCGCGGCGTTGATCACGGTCGACAGGGGCACCGGATCGCGCTGGTCACGGGTGATCTGCGCGTCGGCCAGCACCAAGAGATTGGCGCTGTTGCGGCGCAACCGGGCGGCCAGGTGATCCAACCGGAAGAGGTGGTCGAGCCGCTCGGGATCCTCCTCGTTGCGTTCCAGTCGGTCGATCAGCGCCAGCTGCTGATCCACCAGGGAACGGCTGCGCCGCGACATCGTCTCGAACATGTCGTTGACCAGCAGCCGCAGTCGCGCCTCGTCACCGGCCAGCAGCAGGGCCTGGGTGTGCAGTTCGTCGACGGCGTGGGCGACCTGCCCGATCTCCTCGGTGGTGTACACCGCCAACGGTTCGGGAACGGGTTCGGCGCCGGCGCGGACCCGTTCGATCTCACCCTCGAGATCGGTGTGGGCCACCTTCAACGCGCCGTCGCGCAGCATCCGCAACGGCTTGACCAGCGCACGCGCCACCAACAGCACGATCAGCAGCGCGATCCCGATGGCGAGCAGCATCAGCACCGCGTCGCGGACGGCTGCGTCGCGGCGTTCGGTGGCCTGCCCCTGCACCGATCTGGTCACCTCCGCGGTGGCGCTGCCGATGACCTGTTCGGCGATTCCCTGGGTGGTCTGTATCGATCGCAGCAGGTCGGGGTTCTCGACCAGGTCGCTGGCCGGGTCGGACATGATCGACATCCGGGTGACCAGCTGCTGCTGCAGGTTCTTGGCATCCGGTGAACCGGCCCCGAGCACTTCGCTCATCCCGAACAGCGTGGACGGTTCGGTGCCGGCCAGGGTGATCATCGAGTTGCGCAGTTGCGGCTCGGGCAGGTCGGCGCCGCGAATGACCAGAATCTGCTGCAACGTCATCTGTCCGCGCGCGCCGACGGCTCGGCTCAGGCCCTGCACCTGGGACCGGATCCGCTCGCTGTCCACCTGCACCGAAGCGGTGATCGCGTCCTCGGCGATCAGCAGCAGGGGGGCGTAGGTGGTGATGCGGTCGCGCAGACCGAGGCTGTTGCTCAGCGCCTTGTCCAGCAGGGCCTGCCCGCCGTTGAGCAAGGTGTCCCCGCCGGTCCGGACATCGGGTATGACGTCGGTGTCCGCCAACCGGGTCTGCAGTTCGTTCTTGCGGGCGGCGAAGTTCTTCTTCGCACCCTCCACGTCGCGCCCGGTGGAGCTGGCCAGCAGCGCCACGTCGAGCGCCGACATGTACTTGGTGATCGCCGGTATCACCTCGGCCCGGGCCGCGGCCAGCCGCAAGCCGTTCGAATTGGCCAGCGCGCCCTCGACCCGCATCGCCCCGAAGACGGTCGCCAGCACCAGCGGAACCACCGCGATCGCGAAGACCTTCCAGCGCACCGGCCAGTTGCGCAGCGACCAGGACCGCGGTCGTTTGGCCGACACGTTCGCGGCGGCCGGGGCGGGTGCGAACTCGGGCGGGACCGCCGCGACCTGGTTGGTCGGGCGGGCGAACATGGTCACGTGGGCGCGCTTTCCCGGGGCATCGAGTGAAACGAGAGGCTCATCGAACTTCCTGCTGCTGTATTCGCCGGCAGCTGGCCGCGAATGGAATGCCTGACGATCCGACGAGTATGACAGCCCGCAGCTGAGGTCTCCATAATTGTTACTGAGTAGATAAAGTTCGGCGCAGCGGATTCGACGACGGGCCGGTCAGCAGGAAAAACCGTTCTATCGGGTAGCGCCGAAACGGGCTATCCCACGCAATATCCATGGCGTGCGCTTGGCCATCAGGGCCGCGACGCGGTCCGAGCGGCGCATCGCCGCCCCGGGTCCCGGGGTGGGTGTTGACACCAGTGCCGCCTCGACCGATCCCGGGCGCGCGCCGCCGCGAGCGACCTCCAGCAGCTGCCAGCTGCCGGGCACTCCGCGCAACTCGACGTTGCCACGGTCTTCAAAGCCAATTCCCGAACCCACGACCAGGTCACGCACGGTGCGCGAGACAAGGATTTCGCCGGGACCAGCCTGGCTGAGAATGCGTGCAGCGATGTGAACCGCGATCCCCCCGATATCGCGGTCCAGCAGTTCACACTCACCGGTGTGAATACCTATCCGGACCTCGATTCCCAGCGTCTCGGCATCGCGGCGCAACATCTCCGCGCAGCGGATGGCCTGCGTCGGACCGTCGAATGTGATGAGGTGGCCGTCACCGGTGCTCTTGACAACTGTGCCGGCGAATCGGCTGGTGAGTTCGGCAGTGACTGCTCCAAAGCGCTGCAGCACCGCGCGCCACCGTTCGTCGCCGGTGGCCGCGACACGTTCGGTCGAGGCGACGATGTCGGTGAACAGCACGGTGCGCAGGGCACGACGTGACGGTGCCGTCTGGCCGTGGCTGCCGGTGAGCAACTCTTCGATTTCGGTCGCGATCCTGTCCGGCTCAGTGAACCATGGCGCGTGGTCTGCTCCATCGAGCTCGAGCATGCGTGCGCCGGGAATGTGATCGGCTAGGTATCTGCCCGATTGCACGGGCAGCGCGGGATCGTCGCGGGCGTGGAAAACGAGTGTCGGTGCCGTGATCGTCGGCAGGATCGGCCGCACGTCGATCCGGAATCCCGCTTCCGCTGTTGCCCGCGCCATCCCCGGGCTGGCGCACATGCGCTCCAACATTCCGAGCTGGCGTGTCGATCGGACCGACGAAATGATGCATTTGAGTGCCGCCCCGCTCCCCCATGCATATCGGACGGCGCGGCCGAATTCCTGGCTGTGGGCAATCCATGCCACCGATGGCGTGTAGTTTTCGCCCAACTCACTCAAGATACGTGCCCGCAGTTCTGCCGGATCACAGTCCAGGTCGCCCCACCCGTCTGTAACGGAGTACGACGTCGTACCGGTCAGGATCAACGCCCGGGTTCGTTCCGGACGCGTTGCGGCAAAGAGGATGGCCGCCGGACCGCCTTCGCTCACCCCGAGGAGGGCGGCCGTTTCGAATCCGGCGGCGTCCATCACGGCCTGGATCTCGGTCGCACGCTCGTCGAGCGTACGTACTTTGGGCACTGGATCTGACAACCCCACGCCGGCCTTGTCAAACAACAAGACTCGAGCGAACGTGCCCAGCTTCTCCATCAGCGAACCGAATTCGGGCATTGTCCAATACAACTCGACGTGACTGGCGAACGACCCGGCCCAGACCAGGTCAACGGGCCCGTCGCCGACCACCTGATAGGCGAGACTGAGGTCACCGCAGGGCGCATACAACGTTTCCGCCACGAGCAGTGAGCGTAGCGGCGACATCGTCGCAGCACCCGCCAATCAGAATGAAGGCTGAAAGTCAGGGCTGGGCAGGACATCGCTAAGCGGGGTACTGCGCGACGGTCTTGCGGATCACCGACTCGACCTCGTCGGCCAGCAGGAACCGTTGTGCCACCAGATCTTCGGCGGCGGCACGGACCGCCGCAGCGTAGTCGTCGCCGGTCGCGTAGCGGTCGGTGACCGACGGCCGGCCCGGCGCGAAGGCCAGCTTGCTGCCGATGCGCTCGTAGAGCACGTCGGGCAGGTCCTGGGTGTACTGGCGGGCGTTCCAGCCGGTGTACACCGCGAGCGGGGCAGCGACGGCGGGCAGCCGGATGCCGGCGACTTCGTTGCCGTCCTGGTCGACCGCCGACACCAGGTCCACGTGCGACTGGCCGCGGCGCGCCGCCGGGAGCCAGGCCGGCGACGGGGTGTTGGTGTAGCCGAAGTGTGACAGCACGTCCTTGCGAGCGACGGCGGTGCCGTCGGCGGTGCGGGGCACCGCGCTGGCGGGGGGCTCGACGCCGTCGACGACCCAGTTCTCCAGGGCGATCAGCAGGGCGCGGGTGACCGGGGTGACGTCGAGGTGGTGCACCGGGTTGGCCGCGGGCAGCGCGTCCTTGATCTTGCTGCTGCCGAAGTGGTCGGTGCCGGCCAGCAGGTAGGTGCGCACGTCGGCGTCCTCGGGCAGGTCCTGGCCGGTGTGCGGGTCGACGTGGACCAGCGCGCCGTCGCCCTGCCAGTACTCGGTGGCGCTGTTGGTGAAGATGGTCTTCGGCACCCCGCCGAGGGCGCGCTGCACGGCCAGCAGATCGGCGTTGCTCAGCGGGTCGTTGCTGCCGCGACCGCTGCCGCCCGGGGCGGAGGGTTGGGCGTAGCGCTGGTTGAATTGGCCGCGGGCGGCGCTGGCGAAGTCGCTGAAGACGCCGTCGAAGACCTGCAGTCCGGCCTCGTCGACGTTCAGACCGTCGGAGACGAACTGGCGCAGCAGCCGTCCGGCCTGGGAGACGCCGTAGGCGAAGGTGTGCTCGATGCCGTCGGCCCGCAGGTGGCTGACGATGTCGCGGATGGCCAGCAGGCCGGTGCCGGCGACCGGGGCCAGCGCGGTGCGGTAGGTCAGCTCGTACCAGCGGAAAGGCTGGAATCCGCCGTCCAGCGCGACATGGGTCTCGTCGGTGAAGCGCCAGGTGTCCCGGTCGATGACGGTCGGCTCGGCGTCAGGTGCGGTGCGCACGGTCAGCACGGCGTGGGGGTCGTCGACGTCGACGGTCGGGTAATCGGTGAACCTGAACAGCACGTCGGCGCCGGGGATGGACTCGATCTCGGGCGCGGTGAAGCTGAGCACGTGGTCGTCCTTGACGCTGTCCGAGCGCCACTCCAGGCGCAGGAAGCCGGGCTCGACATCGGCTTGCGGCGCGGTCAGGCCCAGGGTGGCCGGCCCGCGCTGGACGTCCCACTGCCAGCCGCACGAGGCGATCGTCCAGCCCCGGTCGAGCAGGAAGCCGCCCTTGAGCCAGGGGGCGTTGGTCGGCACGCCGCGGTTGGGGACGACGAACAGCAGCTTGCCGTTGCCGCCGTCGACCGGGCGGATCAGGCGCAGGTCCGCGTCGTAGCGGACCAGGCCGTCGGCGTCGCGGGCGGCCAGCTCGAGGTCGGCGATGCGCGCGTTGGCCAGGTGGGCGGGGTCCACGGCGAAGGTAACCGTGGCCTCTACGTTCTCGTAACGGCTGTCGGTGTGCGGGTAGACGCTGTTCACCTGCACTGATTCGACGGTCATTCTCGGTGCCCCCTGGTTCGGTGTCGGCTTGCTTGACACCGAGATTTCTGCAGGGGCCTTGGAGAGTTCTAAAAGAGTTCTTGGTGAGCAGAAGCTGCGCCGGTGTCACCCGGCGCAGCAGCTGACCCTAATCCGACTTCTTCTTCTTCGATTTCTTGTCGTCATCATCGTCTTCGTCTTCATCGTCGTCGTCGTCATCATCGTCATCGTCATCGTCATCGTCATCGTCGTCATCGTCATCGTCGTCGTCTTTGTCGTCGTCGTCGTCGTCTTTGTCGTCGTCTTTGTCAGGGTCGTATTCGTCGGCCTTGTCGGCGTACTTCGTCAGCAGATCGATCAAATGCCGCGCTTCGTCGGGTGAGATCAGATCCTCGAATAGGCCTTCGTCGTCCTCGGAGATACGCGCAACATAAACGTCGCCCTTCTTGACACCTACGTCCCACCTGCCGCCCTCGTGACGAGCCATTTGACGCCCTTTCGACTAGATACCGATGCAGATCTGACAACGAGCTAACGCGTTGTTTACCCACTTCTGCGAAAAGACAGCCGACGAAATTTGCCATGATCGACGCATGTTCCGGCTGCTGTTCTTTTCTCCCCGGATTGCGCCGAACACGGGCAATGCCATTCGGACGGTGGCGGCGACCGGATGCGAACTGCATCTGGTCGAGCCGCTGGGCTTCGACCTGTCCGAGCCGAAACTGCGGCGGGCGGGGCTGGACTATCACGACCTGGCGTCCGTCACTGTGCACACATCGCTCGAATCGGCGTGGGCGGCGTTGTCGCCGGCGCGGGTGTTCGCCTTCACCGCTGCGGCCGGCACGCCGTTCGCCGCGGTCGATTACCTGCCGGGTGATGTGCTGATGTTCGGGCCCGAACCCACCGGGCTGGACGCGGCAACCCTGGCCGATCCGCACATCACCCAGCAGGTGCGGATTCCGATGCTGGCCGGGCGGCGGTCCCTGAACCTGTCCAACGCCGCGGCCGTCGCCGTCTACGAGGCGTGGCGCCAGCACGGCTACTCCGGTGCCGTGTAACTCTCGAATTTGCCGGCCACAAGCAGAAGCAGGCCCGTGCGAACACGGGCCTGCTTCCAAGTGGCCATGTTTCTGGGGGCAGAGAAACATGCCACAGCTTTGAGGGGTGTCGGCGGTGATGCCGACTTCGGTGTAACTCGTTGTCATTGAGACTGCCCGACTCGGGTCCCCGGCGGTGTCCTCCGATGGGAGATACCGGGAGACGAATCCGGTGTCCACCAAATAGGGGACAGACGCGTCCCCCGACGGTTACCAGCTGTTCCAGTGCGTCAAGCTTTCGGCCGGCAGCCGCTTGGCGGGCCGGAAGTCGGTGCCCTTGGTGTAGGCGATCGGGAACAGGCCGCCCTGGCTGTAGTCCTCGTAAGGGATGCCGACCACGTCGGCGACCTGGCGCTCGCCGTCACCGAGCAGGTGCAGCGTGGTCCAGCACGAGCCCAGCCCGCGCGACCGCAGCGCCAGGCAGAAGCTCCACACCGCCGGGAACAGCGACGCCCAGAAGGACACACCGCCCAGCGGCGACTTGTTCTCGCGACCCTCGATGCACGGGATCAGCAGCACCGGCGCCTCGTGCATGTGTTCGGCGAGGTACATCGCTGACTCACGCACCCGACCCATCCGCTCGCCGCGGGTGTCGCCCTCGGCGTATTCGCGGGCCGGCGAGCTGAGGTAGCCGCGGGCATTGGCCAGATAGACGTCGCCGATCGCCTTCTTCTTGTCCGCGTCCTCGACGAAAACCCATTGCCAGCCCTGCGAATTGGAACCGGTCGGTGCCTGCAGCGCCAGCTCCAGGCACTCCATCAGCACGTCGCGCGACACCGGCTTGTCGAAATCGAGGCGCTTACGGACCGAGCGGGTGGTGCGCAGGACTTCGTCCACGGTCAGGTCGAGGGTCATGTGGGGCACCCTACCCGCGCTGATCGTCGGCCACGACCGTCGAACTGCCACAACGGGTTCCGGGACTCCGAGCGTAATTCTCCAGAAGTCGCGCGGGCACCCGCGATTCGGTCCAACCCGGCGGCCCGAACATGTAGCCGAACCGGCCCCGCCACGACTCGGCGTGCGATACGTCGCGCATCAGCGACACCGTCTCCAGGTAGTTGTATTTCACCGGATTGTCGGTGTCGATGCGGTGCGTCAGCCCGTAACGCACCGGCTCGACCTCCTCGGCATAGCTACCGAAGCACCGGTCCCAGATGATGAACACACCGCCGTAGTTCTTGTCGAGGTAGGCCGGGTTGGAGCCGTGGTGCACCCGGTGGTGTGACGGGGTGTTGAACAGGAATTCGTATGGCCGCCAGAGCTTTCCGATCCGTTCGGTGTGGCACGGGATCTGGAAGACCAAACCGGCGGTGTTGACCAGGAAGATCATCCATGCCGGAAATCCCAGCAGCGCGGCCGGCAGCCAGGCCATGCTGCGCACGGCGTAGGACACCGGGTGGAACCACGGCAGCCGCAGGTTGGTCGAGATGTTGAAATGCGTACTCGAGTGATGCACGCTGTGCGCGGCCCACAGCAGCCGGATGCGGTGATCGCCGCGGTGGGCCCAGTAGTAGCAGCAGTCGGTGACCACCAGGCACGCCACCCACACCCACCAGTGCCGCGGCGACAGGTGCAGCGGGGTCAGCGCGCCGGCCGCGACGATCGTGGAGAACGGCAGCACGTAGTGCCCGAGGATTCTGAAGGTGGCGTTGAGCAGATAGGTCGCCCAGTTGCCGGCGGTGTCGCGCGCCGAGAACGCCGACTCGGCGGGGTCGCGGCGCACGTCGACCCATTCCAGGAACGACAACAGCACGAAGGCGGGAACCGTCGCGAGGATCAGCATGGTGGTGGCTTGCATGCCGCCACGCTATGAACAATCGATCGGCCAGACATCGCGCACCGGAGCGATTGCGCATCCCTCTCGTGGGGGATGCGCAGCGGTAGTGTGGCCTCCCATGGCCCGCACCGCCGACCTGCCGCTGGAACAGGTGCGCCGGTCGTTGACGCGTCAATCGCTGCTGGTGGGGGTGATCGCCGCCGCGGTCGACGTCACCTATTTTCTGGTCTCGGGGATCTACGGCGAAGCGCCGGTTGCCGCGACGGCAGTGGCGGGGCTGCTGGCGGCGGCAGACCTGGCCCTGGCCGGTCCGCCCGCCTCGGTGGCCCTGGTCGCCGTGACGCAGGTCGTGACCAGGTTGCTGGCGTGCCTGTTGCTCTACCACCACGGCCGGGCCACCGGTGTCAGCGATATCGGCATCCTGGTGGCCGGGTTCCGCGCCGGCGCCTGGTTGTCCACTCGGGTTTCGCTGGTGATCGTTCCGCTGTTGGTGGGGGCGGTGGGATGGGCGGCGATCCTCAATGCAGCCGGCCGAGACGACTGGCGGCTGCTGGTGATCATCGCCGGGTCCAACGGGTTCGTGCCCTGGCTGGTGGGCCGGTACACCGCGACCGGGGGCATCTACGTCACCGAACTCGAACAGCGCGACCGGTTGCGTGCTCAGGAGCAGCGCCTCGCGCTGGAACGGGCACTGACCGACGAGCGCGAAGCCATCGCGCGCGACCTGCATGACGTGATCTCCCATCACGTCAGCGCCATCGGCGTGCACGCCGGTGCGGCCCGGATCGCCTTGGCGGGCGGCCAGCCCGCGGTCACCGAATCCCTGTCGGCGGTGGAATCCTCCAGCCGGGCCGCGATGGTGGATCTGCGCCGCCAGCTCGACCTGCTGCACGGCCGACACGACGCCGGCGACCGCCAGCCCGGCCTGGGCGGTATCGACGAACTCGTCGAGTCGGTGGGCAGGGCGGGCCTTACGGTCGAACTCGTGCTGCCCACCGACCCGCTGGTCTTGCCGCCGTCACTGGACGTGACGGTGTATCGGATCGTGCAGGAACTCCTCACCAACGCGCTGCGCCACGGCGATGGCACCGCCCGTCTGGAGGTGCGCCGGGCCGGTGCACGGCTCGAGATTGTGCAAACCAATCCCATTGCTGTGCAACCTTATTCCGGTGATTCGCTGCATCATGGCCTGGACGGGATCCGGCGCCGCGCCGAGTTGTTCGGCGGCAGGCTGGAATGCGGTGGCCAGAACGAATGGCGCGCCATGGTGTCGCTGCCGATCGCGACGCCATGACCATCCGCGTGCTGATCGCCGACGATCATGCGGTGTTCCGTGCCGGACTACGCGCCATCATCGACGCGCATCCCGACACCTCGTGCGTCGCCGATGTCGGCGACGGGCGCACCGCGATCGAGCAGACGTTGCGACTTCGTCCCGACGTGTGCGTGCTCGATGTGCGGATGCCCAAACTCGACGGGATCGCGGCCATCGCCCCGATCGTCTCGGCCGGCGACACCCGGGTGCTGATGTTGACCACCTACGACAGCGAGACGGTGCTGGCGCAGGCACTGCAGGCCGGGGCCAGTGGCTTCCTGCTGAAATCCCTTCCGCCGGAGGAACTTGTGGGCGCCATCCGGATCGTGGCGCGCGGCGACTCCGTCATCGATCCCGCGATGACCCGCCGACTGGCCGCCCGGGTCGCGGACTCGCTGGCACCGGTGCCCACTCCCGCCGCAGTGGCCTCCCTCACCGCCCGGGAGTACGAGGTGCTGTTGCTGGTCGCCGAGGCCCACAGCAACGCCGAGATCGCCGCGGAGTTGGTGGTCAGCGAGGAGACGGTCAAGACGCATGTGTCGCGCATCCTGGCCAAACTCGGTGTGCGCGACCGTATCCACGCGGTGGTGCTCGCGCACCAGCACAAACTCACCGGAAATCCCGGGACTTCGAGCCCACCGCCAAAGTGATGCGGCCGATCCGATCGGCCACGACAGTGATTGCGCCGCTGGCGTTTTGGACCTGACCGCGGATCAGCAGCGCCGGCGCGGTGTGGGCCAGCTTGCGGTGGCGTTCCCACACCCCCGGTGTGCACAGCACGTTGATCATGCCCGTCTCGTCCTCGAGGTTGACGAACGTCACCCCCCGGGCGGTGCCGGGCCGCTGCCGATGGGTCACCGCGCCGGCGACCAGCACCCGGTCCCCGTCGGGCACCTCCCCCAATGCGGCGGCGGGCACCACCCCCAGTGCGTCGAGGTCGGCCCGCAGGAACTGCGTCGGATAGCTGTCCGGGGAGACGCCGGTGGCCCACACGTCGGCAGCCGCCAGCTCCAGTTCGCTCATTCCGGGCAGCGCGGGGATGTGTGAGGACGAGCCGACGCCGGGCAACCGGTCCGGCCGTTGGGTGGCCGCGGCCCCGGCCGCCCACAACCCTTCACGCCGGGACATCCCGAAACAGCCCAGCGCGCCGGCCGTCGCCAGCGCTTCGGTCTGCGGGACGCTCAATTGCAGTCGAGTGGTCAGGTCCAGCAGGGAGATGAACGGGCCGTTGGTTTTTCGCTCGTCGACCAGTTTCTCAGCCAGGTCTTCGCCGATGTGGCGGACCGCCCCCAGCCCCAACCGGACCTCCAGCCCGGCGTTCTCCAGCGTCGCGAAAGCCAGGCTGGCATTCACGTCTGGACCGTGCACCAGCACGCCGTGCCGGCGCGCGTCAGCCACCAGCGACTGCGACGAATAGAAACCCATCGGCTGGGCGCGCAGCAACGCCGCACAGAACGCCGCCGGGTGGTGCAGCTTGAACCACGACGAGTAGAACACCAGCGACGCGAAGGACAGCGCGTGACTTTCCGGGAAACCGAAGTTGGCGAACGCCTCCAGCTTTTCGTAGGTCCGCTCGATCACCTCGTCCGGCGCCCCGTGCAAGGTGCGCATGCCGTCGTAAAACCGGTCGCGCAGCCGTCGCATGCGTTCGGTGGAGCGCTTGGAGCCCATGGCGCGCCGCAACTGGTCGGCTTCGGCGGCCGAGAAGCCGGCGCAGTCGACCGCCAGCTGCATCAGCTGTTCCTGGAAAAGCGGTACTCCCAACGTTTTACGCAATGCCGGTTCCATCGACGGGTGATCGTAGACGACCGGGTCGACACCGTTGCGACGTTTGATGTAGGGATGCACCGACCCGCCCTGGATGGGCCCGGGCCGGATCAGCGCGACTTCTACCACCAGGTCGTAGAAGACCCGCGGCCGCAGCCGCGGCAGCGTAGCCATCTGCGCGCGCGACTCCACCTGGAACACGCCCACCGAATCGGCCCGCGACAGCATCTCGTACACCGCCGGTTCGGAGAGATCGAGCCGGGCGAAGTCCACATTGATGCCTTTGTGCTCGGCCACCAGATCCCGCGCGTAGTGCAGCGCCGAGAGCATGCCCAGACCCAGCAGATCGAATTTCACCAAACCGATTGCCGCACAGTCGTCTTTGTCCCACTGCAACACACTGCGGTTCGCCATGCGCGCCCATTCCACCGGGCACACGTCGGCGATCGGGCGGTCGCAGATCACCATGCCGCCGGAATGGATACCCATGTGCCGCGGCAGGTTCCGGATCTGGTTGGCCAGGTCCACCACCTGCTCGGGAATGCCCTCGATATCGGCGGGCTGCCCCGACCAGTGACTGATCTGCTTGCTCCACGCGTCCTGCTGTCCCTGCGAGAAACCCAGCGCGCGCGCCATGTCGCGCACCGCACTGCGCGGCCGGTAGGTGATGACGTTGGCTACCTGGGCGGCATAATCCCGGCCGTACTTGTCGTAGACGTACTGGATGACTTTTTCGCGCTGGTCGGACTCGATGTCGATGTCGATGTCGGGCGGGCCGTCGCGGGCGGGCGAGAGGAAGCGCTCGAACAGCAAATCGTTGGCTATCGGGTCGACAGCGGTCACCCCGAGGGCGTAACAGACCGCGGAATTGGCCGCCGATCCCCTGCCCTGACACAGGATGTCGTTTTCTCGACAGAACCGGGTGATGTCGTCCACCACCAGGAAGTAACCCGGAAAACTCAGTCGGGCAATGATTTTCAGTTCGTGCTCGATCTGGTCGTATGCTCTTTTCGCCCGATCGGCCGGTCCGTAGCGATCGGCCGCACCCGCCATGGTCAGGGCGCGCAGCCAACTGTCCTCGGTGTGCCCTTCGGGTACGTCGAAGGGTGGCAGCTGCGGCGCGATCAATGCCAGCCCGAACGCGCACTGCTCGCCGAGTTCGGCGGCCGCGGTCACCGCGTCAGTGCCCCTAAAGGGCAAGTGCGCGAACAGCCGGGCCATTTCCTCACCGGAGCGCAGGTGTGAGCCGCCCAGTGGTGCCAGCCATCCCTCGGCGTCGTCCAGGGACTGCCGGGCCCGGATCGCACCCATCGCCATGGCCAGCCGGCGCCGGGACGGATCGGCGAAGTGCGCTCCGGTGGTGGCGACGACACCGACCCCGAAGTGCGGCGCCAGCCCGGCCAGCAGCGCATTGCGTTCGTCGTCGAGGGGTTGACCATGATGGGTCAGTTCGATGCTCACCCGATGTGCCCCGAACCGATCCACCAGGTCGGCCAACGCCAGCCGCGCCGCATCGGGTCCGGAGTCGGAGAGTGCTTGTCGCACAGAACCTTTCCGGCATCCGGTGAGAATGTGCCAGTGGCCGCCGGCGGCTTCGGTCAATGCGTCGAGGTCGTAACGCAGCTTGCCCTTCTCCCCGCCGGCCAGGTGTGCGGTGGCCAGTTGCCGCGACAGCCGCCGGTACCCTTCGGGACCTCGGGCCAGCACCAGCAGATGCGGCCCGGGCGGATCCGGTTGCTCGGTGCGCGCCTGGCAGCTCAGCGACAATTCCGCGCCGAACACCGTGCGCATGTCGAGTTCGACGGCCGCTTCAGCGAATCGCACCGCGCCGTACAGGCCGTTGTGGTCGGTCAGCGCCAGCGCCCACAGGTCCAGCCGGGCTGCCTCCTCCACCAACTCCTCCGGCGTGCTGGCCCCGTCGAGGAAGCTGTACGCCGAATGCGCATGCAATTCGGCATATGCGACCGACGACCGGCGCCGGCGCCCGTCCGATTTTGCTGAATACGATCCGCGCTTCTGCGACAACGGAGCATCACCAGCCGGCACAGCCGCGGCCGGCCGGCCCGCATGGCGCGGTTTGCCGTCGAGAACCCGCTCCATCTCCGACCAACTCGGCGGCCCGTTGTGCCATCCCACCGAACCAGTATATCGAACATCTGTTCGAGTGTCACGTCGTCGCCAACAGTTCGAAACCCGCACCGGAACACCTTTGGAACGCCGCCGAAACAATTTGCGAACATGACGCGCTACGGTGATATCGCCCCAGTTAAATACCTCTTTATCTGATAAACGCATTCTTAACCTGGCTGACCTACCGGCGTGCACATCCCCCTCGGATACTGGTACAACTGTTGCAGACATCGGTGGGGGCTTGGCATGACGACGACGACAATGGTGCACGTGGGACCGCTGCGGATCCCAGAACACGACCGGCACACAGATCTGGCGACGGGAGCGGTGGCCGTCATCCGCGGGACCAAGCCCGATCACACCGTCATCGAGAATTTGCTGAGCGAACGCATTCAGCCGGGTTCGGACGTCACCCCGCACCTGCAGCGGGTCGCCCTGCCTCCCCCCGGTGACGACGCCGAGCTGTTCCGGGCCATCGCCCACGCCCTGGAGCGGCCGCTGGAGCCCGGCCGCCCGCCGTGGGAGTGCTGGATCATCGAGCGCCTCGAGGGCAACCAGTGGGCAATCCTGCTGAAGATCCACCACGGCCTTGCGCGCGACCTCCCGCCGGCGCATCTGCTCACCCGGCTCTGCGACGACGGCGATCCCGTTGCCTTCACCGATGCCGTTGCCCGGCCTCCGGTTTCACCACCCGACGGCGACACCTGGTGGCAGTTGCCGTTCGGCGCGGTCAAGATCGCGGCACGGGTTGCCGCCGACGTCGCCGCCGCCGCGAGCACCTGGCCCGCGCCGGCCGGACCGGCGAACACACTGCGGCACTATCGCACGGTGCGCGTCCCCCGCGCCGCCGTCGACAGGTTGGCCCGCAAGTTCGGGGTGAGCACCAACGACGTCGCCGTCGCCGCGATCACCGAAAGCTTCCGCACCGTGCTGGTGAGCCGCGGTGAGCAACCCCGGGCGGACTCGCTGCGGGCCGTCGGCCCGACGCTGACCTACCTCCCCGTCGATCTCGAGGATCCCGTCCGGCAGCTGCAGGCGGTGCACGCCGGGTCGAGGCAGCAGGTCCAACCCCACCCAGCACGTTCACCACGGGCGCTGTACACCAACATCATTCAATCGGTGTCTCGGTTCCGCAAACACGATGCGGTGACGTTGAGCACTGGGGCGCCCGGACCACGGCACCGGTTGCAGTTGCTGGGTCAACCACTGCAGCGCCTGCTGCCGGTCCCACCGACCGGGCCGCAACTCAGCACCGGGGTCGCAGTGCTGAGCTACGCCGACGATCTGATCTTCGGTGTCACCGCCGAATACCAGGCGGCCGCCCAGCTGGAGCAGCTTGCCGCCGGCATCGAACAGGGTACGACGCGTCTGCTGGCGCTCGGCCGGAGCTCGGTGCTGCCGTTCGAACGCCCACGCAAAAGGCCTTCGGTTCCCAGCGCCGCGGTCCGGTGGCGGCCGTCCGCGCCACCGGCGCGAGTGCGCCGCCACTGACCCGACCGGCAACCCCCTCGTGAGAGGGTGGGTACATGCCGGTCACCATCGACCCGCGACGCATCGACGCGGTCCTCTTCGACACGGACCTGCCGCTCGCTGAATCGGTACTGAACGACATGCGTGAGGCGGGCGTTCGCACCGCTACCTACACGCCGAACCCCGTGATCGAGTCGGCCGAGCGACTGGCCGTGCCGCGGGGTAGATGTGCTGTTGTCGCATCCGACGCCTCCCGGGTCAATGTCGCGCGGGACGCGGGGTTCGCGCTCGTGATCGGATTTGGCCGCGACGCGATACCCGGAGCCGACGCCGTTGTCGCCGACCTCGCCGAGATAGCCGTGCGCAAGGGGGACCGGCGCATGTCCGAGTTGGCGGACGCACTGCGGGCCATCGGCGAGATCACCGTCAGCCGACCCGCGGTGTTCTTCGACTTCGACGGCACGCTGTCAGAGATCGTGAACGACCCGGATACGGCCGAGCCGGCCCCCGGTGCATCCGAAGCACTGCAACATCTGGCCGCCCGTTGTCCGGTCGCGGTGCTCAGCGGCCGCGACCTCGCCGATGTCGCCCGGCGCGTGGGCCTGCCCGGCATCTGGTACGCGGGCAGCCACGGATTCGAACTGACGGCGCCCGACGGCACCCACCACCAGAACGAGGAAGCGGCAGCGGCCATCCCGGTGCTCGAGCAAGCCGCCGCCCAGCTGCGGGACAAACTCGGCGACATCCCCGGAGTCACGGTGGAGCACAAGCGCTTCGGGGTCGCCGTGCACTACCGCAACGCCGCGCGCGACCGGATCGGCGACGTGGCGGCCGCGGTCCGCACCGCCGGTCAACGCGACGCGCTGCGCGTGACAACGGGACGTGAAGTCATCGAGTTGCGCCCGGACCTGGACTGGGACAAGGGCCGGACATTGCGGTGGGTGATCGATCATCTGCACGAGGCAGGATCCGGACCGTTGGTGCCGATCTACCTCGGCGACGACATCACCGACGAGGACGCCTTCGACGCGGTGCGCGATGACGGCATCCCGATTGTGGTGCGGCACAACGACGACGGGGATCGCGCCACCGCCGCCCGGTATGCCCTGGACAGTCCCGCACAGGTTGCCGAGTTCACCGACGAACTGGCTCGCCGACTCGGCTGTTGACGGGTCAGTGTCGTAGGAACAGGGAGGGTGGGCATCAGCAAGCTCGGCTTCTGGAGCATTGTCATGCTCGGGATCAACGCGATCATCGGAGCCGGCATCTTCCTGACTCCGGGCGCGGTGATCCGGCTCGCGGGACCGTTGGCGCCGCTGGCCTACCTGCTGGCCGGTCTGTTCGTCGGGGTAATGGCGGTCGTCTTCGCCACGGCTGCCCGTTACGTCAAAACCAACGGCGCGTCCTACGCCTACACCACAGCCGCCTTCGGGCAGCGGATCGGCATCTACGTCGGCGTCACCCATGCCGTGGTGGCATCCATAGCCTGGGGCGTCCTGGCGTCGTTGTTCGTCGCGACACTGCTGAAAGTGGTTTTCCCCCATGAAAATTGGGCTAACGACAGTCAACTGTTCAGCGTCAAGACGTTGACGTTCCTCATTTTCATGCTGGTGTTGCTGCTCATCAACCTGTTCGGCAACCGGGCCATCGAATGGGCCAACGGGATCTCCACGGTCGGCAAGGTGTTTGCGCTGACGATCTTCATCCTCGGCGGGCTCTGGATCGTCGTCGCGGGTGGCGTCAACAACTACGCCACCGCGGGCCAGCCGGAGGTCTTCGCGCCAGCACCCTACGCATTGTTCGGGTTCATCGAGATCGGCCAGAGCACGGTGTCAGGATTGATCCTGGCGGTGATGGCCGCCCTGTATGCATTCACCGGTTTCGAATCGATCGCCAACGCCGCCGAGGAGATGCACGAACCGGACCGCAACCTCCCCCGCGCCATCCCGATTTCGATCCTCACGGTCGGCACCGTCTATGTGCTGGCGGTGACGGTGGCGATGCTGTTGGGATCGGACCGGGTCGTGCATTCCACCGACACGGTGAAACTGGCCGCGGCCATCGGCAACGACGCCTTCCGGACGGTGGTCACCCTCGGCGCCCTGGTGTCGATGTTCGGCATCAATGTCGCCGCCTCGTTCGGCGCGCCGCGGCTGTGGACCGCGCTGTCGGCCACCCGGACGCTGCCGGCGCGCCTGTCGAGAAAGAACCGCTTCGGCGTCCCGATGCTTGCGTTCGGGATCACCGCGGCCCTGGCGCTGGCGTTTCCCCTCGCGCTGCGCTTTGACATCGAGAACCTGACCGGCCTGGCGGTGATCGCCCGCTTCGTCCAGTTCATCGTCGTTCCGATCGCGCTGATCGCGCTGGCGCGAGACACCGTACGACACTCGAAGGTGAAACGAAACCGGTTCACCGACAGGGTGTTACCGGTGGCGGCGGTGGTGATCTCGGTCGCGTTGGCGGTGTCCTTCGACTACCGCACCCTGTTCCTCACCGCGCAGGGCGGCGCCAACTATTTCTCGATCGCGTTGATCGTGCTCACGTTCGTGGTGGTGCCGGCCGCCGCCTATGTCCACTACTACCGCGGCGTCAGGCGTTAGACGCGTATTCGACCTCACCGTCATCGAGCACCAGCCGAGCGGCGGGTCCATCGGTCCAATCCGCCCCGAGAGCCTCGGTGCGGAACAACGCCTTGCCCGGTTCGGTCTTCCAGATCAGGGTGGACAGCGTCTCGCCGGGAAACACCGGCTTGGTGAACCGCGCGGCGATCGAGGTGATGTTGGCGGCGACGCCGCCGCCCAGTTCGGCGACCAGCGCGCGGCCCGACACTCCGTAGGTGCACAGCCCGTGCAGGATCGGCCGGGGGAAGCCGGCCAGGTTGGTGGCGAACCACGGGTCGCTGTGCAGCGGGTTACGGTCCCCGGAGAGCCGGTAGATCAGCGCCTGGTCCTCGCGGGTGGGCAGGTCGACCCGAGCGTCGGGCTCGCGGTCGGGGAACTGCGGGGCGGCCGGTCGTTCCCCTTTCTCGCCGCCGAAGCCGCCTTCGCCGCGGATGACCAGGTTGGTCAGCGTCTCGGCGACCAGCGTCCCGCTGTCGGGATCCTTGCCCACGCCGCGCAACATCAGAACAGCGTTCTTGCCTTCACCTTTGTCCTGAATGTCGACGACCTCGCTGGTCACCGACAGCTTCCCGGCCGGCGGCAGCGGCGCATGCAACCGCACCGACTGGGAACCGTGCAGCAACATCGCCCAGTTGAAGCTGCCGACTTTGCCGGCCGCCCCGAAGGCCGGGCAGCAGATCACCGCATAGGTCGGCAGCACCTGCTGCGGAATGTCGTGGCTGTTCTCGGTCGTGAAGGGCAGTTCGTCGATTCCGGCGCCGACACCGAGTGCGTAGAGCAGCGTGTCCCGGTCGGTCCACTCGAACAATTGGGGCTCGGTCGTCGCTCCGACCGCGCTGGGGTCGATCGCCATGCAGACTCCTGTCCATCCCGAAATCACTAAATCACGTCATTTCTGTGACCTAAGCCTTGCAAACCCTTCCCACCGACGGTGTCGGCAGGGCAGGCTATCGCCATGGCGAAGCGCACCCTGATCGGGCAGGCCCCCAAAGTCGTAGCCGTGCTCGTGGCGGCGGTACTCCTCGGAGCATGCGGTGGCGGCGGCCCGCAGGCCCGCAACATCACCGTGACTTTCATTCGCAACGCCCAGTCGCAGGCCAACGCCGACGGGATCATCGACACCACAGAGCCCGGTCCCAGTCTCACCGCCGAGGGCAAGGCGCAGGCCCAGCAGCTCGCCCATCAGGTCGGGCGCACCGACTTCGACTGGATCTACACCTCCCCGATGGCCGCGGACCAGCAGACCGCGGCGCCGCTGGCCAGTGAGCTGAACAAGCAGGCCGAGATCCTGCGCGGCCTGCAGTCCATCAGCGCCGGTTGGTTCAACGGCAAGCCCGAGTCGATGGCCGCGTCCACCTACCTTTTGGCGCCGGTGCGCTGGGTCGAAGGCGACGCGGAGAACAGCATCCCCGGCTCGATCAGCGGCACCAAGTTCAATTCGGAGTTCACCGGCGCGGTGCGCAAGATCTACGACAGCGGTCACAGCAAGCCCGTCGTGTTCTCGCAGGGGACCGCGATCATGGCCTGGACGTTGATGAACGTCAAGAACCCCAAGACCACGTTGTTCAACAACCATCCGCTGCCCAACCTCGGGCGGGTCGTCATCACCGGTAACCCGGTCACCGGCTGGAAGCTGGTGGACTGGGACGGTGTGCGCAGTTTCACCTGACCCGCACGGTTGACGCGGGCGGCCGGTGCCGCCACGATGGGCTGCATGCGGTATGTCGTTACCGGCGGTACCGGGTTTATCGGGCGCCGCGTCGTTTCCCGATTGTTGGACCAGCACCCCGATGCGCAAGTGTGGGTATTGGTGCGGCGTCAGTCGCTCGGCCGCTTCGAGCGGCTCACCCAGGAGTGGGGTGAACGGGTGAAACCGCTGGTGGGCGAGCTGCCTGAACTGAATCTCGCCGATCAGGTCGTCGCCGAACTGGGCCGGGTCGAGCACTTGGTGCACTGCGCGGCCGTCTACGACATCACCGCGGGCGAGGCCGAGCAGCGCGCCGCCAACGTCGAGGGCACCCGCGCCGTGATCGCGCTGGCTCAGCGACTCGACGCCACCCTGCACCACGTGTCGTCGATCGCGGTGGCCGGTGATTTCCGCGGCGAGTACACCGAGGACGACTTCGACGTCGGCCAGCAGCTGCCGACCCCATATCACCAGACCAAGTTCGAGGCTGAGGCGCTGGTACGGGCGACCCCCGGGCTGCGGTACCGGATCTACCGACCGGCGGTGGTGGTCGGCGATTCCCGCACCGGCGAGATGGACAAGGTCGACGGGCCGTACTACTTTTTCGGCGTCCTGGCGAAGCTGGCCGTGCTGCCGTCGTTCACTCCGCTGATGCTGCCCGACACCGGCCGCACCAACATCGTGCCCGTCGATTACGTGGTCGACGCACTCGTCGCGCTCCTGCACGCCGACGGCCGGGATCAGCAGACCTTCCACCTGACCGCACCCACCACCATCGGTCTGCGGGGCATCTATCGCGGGATCGCACGCGCGGCCGGGCTGCCACCGCTGCGTGGATCACTGCCCCGCTCGGTGGGCACCTCGGTACTCCGGGCGACCGGGCGTGCCAGGGTGCTACGCAACATGGCCGCCACCCAGCTGGGGATTCCCGGCGAAGTCCTCGACGTGGTCGACCTGGCCCCCACCTTCGTCAGCGACGAAACCCAGAAGGCGTTGCAGGGCAGCGGAATTCAAGTGCCCGAGTTTTCCGCCTACGCCCCCGCCCTGTGGCGGTACTGGGCAGCGAATCTCGATCCGGACCGGGCGCGTCGCACCGATCCGCACGCGCCGCTGTTCGGCCGGCACGTCATCATCACCGGAGCGTCCAGCGGCATCGGCCGGGCCTCGGCCATCGCCGTCGCCGAGCGGGGCGCGACCGTGTTCGCCTTGGCCCGCAACGGCGAAGCCCTCGATGAACTGATCGCCGAAATCCGCGCCCAGGGTGGCCAGGCGTACGCCTTCGCCTGCGACGTCACCGATTCGGCATCGGTCGACGCCACTGTCAAGGACATCCTGGGCCGCTTCGACCACGTCGACTACCTGGTCAACAATGCCGGCCGGTCGATCCGGCGTTCGGTGGTCAATTCCACCGACCGGCTGCACGACTACGAACGGGTGATGGCGGTCAACTACTTCGGCGCGGTCCGGATGGTGCTGGCGCTGCTCCCGCACTGGCGCGAACGCCGATTCGGTCACGTGGTCAACGTGTCCAGCGCCGGAGTGCAGGCCCGCAGCCCCAAGTACAGCTCCTACCTGCCCAGCAAGGCCGCGCTCGACGCGTTCTCCGAAGTCGTTGCGACGGAGACACTCTCGGACCACATCACGTTCACCAACATCCACATGCCGCTGGTCAGGACCCCGATGATCGCGCCGTCGCAGCGGCTGAACCCGACGCGCGCGATCAGCCCCGAGCGCGCGGCGGCGATGGTGGTTCGCGGTCTCGTCGAGAAGCCGAGCCGGATCGACACCCCGATTGGCACCCTGGCCGAAGCCGGCAACTACTTCGCCCCGCGCACCGCACGGCGCATCCTGCACCAGCTGTACCTGGGCTACCCGGATTCCGCCGCGGCCCGCGGCATCGACCCTCCGGAAAAGCCGGTGCCGCAACGGTCTTCGACCCGCCGGCGGCCGACTCGCCCGGTGCGGGCCCTCAAGACCGTGGGCGTGCCCAAGCCGGTCAGGCGGGCGGTGCGACTAGTGCCGGGAGTGCACTGGTAGTCACTTCTGACACGTGAACTGATTGACGTCGATGTAGCCGATGCGGAACATCTCCGCACACCCGGTCAGATATTTGATGTAACGCTCGTAGACTTCCTCGGACTGCAGCGCGATGGCTTCATCCTTGTGGGCTTCGAGTGCGGCCGACCAGATGTCGAGAGTTTTCGCGTAGTGCGGTTGCAGCGATTGCACGCGGGTCACGGTGAAGCCGTTGGCGGTGGCCCGCTCCTGCACCATCGGTATCGACGGCAGCCGCCCACCCGGAAAGATCTCGGTGACGATGAATTTGACGAAGCGGGCGAATTCGAAGGTCAACGGCATGCCGCGTTCCTTCATCTCCAACGGGTGCAGCCCGGTGATGGTGTGCAGCAACATGATTCCGTCGTCGGGCAGGATGCGGTGCGCCAGGGTGAAGAACGCGTCGTAGCGTTCGTGGCCGAAGTGCTCGAACGCACCGATGCTGACGATGCGGTCGACGGGTTCGTCGAACTGCTCCCAGCCTTGCAACAGAACACGTTTGGAACGCGGGCTGTCCGATGCCGCGAACAGGTTCTCGACGTGATTGGCCTGGTTCCTGCTCAGAGTGAGGCCGACGACATTGACGTCGTACTGCTGCACCGCACGCATCATGGTGGCTCCCCACCCGCAGCCGACGTCGAGCAGTGTCATGCCGGGCTGCAACCCCAGTTTGCCCAACGCGAGGTCGATCTTGGCCAGCTGCGCCTCTTCCAGCGTCATGTCCGCGCGCTCGAAGTACGCGCAGCTGTAGGTCTGGGTGGGGTCTAAAAACAACCGGAAGAAGTCGTCGGACAGGTCGTAGTGGGCCTGCACATCGTCGAAGTGCGGCGCTAATTCGTCAGGCATCAGGTCAGCGTATCGTGACGCCGGTGCACACCGTGTTCGCCGACGTGGACACCGGTATCGACGACGCCCTCGCACTGATCTATCTGTTGGCCAGTCCGGACGCCACGCTGGTCGGCATCGCCTCGACGGCAGGCAATGTCGCGGTGGACCAGGTGTGCGCGAACAACCTCGGCCTGCTCGAAATGTGCGGCGCCGCCGAGGTACCGGTGTCGCGGGGTGCCGATCAGCCACTGAGCGGTCCGTTGCCTGTTCGCCGGGAGGGCCACGGGCCCAAGGGTTTAGGGCATGCCGAGCTGCCGCCCGCCGGTGGCCGGGTCACCGATTACGACGCGGCCACCGCGTGGGTGCGCGCTGCCCGCGCCCACCGCGGGGAGCTGATCGGCCTGGCCACCGCACCGTTGACCAACCTGGCGCTGGCGCTGCGCGCCGAACCGGAGCTGCCGACTCTGCTGCGGCGCCTGGTGATCATGGGCGGCTCGTACCCGCCGGACAGCCGGGAACCGGAGCCGGAATGGAACTCCCGGGTGGACCCGACGGCGGCGGCCGAGGTGTTCGCGGCCTTCGGGGCCCACCAGCGGCTGCCCATCGTGTGCGGCCTGAACGTGACCCGCCAGGTCGCAATGACCCCGCAGCTCCTGGCCGCTTTATCGGGACCTGCTGCGGTCCATCGCTTCCTCCAGGATGCGATGCGGTTCTACTTCGAGGTCCACCGCGACCGCGGGGTGGGCTACCTGGCCTACATGCATGATCCGCTGGCTGCGGCGGTGGCGCTGGACCCGGCATTGATCGAAACCCGGACCGCCACGGTGGACTTCGCGGACGTGCCCACCGCAGACTGGACCGGCGCTCGTAAACCCAACGCGCGGATCGGCATTCGGGTCAATCCGGCGGTGTTCTTCGAGCGGCTCATCGCGCGGGTGGCACCGTTTCGGCCCGGGACCTGAGGCGGCGGGTCCGTCCCAAGAATGTTCCAAGGACGGCTCCGTAACGTCGCGGCCACGGGGACGTACCGAGAGGGCGGCGATGCACCATGAAGAAACTGATCGTGGGACTGGCCACCACAGTGCTGCTGGCCGGCAACGTCTCGGCAGTGGCAGACCCCGTCAGCGCCGGGGCCACCCCCGCCGTCCCGGTGCCACTGAATTCCTGGCCGGGTTGTCCGGAAGACCATCCTGAGGGTCCGTGCCGCTGGTGCCCCGGTGACCCCCCGGTCCAGACCGGCAATCGCCGGGTGAACCCGGTGATATGGGACGAGAGCATCTGCCACACCTACTACTACGTCTACTCCGGTCAGGGGAACGTGGCGCAGAACATTTGGGACGGCGAGAACCCGCCGGCGCCGCCGCCGTGGCCGCCGGGCCTGAACTTCTGTCCGATCCCGCCCTGGTGTCCGTGAGCTCACGCAGCTTCCGGCTCAAACAGACCAATAGTTCAAGTGGCAGCGGACGTTTCATACTAACAGTATGGTACCTGCGTCCCAAAAAGTCTTGTTGAATTGTTGCGCAATTGGTACGCGCCCCTTACCTTATAAGCACGGTGAGATTCAGATCACGCGTGACAGGATTTTGCATCGACGCACAGGTCACAGTGCCGATCTGCACCCAAGGGAGGCGGTCGCGAATCGCGGCCGGGAGTTTAAGGGGACCATTCGTGTCAGGAACACGTCCGGCCGCTCGGCGGCTGAACCTTGTCGCGGTGAGCAGTGCCGAGGACGCCGGGGACCGGGCCTGGGTATCGAAGGGTCTGTGCAGGACAAAGGATCCGGACGAACTCTTCGTGACCGGTGCGGCGCAACGCCAGGCCGCGGCTATCTGCCGGCACTGCCCGGTGCTGCAGCAGTGCGGGGCGGACGCGCTGGACAACAAAGTCGAGTTCGGCGTGTGGGGTGGCATGACCGAGCGCCAGCGGCGGGCACTGCTCAAGGAGAACCCCGACGTGGTGTCGTGGTCGGCTTTCCTGAACAAGCGCAGGACGCGCTCGGTCGGCTGAGCACCCGGGCTCACGCTCCGCGGGTCCATCATTACTTTTTTGTTACAGCGAGGGTATTTCCGCTGGTCTACCGGGTTGATAACCGATTCTCATTGGACCGCCGTCAAATTGTTCACTCGTAGATTCCCTCCAGGTACCACTTGCGCTGCCGATAGCACAGCAACAGCGCACGTTCGCTCTCCAACAGCACCTGGGCGCGTGCGATGCGGCCTCCCCCCTGCCCGGGCCGGTCGTCCCACCACCGCTCGTCAACCGACCAGGGGCCGGCCCACCAGCGCAGCCGGTCCTCGCGGCCTTTGATGCTCAGTTGCGAAGGATCGGCGGAGAACATTCCCCGGCTGGTCACCCGGATCGGAGTGCCGTGTTCGTCGAGTAGTTCCACCGGGTCGTCGAGCAGTACCGCCGGGGCCGGATCAGGCAGTTGACCGGGCCAGGGCCGGTCGGGGTCCGCCTGCGGCACCGGCTCGTCACCCAAGGGGGTCAGCGTGACCCGTTCGGCCGGCCCCCGCCCACCGGACAACACCGGCACCTGCACCGCTTCCGGGCCGAGCAGACCCTGAACCCGCACCAGCGCCCGGCGGGCCCGCAGCCGGTCTTCCTCCCCCAGGCCACCCCACAGCGGCAGTTGCAGCGCCTCGGCCGAGACCACCTCGACCGCCTGCAGTCGGAGCATTGTCACCGGCGCGTCCAACGGCCGACCGCGCCGATGGCTCAACCACCCGTCCAGTTGCCAGCGCACCCGGTCGGCGGTGGCCTCCTCGGTCAACGGCTCGGCGCACCGCCACACCCGGGTCAGTTCCTCACCGGAGGCGGTGACGGCGTGAATGGCCAGCCGGGTGCACCCCACTCCGGCGGCCAGCAGTGCCTGATGCAGGGTGGCGGCCAGCGAGCGTCCGGCGAAGGCCGCGGCGTCGACGCGGTCGATCGGCGGGTCGCAGTCCAGCTCGGCGTCGAGTTCTGCCGCCGGCTCGCGACCGGAAGGGCCGCGTTCCGGTTCACCACGGGCGAACCGGTGCGCGCTCACCGCGTCGGCTCCGAACCGGGACGCCACGTCGGTGCGGGACAGCGCGGCGAACTGACCGATGGTGCGAATTCCCATCCGCCATAACAGATCCGCGAGTTCGTCCCGGCCCGGACCGGACAAGCTGGGCTCAGTGGCCAGCTGGCGGATCGACAACACCGACAAGAACCGTGCATCGTCTCCCGGTGGCACCACCCGGCCCGCCCGCGCGGCGAAGACCGCGGTGGACAACCCGTCGGCGATCCCGACCTGACACTCCGCCCCGGCCGCGGCCACCGCGTCGACCAACTTCTCGGCCGCCAGCTGCTCGGACCCGAAGAACCTGGCCGCCCCGCGCACCGGCAACACCAGGAGCCCGGGCCGCAGCACCTCGGCCCGCGGCACCAGATCGTCCACCGCGGCGATCACTCCTTCGAAGAACCGGGCGTCGCGATCGGCGTCGGCGGCCGCGAGGTGGAGTTGTGGACACCTGGCCGCCGCTTCCCGGCGCCGCAGCCCGCGCCGCACACCAACGGCCCGGGCCGTCGCCGAACAGGCGATCACCCGGTTGGCCAAGGTGACCGCGACCGGAGCCGTCACCGGCTGACCCGCGGCGGCCGCCGCTGCGACGGCGGGCCAGTCCATGCACCAGATCGCCAACACCCGAGAGGCAACCACGAACTCACCCGGTTCGCGATCGGCCGATCGTGCGCCCCCCGGTGCACACCTGCAGCCGCACACCGCTGATGCGCCCGAAGCCGGGGGTGGGCTTGCCCGTCCCGGAAGGCGTAGTGATGTCGTACCCGCAGACCCGGGCCTCCAGCCGCGTCGACGCGCCTTCCCAGTCGCCATCGGTGACCAGCACCGTGCATCCTTTGTGCCGGGCGCGGGCCACCACCGCCCGGGCCCGGGTCCGGGTCACCCGGCGCCCGCCCAGCCCCAGCACCACCAGATCCATGCCGTCGATCAGCACCGCGGCCACCTCCACCGGATCGCTGCCGGGATCCGGTATCACCGCCAGCCGGCTCAGGTCCGCCCCCATCTCCACCGCGGCCAGCAACCCGATATCGGGCTGGCCGACGATCACCGCGTTGCCCCCGTCCGCCGTCACCGCGGCCACCATGCGCAGCAACAACGATCGCGCTCCGGACAACACCGCCACCGTTCCCCGCGGTACCAGCGCCGGCCCGGTGGGCACCACTTCGTCCGCCGCGGCGGTGTGCTTACCGGACAGCGCGGCTATCTTCTGACGCAGCTGTTGTAGCTGTTCAGCCCGGTTTTCCGGAGGATGGGCAGAGGCCAAAGCCGCGGACATGACCAGCCTCCAGACACTCGATCATTCGAAAATATGTTCGATGATGCTGAGTAAACACCGGCCCTCCGACAAGCGTCAAGCAACGCAAGAGGCTGCTTTATGCGCGCGTTGCTGGTGTGGCTGCTGGCGCGTTATGAGGCTGACTATTCCCACTCGATGGTGCCCGGCGGCTTGCTGGTGACGTCCAGCACCACCCGATTGACCTCGCGGACCTCGTTGGTGATCCGGGTCGAGATACGCTCGAGCACCTCGTAGGGCACCCGGGTCCAGTCGGCGGTCATGGCGTCCTCGCTGGACACCGGCCGCAGCACGATCGGGTGACCATAGGTGCGTCCGTCGCCCTGCACGCCCACCGACCGGACGTCGGCCAGCAACACCACCGGGCACTGCCAGATCTGGTTGTCCAGGCCCGCCGCGGTCAGCTCCTCGCGCACGATGAGGTCGGCCCGCCGCAGCGTCTCCAATCGCCCGGCGGTGACCTCCCCGACGATCCGGATCCCCAGCCCCGGACCCGGAAAGGGTTGGCGTGCAACGATTTCCTCCGGCAGCCCCAATTCCCGCCCGACCGCGCGCACTTCGTCCTTGAACAGCAGTCGCAACGGTTCGACGAGCGTGAACTTCAGATCGTCGGGCAGCCCACCGACGTTGTGGTGACTCTTGATGTTCGCGGTGCCGCTGCCGCCGCCGGATTCCACCACGTCGGGATACAGCGTCCCCTGCACCAGGAACTCGACCTCGGCGTCCTCTTCCTTGACGACGTCGAGTACCGCGCCTTCGAAGGCCCGGATGAACTGGCGACCGATGATCTTGCGTTTGCCTTCGGGGTTGTGCACGCCCGATAACGCCTCCAGGAAGGTCTGCGCCGCGTCGACGGTGACCAGATTGGCCCCGGTGGCGGCGACGAAATCGCGTTCCACCTGCGCGCGCTCACCGGACCGCAGCAATCCGTGGTCGACGAACACACATGTCAGTCGGTCGCCGATGGCGCGTTGCACCAGTGCGGCGGCCACCGCGGAATCCACTCCGCCGGACAACCCGCAGATCGCATGGCCGTCGCCGATCTGCGCTTGCACCTGTTCGACCAACGCGTTGGCGATGTTGGCCGGGGTCCACTCCGAGCCGATCCCGGCGAATTCGTGCAGGAACCGGTTGAGCACCTGTTGTCCGTGCGGGGTGTGCATCACTTCCGGGTGGTACTGCACCCCGGCCAGGCGCCGTTCGGGTGACTCGAACGCGGCCACCGCCGCTCCCGCGCTGCTGGCCACCACGTCGAATCCGGCCGGCGCCTCCGTCACCGCGTCACCATGGCTCATCCAGACCGGCTGTACCGAAGGAAGATCCGAATGTAGCTGGCCGCCAAGAACTTTCAACTCGGTGCGGCCGAACTCGCTGGTGCCGGTCTGAGCGACCGTGCCACCCAGGGCGGCCGCCATCGCCTGGAACCCGTAACAGATTCCGAACACCGGCAGGCCCAGGTCGAACAGCGCGGGATCCAGTTGCGGAGCCCCCTCGACGTAGACACTGGACGGCCCGCCGGAGAGCACCAGCGCCAGCGGATCGCGCGCCCGGATCTCCTCGATCGCGGCGGTGTGCGGAACCACCTCGGAGAACACCCGCGCTTCCCGGATCCGGCGCGCGATCAACTGGGCATATTGTGCGCCGAAGTCGACTACCAGTACGGGCCGCGGCGAGGCTGATTCCACGGGCACCGAGTTTAGTGTCTGCCCATAGCCGGCACCCGCAGGCATGAATTCGGTGGCGCTTGGGTAGGCACCGAAAGGCAACGAAAACGGCAAAGACCTACCGGAATTGCGCGACAACCTGTGAACTGGTAGCGCCGAACTCCTGCGAAAGTGAGGATCCCCCGTGCTGGGTCTGCCCGATAAGGTGCGCGCGTGTCTGTTCGACCTCGACGGGGTGCTCACCGACACCGCCGGCGTGCACACCAAGGCCTGGAAGGAAATGTTCGACGCTTTCCTGTCCGAACGGGCCGAACGCGACGGAGGCGAGTTCGTGCCGTTCGATCCGGAGTCCGATTACCGCGAGTACGTGGACGGCAAGAAGCGCGAAGACGGAGTGCGGTCATTTCTCGAGAGTCGCGACATCGAACTGCCCGACGGTGATCCCGACGATTCCGGCGAGGCCGACACGGTGTACGGCCTGGGCACCAGAAAGAACGACATGTTCCAGAAGGTGCTGCACGACGACGGGGTGAAGGTGTTCGAGGGCTCGCGTCGTTATCTGGAGGCTGTCTCCGAGGCGGGGCTGGCCATCGCGGTGGTGTCATCGAGCGCCAACACCCGCGACGTGCTGGAGATCACCGGGCTGGATCAGTTCGTGCAGCAACGGGTGGACGGCGTGACCCTGCGTGAGGAGAACATCACCGGCAAGCCGGCCCCGGATCCCTATCTGCGCGGAGCCGAGTTGCTCGACGTCGAGCCGGAGGCTGCGGCGGTGTTCGAGGATGCGATCTCCGGGGTACAGGCCGGCCGGGCCGGTAACTTCGGCATCGTGGTGGGCGTGGACCGAGTGGGCCAGGCCGAGGAGTTGCGCCAGAACGGCGCGGACGTGGTGGTGTCCGATCTCGCGGAACTTCTCGACGACGAGGGGGCGCAGTCATGATCTCCGAGGAAGCATTTCCCGTCGAGCCGTGGCAGATTCGCGAGACCCAGCTCAATCTGAACCTGCTTGCCCAGTCGGAGTCGGTGTTCGCATTGTCCAACGGGCACATCGGATTACGCGGCAACCTCGACGAAGGCGAGCCCTACGGTTTGCCGGGCACGTACCTGAACTCGTTCTACGAAATCCGTCCGCTGCCCTACGCCGAGGCGGGATACGGATACCCCGAGGGCGGCCAGACCGTCGTCGACGTCACCAACGGCAAGATCATCCGGCTGATGGTCGACGACGAGCCCTTCGACGTTCGCTACGGCGAATTACTGGACCACGAAAGGGTTCTCGACCTACGCGCCGGCACGATGGTCCGCTACGCGCACTGGCGCTCCCCCACCGGGAAACAGGTCAAGGTGACCTCCACCCGGCTGGTGTCGCTGGTGCACCGCAGCGTCGCCGCCATCGAATACGTGGTCGAGGCGATCGACGACTTCTCCCGGGTGACGGTGCAGTCCGAACTGGTCACCAACGAGGACCAGCCGCAGACTTCCGACGACCCGCGGGTGGCGGCCATCCTGGAAAACCCGTTGGAGGCGGTCGATCACGAAAGTAAAGACTGCAGAGCAATTCTCATGCACCGGACGCGCAGCAGCGCGCTGATGATGGCCGCGGCGATGGACCACGAAGTCGAGGTCGAGGGACGGTACGAGATCACCACCGACGCCCGCGCCGACCTGGCCCGGGTCACCATCATCTGCGGTCTGCGGCCCGGGCAGAAGCTGCGCATCATCAAGTACCTCGCCTACGGCTGGTCCAGCCTGCGCTCCCGGCCGGCGCTGCGCGATCAGGCCGCCGCGGCGCTGACCAGCGCCCGCTACAGCGGCTGGGAGGGCCTGGCCGACGGCCAGCGCGCCTACCTGGACCTGTTCTGGGACGCCGCCGACGTGGAGGTCGAGGGCGACCCGGAAAGTCAGCAGGCGGTGCGGTTCGGGATGTTCCACATCCTGCAGTCCGCTGCTCGCGCCGAGCGACGCGCCATCCCCAGCAAGGGGCTCACCGGCACGGGTTACGACGGCCACGCCTTCTGGGACACAGAGGCTTTCGTGTTGCCGGTGCTCACCTATACCGTCCCGCACGCCGTCGCCGACGCACTGCGGTGGCGGGCCTCCACATTGGACCTGGCCAAGGAGCGCGCGGCCGAACTCGGCCTGAACGGCGCCGCCTTCCCGTGGCGGACCATCCGCGGTCAGGAGTGTTCGGCGTATTGGCCGGCCGGCACGGCCGCCTGGCACATCAACGCCGACATCGCGATGGCGTTCGAGCGCTACCGCGTGGTCACCGGCGATGACGCGCTCGAAGAGGAATGCGGGCTGGCGGTGCTGATCGAGACCGCCCGGCTGTGGATGTCGTTGGGACACCACGATCGCAACGGCGTCTGGCACCTGGACGGGGTCACGGGTCCCGATGAGTACACCGCGATTGTGCGCGACAACGTGTTCACCAACCTGATGGCGGCCAACAACCTGCGCATCGCCGCCGACGCCGCCAAGCGCCACCCGGACAAGTCGGCCGGAATGGGGGTCACCACCGAAGAAATGGCGACCTGGCGCGATGCCGCAGATTCCGTGCACATCCCGTACGACGAGGAACTGGGCGTGCACCAGCAGTGCGAAGGTTTCACCACTTTCGCCGAATGGGACTTCGAGGAAAACGCCACCTACCCGTTGCTGCTGCACGAGGCCTACGTCAAGATCTACCCCGCTCAGGTGATCAAACAGGCCGACCTGGTGCTGGCCATGCAGTGGCAGAGCCACGCTTTCACCGCAGAGCAGAAAGCCCGCAACGTCGACTACTACGAGCGCCGCACCGTGCGCGATTCGTCGTTGTCGGCCTGCACGCAGGCGGTGATGTGCGCAGAGGTCGGGCACCTGGAACTGGCGCACGACTATGCCTACGAGGCCGCTCTGATCGACCTGCGCGACCTGCACCAGAACACCCGTGACGGCCTGCACATGGCGTCGTTGGCCGGCGCGTGGATGGCGCTGGTCATCGGTTTCGGCGGGTTGCGCGACGACGAGGGCGTGATGTCGCTGGACCCCCAGCTACCCGACGGCATCTCCCGACTGCGATTCCGGTTGCGCTGGAAAGGTTTTCGGGTGACCGTGGATGCCGACCACGAGAATGTCACCTACACGTTGCGCGACGGGCCGCACTCCGAGCTGAAGATCCAACACGCCGGCGAGGACGTCACCCTGAGTACCGAAGAGACCAAAACCTTCCCGGTGCGCGAGCGTGAAGCGCTGCTGCCCCCGCCGCCGCAGCCGCCGGGCCGGGAGCCGCTGCACCGGCGGTCGCTGACCAGGACCGCAACGACGTAACCTCATGCCGGTAGTCTCAACCAGCCATATTCCATTCCAAACGTATGCGTTTGGCCTCTGTTTGATACTGCGATGTGACAGCCAGCAATAGGTTAGGCTAGCCTCAAATCGACCGATTTCTTGCGCCTGACCCGAACCTGTCTGGTAGACGACTTGACATCTGCATACTCACGAATACGCACGTTTCACGGCTTGGTGCTGACCCGGTTGTCTGCAGCCCGCGCCGCGGGCCCCCGCTCCGGATCGACTCCGCGGGCGGACTCCGGGTTACCCGAAATCCCCTTCATCCGTCCCAGCTTTCCGGGACCGGCCGAACTTGCCGAGGATTTCGAACAGATCGCCCACGCCAACTGGTACACCAATTTCGGCCCCAAGGAGCAGCAGTTTGCCCGCGCCCTGGGCGACTACCTCGGCCCCGACCTGCACGTCGCAACGCTGGCGAACGGCACCATGGCACTGATCGCCGCCATGCACCTGACTTTCGGGCCGGGCACCCAAGAGCGTTATGTGCTGATGCCGTCATTCACTTTTGTGGGGGTGGCCCAGTCCGCACTGTGGACCGGCTACCGTCCCTGGTTCATCGACATCGACCCCCAGACCTGGCAACCGTGCACGCGCTCGGCACACGCGGTGCTCGAACGCCACCGCGACAAAATCGCGGGAATCGTGCTGGCCAACGTGTTCGGCGTCGGAAACCCACACGTCGGCGCGTGGGAAGCGCTCGCCGGGGAGTGGGACCTCCCGATGGTCATCGACTCGGCCGCCGGACTCGGATCCGCCTACCCGGACGGCACCTCTGTCGGCGGACGCGGCTCCTGCGAAATCTTTTCGCTGCACGCCACCAAACCGTTCGCGGTCGGTGAAGGCGGGGCACTGGTATCCCGCGACCCGCGAATCGTCGAGCAGGCGTACAACTTTCAGAACTTCGGTTTCGGCAAGGCGCGAAAGTCCGGCCAGCTCGGGATCAACGCCAAGCTGCAGGAGATCAGCGCTGCGATCGGATTGCGCCAACTCGTCGGGCTCGACCACCGGCTGCAGAGTCGGCGCGAGGTCCTGCGGAGTTATCGCTCCGAACTCGATCACCTCGGCATGCAGTTCCAGCAGAACGCCGAGGCGTCCGCCCTTTGTTTCGCCAGCGCCTGCTGCGAGTCCGCCGATCAGAAACATGCCGTCATGGCGAGCATGCGCAGGTATGCGATTCGGGCGCGCGACTACTACAACCCGCCGCAACACCTGCATCCGTATTTCGTGCAGAACGCCGAACTGGTCGCGTCGACAGAGCTACCGGTCACCGCGGACGTCTGTTCGCGAATCGTGTCGTTGCCGGTCCACGACTACATGGCCGACAACGATGTTGCGCGGGTGATCGCAGCCGCCCAGGAAGGGCTGACGCACGGTGGCTGAGGTGATCCCCAAAGTCAGCGTGGTGTCGGTCACCTACAATCACGAAGCGTACATTCGCGAGGCGCTCGACGGCTTCGTCGCTCAAAAGGCCGATTTCCCCATCGAAGTCATTGTTGCCGACGACGCCTCTACGGACGCGACTCCGGCAATCATTCAGGAATACGCCGACCGCTACCCTGACCTTATTCGGCCGATCCTTCGACCGGAGAACATCGGGATCCACGCGAACTTCGCGCAAACTCTGTCAGCCGCGCGGGGTGAATACCTCGCACTGTGCGAGGGTGACGACTTCTGGACTGACCCGCAGAAAGTCACCAAACAGGCCTCCTTCCTCGACCTGCATCCAGAAGTATCTGTCTGCTTCCATCCGGTGCTGGTCATCCACGACGACGAAACGCCGGATTCAGTCTTTCCGCCACTGCTTCGACGTCGCAACCTGAGCATGGGCGCGCTGCTGGCGGGAAATTTCATCCAGACCAACTCGGTGATGTACCGCCGCCGAGATGACTACCACCTGCCGCGTGACATCATGCCGATCGACTGGTATCTGCACGTACTGCACGCGCTCGACGGCGAGATCGCGATGCTGCCCGAGACTATGGCGGTGTATCGGCGCCATTCCCAAGGTATTTGGTACGACGCCGACCGCAACCGTCAGAAATTCTGGGAGACGCGTGGCCGGGGCATGGCGGCGACGGTGGAGGCAATGCTCGATCTGTTTCCCGACAACCGCGAGTACGAACAGATCATTGGCCGAGTCGCCGACATCATTTTTGCCGAAATGGCAAGAGTGCCGGGCGACGCGGGGCGCGCCGTTCTCCTGGAATCCATCGCCAACCACCCGCGGTTAGCCATGCTGTCTTTTCAACACCGTTGGAATCACACGCCGTTGAGGCGAATCGAGCACAGACTGCAGAACAATTTGGCCCTGTTGCAGAAGAATGCGCGCACTTACTCTGCCCGCATCAACCCGCGGCGACGTACTGTTCGCTGACCCGCACCGCCGTCAGCGGGTGGCGATCGCCGGCTTCCGCACCACGTAGAGCACGGAGCTGAGCGCCAAACCGTGTCGAGCGAAGGTCTCATCGCCGAAGGTGTTGCGGTCGAGCTCCGATAGCTCGAAGCCGCAGCGGCGAATTCGGGCGCACAGCGTTGATCGGTCGTAGAGACGCAGGTGGTCGCCCTGGGCGAAGCGGCGCCATCGCTCCCGTTCGTCGCTTACCGTGGGATCCTCGTCAAAGCTGCCGTCGGGCAGCACCGGGGTCATCACGATGCCCCGGCCACCGGGCGCAAGGATCCGGTAGAGCTCAGCCAGGGCGCGGCCATCGTCCGGAACATGTTCGAGGACATGCGAACAGATGAAAAAATCGAATTCGCCCTCCACATAGGCCGTCATGTCCATGATGTCAACGACATCATCCACGTCCGACATCATCAGGTCTGCGGTGCGATACTGCAGGTCGGAGCGACCGCGCAAGTAGGCCGACAACGAAGGCGCAGGGGCGAAGTCGACGATCCGCCTCAGTCCATCAGGCTGCAGGAAGCGGTCGACGTACAGTTTGTAGAGCCGGTCGCGATCAGACGCACCACACAGCGGGCAGAGGTAGTCGCGGTGATTAAGGGTCTCGAAATCGTCTAAGGCATAACTGAATTCGTATTCGGCCAGCGTTCGGCCGAGTTGGCGGCTGATGCTCGTGAACCGGACCCGCGCCCCACACAGGTTGCATTCGCCGGGTCCCCGGTACAGCAGTCCGCGGATGACCCGTCCAACGTCGTGTGCTCTGCTCACACCAGTGAGTCCGCCAGATCGGCAGCCGCGCGCAGCGACGCGAGCAGCACAGCGGCCAACGATTTCGCCAACGAACGGATCCGGGGTGCACTTTCCACATGCCAGAAGCGGAGCCTGGGGTTGAAGTTGCCGCCGATCAACGGGCCGATGACGTAGAAGTTCTGTGCGGCCTCGAAATCGTCGTTGACGAGCACGCCGCGGTTGGTGCGGTTGGGCCGGCAGATCCCGTTCTGCATCGCACTGACAAGCAAGGGTGAGGAACAGCTGTCGAGTTCCTCGAAGCCACCGCAATTGACCACCACGGCGAACTCCACAGGGTGGGTGTGCTCGCCGTCGGCGTCCCGATAACGCACGACGGCCCGGCCGGCGGCGCGCGCATCGACCCGCAACACTTCCCCGGCGAGCATGGCCAGCTGTCCGGCAGCGGCCAATTCCGTTGCGGCCATTCGACAATCGCGCCCCGCCCGTCGCACCAGCTTGGTGTAGTTCATCCCGTGCACACAGAAGAATTCTTCCTGCTGCATCGCGTCCATCTTCGTCAAAGCCTGCACCAGCAAGGCGTCCACGCCGTGGTAGAGATCGGCCAGGTTCATTGACCTTGCCGCCGCCGTCGCCAGATCCGCGCTGATCGCACCCATCAGCTCCGCCGCGGTAACGACTTGTTCCGACAACAGTGCGTTCAGTTGCGCAAAGTCGAAGTCTGTTGACCCATCGCAGATTTGGTAGGGCAGCACGCCGGAGCGGGAGATCACGGTGATGGAGCTGACCCGTTCGCGGATGGACGCATCGTGGCGCATCAGGTAGAGGGCCTCGAGCGACGTGGCATTCGACCCCACGATCAACACGTTGCGCTGCGCGGGCACTTCGACGCCATCGAGAGCTTCTCGCACCCGCAGCAGCGTGGCGTCCTCATCGGGAAGGTAGAGGTCGTTGATGTAAGTGAACGGCTGGTTGGCGTCGCAACCAACGATCGTCCTGGTCAACGGGCTGCCGGTCGCTAACACCACTCGGTCGGCCTCGAGCCGGGCCGGACCGTGCCCGAGGGGGTTCAGCTCGACCCGGTAGCGGCCGTCCACCGACCGGATACCGACCGCTTCGGCGCGGACGGTTTCCACCACGGCCAGTCCGCGCTCATCCAGCGCGGCGATGGCACGTTCGACCTGCTCGGCGATGAACACGCCGAAGACATGCCGGGGCAGATAGAGCTCGCCCCATCGGTTGGCTTCCACAGCTTCGCCGTTGTCGCGCAACCAGCGTTTCGCCGCATCGCCTCCGTCGGCGCAAAACGCGCTCAGCCAGCGCGACTTGTTGGATTGCAGCCACGCGATGTACGCCGAACGCTCCGGCTCGGCGATGAACTCATCCAGCTGCTGGATGGCGAGCGAGCGAACGCTGGTGCGCCGCCCGTACGGGATTCCGCACCACAGCTGTTGGTCACGTTCGATCACTGCTATGCGCAGCCTGGCGGGGGGTGGCGGACCGTCCAGCAGGCCCTGTGCCATTTCCAGCAGGGTCATGGAGCAGGCGATCCCACTGCCGACGAACACCATGTCGACGGTGTGCGGCATGCAATCCACCCCTATCCCTGACAGCGACCGGCCACGGCAAATTAGGTAAGGCTAACATAATGCTGCCGCGCCGGCCGGGTCTGCAGCGCTGCGTCAGAGATGCTCGGGTTCGAGAACGACGCGAACGTACACCTTGCGACCCGACCCGTCGAGAAACCACGCATTGCGGAACTCATCGTGGGTCAACGCACGCAGGCGGTTCAGAAGATCGCCGAAGGTGCCCTCCTCGGCCAGGTCCAACTGCCGGAGTCTTTCGAAGTCCTTCTTGTAATTGAGGTTGCCTTCGACCGGCGGCGGCGTGGTCTGGTAGCTACCGTCGCGGACAGCGCCGAAGTGCTCGAGCACCAACTCTCGCTCGATGTCCATCAGTCGGGCGTAGACCGTGCCCGAGGTATCCCACGGTTCGATCTTGCATTCCTGTTGGGCAATGATCGGGCCGTGGTCCAATTCCTCGTCGATCTCGTGCATGGTGACGCCGACTGGCAACCCATTGATCAGCGAGAACACCTGCGGGTACCAACCGCGGTTGTAGGGATTGAGACCCGGGTGCACGTTCACACACCTGATCCGCTCGATCAGGTCGGCAGGGAACTTCTGTTTGCAGTGCAGGGAAAGCAACAGGTCGTACCGGTCGACGACGTCGTTGGCCTGGTCCACCACATTCAGTCGCTCAACGCCGGGCAACCGGCCATGCTGCGACTGGTACACGTCGATACCGGGGTGGCGTCGTTGTAATTCCACCGCCACCGCGTGGGCGTGGACGTTGTCGGTCAGAATCAGCGTCCGGACGTCGCCGCTCAGCCTGGCACCCCCCGAAGCCATCGCCACCCGCCTACCCTACGTCAGTGCGGTTCGATCAACCGCGCGGACTCGGCGGTCACCGATTGCCGCAGATCGGCGTCGGGGAGGTCCTCGAGTCCGGTGGCCGAGCGCAGCATCGGTTCGAAAAGCCGCCAACCTAATTGCAGGGCAAGGGCATTGGCGACACCCAACCGTGCGTCCGATTCCTCGTCGTGCCGACTCAGCGCGTGGTCGAGCAGTGGTGCGACGTTGGGAAATCGCATCTGCAACTGCTCGGCCTGATACCCGTCGAGCAGGGTGCGCGCCCACACCCGGGTCTGACGGTCGAGAGCGCGTTCGATGTCCGCCGGGGGCGCCTGAGCCTGCAGCAGCCTGGTCAGGTCTGCGCCCAGGTAGTCCAGCACGGCACTGACCAATTGGTCTTTGGCCCCGAAGTGGCGAAAAACCAACCCGTGGTTGACCTTTGACCGGGCAGCGATGTCACGGATCGAGGTCGCGGCCGGACCGCGCTCGGCGAACAGATCGGCCGCCGCTTGCAGCACCGCCGCCGCGACCTCTTCCCGGCCCGTGGGAATGCCGCCGCGCTCCGGCCCGGCCGCCCGCGTAGTCACCCGTCTACATTAAACCTTGCAGGGCCGTAGTCACTTGACTACACTCAGCATTACGTAGTCAGTTGACTACAACATTTCCACCAAAGGACGACCATGACGAACCAAATGACCGTGCAGAAGCTGGGCAGCCGCATCGGCGCCGAGATCAGCGACGTGCGCCTCGACGGCGACCTCACCCCCGGCGCCGTGGCACAGATCCGCGCCGCGCTGCTCACCCACAAAGTGATCTTCTTCCGCGACCAGCACCACCTCGAAGATCAGGGGCAGCTGGAGTTCGCGGCACTGCTGGGCACCCCGATCGGCCACCCTGCGGCCGCCGCCTTCGCAGCCGACGCGCCGGTGATCACGCCGATCAACTCCGAGTTCGGCAAGGCCAACCGCTGGCACACCGACGTCACCTTCGCGGCCAACTACCCGGCGGCCTCGATCCTGCGCGCGGTCACGCTGCCCGACTACGGCGGGTCGACACTGTGGGCCAATACCGCCACCGCGTACTCCGAGTTGCCGCAACCGCTGAAGTGTCTGGTCGACAACCTGTGGGCGCTGCACACCAACCGCTACGACTACGTGCAGACTGCACTGAGCGACGCCCAACGAGCGTTCCGGCAGGTGTTCGAAGCACCCGATTTCCAGACCGAGCACCCGGTGGTGCGGGTACATCCCGAGACCGGTGAACGCACCCTGGTCGCGGGCGACTTCGTGCGCCGCTTCGTCGACCTGGACAGCCAGGAGTCGAGCGCGCTGTTCGAGCTGCTGCAGCGGCGAATCACCATGCCCGAGAACACCATTCGGTGGAACTGGGCCCCCGGCGACGTAGCCATCTGGGACAACCGGGCCACCCAGCACCGAGCCGTCGACGACTACGACGACCAGTACCGGCTGATGCACCGGGTCACCCTGATGGGCGACGTGCCCGTCGACGTGCACGGGCAACGCAGTCGGGTGCTCAACGGTGCACCGTTGGCTTTGGCTGGTTAGTCAGCCCGTCTTGCCGACCGGCTCGATCGGCAACCAGCGCAGCGCGCCGGGCGCATCGGCGGGCACCACCGGGTGCTCCGGCTCGATCGGGTCCAAGCGCCGGTAGTCGTCGCCCTGCAGTGGCCGCAGGTCCTGCTGGCCCTTGTTCGGCCACAGCGACGCCGCCCGCTCAGCCTGTGCGGTGATCGACAACGACGGGTTGACGCCCAGGTTCGCCGAGATCGCCGCCCCGTCGACGACGTACATCGTCGGGTAACCGTAGACGCGGTGATAGGGGTCGATGACACCGTTGGCGGGGCTGTCGCCGATCGCCGCACCGCCCAGGAAGTGGGCGGTGAGCGGGATGTTGAACAACTCGCCCCAGGTACCGCCCGCCACCCCGTCGATCTTCTCGGCGATGCGCCGGGTCACCTCGTTGCCCACCGGAATCCAGCTGGGGTTCGGCTCGCCGTGGCCCTGCTTGCTGGAGAACCAGCGAATACCGAGCTTGCCGCGCTTGGTGAACGTGGTGATCGAGTTGTCCAAGTGCTGCATCACCAAGGCGATCATGGTGCGCTCACTCCACTCCTTGGGATAGAGCAGCCGCAACATCCTGCGCGGATCCTCGCGGGCCTGGTCCAGCAGCTGGCGCCAGCGCGGTACATCGGTGCCCTCGGGTCCGCTGCCGTCGGTCATCAACGTCTGCAGCAACCCCATCGCGTTGGAGCCCTTGCCGTAGCGGACCGGCTCGACGTGGGTGTCCGCCGTCGGGTGGATCGACGACGTGATCGCCACGCCGTGCGTCAGATCCAGGTCCGGGTTCACCGTCAAGGTCGCCGCGCCGACGATCGACTCGGAGTTGGTCCGGGTGAGCACCCCCAGCCGGTCGGACAGCTTGGGCAGTTTGCCCTTGTCGCGCATGTTGAACAGCAGATGCTGGGTGCCCCAGGTGCCGGCCGCCAAGATCAGGTGCTCCGCGGTGTAGGTGCGGCGGTCCCGGCGCAGCCAGCTGCCGGTGCGGACGGTCTTGACTTCCCACAACCCGTCGGGGCGTTGCTCGAAACCTTTCACCGTCGTCATCGGAATCACTTCGGTGCCAGCCGATTCGGCCAACGCGAGATAGTTCTTCAGCAACGTGTTCTTGGCCCCGTGCCGGCAACCGGTCATGCAGCATCCGCACTCCAGGCATCCGGTGCGGGCCGGCCCGGCACCCCCGAAGAACGGGTCGGGCACCGTCACGCCCGGCGCCTTCTCCCCGTCCGGACCGAAGAACACCCCGACCGGGGTGGGCACCCAGGTGTCGCCGCACCCCATCTCGTCGGCGACTTCTTTGACGATCCGGTCGGCGTCGGTGAAGGTCGGGTTGTAGACCACGCCCAGCATCCGTTGGGCCTGCTGGTAGTGCGGCATCAGTTCGTCGCGCCAGTCGGTGATGTGTTTCCACTGCTGGTCGTTGAAGAACGGGTCCGGCGGGATGTACAGGGTGTTGGCGTAGTTCAGCGAACCCCCGCCCACCCCGGCGCCGGCCAGGATCAGCACGTTTTTCAGAGGGTGGATGCGCTGAATGCCGTAGCACCCCAACCGGGGCGCCCACAGGAACTTGCGCAGGTCCCAGGAGGTTTTGGCGAACTGGTCGTCTTCGTAGCGGCGGCCGGCCTCCAGCACGCCCACCCGGTACCCCTTCTCGGTGAGGCGTAACGCGCTGACGCTGCCGCCGAAACCCGAACCGATGATGAGGACGTCGTAATCCGGCTTCATTGCTGCAGTATGACCGGCTTTACACAGACGTAGCCAGTAAGCCACCCCTAAGTGGGGGCGGTCAGCCGGCCACCGTCAGACCGACCTTCTGGAACTCCTTGAGGTCGCAGTAGCCGGCTTTGGCCATCGCGCGGCGCAACCCACCAACCAGATTCAGGGTGCCGAACGGGTCGTCCGACGGTCCGTTGAGGACCCGTTCCAGCGGCGGGCGTTCGCCCAGGGCGATCTGCAGCAACGCCCCACGCGGCAGCGACGGATGCGCGGCGGCCGACGGCCAGAACCAGCCCTCACCCAGCGCCTCGGCGGCCTCGGACAGCGGAGTGCCCAGCACCACGGCGTCAGCGCCGCACGCGATCGCCTTGGCCAGCTCACCGGAGTTGTGGATGTCGCCGTCGGCCAGCACGTGCACGTAGCGCCCGCCGGTCTCGTCGAGATATTCGCGCCGCGCGGCAGCCGCATCGGCGATCGCGGTTGCCATCGACACGCTGATGCCCAGCACCTCATCGGTGGTGGTCACTCCCCTGGTCGCGCCGTAGCCGACGATCACGCCGGCCGCACCGGTACGCATCAGGTGCAATGCGGTGCGGTGGTCCTGCACGCCCCCGGCGACCACCGGGATGTCGAGTTCGGAGATGAAGCTCTTGAGGTTCAACGGTTCGCCGTCGCGGGCCACGCGCTCGGCCGAGACGATGGTGCCCTGGATGACCAGCAGGTCGATGCCGGCCTGCACCAGCACCGGAGTCAGCGCCTGGGCGTTCTGCGGGCTGACCCGTACCGCCGTCGTCACTCCGGCTTCGCGGATGCGGGCCACCGCCGCGCCGAGCAGGTCCGGATCCAGCGGCGCGGCGTGCAGTTCCTGCAGCAGCCGGATCGCCGCGGCCGGTTCGGGCTCCTTGCTGGCAGCCTCCACCAGCTGCGCGATCTTGGCCGGCACGTCGGCGTGCCGCCCGATCAGCCCTTCCCCGTTGAGCACTCCCAGACCGCCGAGCCGGCCCAGCTCGATGGCGAACTCCGGGGACACCAGCGCGTCGGTCGGGTGCGCCAGGACCGGGATCTCGAACCGGTACGCGTCCAGCTGCCACGCCGTGGACACGTCCTGCGACGAACGCGTGCGCCGCGACGGCACGATGTTGATCTCACTGAGTTCATAGGTACGACGGGCGTTGCGGCCCATGCCGATCTCGACCATGGCCTGTTCGCTGCTCACCGCGCGTAGTAGTTGGGGGCTTCGACCGTCATGGCGACGTCGTGCGGATGGCTTTCCTTCAGTCCCGCCGGCGTGATCCGGACGAACTGCGCCTGCTGCAGCACCTCGATGCTGGGCGAGCCGGTGTAGCCCATCGCCGCCCGCAGGCCACCGGTGAGCTGATGGATGACCGAGCCAAGCGGGCCGCGGAACGGCACCCGGCCCTCGATGCCTTCGGGTACCAACTTGTCCTCGGACAGTGCGTCGTCGGCGAAATAGCGGTCCTTGGAGTAGGACTTGCCGCCCCCGCGTCCCTGCATGGCGCCCAGCGACCCCATGCCCCGGTAACTCTTGTACTGCTTGCCGTTGACGAAAATCAGGTCACCGGGAGCCTCGGCGGTTCCGGCCAGCAGCGAGCCCAGCATCGCCGTCGACGCGCCGGCGGCCAGCGCCTTGGCGATATCGCCGGAGTACTGCAGCCCGCCGTCGGCGATCACCGGGACGCCGGCGGGTGAGCACACCGCGACCGCCTCCAGAATCGCCGTGATTTGTGGCGCGCCGACGCCGGCCACCACCCGGGTGGTGCAGATCGAGCCCGGCCCCACGCCCACCTTCACCGCGTCGGCACCGGCATCGACCAGCGCTGCGGCCGCCGATCGGGTGGCGACGTTGCCGCCTACCACTTCCACCCGGTCGCCCACCTCGAGCTTGAGCTTGTTGACCATGTCCAGCACCAGCCGGTTGTGCGCGTGCGCGGTGTCGACCACCAGCACGTCGACCCCGGCGTCCACCAGCATCATCGCCCGCACCCAGGCGTCCCCGCCGACGCCCACCGCCGCGCCCACCAGCAGTCGGCCGTCGCTGTCCTTGGTGGCCAACGGGTGTTGTTCGGTCTTGACGAAGTCCTTGACGGTGATCAGCCCGGTCAGCCGGCCGTGGCCGTCGACGATGGGCAGCTTCTCGATCTTGTTGCGGCGCAACAGGCCAAGCGCCGCGGACGCGCTGACGCCCTCCTGGGCGGTGATCAGCGGGGACTTGGTCATCACTTCAGCGACCTGTTTGTTCTGATCCACCTCGAACCGCATGTCCCGGTTGGTGATGATCCCGACCAGGGCGCCGTCGTCGTTGACGACGGGCAGGCCGGATATCCGGAACCGGGCACACAGCGCGTCGACCTGGGCCAACGTGTTGTCGGGCCGGCACGTGACGGGGTCGGTGACCATGCCGGCCTCGGACCGCTTGACCATCTCGACCTGACCGGCCTGTTCAGCGACCGGCAGGTTGCGGTGCAGCACGCCCATGCCACCGGCGCGGGCCATCGCAATGGCCATACGCGACTCGGTGACGGTGTCCATCGCGGAACTGACCAGCGGCACCTTGAGCCGGATCTTCTTGGTGAGCTGGCTGGCGGTGTCGGCGGTGCCGGGCACCACGTCGGAGGCCGCCGGCAGCAGCAGGACGTCGTCGAAGGTCAGCCCGAGCATCGCGATCTTGTGCGGGTCGTCACCACCGGTCGGCACCGAGTCCCCGGCCAGACCGCCAACCCGCACGTAGGGGCTTCCGACCAGGTCGGAACTGTCTTCGAGGCCGGACATGCCACGGGACATCGGCAAGGCCCTCCAAATGCATGCTTGGGTGGAAAGGCTCATCCTATCGGCTCTTGGACCCCGCCCGGCTCACGGCATCTGCGTGGCGCACCACCAGCTGGTGGCCGCGCGGCACGCCTCGGCAATTTCTGGCGTAATCCCTGCCCTGCTGCGTAGGCTGTGGGAGTGCGCGACCACCTTCCGCCGGGTTTGCCGCCCGATCCCTTTGCCGACGACCCATTGGACCCGTCGGCGGCGCTGGAGGCCGTAGAGCCCGGTCAACCTCTCGATCAACAAGAGCGGATGGCCGTCGAGGCGGACCTGGCCGACCTGGCGGTGTATGAAGCACTGCTGGCGCACAAGGGGATTCGCGGACTCGTGGTGTGCTGCGACGAATGTCAGCAGGATCACTACCACGACTGGGACATGCTGCGTGCCAACCTGCTGCAACTGCTCATCGACGGCACCGTCCGCCCGCACGAGCCGGCGTACGACCCCGAACCGGACGCCTACGTCACGTGGGATTACTGCCGCGGTTATGCCGATGCCTCGCTCAACGAGGCGACGTCAGACGCCGACGGTTTCCGCCGCCACCTCTAGGGTGTCGTCGGCGGGTCCGGAATTTCACTTGGTGTCGTCGAGTGCCGATGCCGATGCCGCGTTTTCGACGACGGCGTCGGGTTGTCGGTCGGTGACGGTGGCGTGCTGGTCACCGGAGCCGGCACAGTCGTTGTCGGCACAGTCGTCGTCGGCACGGTCGTCGTCGGCGCGGTTGTCGCCGGCACGGTCGCGGTCGGTGTGGACGACGGCACCGGCGCGGTCGTGGTCGGCTGTGGCGTCGTAGTCGGGATCGGCGTCGGCGAGTTGGCCGGCGGCGACGCGGGCCGGGAGGCCTTCGGGGCACGTTGTTCGACCTTGGTGTTGAGCTGGTCCAGCTCGGCCAACAATCCCTGCCTGCGGCTGCCGTCGTTGACGCCGCGCAATGTGCTGCTGACTTCGGCCAGCTGGGTCTGCGCCTGGTCCCACTGGCCCTCGGCGATCATCTGTTCGGCCTTGGCCAGATCAGCCTTGGCGGACAGCGCGATCTGGTCATCGCTGACCCTGGGCTCGTTGAACATCATGGCGTGCAGCCCGTACAGCAGGTCGCCGGGTTTGGCGTCGGCGATTACCGCCCCGAACCCGCTGAGCGCCAATAGCGTTGCGGCCACCGAACCGACCGCGGCCAGTCCGCGCCGGCCCCCGCGGCGCTCCAGGATTCCGTGCCGCAGCGCCGCTTCGGCTTCGTCCTGGGAGACCAGCGCGCTGGCCGGCGGCCACCGCAGGTCATCGCGCCACTCGCCCAGCAATTCGACCAAGGCCTCGTCTTCGAGGCATTCGAAGTCCTCGACTCCCGCCTCGGTGCGGGCGGCCAAGGCGTCCAGCAGCAGGTCGGTCTGTGCCACCGCGTCCAGGGCGGGCCGGTCACCTCGGCTGAAGTCGGATCTGTAGTTACGCATAATCACCTGCCGCGACGATTTCGTCCTTCAACCGTTGAAGGGCGCGGTGCTGAGCCACCCGGACCGCTCCGGTGGTGCTGCCGACAGCAGCGGCCGTCTCTTCGGCGCTCAGCCCGACCACAACGCGCAGAATCAGGATTTCGCGTTGTTTGGCCGGAAGAATTTCCAGCAGTTCGTTCATCCGGGTGACCGAATCGGCTTCGATGGCCCGTTGTTCGGGACCGGCGTCATGGGAACGGCGTTCGGGTACCTCTTCGGCCGGATAGGCCAGATCGCGGCCCGCTGCGCGATGGGCGTCGGCGACCTTGTGGGCCGCGATGCCGTACAGGAAGGCCAGGAATGGGCGGCCTCGGTCTCGGTAGCGCGGTAGCGCCGTTATGGTGGCCAAGCACACCTCCTGAGCCACGTCGTCCGCGGACAACCCGCTCCGCTCGACGGTGCCGACCCGCGCGCGGCAGTATCGGACGACGATTGGACGGATGGTCTCCAGCACCTCCCGAAGCGCATTCCGGTCCCCGGCTGCGGCCTCTACGACCACGGCGTCGAGACGTTCCCCTTGCATTGTCATCGACGGTGGTTTCTCCAAAGTCACGGACGGGCTACATCCCGGGCTAACTCGCTGATCGACAATCACGGGCGGGCAGGAATGTCAGGCGTGACGCCAGGCCCCCCCGGCGCGTTGTACCTCACCTGCGCAAATATCCCGGATTTCGACGAGTTCAGACAGCCCCTGTTCTTCAACCGTGACGCTTCCGGTATCGATCAGCAAGCAAGCCAGCGCCCAGCGCAGCGGTACCAGGCCGAGGGGTTCGCTGGCCCGCAGCGCGGCCTCGGCGACGGCGCGGGCCGCCTCGACGTCGCCGGCGCTGCACAGCGCAGCCGCCAGGACCACGTCGCTCTTGATGCGGTGACGTGCCGAGGCGCCCGTCATCTGCCCGGCTTTGACGACGGCGCTCTCGGCGCGAGCCACCGCCGTCTTGCCGTCGCCGGAGGCCATGGCAAGCTCTGCACCCACCCAGCCGCGGCGCACCGCGAGCCGGTCGGACGTGTGGGCCGCCATCTCGGCTCCCCGCAGCGCGGCGTCCGCACGGGATAGCAACGTCGCCGCCACACCGAAGCGGCCGACCCCCAATGCGTCGGCTGCCAGCCCGATCAAAGCGTCGGCGCGCGCCTCGGGGTCGTCACCGGCCAGGGCGACGGCGCGACCGTCCCAGCCGCGCGCCAGCGTGTGCCAACCCAATTGCCGCAGGAACGACCCCTGGGTGCTGTGCGCCAGCGAGGCCAGCGGTCCGCGTGTTACCCGGCGGCGCAGTAGCGCCAGGTCGGCGTAGGCGCTGCCGTACCGGCCCTGGCCGCCGGCGGCAACGGCACGCAGCCACAACTCGTGGGAGTTCGTCGCCGCCGGCAACGGCCAGGTGCCGGGCCGGTTGCCGAACGCCGCATCGGCCAGCGTCGCGGCAACGTCGGTCGCGGCAGAGGTCCCGCCTGTGGCACTGCCCGCAGTCCCGGCTGTTTCCATGGCGCAATTGTCACCAGTGCCCGACGACGACCCCCGACGGGGGGCGATGGCACCGGCGCAGCGCCGCCGAACTGCAACGAGTTTCAATCACCGTGATAGTTGCGCCGCGTGGGTAAAAAGTTTGTGCTCTGCGGGTTACCGGAATATTACTCAAACCCGGTTCTCTGCCAATTACGGGTCGGCCACGACGGCACGCTGAGCTGGGAAAATACGATACCGACCCGACCCGGTTAGCACATCTAGCCGTCGTCAATAGGTAGACAGATGAACGCGGAGTTAAATCTGCTTCTAAAGAGGCGTTTTTCGCCACATCCCGCGCCTATTGACGGAAATTCGATAGCCCACCTAGCGTCTACCCTGTTCGGTGTAGTCATCGGTGACGCCACTGCCAATTCAGTTGCACAACTCGCGCTATCCACGGGTCTGGCCCCGCTGAGACATGGGCCGTGCAGGAGGGAATCAGCAATGCCACAGCCGGAACAGCTACCCGGGCCCAACGCCGACATCTGGAACTGGCAACTGCAGGGATTGTGCCGCGGGGTCGACTCGTCGATGTTCTTCCACCCGGACGGCGAGCGGGGTCGCGCACGCATGCAGCGTGAGCAGCGCGCCAAGGAGATGTGCCGGCGTTGCCCGGTGATTGACGAGTGCCGCACCCACGCCCTGGACGTCGGCGAGCCCTACGGCGTGTGGGGTGGCCTCTCGGAGTCTGAGCGCGACATGCTGCTCAAGGGTTCGATCGGACGGGGACGCGGGATCCGCCGCACGGCCTGATCGCGGCCTATTCGCAGCAAGACGACGCAGGCCCGGGGTGCATTACGCCTCCGGGCCTGCGTTTTGCTCGCGGCCGGCCTGCGGCCGCTACCGCAGGGGCTCGCGGGCGCCCGCGTCAAAGTCCTTGAGCGCGGCAGACTTTCGCGCGAATGCCGCCAGTGCGGCAATCCCCGCCGCGGCAAGCGCTGCGACTCGCTTCACGCCGGCAGCCTATCGGGACCGGTCGGGGCTATCCGGTGGCGTCGGGGAGCTGGTACGCGAACGACTTCTGCTGACGTTGCTTCATCTTCTCCAGGCACTGGTGGTGCTTGCGGGCGTGATACGCCAGCGGGAAATAGGTGAGCCGGTCGGGCAGCACACGGTAGGCGGTGCGGATCGCGGTGTAACGCCGCGAGAGCTGGCGCTCCTCCTTCGCACTCCAGGTGACGCCGAGCTTCTCGCGCAGCCGAGGATCCAGCAACCCCACGATCGAGAGGTAGTTGAGCCGGATCGCAGGCAGCACCGACGCTCTTGCCAAGGGAGCCAACGCTTTCGGGAAGGCCGGCGGCAGGTCGACCTTGCCGGCCTGCAGATCGTGCATCAACTGCAGCGCCTGCGGCGTGCCCTGCAGCGTGTCGATCATCGCCTCGAAATAGTCGGTCATCTCCTGTTGCGTCTCGGGATAACCCCGCATCGGCACGTGCAGCAGGCGGGCCAGCCGGCGGTTGTCGCGCAGCAATTCCTGCTTCTCCGCGTCAGTGAATTCCCGGCCGATCAGCAGCCGGCCGGCCTGAGCATTGACGATGTAACCCGTGGCAATCACCCACTGGTAGGCCTCGGGGTTCAGCGCGCTGATCTGCTTACCGGTTGTCGCGCTCTTCATCGTGATCGGCTGGTGCATGGCGCGCACCCGGTCACCCTCGGCCCTGGCCTCGGTGCCGCCGTAGGTCCAGCGCAGCACCGAGTCGACGGAGCGAATCGCGCGTCCGCCCGGGTCACCGTGGAACGCAGCCGAGTATCGGCCGGTGATTTCGGCGATCACCGGATGCATGGCCTGCATCATGAACGCGGCGCCCTCGAGAATGAGGAACGTCCACCGCCCGGTGTGCTCGGCAGTCAGCGAGTCCGGCGGGACGAGCTCGATTTCCCCTGAATCTCCGGCATGCTGTTGGACGACCTGTTCCGTCACGGCAGTCATAAGTTCCCCCTTGTCAAGTCCCACAACAACGCTAATATGACCGTCAGGTCGCATTCAAGTCGCGTAAGGACTGCTCGTGAGCGCTACAAAGCCGAGTTCAGCGCGTCGCAAGGCGCCACAACAGCTGCGCTCCCGCGAGATGGTCGCAAAAATAGTGTCGGCCACGGCGTCGCTGCTGCGCGTCCACGCACCCGAACAGATCACCACCAATCTGATCGCCGACCAGGCCGGGGTCAGCAAGGGATCGATCTATCAGTACTTCGAGAACAAAGAACAGATAATCAACGCGGCGATCGAACAGCTGGTTGGCGAGCAGTCACCCGCGATCGAGGCCATGCTCCGGGCGATCACGCTCGATCAGCCGGAATCGGCAATGGAGTCCTCGATCGACATCCTGATCGACTTCACCATCGCCAACCGCCGGTTGATCCGCTACCTCGCCGAACGTCCCGATCACGTCCGCACCTTCGACAACGTTTCCGGGCTCAACGCCACGCTGCTCGCGATGTCCACGCTGCACATGAATCATTACCGCAGCCAATACCGGGACGAGTTGAGTCCGAGTGCGTTGGCCTGGCTTTTCTTCAACATGGCGGTTGCGACCACGCTGCGCTACATCGAGTCCGACGACCCGATCCGATTGGAGGAATTGCGGGCCGGATTGAAGTTCGCCTCCACCGGATTGCTGGTCGGCGGGCGGGATAAGACGATGAGCACCTGAGCCCGTCAAGAAAGGACCCTTCAATGCCGAACGTCCACGTCCGAATGCTGGCCGCGATCTCCGCCGCCGCGACCGTCCTGCTGCCGGGCGGGCTTGACGTCGCCCGTGCACACGCTGCCCCGCTGCCGGAATTCTGCGTGCCGCCCAGCGTCGTCGACAACGTGTGCACCGCCCGACTCGTGTCGGTCACGGCCGATGCCGGCAACGGAACCATCACCGGAACACCGGTCGGGGGCGGAGCGGTGATTACCCTTGCAGGACAGGCGGATGCCTACCACAAGTCGGCGGGCTTCGGAGGTGCGCGACCGGCCGCCGTGCAGCAGTGGGACGATGCGATCGACAGGGTGGCGAACCTCAGCGTCGACCCCTCCGACCCCAACTGGTATGCCAACGCCAAGGCCAAGGCGTTCCTGCCCAGAACCCTGAACGATCTGGCCGGTCAGTTTCCGCCGAACACCTTGATGGTCCGGTTCGCCCCGGATGACGCCCAGCCCGGCGCGTTCCACCTGTTGTTCATTCAGCCGACGCCGCGGTAGAGCCCGAAAATCTTGATAGTGGTTGATTTTCCCTTCACCGCGTGCGATCCGCGGTCGGTCAGTTCGGGCGGTCGCGAAGTCAGGGCCTCGGCGGTCTGACCGGTGAGAAGGATTGCGTCGCCGGTGATTTTAGTGAGTTGTTCAACGCGAGCTGCGACATTGACGGTGTCACCGATCAGGGTGAATTCAAGTTTTCCGCCACCTCCGATGGTGCCGGCGATGACCTCGCCGGTGTTGATCCCGATGCCGATCCGTAGCTCGGCGCCGAACCGGTCGCCGACGAGATCCTGGATCAGCACCGCGGCGGAAACCGCCGCATCTGCATGATCGGCAAGATCGTTGGGGGCGTTGAAGACTGCCAACGCACCGTCGCCGAGGAACTTGTTGACGTGCCCGCCGGCGTCGACCACGGCGGGTACGACCAGTTCGAACAGTGCATTGAGTCGAATGACGGTGTCCTCGGCGGTATTCGCGTCGGCGAACGAGGTGAATTCGCGGATGTCGATGAACATCACCGTCACTTCGCGGCGCTCACCGGAGAAGACATCGTCGCCCTGCTCGAGCAGTCGCGCCGCAAGTGTGGGGTCTACGTAGGTGCCGAACGCACCCTGAAGTCGTTGACGCTCAGCCAATCCCGCTTGCATGTGATTGAACGACGCTGCCAGCGTGCCAAGGTCGTCGTCCTGCACCACTGGCAACCGCCGGCTGAAGTCGCCGGCTGCAACACGTTTGGTGCCGTCGGCGAGTTCTCCGATGGGCCGCAGTGACGGAGCGAAAGCGGCGCCCACCGTCAACGGCACTCCGATGCCGAGCATCAACGCGCAACCGACCCCGACCCACAGCAGCGGCGGTTGGTGCGCTCCGTCGAATATCGCTGTCAGCATTGCGCTTTCGATCGCGAACGCCAGTGCCACGCCGAGCATGGATATCTGCGACCAGGTGGCGAAGGTCGGCCGGGAACGCGGCAGCGAGTCGCCGATGCCGGTGCCACCGATCAGGGCGACACGTACCGGTCGCATCACCGCCACTACCAGACTGTGCACGCCGATCAACTGGCACGGACCCTGAATGGTGGCGCCCACGATCGCATACTGAACCAGTCTGGACGGACTGGCTCCGGCGACGGTTCCCACCGTCGCCGACATCGCTGCGGCCAGAATCGCATTGACGATCACCCACCGCAGTGGCGCTTTGCGGCCCCAGTCGTAGGTGGCCTGCAACGTTGCAGCGCGATCGATTTCGGATCCGGCGGCTTGGCGCTCGACATCCCGCCAGATGCCCCGGCCGGGTGGACCCAGCAGGCAGACCAGGATGAGCACGGCGATCACGGTGAGTCCGGCCGCTTCCAGGTACCGGGTGGACTTCTCGAAGGCCACGATGACAAAGGCCAGCAGCAGGTAGATCGGGAGAGCCAGCGCCACAACCAATCCGGCCAGCACCCATGAGTACCGTGCGCCGTGACGGTCCCACGCCGCCTGCAGGATGCGGTCCATTGCGCGAGACTAGACGGCCCGGCGCGCACGAGAAGACGCAAAGGCTCCCGCACGCTCAGCGTGTCGGGAGCTTTTGCGTCTGTTCGCGCTAGTGGTGGTGTCCGTGGCCGTGGCCGTGGCCGTCGTCGGCGGCCTCGGCCGGCTTCTCGACGACCGCGGTCTCGGTGGACAGCACCATCCGGGCCACCGAGGACGCGTTGAGTACCGCCGAGCGGGTCACCTTGACCGGGTCGACGATGCCGTCGGCCGCGAGATCGCCGTAGGTGCGGCTCGCGGCGTTCAGGCCCTGCCCGTTGGGCAGCTCGCTGACCTTGTTGACCGCGACCGCGCCATCGAGCCCGGCATTGGTGGCGATCCAGAACAGCGGGGCGGCCAGCGCCTGGGAGAACACGTCGACACCCAGTTTCTCGTCATCGCTGAGCTCGTCGCGCAGCGAGGAGAGCACGTGGCGGGCCTGGATCAGCGCCGAGCCACCGCCGGCGACGATGCCTTCTTCGACAGCGGCCTTGGCCGCGGCCACCGCGTCCTCGACGCTTTCCTTGCGCTCCTTCAGAGCCGTCTCGGTGGCTGCACCGACCTTGATCACCGCCACGCCGCCGGCCAGCTTGGCCAGCCGCTCCTGCAGCTTCTCCCGGTCCCAATCGGAGTCGCTGGCCTCGATCTCGGCCCGCAGGTGCTTGATGCGGTTGGCGACCGCGTCCTTGGTTCCGCCGCCGTCGACGATGACGGTGTCGTCTTTGTTGACCACCACGCGCCGCGCGGTGCCCAGCACGTCGAGGCCGACCTCGCGCAGCAGCAGACCGGTGTCGGGGTTGACCACCTCGCCGCCGGTCACGATCGCCAGGTCCTGCAGGAAGGCCTTGCGACGGTCGCCGAAGTACGGCGCCTTGACCGCGACCGCCTTGAGCGTCTTGCGGATGGAGTTGACCACCAGTGTGGCCAGCGCCTCACCCTCGACGTCCTCGGCGATGATCACCAGCGGCTTGCCCGCTTCGGCGACCTTCTCCAGCACCGGCAGCAGGTCGGGCAGCGAGCTGATCTTGTCCTGGTGCAACAGGATCAGCGGGTCGTCCAGCACGGCTTCCTGGGAGTCGAAGTCGGTGACGAAGTAGGCCGACAGGAAACCCTTGTCGAAGCCCACGCCCTCGGTGAACTCCAGCTCGGTGTTCAGCGTGGAGGATTCCTCGACGCTGACGACGCCGTCGGCGCCGACCTTGGTCATCGCCTCGCCGACCAACTCGCCGAGCTGCTCGTCGCGCGACGAGACGGTCGCCACCTGAGCGATGGCGTCCTTGCCGGACACCGGGGTGGCCGCGGCCAGCAACGCCTCGGAGACCGCGTCGGCGGCCTTGGAGATGCCCGACCCCAGCGCTATCGGGTTGGCACCGGCGGCAACCAGGCGCAGGCCGCCTTTGACCAGCGCCTGAGCCAGCACGGTCGCGGTGGTGGTGCCGTCGCCGGCGACGTCGTTGGTCTTGGTGGCCACCGACTTCACCAACTGGGCGCCCAGGTTTTCGAACGGGTCTTCCAGGTCAATCTCGCGGGCGACGGTGACGCCGTCGTTGGTCACCTGCGGCCCGCCGAAGGCTTTGGCCAGCACCACGTGGCGGCCGCCGGGGCCCAACGTGACCTTGACCGCGTCGGCGAGCTTGTTCACGCCCGCCTCCATGGCGCGACGCGCGGTCGCGTCGTACTCAATGATCTTGCTCATCAGGCTCCTTCCGCCCGGCGACGATGCGGGCCGCGAGGCCTGCTGAGGGAGCCGGGCAAGTCAAACTGCGTAACGCGTGCCGCCCCGGAAATCGCCCGTGCGAAACAGCACAGCGATCGCCGGGGCGGGACACGGTGTCTTACTTGGAAACGACAGCCAGCACGTCGCGTGCCGACAGGATGAGGTACTCCTCGCCGCCGTACTTGATCTCGGTGCCGCCGTACTTGCTGTAAATCACGGTGTCACCCTCGGAGACGTCGAGCGGGATCCGCTTTTCGCCGTCCTCGTCCCACCGGCCGGGGCCGACTGCGACGACGGTGCCCTCTTGGGGCTTCTCCTTGGCGGTGTCAGGAATGACCAGACCGGACGCGGTCGTGGTCTCGGCCTCGTTGGCCTGTACGAGAATCTTGTCCTCGAGTGGCTTGATGTTGACCTTCGCCACGATTGGAGCCTCCACTATTCGAATCGGGTCCGGGACTCGTCGCCCCGGCCAGAGTTGGCGGTCGGTCCGGGGGGTGCCCGAACCGTCCGAATTACCAGGTGAAACGGCCTTCGTCCGTTGTCCATGCGCCGTCGTCGCGGGTGCCGACACAAGGGCTGTCCGACTGCCGCCTAGCACTCTATACGCGAGAGTGCTAGCACTCAAGGGCACCCCGGTGCTTCTTGCCGATCGGCGTGTCCGCGCTGAGCGAACATCAGCCGACCTGACCCTGGACCACCGGCAACCCCGGGTCACTGGCTGCGTCCAGCGGCGAAGGTAACGCACCCGCGGCCACCAGATGCGCGGCGAAGGAGGCGATCATCGCCCCGTTGTCGGTACACAACCGTGGGCGCGGGATCCGCAGCGTCAGACCAGCGGCCGCGCAACGCCGGGTGGCCAGCTCGCGCAGCCGCGAGTTGGCCGCCACGCCCCCGGCGATCAGCAGCGTCGACACGCCCAGCTCGCCGGCCGCCCGCACCGCCTTAAGGGTCAACACGTCGGCCACCGCTTCCTGAAATCCCGCGGCCACATCCGCGGCGACGAAGTCGGGAGTGCTCTCCACGTAGCGGGCGACGGCCGTCTTGAGACCAGAGAAGCTGAACGCATAGGGATCGTCACGCGGGCCGGTCATGCCGCGCGGAAACACCACCGCGGCCGGGTCCCCGGCGCGGGCCAGCTCGTCGAGCGCCCGGCCGCCCGGATAACCCAGCCCCAGCAGCCGCGCCACTTTGTCGTAGGCCTCACCCGCGGCGTCGTCGACGGTGCTGCCCAACTCGACGATGGGTTCGCCGAGCGAACGCACGTGCAGCAGGTGGGTGTGCCCCCCGGACACCAGCAGGGCCACTGACTCGGGCAGCGGACCGTGCTCGTAGACATCAGCGGCCAGGTGCCCGCCCAGGTGGTTGACGGCGTAGAAAGGCACCCCCCACGCGGCCGAATACGCTTTGGCCGCAGCAACTCCCACCAGCAGCGCACCCGCCAGCCCGGGACCGATGGTGGCCGCGACGATGTCGGGTTTGCGCACCCCCGCGGTGGCCAGTGCGCGGCGCATCGCCGGCCCGAGAGCTTCCAGATGCGCGCGGGATGCGATCTCGGGAACCACCCCGCCGAACCGCACGTGCTCGTCGACGCTGGAGGCGACCTCGTCGGCCAGCAGGTCCACCGTGCCGTCGGGGTGCAGTCGGGCGATCCCCACACCCGTTTCGTCGCAGGAGGTTTCGATGGCCAGAATGACTGTCACCGGGCGTCTCTCCGCATCGTGTAGGCATCGGCACCGCTGACCCGGTAGTAGCGCTTGCGCACGCCGATCTGGTGGAATCCCGCGCTGCGATACAACTCGAGCGCCGCCTCGTTGTCGGTGCGGACCTCCAGATAGACCACCCCGCCGTCGGCGTAGTCCAGCAGGTCGTCGAGCAACCTGCGCCCGATCCCGCGCCCCTGATAAGCCGGGTCCACGCCGATGGTGTGCACTTCGTACTCGAACGGGCGCACCCGGCCCAGCCGGGTGATCCCGGCATAGCCGACCAGCGTGTCGCCGCTGCGCGCGGCGACATAGTGGTTGGTCTTGCTGGCCAGTTCCCGCTCGAACGCGACGGCCGGCCATGGGTCGTCGCCGTCGAACAGCAGCGCCTCCAGTTCGGCACAGCGGCGGGCGTCGGCGCGGACCAACGGTCCCAGCACGATGTCGGCGATCATCCGCGGGCCGCCAACGGCTTGGCGTCGGGGCGGCGCAGGTACAGGGCCACCAGCGGCGCAGGTTCGGCGGACCAGTCGTCGACGGCGCGCGCCAGCCCGGCCGGCGACGGGTAGACGGGCTCGATCACCGGTAACCCGAACAGCGCCGCGTGCTCCGGTGAGCCGGCAACCGCACGCGCCGGGCCGGGCGCCACGTCAGCGGGCGCGGCGACGTCCGGTCCGTCGGTACGCACCCCGTCGCGGTACCGCGCCCAGTAGACCTCGCGCCGGCGGGCATCGGTGACCACCAGCGTCTCGCCCGTCGTCAACGTGCCGATCGCGTCCAGACTGCACACCCCGTGCACCGGGATGTCCAGCGCGTGGCCGTAGGCGGCGGCGGTGGCCATCCCGGCCCGCAACCCGGTGAACGGCCCGGGCCCGCAGCCCACCACCACCGCAGCCAGGTCCCCCATGGTCAGGCCCGTATCATTAAGTGCTGCAACGACATTGGGTGTCAGGCGTTCGGCGTGCGCGCGGGGGTCGACGGTGACCCGCTCGGCCAGCGTGACGAGGCCGTCCACGCGGACCACTCCGGCGGTGACCGCGGGGGTGGAGGTGTCCAGAGTCAGGACGATCATGTGCGGACCCACTCCCAGGTCGCGATCCGCACGTCGGAATGGGTGATGCGCTCCAGCCGGATGTCGAGGTGACGCTCGGCCAGCCGTTCCACCAGCCCCTCACCCCACTCCACCACCACGACGGCATCCTCGAGATCGGTGTCGAGGTCCAGTGAATCGAGCTCCGCGAGCAGGTCGGCACCCGGGGTGTCCAGCAGCCGGTAGACGTCCACGTGGATCATCGCCGGCTTGCCCGCCGTCCGCGCCGGGTGTACCCGCGCCAGCACGAAGGTCGGCGAGGTCACCGGACCGTCGACGTCCAGCACCTCGGCAATTCCCTTGGCCAGCACCGTTTTTCCAGCACCCAACGGCCCGGAGAGCACCACCACGTCACCGGCCCGCAGCGCTGCACCGAGCCGGGACCCCAGCGCCATGGTGTCTTCGGGCCGCTCCAAGGTGGCGGTGCCGGAAGAAGTCAAGCTGCCGCCTCGCGGTAGCTGCGGATGATGCGTCCCCGGATGCCGGTGACCACCTCGTAATGGATGGTGCCGACCAGGTCGGCCCAGTCCTGCGCGGTGGGCTCGCCGTCGGCGCCGGGTCCGAAGACGATCGCCTCGTCGCCTTCGGTGACATCGGGCCGGCCCGGGCCGAGGTCGACGACGAACTGGTCCATGCAGATCCGTCCGACCCCGGGTCGACGACGCCCGTTGATCGACACCTCCAGGCGATTGCCCAGCGACCGGATCACCCCGTCGGCGTAGCCGATCGGCAGCAGCGCGAGGTTGGTGTCACGCGGCGCTATCCAGGTGTGCCCGTAGGACACGCCCTCCCCCGCCTTGACCGACTTCACCAGCGCCACCGGGCATTTCACTGTCATCGCCGGGACCAGGCCCAGGTCGCCCAGCGCCGGCACCGGGCTCAGGCCGTACACCGCGATACCCGGTCGCACCAGGTCGAACGCCAGGTCGGGTCGGACCATCGTTGCCGACGAGTTCGACAGGTGCGCCACCTCGAAGTGCACCCGTTGCTCGCGGGCGTAGGCCAGCATGTCGCGGAACCGCTGCGCCTGCACGTCGTTGATCGCCTCATCGGGGGCGTCGGCGTACACCAGGTGCGACATCAGCCCCCGCGCCCGGATCTGCTCGTCGGCCACGGCCTGGCGCAACGCGGTCAGCAGCGCCGGATATTCGGCCGGGGCCACGCCGTTGCGGTTCAGTCCGGTGTCCACCTTGACGGTGACGGTGGCCGGCGTACCGGTGCGGCGCACCGCGTCGAGCAGTCTCGCGAATTGGGCCGCCGAGGACACCGCGATCTCCACGTCAGCGGCCAGCGCCGGCCCGAAATCGAGGCCGGGCGGATGCAGCCACGCCAGAATCGGTCCGGCGACGCCGTCGGCGCGCAGCGCCAGCGCCTCGTCGACGGTGGCGACGCCGAGTTCGGTGGCTCCGGCAGCCTGCGCGGCATACGCGACCCGGGTGGCGCCATGGCCATAACCGTCGGCTTTGACGACCGCCATGACCTGCGCGTTACCCGCATGCTCGCGTAACACTGCCACGTTGTGCTGGATGGCACCCAGGTCGACGACGGCCTCGGCGAGGAGACCCGGCGTCAGGGAGGTCGGAGATGCGGCCACGGGCGCCATTGTCCCAAACGTGCGATCCCTAGTGCGCGAAGTGCTCGGCCTCGTAGTGCCCGCCCGGCTTGAGCTTGTCCAGATTGCCCAGCGCGGTGACGGCGTCGTCGTGCAGGGAGCGTGCCAGGTCGGCGGACAGCCCCTCCCGTACCACGATGCGCAGCACGGACACGTTGGTGGCGTTGTCCGGCATCGTGTAGGCCGGCACCTGCCAGCCGAACGTGCGCAGCTCGTGCGAGACGTCGAACTCGGTGTAGCCGCGGTCCTTGGCCAGCCGGAACGCAACGACCGGGATCGCCGTGCCGTCGGAGATCAGCTCGGCGTGTTCCCCGACCCGCAGCTGCTCACCCAGCCAGCGGGCCGTCGCCGACAACGACTGCATGACTTTGGTGTATCCGTCGCGACCCAGCCGCAGGAAGTTGTAGTACTGGCCGACCACCTGATTGCCCGGCCGGGAGAAGTTCAGCGTGAACGTCGGCATGTCGCCGCCGAGATAATTCACCCGGAACACCAGGTCCTCCGGCAGGTGCTCGGCGCTGCGCCACACCACGAACCCGATGCCGGGATAGGTCAGGCCGTATTTGTGGCCGCTGACATTGATCGAGACCACTCTGGGCAGCCGGAAATCCCACTTCAGCTCGGGATGCAGGAAGGGCACCACGAAGCCGCCACTGGCGGCGTCCACGTGCACCGGCACGTCCACACCACCACCGGCGGCCAGCTTGTCCAGCGCCGCACAGATCTCCGCGACCGGCTCCAACTCCCCGGTGTAGGTGGTGCCCAGGATCGCGACCACCCCGATGGTGTCCTCGTCGACGGCGTCGATCACCTGCTCCGGGGTGATGACGTAGCGCCCCTCCTCCATCGGCAGATAACGCGGCTCGACGTCGAAGTAGCGACAGAACTTCTCCCACACCACCTGCACGTTGGAACCCATCACCAGGTTCGGGGTGCGCTTGCGCCAGTCCTTGCCGACCTTGGCCCGCCACCGCCATTTCAAGGCCAGCCCACCCAGCATCACCGCCTCGCTGGACCCGATGGTGGACACCCCGACCGCGCTGTTGGGGTCGTCATCGCGCAGGTTGTCGGCGTGGAACAGGTCGGCGACCATGCACACGCAACGCTGCTCGATGGCTGCCGTCGCCGGATATTCGTCCTTGTCGATCATGTTCTTGTCGAAGGTCTCGGCCATCAGCTTGCCGGCCTCGGGATCCATCCAGGTGGTGACGAAGGTGGCCAGGTTCAGCCGCGAGCTGCCGTCGAGCATCAGCTCGTCGTGGATGAAGCGGTAGGCGGCCTCGGGGTCCATCGACTCCTCGGGCAACCGCAGCGCCGGCACCGGCGCGGTGAACAGCCGGCCGGTGTAGGCCGGAGCGATCGAATGGGCAGGCACGGGCGGATGGGGCACGGCGGGACCTTTCGTCGGGTACTACAGGGAGGCCAGCGCGGCCCGGATGTGATGCAGAATTCGCGACGCCGACGTGGGTGCGTCACCCGGTCCCGGGTCGCCGGCCGACAGCGCCGCCGCCCGGGTGTGCACGAAAGCCCCGGCCGCGGCTGCCTCGGCCGGTGCCAATCCCGACGCCAGCAGCGCCCCGATGATCCCGGACAGCACGTCACCGGATCCGGCGGTGGCCGCCCAGGACTCCCCGGCCGGGTTCAGGTAAACCTGACCGCCGGGGTCCGCGATGACGGTGACGTTGCCTTTGAGCAGCACGGTGGCGCCGAACGCGTCGGCGAGTTTGCGCACCGCACCCACCCGGTCCTCGCCCGGGGGCGCCCCGGCCAACCGGGCGAACTCGCCGGCGTGTGGGGTCAGCACCGTCGGGGCTGTGCGGTTGGCCACCAGGTCGGGGTGGGCGGCCAGCATGGTCAGCCCGTCGGCGTCCACCAGCACCGGCAGGTCGGTATCGAGTGCGAACCACAACGCCCCGGCCGCCTCCGGTTCGGAGGTGCCCAGACCCGGCCCGACCACCCACGCCTGCACCCGTCCGGCGGCGGCGGGGGTGGAGGTGGCGATCACCTCCGGCCAGTGCGCGAGCACCTCGTGATTGGCGCTGCCGGCGTAACGGACCATGCCCGAGGTGGCGGCGACGGCCGCACCTGTGCAGAGCACGGCGGCACCCGGATAGGTGGCGGACCCGGCCATGATGCCGGTGACGCCTTGGCTGTACTTGTCGTCGCGGGCACCGGGAATGGGCCAGCGCGCAAGCACGTCGGTCGCCTCGAAACCCCGCACGTCGGTGTCGGGCAGGTCGAGTCCGATGTCGATCAGGGCGACGCGGCCGCAGTCGGCCAGCGCGTGCACCGGTTTGAGCCCGCCGAAGGTCACCGTGAGCGCGGCGTGCACGGCGGGTCCGGTGATCGCCCCGGTGGCCCCGTCGATGCCGCTGGGAATGTCGACGGCGACGACCGGGATCTGTGCGGCCTCGGCGAATACTCGCGCCGCATCCGGCCGCAACGCGCCCGAACCGGAGATGCCCACCACCCCGTCGATGACGAGATCGGTTGCAGCAGAGATATTTTCGACTATTCTGCCACCGGCTTTGCGGAACGCCGCCAGCCCATTGCGGTGGGTACGTTCGGGCTTGAGCAGCACCGCTTCGGCGGCTGCGCCGCGTCGCCGCAGGAAGGTCGCCGCCCACAGCGCGTCGCCCCCGTTGTCGCCGGAGCCGACGATCGCGCAGACGCGGCGACCGGCCACCCCGCCGGTGCGGGCCGTCAGTTCCCGGCTGATTTCGGTGGCCAGCCCATACGCGGCGCGCTTCATCAGAGCACCGTCAGGCAGGCTGGCCAGCAAGGGCGCTTCGGCCGCGCGGATCGCGTCAGCCGAATAGTAGTGCCGCACGCACCAAGGTTACGTTCGCGGGCGATCCGGGGATGCCGGCACCTCTTGTGCGCCCTCATTCGCCGCCTGGCGTCGCCGGAAGAATTCCCTGACCTGGGCCGGATCCCACGGGGCGCGTTTGCGTTCGCGGGCCATCGCGTAGAACGCCAGTCCGACCAGCAGCGCCGCGAAGTGGCCGATGGCGGTGAAACTGAGCTCGATGCGGTCCATCAGCAGCACCGGGAACCCGAAGATGAGCAGCAGCACGCTTAGATAACCCCAGCGCCAGGGCCGCGCGATCCGGTAGGTCAGCACACCCATCACACCGACCAGGAAGTAACTGACGCCGATATCGTGCGCACGCACCGACCGCTGCGAGGCCTCGTTCAGCTGGATCGCCAGATAGAGCAGACCTTCGCTGATGTACGTGGCCACGATGTGCGCGGTCAATCCCACTGTGAGCCAACGTAATTGACCTAGCCAACGCTCGGCCGGTGCCAGGAACAGGGTGAACAACAGCAGGTACGGTTCCAAGCTCCTGCCGTCGATCCAGAACAGACTGGAGAACAGCACGCCCAGCGGATCGGTGGCCAGGGCGTGGAGGTTGGTGTAGCGGTGCAGGAGTATGGAGTGCAGTTGGTGGCCGGTCAGCAGGTGTTGCACGATCGTGGTGACCGACAGCGCCATCAGCCAGCCGTAGGTCAGCGGCGCGCTGATCACGTAGTGCCACACCACGCGAACCAGTGCGCGCAGCCGCACCGAGGCCGACTTTGATGCCATGCCCCAACCTTAGTTACTGATCGAAGTCCGGCGCGGTGTGTCGCCACCAGCACGACACGTACAGCGTCATCGAGAACACCAGGATCACGATCACCCAGAGCACCACGGTGACGTCGACCCAGGCGCCGAAGGGGGGCGAGTCGGGCAGCGCGTTGCGCAGTGGTATCACCGCGAAAAGCATTGCGGCGAACCAGGTCGTCATCGGGGGTTGGAATTTTCGTCGGTCACGCGCGGTGGCGACCGACACGAACAGCGCGATGCCGGCCAGCGCGACCAGCACCCCCAGCAGGGCCACGGCCAGTGCCACGGTGCTCGGTGAGCGCTGCACCTGCACCCGGTACGGCGCGAACAGATCGCCGGTCCTGCCGCCCGGGGCCTGCACCTGCCAGCCGGGTAGACGATCGACGAAGCTCACCGACACCCGTTCCGGAATCTGCTCGGTGCCGCGGAACAGGTCGACCGAGATCGGACCCGAGTGGTAGCTGTCGAAAGGCCAGTCCGACACGTCGCCGTTGATGTTCAGCGACACCGGAACGACGCCGGGTTGCGTGCCTTTGGGCCAGGACCGCGTGGTGGGTGTGGCCGCCGACGTGACCGCGACGCTGAGATCCTCCTTCAGGTTGCCGGCGCGGTCCAGCAGCGCGGCTCCGGGCGCAACGGTCAGGTTGGCGGTCAACACGTTGCGGTAGGGCGCGATGCCTTCGACATCCATCGTCACCGTTGTCCCGTCGCCGGCCGGCGCTGCGCTGGTGACGGGATGCGGCGGCCCCATGCCGGTGACGGCATACAACGTCACCAGGCCGAGGTATGCGGCGACGAAGACCGCCACACCGGCGATGCCCCATCTCATCAGCAGCCGGCCCGGTTATTCGACGGTGACAGATTTCGCGAGATTGCGTGGCTTGTCCACGTCGTAGCCCCGCGCCTGGGCCACCGACGCCGCGAACACCTGCAGCGGGATCGTCGACAACAGTGGTTGCAAAAGCGTAGACACCGCGGGGATTTCGATCAGGTGGTCGGCGTAGGGCCGTACCGTCTCGTCACCTTCCTCGGCGATCACGATGGTCACCGCTCCGCGGGCCTGGATCTCGCGGATGTTGGACAGCAGCTTGGCGTGCAGCGTGGCCGACCCTTTCGGTGACGGCATCACCACGATGACCGGTAGGTCGTCCTCGATCAACGCGATCGGGCCGTGCTTGAGCTCGCCGGCCGCGAAGCCCTCGGCGTGCATGTAGGCCAGTTCCTTGAGCTTGAGTGCGCCTTCCAGCGCCACCGGGTAGCCGACGTGCCGGCCGAGGAACAACACCGTCGACGATTGCGCGAACCGGTGGGCCAGCGCGGAGACCGGCGCGGTGGCCGCGATCACCCGGGCCACCAGATTCGGCATCGCCTCGAGTTCGTGGTACTCGCGCTCGACCTCGTCCGGGTATTTGGTGCCCCGGGCCTGCGCCAGCGCCAGGCCGACCAGGTAGTTGGCGGTGACCTGCGCTAGGAAGGTCTTGGTGGAGGCGACGCCGATCTCCGGGCCGGCGCGGGTGTAGAGCACCGCGTCGCATTCCCGCGGGATCTGCGAGCCGTTGGTGTTGCAGACCGCCAGCACCTTGGCCTTCTGCTCCTTGGCGTGGCGGACGGCTTCCAGCGTGTCGGCGGTCTCACCGGACTGCGAGATCGCCACCACCAGCGTGCTGCGGTCCAGCACCGGGTCCCGGTACCGGAACTCGCTGGCCAGTTCCACCTCCACCGGCAACCTGGTCCAGTGCTCGATCGCATATTTCGCGAGCAGACCGGAGTGATAGGCGGTGCCGCAGGCGACCACGAACACCTTGTCGACCTCGCGCAGCTCCTGGTCGGACAGGCGCTGCTCGTCCAGCACGATCCGGTTGTCCACGAAATGCCCGAGCAGGGTGTCGGCTACCGCGGTGGGCTGCTCGGCGATCTCCTTGAGCATGAAGTACTCGTAGCCACCCTTTTCGGCGGCGGCCAGGTCCCAGTCGATGTGAAACTCGCGGGCGTTCGCGGTGTCGTCGTGACCGTAGAAGTCGAGGATCTGGTAGCCGTTCGTGGTGATCACCACGGCCTGGTCCTGACCCAGCTCGACGGCCTGGCGGGTGTGTTCGATGAATGCCGCCACATCCGATCCCACGAACATCTCGCCGTCGCCGATCCCGACCACCAGTGGGGTGGAGCGGCGGGCCGCCACGATGGTTCCGGGGTCGTCGGCGTTGGCGAACACCAGGGTGAAGTGGCCTTCGAGCCGGCGCAGCACCGACAGCACCGACGCGACGAAATCGCCGGCGGTCTCGCCGTGGTGAAAGGCGCGAGCCACCAGGTGCACCGCGACCTCGCTGTCGGTGTCGCTGGCGAATTCGACCCCGGCGGTTTCCAGTTCCTGGCGCAGTGAGGCGAAGTTCTCGATGATGCCGTTATGCACGACGGCGATGCGGCCGGCGGCGTCCCGGTGCGGGTGCGCGTTGCGGTCGGTGGGGCGGCCGTGGGTGGCCCACCGGGTGTGGCCCAGGCCGGCGGTGCCGCCCAGCTCGTCCGGTGCCATCCCGGCGATGGCGGCTTCCAGATTGGCCAGCTGACCGGCACGCCGGCGAACGGTGAGCTGGCCCTTGCCGTCCACCAGCGCGATGCCCGAGGAGTCGTATCCGCGGTACTCCATCCGGCGCAGTGCATTCATCACGACGTCGCAGGCAGGACCCTGCCCGACGTAACCGACGATTCCGCACATTCTGAACAGGGTAGTGCAGACCCGCCCACCGGGCCGTCGGCGCGGACCTGACCTGCGCCGATCTCACCGCAGAATTAACGCCCGGACTTCCCCGCCCAGCCCAGTGGACCAATCCGCCGACGCACGGCTAACGTCGACGGGTGGCCCGCACCCGCAAGCTATTCGCCGCTCTCAGCCGCCGTGGTCCGCACCGCGTATTGCGCGGTGACCTGGCTTTTGCCGGGCTGCCCGGGGTGGTCTACACCCCGGAGACCGGGTTGAACCTGGCCGGCATCGCCTTCGGCCACGACTGGCTCACCGGCAGCGCCAACTATTCGGGTCTGCTGGAACATCTGGCGTCGTGGGGCATCGTGTGCGGCGCGCCGGACACCCAGCGCGGCCTGGTGCCGTCGGTGATGAACTTGGCGTTCGACCTCGGTGTCGCGCTCGACATCATCTCCGGGGTGCGGTTGGGGCCGGGCAAGATCAGTGTCCACCCGACCAAGCTCGGTCTGGTGGGGCACGGTCTCGGGGCATCGGCCGCGGTGTTCGCCGCGGCCGGCCTGCCCACCAAACCCGCCGCGGTGGCGGCGCTGTTCCCCACGGTGACCGCGCCTGCCGCCGAGCAGCCGGCGGCCGGTCTGGACGTGCCGGGTCTGATCCTGGCCGCCCCGGACGACCCCACAACTCTGAATTCCAACGCTCTGGCGTTGTCCCAGGTGTGGGACGCTGCCACGCTACGCATCGTCAGCAAGTCCGACCCCGGCGGCGTGGTCGAGGGTCGGCGGCTGGCAAAGGCCGTCGGACTGCCCGGCTCGGATCGCAAGACCCAGCGCACAGTGCGGGCGCTGCTGACCGGCTACCTGTTGCACACGCTGACCGGCGACAAGACCTATCGCGACTTCGCCGACCCCGAGGTGCAGCTGCCCAAGACTCAGGAATTGGACCCCGAATCGCTGGACGTCACGTCCGAGGACAAGATCGCCGCACTATTGAAATGAGCACTATGCCAACTCCACATGACCTTTACCAGCGGTGGATCGGCGAGTTGTGGGCCGGCCAACCGGTAGCTGCCGACATCGTCTCCGACGACCTCGTGGGCCACTGGCCGGACCGGGAGATCCACGGACCGGCGGAGCTCGAAGCGATCGTCGGCGAGACCCGAAACATGTTGGCCGACTTGGCCTTCACCATCGAATTGGGTCCGCTGCGCGACGGGGATTTCGTGGCCGGCCGTTGGGTAGGCAGGGGCAGCGGGCCCGACGGTCCCGTCACGTTCACCGGCAACGACATCCTCAGACTCGCACCCGACGGGCAACGGTTCGAAGAGTACTGGACGGGTACGTCGGGCTGATGCGGATCGGCGTCGCCCTGGACTACAGCGGCGGTTTCCGCGACGGCGTGGACCGGGTGGTCGCCCTGGAGAAGGCCGGCATCGACATCGCGATGGTGGCCGAAGCGTACGCGTTCGACGCGATCAGTCAGCTGGGATATCTGGCGGCCAAAACCGAAACCGTCGAACTCGCCTCGGGCGTGCTTCCCATCTTCATCCGCACGCCCACCCTGTTGGCGATGACCGCCGCCGGACTGGACTATGTGTCCGACGGCCGATTCCACCTCGGCATCGGCACCTCCGGTCCGCAGGTGATCGAGGGATTCCACGGCGTCGAGTTCGACTCCCCGCTGGGCCGCACCCGCGAGGTAGTTGAGATCTGCCGGCAGGTGTGGCGCCGGGAGCGGGTGCAGCACGCCGGCAGGCACTACCAGATCCCGCTGCCGGCAGATCGCGGAACGGGGCTGGGAAAAGCCCTGCACTTGATCAATCATCCAGTGCGGGAACGTATTCCGATATCCATTGCGGCTCTGGGACCGAAGAACGTGGAGCTCACCGCGGAGATCGCCGACGGCTGGCAGCCGGTATTCTTCTATCCGGAACGGGCCGCCGAAGTGTGGGGCGCTTCGCTGGCGGCCGGCAACGCCAAACGCGATCCGGCGTTGGGCCCGCTGGATGTCATGGTCAGCACGTCGCTGGCGATCGGCGACGACGTCGACGACCGGCTGGCGTGGACCAAACCGCAGCTGGCTCTGTACATCGGCGGCATGGGTGCCAGGGGCCGCAACTTCTACCACAACCTGGCCACCCGGTACGGGTTCGGCGAGGTCGCCGACCGCATCCAGGAGTTGTACCTGGCCGGCCGCAAGCGTGCGGCGATCGACGCGGTGCCCGACGAGTTGGTCCGCGGGATCTCGCTGATCGGCCCGCGGGGATTCATCGCCGAGCGGTTGGCCGCCTTCGCTGCCGCCGGCGCGACCACGCTGCTGGTCCGACCGGTGACCGCGGATCCCGGTGAAGCGCTGCGCTATGTCGAAGAGCTGCTACAACTGCGTCCCTCCTGACTCGCTACTGCCCGGCCTGCGGCAGTTCGTTGGCGGCGATCTCGCAGGGCGTGGATCCGGACGTCGGCGCCTTCGGCGGTGGAGCGTTGGGGGGTGAATATGCCGGGGCGGGTTCGGCTGTTGGTAGCGGCTGGCTGGGTTGTGCCATCGGGGCAGGTTCGCCGACCGGCGGGTTGGCCGTCGCCTCCCCGAGGGTCTGCTTGCCGGGTTCCGGCGCCTCTGGGGCGTCGGTCTTGTCCTTGGTGTGCTTGTGGTCGGCGTCGCTGCCGGAATGGTCCTCCTCGTCGTCGAACCTGTGCTCTGGATCTGGCGGCTCACCCCCCAGCAGGCCGCCCATCTCCTGAATGATCCGGCTGGCGAGCCCGCCGAGTCTGCCCAGGCCGGCATCCCCGCCGAGTCCGCCGCCGCTTCCCAGACCCGCACCGCCCACGCCCAGCGGCGGGATCGAATCTGGTTGTGCTGGAATAGGATTCGGCGGTGATGCCGACTGCGTTGGCGCGCTTGCCGGTGCCGCGTACCCAGGCCCCCGGGCCGGCTCGACACTCGCGGGCGCCGTCAGGACGGTTGCCGGCTGCGCGCTGTGGGCGACCGGCCGCTGCGGCCGCGACGGCGGACTCGACGACGGCCCGAAATCGCCCGGAACCTCGAAATGTGCCGGCATCGCGGTGGCCAACCGGTCGGTGACCAGATCGAAGCATGCCGTTACCGCCGCCCGCGTCGACCGCATCGCCGCGACCCAGTCCTTGCCGATCACGGTGTCCACGTACGGCACGACCTGTTGGGTGATCACCTGCTGTGCGGCCGACTCACCGCCCGTGACCGCAGCGGCCGCCGCCAGCCAGGCGCGCCGCTGCGCCAGTGTGCGGTCGTCGATCGCGACGGCGGTGGCGACCTTCGCATCGACCAGTTGCCAGAGGTTGTCGCGCAACGACTCACAACGCTGGGCCGCTGCTCGGATCTCGGTTATCAGCGCGCCGGCGGTGTCGCAATGACGCTGCATGAACGCGACCGCCGCGTCGGCTCCCGGCCCCGTCCACGCTGTCGCCAGGGCGGTCACTTGGGCGCGCTGCTCGCGCAGGGCCTCGGTGAGCATCGCGTCCGCCGCCCGCAGCCGCGCGCAGTCGGCATCCAGCGCGTGCAGGTCGAGTCCGTCTTCGCTGTCGTACCAGTCGTGGATCTGAGTGGGGTGGGCGGTCAGCTCCGGATGCCGGTAGCCGACAACCTGGCTGGCGCGCACATAGGTCTGGGTGTGTTCGACGGCCGACCGTCCTTCGGCAAGGCGCCCGGCGACATCGAGCCGATCGGCCACAGTCAGGCGATCCGGGCCGCGGCGTACCGATCGGCGTCGAGGTAGCGCTCAGCACCCGAGCGCAGCGCGACGGCTATCTCCGTCGTTGCCCGCGACCACTGCGCAAGCTCCACGACCAGACGGTCCAGCGCAGCGCGCAACGCCTCGCCGCGGGCCGTGTGGGCTCTGCCGGCGCACGCACCTCCGAATGTCAACCGGGACAGATGATTTGCCGCCGCATTATCGATCAGTTCAGCCGCGGCAGTGATCCGCTCGGCGATCTGGCGCACCTCAGCGCTATCGAGTCTCATACTTACTTCGACGCCGCGGCGAGCGGCGCGGTTCCAGCAAAGTTTCAGCGGGCAGCGCTGACCGCGTCGGCCACCGTCGCGGCCAACCGCTGAGCGATCTCCTCATCGGCCGCCTCCACCATCACCCGGATCAGCGGCTCGGTTCCCGACGGACGCAACAGGATTCGCCCGGTGTCGCCGAGTTCGGCCTCGGCCTGCCGGACCGCTGTCTGTACCGTCGGTGCAGCCGCGGCGGTGGCCTTATCGGCGACCTCGACGTTGATCAGCACCTGCGGCAACGTCTGCATTGCCGACGCCAGGGCGGCCAGCGACGAGCCGGTCTGCACCATGCGCGTCATCAATCGCAGCCCGGTGACGATACCGTCGCCGGTGGAGCCCAGTGCCGGCATCACGATGTGGCCGGACTGCTCGCCGCCCAAGCTGTAATCGCCGGCCCGCAACTCTTCCAGGACGTAGCGGTCACCGACGCCGGTGGTGCGTACCGTCACCCCGGCCGCGCGCATCGCCAGGTGCAGCCCGAGGTTGCTCATCACCGTGGCCACCAAGGTGTCGGAGACCAGCTCACCGGCTTCTTTCATGGCCAGTGCCAGCACCACCATGATGGTGTCACCGTCGACGAGATCACCGTTGGCGTCCACGGCCAGGCAGCGGTCGGCGTCACCATCGTGGGCCAGGCCGAGGTCGGCGCGGTGTGCGGTGACAGCGGCGCGCAGCGATTCCAGGTGGGTGGACCCGCAGCCGTCGTTGATGTTCAGTCCGTTGGGGTCGGCATTGATCGCGATGACGCGGGCACCGGCCGCACGGTAGGCGCTGGGCGCCGCGGCGGAGGCCGCGCCGTGCGCACAGTCGACCACGACGGTCAGCCCGTCGAGCCGGCTGGTGCTGGCCTTCCCGACGTGGCGGAGGTAGCGGTCCACGGCATCCTGGGCGTCGACGACGCGCCCGATCCCCGCACCGACGGGTCGCAGCCCGGGTCCCGCGGCGACCAGGTTCTCGATCCGGTCTTCGGTCTCGTCGTCGAGCTTGTGGCCGCCTGGGCCGAAGATCTTGATGCCGTTGTCGGGCATCGGGTTGTGCGACGCCGAGATCATCACCCCGAAGTCGGCGTCGTAGGCGCCGGTCAGATAGGCCACCGCGGGGGTGGGAAGCACGCCGACGCGCAACGCGTCGACGCCCTCGCTGGTCAGGCCGGCGATGACAGCGGCTTCCAGCATTTCACCACTGGCCCTCGGGTCGCGCCCGATCACGGCTACCCGCCTGCCGGGGCCCGATGCGCTCGCCAGATGCCGCGCGGCGGCGGCGCCCAGCGCCAGTGCCAGTTCGGCGGTCAACTCGCGATTCGCGACTCCGCGGACGCCGTCAGTGCCGAATAATCGACCCATGCGGTCAAACCTCTCACAGTTGGCTCACCAGTGGTGAGCATGCACTCAATCACTGTTGGCTGCGAACGGGTGTCGTATGTCGGCGACACGCCGAGCGACACCCGCTCGCAGCCCAAAAAGTGATCGTCGATCAGCGCTTGCTGTACTGAGGCGCCTTGCGGGCCTTCTTCAGTCCGTACTTCTTGCGTTCGGTGGCACGGGGGTCACGGGTGAGGAAGCCGGCCTTCTTCAGGGACGGACGATCCTCCGGCGTGGCGATGATCAACGCGCGGGCAATGCCCAACCGCAGCGCGCCGGCCTGACCCGACGGGCCGCCGCCGTGCAGCAGTGCGTAGATGTCGTAGTTGTCCACCCGGTCCACGGTCACCAGCGGGGCCTTGATCAGCTGCTGGTGCACCTTGTTGGGGAAATAGTCCTCCAAGCTGCGGCCGTTGAGGTCGAACTTGCCGGTGCCAGGGACCAGGCGCACCCGCACCACAGCCTCCTTGCGGCGGCCGACGGTCTGGATCGGGCGTTCGAACACGAACGATTCGCCGGTGGCCGAACCCTCGACCGCGGCGTCGACCACCTCGGTGGTCTCGAAACTGGTTTCGGTCACTGCGCCACCTGCTTGATCTCGTACGGAACGGGCTGCTGAGCGGTGTGCGGGTGCTCCGGGCCCGCGTAGACGCGCAGCTTCTTCTGCACCTGGCGACTGAGCTTGTTCTTCGGCAGCATGCCGACGATCGCTTTCTCCACCACGCGGTCGGGGTGCTTCTGCAACAGCTCGCCGATGCTGCGCTTGCGCAGACCACCGGGGTAACCCGAGTGGCTGTAGGCCATCTTGCTCTGCAGTTTGTCGCCACTGATGGCGACCTTGTCGGCGTTTATGACGATGACGAAGTCACCACCATCGACGTTGGGCGCGAACGTCGGCTTGTGCTTGCCACGCAGCAGATTGGCTGCTGCGACAGCAAGGCGGCCAAGCACTACGTCCGTGGCGTCGATGACGTACCACGACCTGGTGGTGTCACCTGCCTTGGGCGCATAGGTAGGCACAGCGCTTACTCCTGTTTTCTCTGCGAGCCTGAGCTCGGGTTGGATCCCGGTGTGACCGGGGGCCGGTCCGGCGTGTGCGGGGATATGGTCTCGGCGACCGACGTAGACCCGAGAAATCCCTGGAAGCCCAGTACCCGGAGGCACCCGCACGCCAACGGTGCAGCTTACCGATGCGCATCCCCGCAGGTCAAAAGCGGCCCCAGCGGCCGGCTGCCCGACGGTCCGCGTGGGCCACGTCGTCGGCCCCCGCCCGGACCGCATTTCCCAACTCGACCAGTATCTGGTTCAACGCGGTGACCGCTTGGTGCCACCGGAGTTGCTCGGCCTGGTAGGCGGCGGCCGCCTCCCGCGTCCACAACTGTTGCAGGGGCGCGATCTGCGACCTCAACTCGTCGAGTGCGGCATTGAGCCGCACCGAGGTGGTGTGGATCTCCTGCCGGACCGAATGTTCGATGGCGGCGAAATTGTACGACAGCACCGAGTCCATGGCCTGCCTCCCCCGATCACAGATCTCCGCCGGCCGCGCCGATATGGCGGGCATGGTCGAGGCCGGCTTCGCGCAGGGTAGCTTCGCTGTTCCGGATGGTCTCGGCGATCTCGTGCAACACGTGATACAGCCGCATCGACTCGGCGTTCCAGCGGTCCACGACGTCTTTGAACCGCGCGGCGGCGAGCCCGCCCCACAGCGTCGGTGGCACGCTGCTCACCCGGCCGATGAAGGCGTGCAGCATCGACCGGATCTCTTCGTTGCGCGCGTCCGTGGTGGCGGCGACCGAGTGCATCAGGTCGAAATCGGTGTGCAGGGTGTCGGCACCCGTCGGTGTGCTCATCGTCTCTCTCCTTTCGCTATCTAGTTCGACTGCGGCCGAGCCCTTTCGGTTCCCGGTATTTATTCGACCGCGTGCGCCGACCGCACGGCCTGCTCGCACGCATCGCGCACCGCGTCGGGGTCCCGCGCCCGGCTCTGACACCCGACGCTGATGCGGACCGATCCGTCGAGCAGCACCGTCCACCGCACGTCATGAGCGGCCCGCACCTCGCGGTAGGTCACCGCCGGGCGACCGGCGGTGCTACCGGCCGGGTTGAAGTCGACGAACACGCCGGCCGGTTCGGCGTCGATCGCGCGGCGCAGTGTCTCGGCGGCACCGCTGAGTGTCTCGCCGGGCGTCGGTGACTGGGTGACGTGCAACGCCACCTCCGGATCCGTCGGCGAGGTGATCTGTACCCGCGCCGATCCGGGACCGGAGACCACCCGCTGCGTAGCCCAGTCGGCGGGCACCGTCAGCGCGACCCGGCCTTCGAGCAGCACCGTCGTCGGCGCCGGCCGCGCCAGGGGTACCCCGCCCGGCCTCGGAACGGCCAGCGCCGGGACGGCCAGCCCGGTCACAGCGACCGCCGCCGCCGCGAGCCGAGTCGCCGACGACCCCCGCCGGGCCACCACCGCCGCCGGAGGCGGCTCCGCCGGCACGGACGCAGCGGCCCGGGCGAGTCTGGCGAGCCGCGCATCGTCGATCACCAGGACCGTCCGCTCGCCGCCGGGCACCGCCTCGGCGAGCAGCGTTGCGAGTTGCGCCGCTCCGTCGGCCCCGCCGGCGGCATCGATGACAACGGGCGCCGTGCCCGTCGCCACCACGGCCTCGACGACCTTCCCGACTGTCTGCTGCGGTGTCGCCCGGCGTGCCACCGCAACAGCCTGGGTACCCAGCACGGCCACCAACCGGCCGGTGATCTCCACCGATACCGGATGAGTCAGCTGGTCACCGGTTGCCGTCGCGAGCAACCACGACCGCGGCCGCAGCGTGACCGCACCGCTCAACTCCTTTGTGGCACTGGTGATCACACCGATGCGCGCCGCCGACCACCACGACGGATGCACCACGATCACACCGTCGTCATGCCCTGCGGCCAACGTGCGCAGCGCCTCGCTCCACAGCACCTCGACGGCCACCGGCTGCTCGTCTACCAGCGTCACCGCGTCGTCTACCGCCTCGACCGCGGCCACCCACGACTCGCTGGCTTGGACTGCGCCACAGCATAATCGGCGGATGACGGTCGGTCCGGCTTCGATGACGGCGCGATGTGCGGTCACGGGGGCGGACTCCAGGCAACCTGCACCATCTGCTCGACACCGGGACGGGTGATCAGCCTGCCACGTCCCGGGGGCAGCGGCACCGGCGGGCCCGACCCGAGTAGTGGTCCCTCCTCCGGTTGGCCGCTCATCAGCATCCCGAGGCACCCGAGGTCGCGCAGGCCGGCGAGCAGCGGATCGAACAGGGCGCGCGCCGCGCCCCCGCTGCGTCTGGCCACGATGACATGCAATCCGAGATCCGTTGCATAGGGCAGATATTCGAGCAGCGCCGACAACGAACCCGCGGCCAGGTCGTAGTCGTCGACGACGAGATAGATGTCGGACCCCGTCCACCACGCCCTGGCCCGCAGTTGCGCCTCGGTGACATCGGCGCCGGGACGCCGGTCGCGCAGGGTGGCGACCAGTTCCGGCAACATCGAACCCAGTGCAGCCGGTGACATGGCGTACCCGCCACGGTGTTCGGAATCGATCAGGCCGAGCAGGGTTCGCCGGAAGTCGACGATGAACAGTCGCGCCTGGGCGGCGGTGTTGGTTCGGACGATTTCGCGGCACAGCACCCGTAGTGCCGCGGTCTTGCCGCAGCCGTTGTCCCCCAGTATCAGCAGGTGCCGATTGGTGTCGAAATCGATTGTCAGCGGCTGTAATCGGTGCTCTTCGATCCCCAGCACCGCATTCTCGTCCGAGGCGGCGATGACGGTGGGATAGTCCACCAGGTCGGGCAGCAACGGTATCGGGGGTGCAACCCCGGCGCCGCGGCGCAACCCGACGCCGTCCGGCAGCGCGATCAGCATGTGCTTGCCGTCCCGGGACAGCCCGCGGCCGGGGCGGTCGGGCGGCACGTGGCGTGCCTGTCCGCGGTCGATTTCGGAGTCTGCGGGATCGCCGAGCCGAAGTTCGATGCGGGTGCCGATCTGATCCTTCAACGCCGGCCGTAGGTCCGCCCACCGCGACGTCGACAACACCACGTGCACACCGAACGAGAGCCCTTGGCCTGCAATGGCGGTGACCTTCTCGTCGATCCCCTCGAACTGCCTGCACAGCGTGGCCCAGCCGTCGATGACCAGAAAGATCTCCGCGTCGGTCGGCCGCACATTGCCGCGCGCACCGCAGGGTGCCTCCCGGGCCCGCACCGCCGACTCCATTTCAGCAACCATGCGCCAAACCAGCTGCGGCGCGGCGCGATCGGCCAGATCGCCCACATGTGGCAGGTCGCCCACCGCGGACAGCGTGCCGCCGCCAAAGTCCATGCAGTAGAACTGCACCTGCTCAGGTTCGTGGGTGGCGGCCAGCGCGGTGATCAAAGTGCGCAGCGCCGTGGACTTGCCCGCGCGAGGCGCACCGACAACAGCGACGTTGCCCGCGGCGCCGGACAGATCGACCAAGAGCGGGGTGCGGCACTGCTGGTACGGGCGGTCGACGACACCGAGGGGCACGGTGAGCCGCGTACCGGCGTGCGCGTCGAGTAACGCGCTCAGGGGTGGCGCCACGCTCAGCGGCGGCAACCACACCTGATGCGCGGGCGGGCCGTGCCCGGCCAACCGGTCCAAGACGGAGTGCAGCACCGAGGGCTGCGGCGCCGCGACGGACGGTGCCCCGGCGCCGACCGGTTCGGCAGTGAACCGGCGCACTTCAGCCTGCGCCTCAACCGGTTCGGCCCTCAGCAGCCCGGACACATATGCCGCCCGGAAGCGGACCGGCTCCGCACTGCCCGCCCGCAGGAACCCCACGCCGGGGGTGGCGGGCAGCTCGTAGGCGTCGAGGGTCCCCAGCACGGCCCGTGATTCACTGGCCGACAGCGTCTTGAGGCAGATCCGGTAGGAGAGATGTGCGTCGAGGCCGCGCAGCCGACCCTCGTCGAGCCGCTGACTGGCCAGCAGCAGGTGCATTCCCAGGGAGCGGCCGAGTCGGCCGATCGCGACGAAGGTGTCGGCGAAATCCGGGTGTTGGCTGAGCAGTTCGGAGAACTCGTCGACGATGATGAACAGGGCAGGCAACGGCACCGAGCTGGGCGCCTGGTTGTAGGCCGTGATGCTCGCGGCTCCCGCCATGCGCAACAGCTGTTGGCGGCGGTTCATCTCCCCCGCCAGCGCATCACGCATCCGGGCCACCAGCGGCGCTTCGTCGGCCAGATTGGTGACCACCGCAGCCACCTGGGGCGAGCCGGCGAAGTCGAGAAATGCTGCCCCACCTTTGAAGTCGATGAGGAGAAGGTTGAGCACGTCAGGTGGGTTGCAGGCCATCATGCCCAACGCGACAGTGCGCAACAGTTCGGACTTGCCCGATCCGGTGGCCCCGACACAGAGACCGTGTGGGCCGATTCCGCCTTCGGCGGCCTCGTTGATGTCCAGCTGCACGGGCTGTCCGCCAGCCGTGGTGCCGATCGGGACGCGCAGGTGCCGACGCTGAACGCCATTGCGCCACCTCAGTTTCGGTTCGGCACAACGTAGGTTGTCGATGCCGAGCAGGCTCGCCCAGTCATCGTCACCGCGCGGTACCGAGTTCCCGTAGGCGGCCAGCCGGCGAGCACACGCCAGGGCATCGCCGGCGTCGAGTCGGTCCGGCGCAGGTGGCGCCTCGGCCTGATCGCCATGCCGCACCGTCAGCGATGTCGCCTCAGCCCCCACCACGAGAAGGATGACCCCGGGGATCGAAGAGGCGGGCTCGGCGCTATCGACAACCAGAACGGCCCGGATGCCGACCGCAGCCAGGACAGTTCCGGCCTCACCCACTGTCGCAAACGTCAACTGCTCAGCACCGGCTGGACGTCGATTGTGCGGCAACCATTTCAACCAGTCCCAGTTGATCGGATTCCGGTCACAAGCCACTGCGATCAGCAACTGGCCGGGCGGCTGCGCCACCGCCAGCCGGCAGACGATTGCCCGGATCAGGTCCCGCACCTCGCCGGGGTCACCGTCGATCGTCACTTTCCCGTTCAGCGCTATCACGACGGGCGCTTCCAGTGTTGAGTGAGCACCCAGAAACCGTTGTCGCGCAGCGTCGCTGACCGGATCGCAGGCGGCGGGGGCGGGCACGGCCACCAGCCGGGTCGCCAGCGGCACCTGACCGATGCCAATTCGCACGTGGCAGAGTTCCGGCTGCACTGGTACCCACATGCGCGGGCCGCCGACCAGTGTCCACAGTGTGTCCGGGTCGGGGTGCGCGGAAATCAGTGCGCGGTGTTGTGCTGCAGCGGTGTGGGTGACCGTGTCACGTAGTTCGCCCAGATAGCTGAAGTACCAATCGCGCTCGGCATTGAGCGCAGCGCCGCGCCGGCGGCTGCGGCCGGTGAGTGCGGTCGCCAGAAGCGAGACCGACATCATCGCCGGGAACGCGATGAAGGTGGGATTGCGTACCGTCGGCGTCCCGGTGAGGAATCCCGCGCCGGTGACACCCAGCATCGCTATCGCCATGACAATCGGCACCACCAGGGCGAGCGGGCTCGACGACCCCGAGCGCGGCACCTCCGGCGGTGCCGTGACTTCGATTACCGCGGTCACAGTCGGGCAACGCTAGGGGCCGGTGCAATGTGCGACAAGTCGGCTGTGGACAACCGGAGATCACCGCCCCAGCAGCCGGTTAACGTCGCACAGATGCCGGAATCGTTGTGTCGCGTCACCGTTCATTGCGCAGGTGTCAGCACCGACCTGACCCTGCCCACCGCCCTGCCCGTCGCCGAACTCGTACCGCCGATCGTCGACCTCCTGGGTGGCGCACCGCGCGGCCGCCATCGCCTGTCCTGTATCGGCGGGGCGTCGATGCCGAACTCGACTACGTTGGCGCAGAACGGCATCCGAGATGGCGCCGTGCTCATCCTGAGCCGTGTGGACCCGCTGCCACCCGTGCGTCGTTGCGACGACGACGCCGCTGCGGTGGCAGCCGCGCTGGGCACCGCGACCCAGTCCCGCGAACCCGGCCGGCTCACCGGCGCGGTCGCGGCGGGCGGTCTCACCGCGGTCGGCGCAGCGGTGCTGGTCCGAAACGCATTCGTGGCGCCGGCCGGTGCGGGTACGGCCGCGGTGGTCGCCGGGGGCGCCGCAGTCGGCGCCCTCGCGGCGGCCGGCGTCGGGCACCGGGGTCTCGGCGACCCGGTCGCGGGACTCGCGCTTTCGCTCGTAGCCGCCATCTTCGCCGGTGTTGCCGGTCTGCTTGCGGTGCCGGGCCCACCCGGTGCCCCCAACGTGTTGCTGGCCGCGATGACGACGGCTGCCGCCACCGTGCTGGCTATGCGGATAACACACTGCGGGACAGTAACATTGGCCGCCCTGGCGTGCTGTGCCGTCGTCGGCGCGGTCGCCGCACTGGCGGAGGTGATCAGCGGCGCACCACCGCACATTGTCGGATCGATTATGGTGCCGGTCTGCCTGGGACTGATCGAGATGGCACCGCGGATCTCGATGGCGCTGACGGGTCTGTCACCAATGTGCAGCGAGACCGAGCTGGCCCATAAAGGGCTGCGCGCCGACAAGTGGTTGACCAGCATTCGCGGCGCGTGTGCGACGGCCTCAGCCGTCGCGGCCGTGCTTGCAGCATTGTCCGACCACCGCGCCGTCATGCTGGCCGTCGTCACCGGTGCGGTACTGCTGTGGCACTCCCGGACCGACCGGAGCAGAGCGATGATGTTCGCCGCCACCGGAATCGCCACTCTCACAATCACCTTCGCGATCTGGGCCATCGCCGCCCCGGCACACGGCCCGTGGATCGCCGCGCTGACCGCAACCCTCACCGCCGGGGCGATTTACCTCGATCTCGTCGCGCCCAGGACCCGCCTGTCTCCGGCGACGCAGCGGATCGTCGACTCGCTGGGCTGCTTGGCGTTGATCACTGTGGTGCCGGTGGTCTGCTGGACGTGCGGTGCGTTCAGCACTGTGCGCGGCCTGAACTTGCACCCGTGAAACGCCTACCGGGTCTGCTGCTGGCGGCAGCAGTGACGCTGCCGTATCAGATAGCTCCGGCATATGCGGTCTCGCCGCCACCGATCGACGAAAAATGGCTGCCCACTGCGGCATTGCCGGCGCCGTCACAGCGTACGGTGCAGCGGGAGGTGTGCGAAGTAGCCGCGCTGGGCGAGGTTGAGCAGCCAACCCAGTTCACCGGATTCGACCTGCCCCAGCTCTGGCAACTGACCCGCGGCGCTGGGCAGCGCGTCGCGGTCATCGATACCGGCGTCCGGCGGCACCCGCGCCTGAAGGATCTGGCGGCCGGCGGTGACTACGTGTCCCTCGGTGACGGCACCCAGGATTGTGACGCACACGGCACGCTGGTGGCCGGAATCATCGCTGCCACAACAGATAAGGCAGATACGTTCAGCGGCATCGCGCCCGATGTCACGCTGATCAGCATCCGACAGTCCAGTTCCAAGTTCGCTGCGGTCGGCGACCGGTCGCGGCAGGGCGTCGGCGACGTCCAGACCCTGGCGAAGGCCGTGCGGACGGCCGCCGACCTGGGCGCCTCGGTCATCAACATCTCGTCGGTCGCATGCGTGGCCGCCGCGGACAAGATCGACGACCGCGCACTGGGGGCGGCCCTGGCCTATGCGGTGGACGTCAAGAACGCGGTCGTTGTCGCGGCGGCAGGTAACAGCGGCGGACCGGCCCAGTGCCCACCGCAACCCCCCGGTGCCACCCGGGACACCGTGGCGGTGGTGGTCAGTCCGGCCTGGTACGACGAATACGTACTGACGGTCGGCTCGGTGAACTCCCAGGGCGCGCCGTCGTCGTTCACCCTGGCCGGGCCCTGGGTCGATGTCGCGGCGACGGGCGAGGGCGTCACCTCGTTGAGTCCGGTCACCGACGGGCTGGTGAACAGCACCAACGCCGCGCCGCTGTCGGGTACCAGCTATGCCGCGCCAGTGGTCAGCGGGGTGGCCGCGCTGATCCGGGCCCGGTTCCCGACGATGACCGCACGCCAGGTCATGCAACGCATCGAGTCGACGGCACATCATCCACCCGCCGGCTGGGATCCGCTGGTCGGTCACGGCACTGTCGACGCCCTGGCCGCGATCAGCACCGCCGCCACCCCACCGACCGCCGGCACGGCACCGACACACATCGACCTACCAGCTATCCAAACCCGGCAACCGTCGGACAGCCGTCCCCGCACCACCGCGTTCGGCGGCGCGGCGGCCTGTCTCCTAGCGGTGTTGGTGACGGTGGTGACCGGCCGGCTACGGCGCGCCCGTGCCGATGGTGTCACGCGCCACTGACGCCTGCTCTCTGCTCAGTTCCGGTCCGCCCGGCAGGGCCGCCAGCACCGGCCACGGCGCGGGTGCAGCGGTCGCCGGCAGCCCGAGGGCACGAGCGGCATCGTCGTCGTGGATCGCAAACCGCACTCCGGTATCGGTCACCAGGTAGCGGGTGCCGTAGGCCGGCCCGCTCCCGCCGAGGACCTGCCCGACTGCGTACGCGGTGCGGCCGGGCGGAATCCGGACGGCGTCGACTGCGGGCCCGCGGCCGTCGGCCTGCGCCAGGCTGACCGCACGACCCGGCGGCAGACCGCTGCCGGTCAGCACGGTGCTGTCGGCTGAACCCGAACGCGCAGGCTGCCATGTTGCGCACACCGTGGTGTCGCCGGAGAGGTGCGGTGTCTCGTCAGGAAAGCCGGCCACGGGCAGCGTGTGCACCAGCGGAGCCGCCCGGATCACATCGGGGGCCACCGCGATCACCCCCGCGGTGCCCTGCGAATCGCTGAACCGCAGCAGGTCCGCGGTGAAACGACCGATTCGCTGGACTCCCGCGTCGAGCACGACGTAATGCTCGTCACCCGAGGCGCGCGTGATCCGCAACACACTTCCCACCGCGAATCCCGGCAGCCAGGACCCGGCGGGCCCGCCCGCACGGCGGATCCGCGGGACGGCGATGGGCGGCACCTCCAGGATGGCATTGAGCAAAAGCGGTGAAACCCGGCGCGGAGCTTGGCCGGACAGTCCCGCAGCACGCAGCACCGCGGGGTCAGCCAGGTCCACCACCGCGCGACGTCCACGGTAGAGCAGATATACCGGCGAATCCGACCCAGCCGTCGCCAGCACGGCCCGGTCAGGTTCCAGGCGGCGCGGTGCCGATGCCGGTACCGGGCCGACCAACACCGTCGTAGTCGCAGCATCGTCACTGTCACAGACGGTCCAGACCGACTCGTCCGGCGACAGCGGCGGCGTCAACATCTGCGGCGCACCTGGAATGCCCAGCAGCGCACCATGTTTGACAGCGATCAGGGCAGACTCCGGCACCGGCGTCGGATTGGCGTCCACTGCCGCGATCAACCGCGCCGAGGCCAGGTTCAGCACCGGATGCCAGGTGTCGCCGACCCGCACATACAACGCACCGGACGTCCTGCCCATCGCGATTCGAGCGTCCCCGAGGTCGACCTGCGGCCGTAGCAAAGCCAGACTTGCGCAAACCACAACCGCGACAACGGCCAGCGCGCAGCCACCCGCCAACGCAGCGGCCTGGGCGCGCGGCGGCCCGCCGACCAACCGCGGATCCCTGCCCAGCAACGCGCATTCGATGCGACGCAGCAGGAATCGGTGGCCGCTGGCGTGCAGCCAGGTCGACGCTTGGGGCGGCACTTGATCTCCCGGAATGTTGCCGAATCGCCGTCTACGTTAGGTCGCGGACCGGTAGGCCGACGCCGTTCATCCACACCCACGAGGGTTTTGCCCGACCCGGCTGCGGGTAAAATTTCGGCGTGCTTCAGGAATTCCTCCGCTCAGCCGGTCAGGCCGGAGTGGGCGTCGGCGCATTGATCGCCGCGACACTCGTCTCTCCTGCTGCGACGGTTCCGGTGGCCGCGGCGGCCGACTGCCCGGACGCCGAGGTGGTTTTCGCCAGGGGAACCAACGAGCCGGTCGGCATGGGCCGGGTGGGTGATGCATTCGTGCAATCGTTGCGTCAGCAGACCAGCGGCCTGAACATCCGCACCTACGGCGTCAACTACGCCGCCAGCAAGTTGCAGCTACACGGTGGCGACGGCGCTAACGACGTGATTTCGCACGTCAAGTCGACGGCGTCGTCCTGCCCGAGCACCAAGATCGTGCTGGGTGGCTATTCGCAGGGCGCATCGGTGATGGACATCGTCGCCGGCGTGCCGATCGGTGGCATCAGTTGGGGCAGTGCGCTGCCGCCTGAGTACGCCGCCAACGTCGCGGCCGTGGTCACCTTCGGCGACGTCGCCGACCGGTCCGGTGGATCGTTGCCGACGCTGAGCCCGCTGCTGGGCGCCAAGGCCGTCGACTACTGCAACCCGATCGACCCGATCTGCCACGCCGGGGCCGGAAACGAGTGGACCGGGCACACCGAGGGCTATGTCCCGACCTACACGACCCTGGCTGCCTCCTTCGTGGCGAACAAGCTGATGGCGGGGACCACGCCGCACCTGCCCAGCCAGCTCCCGGGCAACAGCCCGTTGTTTCCCGCCTCCCCCGCACCGCTGGTGCCAGGATCACCGAGCACAGTCCCGTCGCCCGTCCCGGTAGCACCTGCGCCCGGTTCTATCGTGAGTTCGCCCGGGACCGGCATACAGGTCCACTGACCCACTGCCGAAGTATCCGTAGCATCGGATCATGAGGCGTGTGTCGATCGGCCGGTTGGCCGTCTTTGTAGCTGTTGCACTGCTCCCGTTCGCGTCCGTGCTCGCCGCGACTCCTGCCGTGGCGGCAGGTTGTCCGGACGCCGAGGTCGTCTTCGCCCGGGGACGCGAAGAGCCGCCGGGGGTCGGTCAGATCGGCGATGCTCTCGTCAGTTCGCTACGTTCCAAGACGAGTAAGTCGATCGGTGTCTACGGGGTGAACTATCCCGCCAACATCAGCGTCGACAGCGGCGCCAACGACATGAGCGGTCACGTGCAGTCGATGGCCAAGAGTTGCCCCAACACCCGTGAGGTGCTTGGCGGTTATTCGCTGGGCGCGGAGGTGGCCGATGTCGCGACGTGCTGCCGGATGGCGCCGGGCATGGACCAGCACGTGGCGGCGGTCGCGTTGTTCGGCAACGGCACCCGGGGAATCGCCCCCGCCTACGCCGCCAAGACGATCGACCAGTGCGCGCCGGGCGACCCCATCTGCGGCAGAGGCACCAGCTGGCCGGCGCACCTGCAGCCCTCCTACCTCAGCTCCGGACTCATCGATCAGGCTGCCGCGTTTGTGGCCGGGAAACTCTAGCTGGACCGCAGATCGCGGGTGATCAGCGTCCGCGCCGCGAGTTGGTCGGCGGGTGGATAGTCCACCTGCACCAGGGTCAGGCCCTGTGGCGGTGCCGCCGCGAAATCGCTGGATCTACTTGTCGCAGTGAGCATTTCGACGCACCAGTCGGGATTTCGTCGGTGCTCGCCCACCGCCAGTAGCGCCCCCACCAATGAGCGCACCATCGACCAGCAGAAGGCGTCCGCGCTGACCCGCGCGGTGACCAGATCCCCAGCCCGCGTCCAGTCCAGCCGCTGCAGTTCCCGGATCGTCGTCGCGCCTTCGCGGCGCCGGCAGAATGCGGCAAAGTCGTGCAACCCCAACAGGCCTCGCGAGGCGACGGCCATCGCGTCGATGTCCAGATCGCGTGGCCAGGCGGTGATGAAACGCGCCTGCTGTGGCACCACACCGTAGACCGCCGTCGACAACCGGTAGACGTAGTGGCGCCGCAGCGCCGAGAACCGGGCATCGAAACCTGCCGGCGCACGGGCTATTTCGAGCACGCGTACGTCGGCGGGCAGGAACCGGCCCAGCCGCCGCACCAATGCCCGGAACTCCGGGTCCCCGGACGGAGCGGTTCGCGAGTAGGCGTTGGGCACCGCGTCCGCAGGCACGTCCACATGGGCGACCTGTCCGGCCGCGTGCACCCCGGCGTCGGTGCGCCCGGCAGCACGCAACCGCACCGGCGTGCGGAACACGGTCGTCAGCGCGTCGTCAAGGACGCCGGCGACCGTGCGCTGACCCGCCTGTGCCGCCCAGCCCGCGAAATCGGTTCCGTCATAGGCGATATCGAGCCTCAGACGGACGAGCCCACTAATTCTCGGGAGCCTCTTCGGATTCCTCGAGCCCGCCCTGCGGCGCCACGGCCGCGGTTTCGGGTGCGTCCTCGGTCTCCGCGGCAGCCTCATCGGCCGAGGAGTCCACTGCCTCCGGCTCCACCGCAGCCTGCGGTGCCGCGGCCGCCGCCTCGGGTGCCTCGGATTTCTTGGACGCCTTGACCCGGCGCGCCCGGTCGGCCTCCGAGGTCACCGTCTTCTCCCGCACCAGCTCGATCACAGCCATCGGTGCGTTGTCGCCCTTGCGCGGCTCGACCTTGATGATGCGGGTGTAACCGCCGTCGCGGTCGGAGAAGAACGGGCCGATCTCGGCGAACAGCGTGTGCACCACATCCTTATCGCGGATCTTCTTCATCACCTCACGCCGATTGTGCAGCGTGCCTTTCTTGGCGTGGGTGACCAGCTTCTCCGCGTAGGGTCGCAGCGCCCGCGCCTTGGCCTCGGTGGTCTTGATCCGGCCGTGCTCGAACAACGACGTGGCCAGGTTGGCCAGAATCGCCTTCTGGTGCGAGGACGACCCGCCGAGACGAGGACCCTTGGTGGGCTTGGGCATTGCGACTTCTCCTAGGTGGGGCCGGCCCCCGTATCAGGTAGGACCGGGACGAGATTGAGTTAGAGCTGTTCGGTTTCCGCGTAGTCCTGGTCGTCGTAGGCACCCTCGGTGGACCAGGTGCCGGTGGCGACGTCGTACCCGGCGACCTCGGACGGATCGAAGCTCGGCGGGCTGTCCTTGAGTGAGAGGCCCAGCTGGTGGAGCTTGACCTTCACCTCGTCGATGGACTTCTGACCGAAGTTGCGGATGTCGAGCAGGTCGGACTCGGTGCGCGAGACCAATTCGCCGACGGTGTGCACGCCTTCGCGCTTGAGGCAGTTGTAGGACCGCACGGTCAGATCCAGATCGTCGATGGGCAGCGCGAACGACGCGATGTGGTCGGCCTCGGCCGGCGACGGCCCGATCTCGATGCCCTCGGCCTCGACGTTGAGTTCGCGTGCCAGACCGAACAGTTCGACCAGCGTCTTACCGGCCGAGGCCAGCGCGTCACGCGGGGTGATCGAGCTCTTGGTCTCCACGTCGAGGATCAGCTTGTCGAAGTCGGTGCGCTGCTCGACACGGGTGGCGTCCACCTTGTAGGTCACCTTGAGCACCGGTGAGTAGATGGAATCGACGGGGATACGGCCGATTTCGGCACCCGAGGCGCGGTTCTGCACGGCCGGCACGTAGCCGCGGCCGCGCTCGACGACGAGCTCGACCTCCAGCTTGCCCTTGTCGTTCAGGGTGGCGATGTGCATCGACGGGTTGTGCACGGTGACGCCGGCCGGCGGCACGATGTCGCCGGCAGTGACCTCACCCGGGCCCTGCTTGCGCAGGTACATGGTGACCGGCTCGTCCTCTTCGGACGAGACGACCAGGCTCTTGAGGTTCAGGATGATGTCGGTGACGTCTTCCTTGACTCCGGGCACGGTGGTGAACTCGTGCAGCACACCGTCGATGCGAATGCTGGTGACGGCCGCGCCGGGAATCGACGACAGCAGCGTACGACGCAGCGAATTGCCAAGGGTGTAACCGAAACCCGGCTCCAGCGGTTCGATGACGAACTGGGACCGGCTGTCGGTGAGGATGTCCTCGGACAGGGTGGGGCGCTGAGAAATCAGCATGGTGTTTCTCTATCTCCTTCTCGGCACCCGCTATTTGATGCCGTTTGGGTTCCGTTCCGGCGGCTGCCGAACCAGAAGTCTCTCGCTACTTCGAGTAGTACTCGACGATCAGCTGCTCGGCGAGCGGGACGTCGATCTGCGCACGGTCGGGCAGCTGGTGGATCAGGATGCGCTGCCGCTCCCCCACCACCTGCAGCCAGCTCGGGATGGGCCGGTCGCCCGCGGTCTCCCGCGCGATCTGGAACGGCACCGTGTTCACCGACTGGTCCCGCACATCGATGATGTCGTACTGCGACACCCGATAGCTGGGCACGTCGACGCGTACACCGTTGACCGTGAAGTGGCCATGGGTGACCAGCTGACGGGCCATCCGCCGGGTCCGGGCCAGCCCGGCGCGGTACACGACGTTGTCGAGCCGACTCTCCAGGATCTTCAGCAGTTCCTCACCGGTCTTGCCGGAATGCCGGGTCGCCTCTTCGTAGTAGCGGCGGAACTGCTTCTCCATCACGCCGTAGGTGAAGCGGGCCTTCTGCTTCTCCTGCAGCTGCTGACGGTATTCGCTTTCCTTGACCCGCGCGCGGCCGTGCTGGCCGGGCGGGTAGGGACGCTTCTCGTAGGACTGGTCGCCGCCGACGAGGTCGGTGCCCAACCGGCGCGACTTGCGCGTGATGGGTCCGGTGTAACGTGCCATGGTTTTCTAGACCCTTCTGCGCTTGGGCGGGCGGCAGCCGTTGTGCGGCTGGGGGGTGACGTCGGAGATCGCGCCTACCTCGAGGCCGGCGGCCTGCAACGACCGGATGGCGGTCTCGCGGCCCGATCCCGGGCCCTTCACGAAGACGTCGACCTTCTTGACGCCGTGCTCCTGGGCCTTGCGCGCGGCGTTCTCCGCGGCCAGCTGAGCGGCGAACGGAGTCGACTTACGCGAGCCCTTGAAACCGACGTGACCCGACGAGGCCCACGCGATCACATTGCCCTGCGGGTCGGTGATGGTCACGATCGTGTTGTTGAACGTGCTCTTGATGTGGGCGGCACCGTGCGGGATGTTCTTCTTTTCCCGACGACGGGTCTTCTGCCCCTTCTTCGGGCCTGCGGCTGCCTTCTTTGCTGGTGGCATTCGGGGTTACCTGGCCTTCTTCTTGCCGGCGATGGTGCGCTTGGGGCCTTTGCGGGTCCGCGCGTTGGTCTTGGTCCGCTGGCCGCGCACCGGTAGGCCGCGACGGTGCCGCAGGCCCTGGTAGCAACCGATCTCGATCTTGCGGCGAATGTCGGCCTGCACCTCGCGGCGCAGGTCACCCTCCACCTTCAGGTTGGCTTCGATGTAGTCGCGCAACTGGGTCAGCTGGTCGTCGGTGAGGTCTCGGGTGCGCAGGTCCTTGTCAATGCCGGTGGCAGCAAGGATCTCGTTCGAGCGGGTGCGACCCACACCGAAGATGTAGGTCAGCGCGATCTCCATGCGCTTGTCGCGCGGCAGATCGACGCCTACTAGTCGAGCCATAGGTGGCGTTTCCTCTTTCTCAGCGGAGGTCTTTTCCCAGTCCGTTCCCTGCCCAGAAGGTTCTGGGCGACGGGGTCCGGCCTCCGTCCGGACGTGTTGAACGGCCTATCCGCTCAGTGGAACTGGGAGGTCTGCATTCAGTTGTTGGGCCGAAGCCCTGACTAACCTTGTCTCTGCTTGTGGCGCGGGTCCTGGCAGATCACCATGACCCGTCCGTGCCGACGGATCACCCTGCACTTGTCACAGATCGGCTTGACGCTCGGGTTCACCTTCACGGCAGTCTCGGTCCTGTTCTTCCTCTGGGCTTGCTATTCAATGTCAGTGCGCTACTTGTACCGGTACACAATGCGGCCACGGGACAGGTCGTAGGGAGACAACTCCACCACCACCCGGTCCTCGGGCAGGATACGAATGTAGTGCTGCCGCATCTTGCCGCTGATGTGGGCGAGCACCTTGTGGCCGTTCTCCAGCTCGATGCGAAACATCGCATTCGGCAGGGGTTCGACCACGCGACCCTCGACCTCTATGGCACCGTCCTTCTTGGCCATTACGCTTTGACGATCCTCTACTTTTGGTTCCGTGCACCTGGTTGGGCGCAGCATTCGTCCGAACTGCAAAACGTGAACCGATGATGGAAATTCCTGGAAGAAATTTCAGATAGGGCACGCCAAGAGTCGGCACGGACGCCGCACCGTTGGTCCACGATACCCGCTTCGCCGCCCCCGACGCAAAACGCTGCAGATCAGCGCCCGAACCCGGAATAGGGCCGGTCAGCGCACAGGTTGGACCCGTCATGACGGATTCAGCTCAGAGCAAACCCGACCTGTCCCGATTCGGATCGTTCGGACGCGGCGTCACGCCGCAGCAAGCCAGGGAGATCGAAGCGTTGGGCTACGGCGCGGTCTGGGTGGGCGGCTCTCCGCCCGCCGAACTGGACTGGGTGGAACCGATCCTGGCGGCGACCAGCACCCTGCAGGTGGCCACCGGCATCGTCAACATCTGGACTGCGCCGGCCGGACCGGTTGCCAAATCGTTTCACCGGATCGACAAGGCCTACCCGGGCCGGTTCCTGCTGGGCATCGGTGTCGGCCATCCCGAGGCACACGCGCAATACCGCAAGCCGTACGACGCGCTGACCGAGTATCTGGATCAGCTCGACGAGCACGGCGTGCCTGCGCACCGCCGCGTGGTGGCCGCACTGGGTCCGCGGGTGCTCAAGCTTTCCGCGCAGCGCAGCGCCGGGGCACACCCGTACCTGACCACGCCCGAACACACCGCGCGGGCGCGCGAGCTGATCGGGCCGTCGGCGTTCTTGGCGCCCGAACACAAAGTCATCCTCACCACCGACGCCGAGAAAGCGCGAGCGGTGGGACGCAAGGCCCTCGAGATCTATCTCAATCTCGCCAACTACCTGAACAGCTGGAAGCGACTCGGTTTCACCGACGACGATGTCGCCAAGCCGGGCAGCGACCGGCTGGTGGACGCGGTGGTCGCGTACGGGACCACCGATGCGATCGCTGGCCGGCTGCGCGAGCACCTCGACGCCGGTGCCGACCACGTCCCCGTCCAGGTTCTGACCCGGAATGAGAACCTTGTCCCGGCCCTGGCCGAATTGGCCGGGGCGCTCGGGCTCGAACGGGTATAGGGGGCTAGATGACTGGCTCAGTTTCACTCAAACCTGATTTGGGGCGGTTCGGCGTATGGCTGGGCTCCCGGTCCCTGGAACCGGAGTTGGCGGCCCAGATCGAATCCCTCGGCTACGGCGGGGCGTGGATCGGCGCTTCCCCGGACGCCGACCTGGCCTGGGTCGAACCCGCGCTGGCCGAGACCAGTTCGCTGCAGCTGGCCACCGGGATCGTGAATGTGTGGACGGCGCCGGCCGCCGAGGTCGCGGCGTCCTATCAGCGCATCGAATCCGCCTATCCAGGTCGGTTCCTGCTCGGGGTCGGAGTGGGTCATCCCGAACACACCGAGCAGTACCAGAAGCCGTATGACGCGCTGGTGTCCTACCTCGACGCGCTGGACAATGCGCTGGTGCCGACGAGTCGCAGGGTGCTTGCGGCGCTCGGCCCGCGGGTGCTGGAACTGGCCGCCGCACGCAGCGCGGGTGCGCATCCGTACCTGACAACGCCTGAACACACCGGCAAGGCACGGCATCTGGTGGGCAACACCGTATTTCTGGCGCCGGAGCACAAGGTCGTCCTCACCACCGACGCGGCCGAGGCCCGCGCGGTGGGCCGCAAGTTCGTCGACTTCTACCTCGGCCTGAGCAACTACGTGAACAACTGGTTGCGGCTGGGCTTCACCGAGGACGACGTGCGCAAGCCTGGTAGCGACCGGCTGATCGACGCGCTGGTCGCCTACGGCACCCCCGACGCGATCGCGCGGCGCCTCAACGAGCACATCGACGCCGGTGCCGACCACGTCGCGGTCCAGGTCCTGGGTGCCTCGCGTCCCGAGCAGCTGATACCGGTCCTCGACGAACTGGCTGGAGCGCTGAGCCTCACCCATTAGGGTTGGCCCCATGCGACTGCTGGTCACCGGAGGGGCGGGCTTCATCGGCGCGAACTTCGTGCACAGCACCGTGCGCGAACACCCCGAGGATTCGGTGACCGTCATCGACTCGCTGACCTACGCCGGCCGGCGGGAGTCGCTGGCCAACGTGGCCGACGCCATCAGATTCGTCGAAGGCGATATCTGCGATGCTGAGCTGGTCTCGTCGCTGGTGGCCGAATCCGACGCCGTCGTCCACTTCGCCGCCGAATCCCATGTGGACAACGCACTCGATGATCCGGAGCCGTTCCTGCACACGAACGTGATCGGCACGTTCACCATCCTGGAGGCGGTGCGGCGCCACGGAGTCCGGTTGCACCACATCTCCACCGACGAGGTGTACGGCGACCTGGAACTGGGCGATCCCCAGCGGTTCACCGAATCCACGCCGTACAACCCGTCGAGCCCGTACTCGGCGACCAAGGCCGGCAGCGACATGCTGGTCCGGGCCTGGGTGCGGTCCTACGGCGTGCGCGCAACCCTGTCCAACTGCTCGAACAATTACGGTCCGTATCAGCACATCGAGAAGTTCATCCCCCGCCAGATCACCAACGTGCTTACCGGCCGTCGGTGCAAGCTCTACGGCGCGGGGGCCAACGTACGGGACTGGATACACGTCGAGGACCACAACAGCGCGGTGCGCAGCATCCTGGAGAAAGGTCAGATCGGCCGCACCTACCTGATCAGCTCAGAGGGTGAACGCGACAACCTGACGGTCCTGCGCACGGTGTTGCGCATGATGGGTCGCGACCCCGACGACTTCGACCACGTGACCGACCGCGTTGGCCACGATCTTCGGTACGCCATCGATCCGACGCTGCTCAACACCGAATTGTGTTGGGCGCCAAAGCACACCGATTTCGAAGAAGGACTGCAAGCCACCATCGACTGGTATCGGGCCAACGAATCGTGGTGGCGCCCGGTCAAAGATGCCGCCGAGGCCCGATACGCAGAGCGTGGTCAGTGACATGGAAGCGCGCGAACTGAAGATCCCTGGCGCCTGGGAGATCACCCCGAAAATCCATCCTGATTCCCGCGGGCTGTTCTTCGAATGGCTGACCGACCGCGGCTTCCGGGAATTCACCGGCCACAGTCTGGACATCAAGCAGGCCAACTGCTCGGTGTCGTCGGCGGGAGCTTTGCGGGGTCTGCACTTCGCCCAGCTGCCACCCAGCCAGGCCAAGTATGTGACCTGCTTGACCGGTGCCATCTTCGACGTGGTGGTCGATATCCGGATCGGTTCACCGACCTTCGGGCAGTGGGACGCCGTCCGCCTGGACTCCCGTGTGCACAACACGGTCTACATCTCCGAGGGTCTCGGCCACGGTTTCCTTGCCCTGGAAGACAATTCGACGGTGATGTATCTGTGTTCGGCGGAGTACAACCCGCAGCGAGAGCACACCATCCGCGCCACCGACCCCGTGCTGGCCATCGACTGGCCGCTGGTGGACGGCGCCGCTCCCAGCTTGTCCGACCGCGACGCGGTAGCCCCCAGCTTCGACGAGGTGCGCGAGTCCGGCTTGTTGCCCACCTGGGATGAGACGCAGCAATTCATCCGGGCTCTTGCCTAGGCGGCGTGCAGATCCAGCAACGAGTCGAGTCGGGGATAACCAGGTGGCCGCGGCGCCGTGGAGTGGTAGTGGGCTCCGGTGGGTGTGGTGTATTCGGCTGTGTGCCTCTGGTTTTCGCCGGTCGCCGTGGCCACGGTCCAACCGGCCGACTCTTTGACGTAGTTACAGTATTCGCACAGGCCCTGGCCGTTGTCGGCGGAGGTGGGGCCACCCCGCTGCCACGGCCGGACATGGTCACGGTGGCGGATGGGGGCGTCGCAGTAGGGGGTGCGGCAGGTTTGGTCGCGTAGCCCGATGAAGTGGGCCAGCCCGCGAGGGAAGGCGCGCGAGCGCGCCTCCATCGCGACCAGGGCGCCGGTCTGAGGTCGGACGTAGAGGCGGCGCAGGGTGGCCCGGGACCTGGTGTCGGCCAGCGCGCTGTTGATGAGGTTGCGCGCCACCGCGGCCGGGATCGGCCCATAGCCGTCGATCACGGCGGCGCTGCGTTCGTCCCCGAGCAACGCCTCATCGGAGATCGTCATGTTGACCGCGACCGGCGCCGGCACGTCGGCGGGCGTCCCGGTGACCCGCTCGAACAAGGTGTCGGCCATGACTTGGCCGCGGGAGCGCCCGTCGAACGTGGTGTCGGCGGCGCGGCGCAGTGCGGCGTAGACCCCGACCCCCTTCGCAACGGGCAGCAGGGCGCTGACCCACGTCATGGTGTCCGGCGCGGGCCGGATGGTCACAGTGCGCTCTTTCTCGGCCTTGGCGGCGCGATCGACGACCGCATGCGGATCGAGGCGGTAGGCGATGGCCCGGGCCGCCGCACTCACCCGCCTGTCGCCCATTCCCTGCAATTCCGTGGCGTCGGCGCACAATTCGCGGTCGAGCGTGCGGCGATCCTCGACATCCAGGCACGCCGATTCGCGCACAATCAAGGTGGCGCGCCATTCCGACAACACCCCGGCGTATAGCGCGGCCAGAGTGTGCGGCATCTCGTGGACCAGTGCGTTGGCGAAACCGAGGTGCTGGCCCCCACGGGCCGGCGAGTCGTGCCGGGCCAACGCGACCTCACCGGCCAGCCCGCGGCACTGCTTGCGGGTGGGCACCCCGGCCGCAGCTTCAGCCGCGCGCCGGGCAGTTATCAATTCAGCTGTTAGGCGTGCCTGTTCGGCGGCGGCCCGGCTTTTGAGCTGTTCCAGGGCGGTGATGCGCGCGATCAGATCGGCCTCGCCGGCACCGCCGCCCAGCGCGGACGCAGACATTGAATCGAACATATGTTCGAGCATACGCCCGCTACGGACTCCCCGCCAGCCGCCCATCTCCCGGGATTTGCCAACGCTGAATCCGATTTACTAGGATATGCAAGTATCCACCATCCCTCTCCTGACAGGGACCACATGACCACACAGATTCCGCACTTCATCGACGGCCGGCGCACCGCCGGGCAGTCCACCCGCACCGCCGACGTGCTCAACCCGAGCACCGGCGAGGTCCAGGCGACACTGCCGCTGGCCTCCCAGGCCGATGTCGATGCCGCCGTCGCATCGGCCAAGGAGGCCCAAAAGGGTTGGGCCGCCTGGAATCCCCAGCGGCGTGCCCGCGTGCTGATGCGGTTCATCGACCTGGTGAATCAGAACATCGACGAGCTCGCCGAATTGCTGTCGCTCGAGCACGGCAAGACGGTCGCCGACGCCAAGGGTGACGTCCAGCGCGGTATCGAGGTGATCGAGTTCTGCATCGGCATCCCGCATCTGCTCAAGGGCGACTACACCGAAGGCGCCGGCCCCGGCATCGACGTGTACTCGCTACGCCAGCCGCTGGGTGTCGTCGCGGGCATCACCCCGTTCAACTTCCCGGCGATGATCCCGCTGTGGAAGGCCGGCCCGGCACTCGCATGCGGAAATGCGTTCGTGCTCAAGCCGAGTGAGCGCGACCCGTCGGTTCCGTTGCGACTGGCCGAGCTGTTCACCCAGGCCGGTCTGCCGCCTGGGGTCTTCCAGGTGGTGCACGGCGACAAAGAAGCTGTCGACGCCATCTTGCATCACCCGGACATCAAGGCGGTGGGTTTCGTCGGCAGTTCCGACATCGCGCACTACATCTATTCGACGGCCGCAGCCAACGGCAAGCGTTCACAATGCTTCGGTGGCGCGAAGAACCACATGATCGTCATGCCGGACGCCGACCTCGACCAGGTCGTCGATGCACTGATCGGCGCCGGTTACGGCAGCGCCGGCGAGCGGTGCATGGCGATCAGCGTAGCGGTCCCGGTCGGCGAGCAGACCGCAGACCGCCTGCGCGCCAGGCTGATTGAGCGGATCAACAACCTGCGCGTCGGACACAGTCTGGACCCCAAGGCCGACTACGGCCCGTTGGTCACCGAAGCCGCGCTGCACCGGGTGCGCGACTACATCAACCAGGGCGTGGAGGCCGGCGCCGAGCTTGTCATCGACGGCCGCGAGCGGGCCAGTGACGACCTGACTTTCGGCGACGCGAACCTCGAGGGCGGTTTTTTCATCGGCCCCACCCTGTTCGACCACGTCACCACCGACATGTCGATCTACACCGACGAGATCTTCGGCCCGGTGCTGTGCATCGTGCGCGCCCACGACTACGAAGAGGCCCTGCGGTTGCCCACCGAGCACGAGTACGGCAACGGGGTGGCCATCTTCACCCGTGACGGCGATTCCGCGCGCGACTTCACGTCGCGGGTGGAGGTGGGCATGGTCGGGGTCAATGTGCCGATCCCGGTTCCGGTGGCCTACCACACCTTCGGCGGCTGGAAGCGGTCCGGTTTTGGTGACCTCAACCAGCACGGGACCGCGTCGATCCAGTTCTACACCAAGGTGAAGACCGTGACGTCGCGCTGGCCGTCGGGCATTAAGGACGGTGCCGAATTCTCAATTCCCACAATGGATTAGCGGTAGCTCATGTTTACCCTTGATGACGAAGAGCGGGTTATCACCGAGACGGCAGCCGCGTTCGCCGACAAACGGCTGGCCCCCTTCGCCCTGGAATGGGATGCCACCAAGCATTTCCCGACTGACGTACTGCGCGATGCAGCCCAACTCGGCATGGCGGCGATCTACTGTCGCGACGACGTCGGCGGCAGCGGGTTGCGGCGCCTCGACGGAGTGCGCATCTTCGAACAATTGGCGATCGCCGACCCGGTGACCGCTGCGTTCTTGTCGATCCACAACATGTGCGCGTGGATGATCGACCGTTACGGCACCGCGGAACAACGCAAGGCATGGGTGCCGCGCCTGGCGTCGATGGACGCCATCGCCAGCTACTGCCTGACCGAGCCCGGCGCCGGTTCCGATGCCAGCGCACTGAGCACCCGCGCAGTGAAACAAGGCTCGGACCACGTGCTCGACGGCGTCAAGCAATTCATCTCCGGCGCCGGCACCTCCGACGTGTACGTCGTCATGGCGCGCACCGGGAGCGAAGGCCCCCGCGGCATTTCGGCGTTCATCGTCGAAAAGGACGCTGCGGGGCTCAGTTTCGGTGCGATGGAACAGAAGATGGGCTGGAATTCTCAACCCACCGCCCAAGTGGTGCTCGACGGAGTGCGGGTGCCGGCCGATGCCATGCTGGGCGGCGCCGACGGCGAAGGCGCCGGCTTCGGCATCGCGATGAACGGCCTCAACGGCGGCCGGTTGAACATCGCGGCGTGCTCGCTGGGCGGCGCGCAGTCCGCATTCGACAAAGCGGGCGCCTATGTGCGCGACCGGCAGGCGTTCGGCTCGGCACTGCTCGACGAACCCACCATCCGGTTCACCCTCGCGGACATGGCGACCGGGCTCGAGACATCACGAATGATGTTGTGGCGGGCCGCAAGTGCGCTGGACGCCGACGCCGAGGACAAGGTGGAGCTGTGCGCGATGGCGAAGCTGTACGTCACCGACACCTGCTTCACGGTCGCCGATAAGGCATTGCAGCTGCACGGTGGCTACGGTTATCTGCGCGAGTATGGTCTGGAGAAGATCGTGCGCGATCTGCGGGTGCATCGAATCCTGGAGGGCACCAACGAGATCATGCGTGTGGTCGTCGGCCGGGCCGAAGCCGCACGTTTCCGGGCCAGCGCCTAGAAGGGCACTATGACAACACGTCTCGCGATCGCGTTCCTGGGGCTCGGCAACATGGGCGGCCCCATGGCGGCCAATCTGCTTGACGCAGGCCACCTTGTGCGCGGCTTCGACCCGGTGTCCGCAGTTGCCGGCGCCGCCGCCGACAAGGGCGTGACCCTGTTCGGCACCGCGGCCGAAGCGGTAGCCGACGCCGATGTCGTGATCACCATGCTGCCCAACGGTGACGTGGTGAAGCGCTGCTACAGCGAAGTGCTGCCGGCCGCGCGAGCCGGGGCGTTGTTCATCGACAGCTCCACGATCTCGGTGAACGACGCCCGCGAGGCCCACGGGCTGGCCGGGTCACACGGTATGCAGCAACTCGACGCACCCGTGTCCGGCGGCGTCAAGGGCGCCGCGGCCGGGACGCTGGCTTTCATGGTCGGCGGCGAAGCTGACGCCCTGGATCGGGCTCGTCCGGTGCTGGAACCGATGGCGGGCAAGATCATCCACTGTGGCGCGGCCGGAGCAGGGCAGGCCGCGAAGTTGTGCAACAACATGGTGCTGGCCGTGCAGCAGATCGCCATCGGCGAGGCGTTCGTGCTCGCCGAGAAACTCGGGCTGGAAGCGCAATCACTGTTCGACGTGATCACCGGCGCGACCGGCAACTGCTGGGCGGTGCACACCAATTGCCCGGTGCCAGGGCCGGTTCCAACGTCACCCGCCAACAACGACTTCAAGCCCGGCTTCGCTGCCGCGCTGATGAACAAAGACCTGGGACTGGCGATGGACGCGGTCGCTTCGACCGGTGCGGCGGCGCCGTTGGGCACGCACGCGGCACAGATCTACGCCGAATTCGCCGCCACACACCCCGGCAAGGACTTCAGCGCGATCATCGAACAACTGCGGACCTAGAAGTCACCGGCGTTGCGCCGCAACGTCTCGATCGACGACACCAGCGCCTGCGATTCGTCGGCGGCCATCCCGATGTCGGCGAACACCTGCTCGTTGAGCGTGACCGTGGCGTCCTCCACGGTGGATCGGCCGAGGTCGGTGATTTCCACCAGCGTGGTGCGTCCATCGGTGGGATGTGGCACCCGTCGCACCAGACCGTCGGCCTCCAGGCGCCGGATCGCATGGGTGACGCTGGTGACGTGCACCTGCAACCGGTCGGAAGCTTTGGTGATCGGCAGTGCCCCGGTGCGGCTGAACGCCAGTAGGCGCAGCAGTTCGTAGCGGGAGAAGCTCAGGTCGTAGGGACGCAGCGCCGCTTCGACGCGCGCCAGCAGGATCTGGTGGGCCCGCATCACCGACGTCACTGCGACCATGCCCCCCGAGACTTCACCCCAGCCGGCCCGTTCCCAATTGGTCCGTGCCGCAGCGATCGGATCGCGCTTCTGGGAGTCGGCCACGCCCCTTTCTTACCCCAAGGGCAACAACCGGCCTAGCCAGCCCCACCAGCGGGGGCGGACGGCTTCACAAGGTCAGGATCCGCGGCCCGGCCTCGGTGACCGCGACCGTGTGTTCCCAGTGCGCCGCACGGGAGCCGTCGACGGTGATGACCGTCCATTTGTCGTCGAGAACGGATGTCTTACCGGTTCCCAGCGTCAGCATCGGTTCGATCGCCAGCACCGAACCGTCGGCGAGTAACGGGCCCCGGCCCGGCGCGCCTTCGTTGGGCAGGAACGGGTCCAGGTGCATCTGCCGGCCGATGCCGTGCCCGCCGTATCCCTCGACGATTCCGAACGCGCGGTCGTAGCGGACCTCGGCGGCGCGCGTGCCCGTTTCGATGGCGTGTGAGACGTCGGTCAACCGATTCCCGATGACCATCGCCGCGATGCCGGCCTCCAGTGACTCCCGGGTCGCCTCCGACAGTGCTTCGTCGGCGGGGATCAGGGCGCCCACTCCGAAGCTGACGGCCGCGTCGCCGTGCCAGCCGTCCAGGATCGCACCGCAGTCGATGGACACCAGGTCGCCCGGCACGAGTATTTCGGCGGCCGACGGGATCCCGTGCACGACACGGTCGTTGACCGATGCGCAGATCGAGGCGGGATAGCCGTGGTAGCCCAGGAAGGACGGGACCGCCCCGGCATCGCGGATCACCGATTCGGCGATCTCGTCCAGTGCCAGGGTGGAGACGCCGGCCACAGCGGCGGATTGCACGGCGCGCAACGCGGCTGCGACGACGGCTCCGGCCGCGGCCATCGCGTCGAGTTCATCGGCGGTGCGCTGCGGCACCACTCGGCGGCCCCGCAGCCGTGCCAGGGCACCCATGGGCTATTTGCCCAGGGCTTGCAGTGCGCGCGCGAACACCTCGTCCAGGGAGCCCACGGCGTCGACGGTCTTGAGCTCGTCGCTGTAGTAATCCAGCAGCGGCGCGGTCTCCTCGCGGTAGACCTTGAACCGGTTGCGGATGACTTCTTCGGTGTCGTCGTCGCGGCCCCGGTCGGTGAGCCGCTTCAGCAGCTCCTCCTCGGACACCCGGAACTCGATCACCGCATCGACGTCGGTGTTGCGCCGCTGCAGCATGTCGTGCAGCGCCTCGGCCTGCGCCACCGAGCGCGGGTATCCGTCCAGGATGAAGCCGTCGGCCGCGTCCGAGTCGTCCAGCCGGTCATCGACGAGCTGGTTGGTCAGCTCGGAGGGCACCAGGTCGCCCGCGTCCAGATACCGTTTGGCCTCCAGGCCCAGCTTGGTGCCATCTTTGATGTTGCTGCGAAACAGGTCCCCGGTGGAGATATGTGGAACGCCCAGTTTTTGCGCCAGCTTCTCGGCCTGCGTCCCCTTGCCCGCCCCCGGCGGCCCGAGCAAAACAACTCTCACTTGAGGAATCCTTCGTAATTGCGCTGCATGAGCTGACTCTCGATTTGTTTGACCGTATCCAACCCGACGCCGATCATGATCAGCACCGCGGTACCCCCGAAGGGTAGATTCTGGATCCCCCCGCTGTTGCCCATCTGTAGGAACACGTTGGGCAGCACGGAGATCACGCCGAGGTAGATCGAGCCCGGCAGGGTGATGCGGCTCAGCACATAACGCAAATAGTCGGCGGTCGGTCGGCCGGGACGGATACCGGGAATGAAGCCGCCGAACTTCTTCATTTCGTCGGCACGTTCGTCCGGGTTGAAGGTGATCGACACATAGAAGTACGTGAAGAAGATGATCAAACTGAAATAGATGCCGACGTAGACGGGGTTGCTCGGGTCTGACAGATAGCTGCCGACGAACTTGTCCCACCAGCTGTGCCCGCTCCCGGCGCCGCCGCTGCGCACCAGCTGGGTGATCAGGTTCGGGATGTAGATCAGCGAGGACGCGAAGATGACCGGGATGACGCCGGCCTGGTTGACCTTCAGCGGCAGGTACGTCGACGTTCCGCCGTACATTCGCCGGCCCACCATGCGCTTGGCGTACTGCACCGGGATGCGTCGTTGGCCCTGTTCCACGAACACCACGCCGACGATGATGAGCAGCGCGGCTCCCAGCACGGCGGCGAAAATCATGCCGCCGCGACTCTGCAGGATCTGGTTGCCCTCAGCGGGAATGCGGGCGGCGATGCCGACGAAAATCAGCAACGACATGCCGTTGCCGATCCCGCGTTCGGTGATCAGCTCGCCCATCCACATGACCAGCGCGGCGCCGGCGGTCATCACCAGCACGATCACGATCTCGGCGAAGATGCTCTGGTCGGCAAGGATGTCCAGCGAGCAGCCCTGGAGCAGGCCACCGTTCGCCGCCAGCGCCACGATGCTGGTGGCCTGCAGGATGGCCAGCGCGATCGCCAGATAACGCGTGTACTGCGTCATCTTCGCCTGCCCGGACTGACCTTCTTTGCGGAGTTCCTCGAAGCGGGGAATGACCACGGTGAGCAGCTGGACGATGATGCTCGCGGTGATGTACGGCATTACGCCCACCGCGAAGACTGTCAGCTTGAGCAGCGCACCGCCGGAGAACAGGTTGATCAGCGAATAGATCTGTCCGGCCTGGCCGCCGCTGGCTTCCTTGATGCACTGCTGGACATTGGGGAAGTTGACACCCGGAGACGGTAGCGCGGCGCCCAGCCGGTACAGCACCACGATGCTCAGCGTGAACAGGATCTTTCGTCTCAGGTCGGCTGTCCGCAGCGATGAGATGAAAGCCGAAAGCACTCTTCCTCCTGCGCAGCCGAACTCTGGTCGCGGCATGCCAACCGGGATTGGCCGGCTGGGTCCTTTTCCTAATCATTCCTGGGTTATTCCGCATGCACGTGCCTAATACCAGCAGGCCAGGACGTAGGACCGGCCACGATGCAAGCGCGTCAAACCGTGTACGAGACTAACAGCTAACCGGCGCAGCTCCGTCCACGGCACCACACGTCGTCGCCCGGTGCCACCTGTGCGGCGTAGAGTCTGGGGAGCTCGTTACATTGGCTAAGTAATAGAAACCTGTTTGCGGGGAGATGTCGATGACCCAGCTGGGTAGTGCCCGATTCGAGGGCGACACGTGGGATCTGGCGTCCAGTGTCGGGTTGACGGCCACCATGGTCGCGGCGGCGCGCGCCGTCGCCGCGCGGGACGCCGACGGTGCCGGCGCAGTAGCCGCCGACCACTTCGCCGAGCCGCTGGTCCGGGCCGTAGGTGTCGACTTCTTCTCCCGGTTGGCCGGGGGCGAGCTGGACCTGTCCGATCTCGACGAGGAAACCGCCACCGCAACAGCGCATTTCGCCAACGCCATGGCTGTTCGCACCAGGTTCTTCGACGACTTCTTCGCCGCAGCGACGGCGACCGGCATCCGGCAGGCCGTCATCTTGGCCGCCGGTCTGGACTCCCGCGCCTACCGGTTGCCCTGGCCGGCGGGCACCACGGGGTTCGAGGTCGACCAGCCCGCGGTGATCGAGTTCAAGACCGCCACGCTGTCCGGCTTGGGCGCCGAACCGACTGCGGACCGACGGACGGTGGCGGTCGATCTGCGCGAAGATTGGCCGGCCGCGCTCCGCGCGGCGGGCTTCGATCCCACCCAGCGCACCGCCTGGATCGCCGAGGGGTTGCTGGGGTATCTGCCGGCTGAGGCGCAGGACCGCCTGCTTGACCAGATCACCGCGCAGAGCGCGCCGGGCAGCCGGTTCGCCACCGAGGGTCTGCTGGACATCAACGAACTCAACGAAGACGAACTCCGGCGCCGGATGCGTCGCCACAATGAGCGCTGGAGCCGGCACGGCCTCGACTTCGACATGGCCGCGCTGGTCTACTTCGACGACCGCACCGATGCGGGGACCTACCTGTCCGAACGCGGGTGGCAGACGACCACCGCGAGCAACGCCGAGCTGTTCACCACGCACGGGCTGCCGCAGGCGCAGGGTGACGACGCCCCGTTCGGCGAGGTGGTCTTCCTCAGCGCGGAGCTGCGGTAACGATGTCCCAACCGGAGTCACAGCGATCCACCGGCGACAGCTGGGATCTGGCGTCCAGTGTGGGCGCAACCGCGACGATGGTTGCCGCCGCCCGGGCGGTGGCCAGCGAGCAGGACAACCCCGTCATCACCGACCCGTTCGCCGCACCGCTGGTGCGAGCCGTCGGGCTGGATTTCTTCACCCGCCTGATCGACGGTGAGGTCGCCGAAATCGCCGCCGACGACTCCCGCCGACGCGAGCTGACGTTGATGGCCGAGTCGATGGCCGTCCGCACCCGCTTCTTCGACGAGTTCTTCCTCGACGCCGCCCGCTCCGGCGTCCACCAGGCGGTGATCCTGGCGGCCGGCCTGGACGCGCGTGGCTACCGGCTGCACTGGCCGCGGGGCACCGTGGTCTATGAGATCGACCAGCCCAAGGTGATCGAGTTCAAGAACGCCACCATGTCGGAGCTGCGCGCCACCCCGTCGGCGCATCGCAAGGCGGTGAGCGTCGATCTGCGCGACGACTGGCCGGCAGCGCTGCGACGCAGCGGGTTCGAACCGTCGCGGGCCACCGCCTGGAGCGCCGAGGGCTTGTTGATGTATCTGCCACCCGACGCCCAGGACCGGCTCTTCGACAACATCACCGAGCTCAGCGGGCCGGGCAGCCGGGTGGCTACCGAATACCATCCCGAGTCCACGGTGCCGATGGCTGACCGCGCCCAGGAGTTCAACCGGCGCTGGGCCAATCTGGGCTGCGACATCGACCTGTCCGGGCTGTTCTACGTCGGCGAGCGCAACAACGTCGTCGACTACCTCACCGGGCACGGCTGGCAGGTGCGCACCCGGCCCCGCCGGGATCTGTACGCCGACTACGGGCTGGTCTTCCCGGACGAACCCGAGGTGGGCCAGTTGCGCGACATCGTCACGGTGACTGCGACGCGCGAATAGCGTTGCGGCTATTCGGGATTGGCCGCCGGCGCCCGGACCACCATCGGTACTGCCGGGAAGGCCCACGCCATCTCCGAGCGTGATTTGCGCAGCGCCGCGGTGCCGTAACCCTTCTTGCGGTGCTCGGGGTGGATCCAGATCCGCACATTCACCTCACCGTGCAGCAGCTCCCCGAAGACCATGCCCACCTTCTCGCCGGAGTCCACGGCGACGAACCAGGCCGCCTCCTCGTCGCGCAGCCGGCCCAGAGCCGCCCGGATCTCGTCGTCGATGGCGCCGGCCGGGGCGCCCGAGCCGTCCCCGGCGAACTTGATCTCCTCCGTTCGCGCGGTGAAGATGTCGCGGTCCTCCACTGCGGAGAATGCCCGCAGCTCCAGGGTCTCCCCCGAACTCGCCGGCCGCTCCTTGGCAGCAAAGCTGAGCTGTTTGTTCAGGTCGTCGAGCTCGGCCAGGGTCTTTGCGCGCGCATCCTGGGTGAGCTGCTCGAACGACATGCTCATCACGGCCTCGGCCGCCAGATGCGAGGTACCCAGCAGCTCGACGATGGCCTCGACCGCGGCCGGTTTGTTCTTCGCCGCCACTATCGCATCAGCAACCTCGTGCCGGCGTTCCAACGCGGCCAGTAGGGTATCGGCGATCTCTCGACGGATGGCGGTCTGGTCGTGGTCAGTCATCGCATAAGCGTAGAACGCCGCCCACCGATGCGCGCCACCAATCCGCCCGTCATACCAATCGCGATCGACTGAGCTCCAGGAACCGGCGATACCGGTCCTTGGTCGGCCCCACCCAGTCCGGCCGCGGCTCGACGACGTGCTCGACCCGCGCCCAGCGGCCTGCGTCGGTGATCACCGACTCCAGTCCGACAGCCATCCGGGCCAGGAAAGCCGCCCCCAGGGCCGCCCCCTCAGCGACCGCGGACAGCTGGACGGGCCGACCCGTGACGTCGGCAATGGCCTGCATCCAGGGCTGCAGCCGAGTGCCGCCGCCGGAGGCGATGATCCGCCGCACCGGCGCGCCGCTCAGTTCCAGCATCTGCCGGACGACGAAGCCGGACGCCTCGTAGGCGGCGCGCCGAAGGGCCGCGGCGTCGTGCGTCAGGTCCACGCCGTCGAGCAGGGCACGCCGGTCCGGATCGTGGAACGGGGTGCGCTCGCCACGGATGTAAGGCAACCACACTGGAACCCGACGCGGGTCACACGACATCGGATCAGCTTGTGCAACAACACGATCCACCCATCCCAGGAACATGCCACCGGCGTTGCTGGCACCGCCGATCATGCTCTTGCCGGGCGCGGTGTGCGGGATGGTCCACAAGCCCGGCACCTGCCGGGCGGCTGAAATCGTCGTCCATACGATCAATGTCGTGCCACAGAGCACCAGCACGTCGCCGTCCTGATCGGCGCCGGCGACGATCTGTTCACACAGCGCGTCGATGGCACCGGTCGCCAGTACAGCGGTGTTCTGCGCGTCGCCGTGCAGGTGACTGATCGGTGCACCGAAGGTCTCCACCCGGGGCATCTGCTCGGTGCCGGCGCCGCGCTGGGCGCACTCCGCCGCATTCCACCCCGCCCCGTCGAACAACGGCAATGAGGTGATGGCCGTTGCGAAGTCGATCACCGGCTGTCCCGCCAGCGCATGATTGGCAACTGCGGGCGCCGGCCAGTAGCCGGCGGCGTCCGGCGCCTGCGCGGCCGTCCAGCGCAGGAATTCGGCGGCCTCCCCCACCGCGGGAACGGGTTGTTCGGGAGCGTCGACCACCCGGCCGCGGCTGTCGCCGTACAACAGGCCCGGGGTGAGTGGCCGGCCGGCCGCGTCGACAGCGGTCATCGACGGCACCATCGACGCGACGGCCACCGCCCGGACTCGCCCGGCCCCAGCTTCGGTCACCCGGTGCAGGGCGACCACCGGACCCTGTCGCCACGCCTCGTCCGCGTCGTGTTCCAGTTGGTCCGGTTCGGGCACGCGGAGCTGGTGCGGAATGCGGGCCCGCGCCACTACGCGGCCGTTCTCGTCGGCCGCAACCGCCTTGACCGCCGTGGTGCCGACGTCGATGCCGATTGTGACGTCTTCGCGTGACACGGGCGCCACGGTACGCCAGCATTGGCAGACGTGACCCCTCGACCGCGTGCCCTGGTGACCGCTCCGCTGCGCGGACCGGGTTTCGCCAAACTGCGGGAGCTGCTCGACGTGGTGTACGACCCCTGGATCGAGCAGGTGCCGCTGCGCATCTACAGCGCCGAGCAGCTGGCTGAGCGGATCACCGCCGAAGCCGCCGAAGTCCTTGTGGTGGAAAGCGATTCGGTACAGGGTCCGGTGCTGGAATTGGGCCTGCGCGCGGTCGCGTCCACCCGTGGCGACCCGAACAATGTGGATGTCGCCGGTGCGACGGCGGCCGGCGTCCCGGTGTTGTACGCCCCGGGCCGCAACGCCGATGCGGTCGCCGAGCTGACGGTGGCCCTGCTGCTGGCCGTCACCCGCGCATTGTTGACCGCGGATGCGGATGTGCGCAGCGGCAACATGTTTCGCGATGGCACCATCCCCTATCAGCGCTTCCGCGGGGCTGAGATCGCGGGGCTCACCGCCGGGTTGGTGGGCCTGGGCGCCGTCGGCCGGGCCACCCGGTGGCGGCTGGCCGGCCTGGGTCTGCGGGTCATCGCGTGCGATCCGTACAGCGACGAGGCCGGGCACTCTTTGGGCGAGTTGCTGGCCGAGTCCGACATCGTCTCGCTGCACGCACCGGTCACCGAGGACACCACCGGGATGATCGGCGCCGAGCAGTTCGGTGCCATGCGGGACGGCGTGGTGTTCCTCAACACCGCACGCGCCCAACTGCACGACACCGATGCACTGGTCGATGCGCTGCGCAGCGGCAAGGTCGCCGCCGCCGGGCTGGATCATTTCGCGGGCGAGTGGCTGCCGGCCGATCACCCCCTGACCGGCATGCCCAACGTCGTACTCACCCCGCACATCGGCGGGGCCACCTGGAACACTGAGGCCCGGCAGGCGCAGATGGTTGCCGACGACCTGGAGGCACTGCTGTCCGGCGCCACGCCCGCCCATATCGTCAACCCGGAGGTGCTGGGCTCATGAAGTTCGTCGAGGACGCCGAAGTGGCGGTGCTCGCGGCGGCCAAGGACATGCTGCGCCGCGGACTGGTCGAAGGCACCGCCGGCAACATCTCGGCCCGCCGCTCCGACGGAAACCTGGTGATCACACCGTCGTCGGTGGACTATGCCGACATGGCACTCGACGACCTGGTGCTGGTCGACCCGGACGGCGCCGTACTGCACGCCAAGGACGGCCGGATGCCGTCCACCGAGCTGCAACTGCATCTGGCGTGCTTTGCGGCATTCGACGACATCGGCAGCGTCATCCACAGCCATCCCGTCTGGGCCACCATGTTCGCCGTGGCACACCAACCGATTCCGGCCTGCATCGACGAGTTCGCGGTCTACTGCGGCGGGGACGTGCGCTGCGCCGAGTACGCCGCGTCGGGTACCCCCGATGTCGGCACCAACGCGGTCAAAGCCCTGGCGGGACGCGGCGCGGCCCTGATCGCCAATCACGGCCTGGTGGCCGTCGGCCCCCGGCCGGCCACGGCGTTGCACATCACCGCACTCGTCGAGCGGACCGCGCAAATCGCCTGGGGTGCGCGAGCTCTGGGGGGTCCGGTGCCGGTGCCCGAAGAGGTCAACCGCAACTTCGCCGGCGTGTACACCTACCTGCGCGCGAACTCCTGAATCGCCGTACGCGGCTTAACCGAGACGCACCGGCAGCGACCCGTACACCGTCATGATGTTGGCCAGGTTGGGCAGCTGCATCCGGGGTTCGCCTATCTCGATATCGTTGGTATGACACCGCGGCCCCCATGTCGAACAGTGTTCGAGTCCGCGGGTCAATGAACCGATCCGCCGGTCACCGGCGGTGCGCTGACGCCCGGAACTGCCGAGGCGGACCGCCGTGGGTGCGGCCGAACAGCCTGCTGAAATATCCGGGATCGGGTATGCCGACCCGTCTGGCGACCTCGCCCACCGGGAGATCCGTATCGGCCAGCAACTCGCGAGCCTCGGCCATGCGGCGCTCGATGATCCATTCCTGCACGGTGCGTCCGGTGCGCCGGCGCACGATCGTGGTCAGGTGCCCGGGCGTCATCCCGACCTCGCCCGCCACGTCCCGCAGTGACAATGGTTCACCGTGTCGACGGTCGATCACCGCGAACACCTCTGCCAGCAGCGGTTCGCCGCTACGCCGCAGATCGGCCACCACGTCTTTGGCCAGGCGCGCCAGTTCGATCAGCAGCAGGGTCAGGTGCGCCAGGACCGCTTGCCGATAGCCGTCCTGGCGCAGGGTCAGCTCGGTCTGCATCGACTGGATCGCCTCATCCCACGCCGGTCGCCGGTCCGGGGGCACCTTCAGACACAGCACCCCACCCGTCCGGCCGTGCAGGAACGGGAACAGCAGCGGATGGGCCTGCCACGCCGGCCACGGGGACCGCGCGTCCTCTCCGAGGGCGGACGGATCGAAGAACACCGCGAATCCCTCCTCAGCCGGCGCTACCTGCGCGGGGTCGAGCACCTTGCCGGGAGCGACGACGCGCACCAATCCGGCCGCCGGCGCGTACCAGAGCGCCGGAAAGTCGTGGATGTGCGGGTGCGGCTCGACGAGCTGATCGCGCCGGGCTATTGAGACCGGGGGCGTGTCCGGATCACTGCGATACCGGTAGACCGGAACGCCTCCACGATGCTGACTGAGTCGAGTTGGGGCGGTCATCTAACCGAAGATAGTCCTAATTTCGACGAGAATCGACCAATGATGCTTGCGCTCAATACGGAACAATAGTGACATGACCAAACATCATCCACCTGACTACTTGCCTGCCACTGGCCTACCCGGCCTGCTGCCCGCGTACGACCTGATCGCACGGGTACTGGGATTTCGCCGCGTCTATGCCAGGCTGATCACGCACGCCGAACTCCGCGACGGCCAGCGGGTATTGGAAATCGGTTGCGGCACCGGCAATGTCCTCATCGCGGCCAAACGCTCGCACCCCGGGATCGACGCGGTGGGGACCGACCCCGACCCGCAGATACTGGACCGCGCGCGACGAAAGGCACACGGGCTGAGCGGCATTCGGTTCGAAGAAGGTTATGCCCAGCAGCTACCCTGCGCCGACGGCGAATTCGACCGGGTACTGTCCTCGATGATGCTGCACCACCTCCCCGACGACGCGAAACCTGCTGCCGCTGCCGAGATCTTCCGTGTGTTGCGGCCTGGCGGCAGCCTGCACCTGGTCGATATCGGCGGTGAGATGACCGCCCCGCCAGGCCCGATAGCCAGCCGGATGAGGAGCAACCACCACGCCGCCGGCAATCTCGGCGACGCGATTCCACGCCTGCTGGATACGGCCGGGTTTGACTGCGCGCAGGTCGCCACCCAGTCGCACCGCCTGCTCGGGCAGCTGGTGTATTACCGGGCCAGCCGCCCGGTCTGACCGCCGGCGACGCCCCGTTCGAGCTTTTGTTATATTGGCTAAGTATCAGTGAGTCCCCCGGATCGAGGAACCCGCATGACTGCCAGCACCGCACGGTACGACGGAGACACCTGGGATTTGGCGACCAGCGTCGGGGTGACCGCGACCATGGTCGCCGCCGGCCGCGCGATGGCCACGCGTGCCGAGAATCCGCTGATCAACGACCCGTTCGCCGAACCGCTGGTACGGGCGGTCGGCGTGGATCTGCTCAGCCGCCTGGCGACCGGTGCGACCACCGTCGCCGAACTCGACAGCGATCCGCAGCGCCCGTTCAGCGGGGTCGCCAACGTCGCGGAGAACATGGCCGTGCGCACCAAATTCTTCGACGAGTTCTTTCTGGAGGCGACGCGGGCGGGCATCAAGCAGGCTGTGATCCTCGCCTCCGGCCTAGACGCCCGGGCTTACCGGTTGACCTGGCCGGACCAGACCGTGGTCTACGAGATCGACCAGCCGCAGGTCATCGAGTTCAAGTCGCGCACCCTGGCCGAGTTGGGCGCGACCCCCAGTGCCGACCGGCGCGCCGTGTCCGTCGACCTGCGCGACGACTGGCCGACCGCGTTGCGTCAGGCGGGATTCAACCCCGCCCTGCCCACCGCGTGGAGCGCGGAGGGACTGCTGGGGTACCTGCCGCCGGAAGCCCAGGACCGCCTGCTGGACACCATCACCGAGCTCAGCGCGCCGGGCAGCCGGCTGGCCACCGAGGGCATGAACCGAACCGAGCCCGTCGACGAGAATGACCTACGGCAGCACATGGAAAAGGTCTCCGAACGCTGGCGCGCGCACGGATTCGACATCGACATGGGTAATCTGATCTACCTCGGTGAGCGCAACGAAGTCGCGGCGTACCTCACAGCTCATGGCTGGCAGATCACCACCATCGCCCTGCCGGAGCTGCGTGCGGCCAACGGTCTCCCGCCTGCCGTGGTGGAGGAGGATGCGCCCGCCGTCGAGATGCTCTACGTCAGCGGTACCCTGCCCGAGGACCACTAGGAGACATTGATGCCACGCGCTCACGACGACAACTGGGATCTGGCGTCCAGCGTCGGCGCCACCGCGACCATGGTCGCGGCCGGGCGCGCGATGGTCACGAACACGCCCGGCGGGTTGATCGACGACCCGTTCGCCGAACCGCTGGTGCGTGCCGTCGGGGTGGATTTCTTCACCAAGATGATGGACGGCAAACTCGACCCCGAGACGTTCGAGAACATCAACCCGGCACGGGTGCAGGCGATGATCGACGGAATGGGCGTGCGCACCAAGTACTTTGACGAGTACTTCGCGCAAGCCACCGACGCGGGGGTGCGACAGGTCGTGATCCTGGCGTCCGGACTGGACGCACGCGCCTACCGGCTGCCGTGGCCCGCCGGGACAGTGGTCTACGAGATCGACCAGCCACAGGTGATCGAGTTCAAGACCACCACCCTGGACGACCTCGGTGCTACGCCCACCGCAGATCGGCGGACGGTCGCGATCGACCTGCGCGGCGACTGGCCGACGGCGCTGCGGGCGGCGGGGCTTGATCCGACCCAACCGACGGCATGGCTTGCCGAAGGCCTACTGATCTACCTGCCGCCGGACGCCCAAGACCGGTTGTTCGACAACATCATCGCGCTGAGCGTCCCCGGAAGCACCATCGCAACCGAATTCGTCCCTGGCATAGTGGATTTCGATACCGATAAGGTTCGTGAGATGTCGGGAAGCTTCCGCGATCACGGCGTGGACATCGACATGGCCTCGCTGGTCTACTCCGGCGAGCGCAATCATGTCGTCGACTACCTGCGCGCCAGGGGCTGGGACACCGATGCGGTGACCCGCACCGAACTATTCGAACGACACAATCTGACGGTCCCCGCGCCCGAGAACAACGACCCGCTCGGCGAGATCATCTTCATCAGCGCGCGACTGACGGCCTAGAACCGCGCCTGCCCCAGCCACAGCACGCTGGCACCGCTGACCTTCTGCTCCAGTTGATCGACCATGCCGAGGACCGAACGCGTGAGCAACGCCCCGACAGCGTCGGGCAACGACGCCGCGCCCGGCTGCGAGGACGCCCGTGGCCGCAGCAGGTCCAGCAACGACGAGCCCGGATAGCTCACGATCCGCGCCGGCACGTCCGGGTCGAGGCCGGCGAGCACCTTGGCCCGGCGCACCGCGGTCCGAAAGCCGCCCAACTCGTCGACCAGACCCCGCTCGAAGGCATCGGCGCCGGTCCAAACCCGGCCGCGGGCAACGACATCCACGTCCTGAGTGGTCAGATTGCGGCCCTGCGCGGCGCGTTCGACGAAGTCGGTGTAGAACAGGTCGGCCTCGGCCTCCCGATGCGCCTGCTGCTCGGGGGTGAACGGCGCGTCGATCGACCAGGCGTCGGCATTGGCATTGGTGCGCACGGTTTCCGACGCGACCCCGAGTCGGTCCTTGAGGTCCCGCACCACCAACTTGCCGGTGATGACGCCGATGGATCCGGTGATGGTGCCGGGATTCGCCACGATGGCATCGGCGCCCATCGACACGTAGTACCCGCCGGACGCGGCGACCGATCCCATCGAGGCCACTACCGGCTTGCCGCGCTCGCGTGCGCGTTTGACCTCGCGCCAGATGCTCTCCGACGCCGTCACGGACCCGCCGGGGCTGTCCACCCGCAGCACGATCGCCGAGATGGCGTCATCGGCCGCCGCCTCCCGCAGCGCCGCAGCGATCGTGTCGCCGCCGGCATTCGACGGCCCCAACGGCAGGCCCTGCGGCCCGCCCCGGCCGTTGACGATGGCACCCTCGACGGTGACCACGGCAACCGTCGGCTTGGGCCGGCGTCCCGGGATCGACGGCACCGGCGGCGACAGCCGCGACCGCGCCGAGCCGGCATAGCGGGCCAGATACATCCGCGGCGGCGTCTCATCCGGGTCGGCATCCGCGCGATCAGACGAATCATGGTGCGCATCAGTCAGTTCCGCGATGCGCGCATATGCCTCGTCGCGGAATCCGATCCGGTCCACCAGCCCGGAGGCCAGCGCGTCGTCACGCAGCAGCGGAGCGCGATCGGCCAGCTCGTCCAGGGCGCCGGCATCGATCCGGCGCGACTCGGCGACGGCCTGCCACACCTGATCCTGCAGACTCTCCAGCATGCGGGTCACCGCTTCGCGATGGGCGTCGGTGAAGCCGTCCTCGGTGAAAAGGTTTGCCGCCGACTTGTATTCGCCGCGCGCGATGAACTGGGCCTCGATGCCCGCTTTGGCCAGGGCATCGCGCAGGAACATCGCGTTGCTCGCGAAGCCGATCAGCCCGACCTCACCCGAAGGCTGCATCCAGACCTCACGGAATGCCGACGCCAGGTAATAGGACAGCGTGCCCGGGAAAGTCTCCGCCCAGGCCAGCGACGGCTTGACGGCACTGAACGCAGCGATGGCGTCCCGCAATTCCTGGACCGCGCCGATCGGTGACGGGGACAGCTGCACGCGGGCGATCAGCCCGGCGACGCGCGGGTCTTCGGCGGCACGGTGAATCGCGGCGACCGCCTCGCGCAGCGGCAGCTGCCGGCCGCCGCCGCTGATGATCGTGAGCGGGTCGAACCCGGTGGTCTCCGGCGGCATGCTGCGCAGGTCGAACTCGAGGACGCACCCGTTGGGTATGCCGTGGTGACGGGCGGTGTCGACCCGGTCGACCAGCGCCCGCACGTCGTCGACTCCGGGCAGGTTAGGCAGAAAGGCGAACATGTTCTGCAGCGTACCGATCGGTACCGACCCGCCTGGCCGGCACCGGTAGCGTGCTAGCGGTGAGGTTCGCCATCTCGATCCCCCAACTCGGCTCGCCGGACTTCGACACCGCGCAGTTGCAGGACTACCTCGCCCGCGCCGAAGAACTGGGTTTCGAGGGCGGGTGGACCCTGGAACAGGCCATCGGCGGGTCAGCCCTGCTGGCGCCCCTCGAGGTGCTGGCCTATGCCGCGGCGTGCACCCGGCGGCTGCGCCTGGGGGTGGCCGTGCTGGTGACGTCGCTGCACGATCCGCTGCAGCTGGCCTCAGCCGTGACCGCCGTCGACCGGCTCAGCGGCGGCAGGCTCGACCTCGGCGTGGTCGCCGGCGGAGGTTCGCGCCGGTTCGGCGCTTTCGGCATCGAGAAGTCCACGCATGTCCGGTATTTCACCGAGGGGCTGGAATTGATGCGCGCCGCCTGGTCCGACGAGCCGACGGTGAACTTCCACGGCCGGTTTCGCGACGTCGACAATCTGCCGATCCAACCCAAACCCGTGCAACGGCCGCATCCACCGATCTGGTTCGGCGGACGCGCCCCCGCCGCCCTGGCCCGCGCGGCCCGCCTAGGCGATGCGTTCATCGGCGCGGGGTCGTCGACCACCGCCGCGTTCGCCGAAGCGGTGCGCATCGTGCGCTCTGAACTGGCCGGCCAAGGCAGAGATCCCCGGCGGTTCACCATCGCCAAACGCGTCTACGTGATGGTCGACGACGACGCCGAGCGTGCCCGCGACACAGCGCTGGCCGGGCTGTACCGCATCTACGGCGAGAGGTCCGGCCTGGAGGCGGTCGCGGTGACCGGCACCCCGGCGCAGGTGGCCCACGGGCTGTCCGAGGTCATGTATGCGGGCGCGCAGATGTTGCTGCTCAATCCCGTCGGCGCTGACGTTGCGCAGGACCGCGAGCAGATGGAACGGCTTGCCCTGGAAGTGATTTCGCGGCTGGGTTAGAGCTCGGTGGCCGAACCGCCCGCAGCGGTGATCTTCTCGCGGGCGCTGCCGCTGAACTTGTGCGCGGTCACCTCGACGCCGACGGTCAGCTTGCCGTCGCCCAGCACCTTGACCAAGCTGTTCTTGCGAACGGCACCCTTGGCCACCAGCTCGTCGACGCCGACCGTGCCGCCCTGCGGGAAGAGCCGGTTGATGTCACCGACGTTGACCACCTGGTACTCGGTGCGGAACCGGTTGCGGAAGCCCTTCAGCTTGGGCAGTCGCATGTGGATGGGCATCTGCCCACCTTCGAAGGTGGCCGGCACGTTCTTGCGGGCTTTGGTGCCCTTGGTGCCGCGGCCCGCGGTCTTGCCCTTGGAACCCTCACCGCGACCGACACGCGTGCGCGCCGTCTTCGACCCGCGCGCAGGCTTGAGGTCGTGCAGTTTGATGGTCACTTGGCCTCCTCCACCTCAACGAGGTGACTCACCACGGCGATCAGACCGCGCGTCTGTGCGTTGTCCTCACGGATCACCGAGTGGCTGATCTTGCGCAGGCCCAGGGTGCGCAGGCTCTCGCGCTGCTTCCAGCGCGCCCCGATGGTGCTGCGCACCTGAGTGATCTTCAGTTGACTCATGGTTGTGCTCCCGCTTCTCGGTTCTGGGAGGCACTGGCCAGCGCATCGCTTTCGCGGCGCGCCTTGAGCATCCCGGCCGGGGCGACATCCTCGATCGGCAGACCGCGCCGGGCGGCCACCTCCTCGGGGCGCTGCAGCATCTTGAGCGCGGTGACGGTGGCGTGCACCACGTTGATCGCGTTGTCACTGCCCAGCGACTTCGCCAGAATGTCGTGCACGCCAGCGCATTCCAGCACCGCGCGGGCGGCGCCACCGGCGATCACACCGGTACCCGGGCTGGCCGGACGCAGCAGCACGACGCCGGCCGCGGCCTCCCCCTGCACCGGATGCGTGATGGTTCCGCGGATCAGCGGGACCCGGAAGAAGCCCTTGCGGGCCTCCTCGACACCCTTGGCGATGGCCGCCGGGACTTCCTTGGCCTTGCCGTAGCCGACGCCGACCATGCCGTTGCCGTCACCGACGATGACCAGGGCGGTGAAGCTGAACCGCCGACCACCCTTGACCACCTTGGAGACGCGGTTGATCGCGACGACCCGCTCCAGGTAGTTGCTCTTGTCGCCGTCACGGTCGCGGTCGCGGCCACCCCGGCCACCACCGTCGCGCCGGCCTCGCCCATCGCGGCTGTCACGGTTGTCCGGGCCCCGGTTGTCTGCCGAGCCTCCAGCGGACTGCTCCGCCATTATGCGGTCCTTCCGTTTATCAGGCTTGCGTTGTTCATCAGAATCGCAATCCGTTCTCGCGGGCGGCATCGGCCAGAGCCGCGATTCGTCCGCCGTAGGTGTAGCCGCCGCGGTCGAATACCACGGAGTCGACGCCGGCAGCCTTGGCCCGCTCGGCGATCAACTGGCCGACCCGCACGCTGCGGGCCTTCTTGTCCCCGTCCAGTCCGCGAACGTCGGCTTCGATGGACGAAGCCGCGGCCACGGTGGTGCCGTTGAGGTCGTTCACCAGTTGCACGTGAATGTGCCGCGACGACCGGTTCACCACGAGGCGGGGACGCTCCGCGGTGCCGGAAACCTTCTTGCGCAGCCGTGCGTGCCGGCGCAGCCGGGACACCCGCCTGGTAGCGGATACGTTCTGCCCCACTGTCTTTCGCGCGTCGGATGCAGTCTGTGATTGCGCCATGACTACTTACCTGTCTTTCCGACCTTGCGGCGGATCTGCTCACCCTCGTAGCGCACGCCCTTGCCCTTGTAGGGGTCGGGGCGGCGCAGGCGGCGGATGTTCGCCGAGATTTGGCCGACCTTCTGCTTGTCGATCCCAGAGATCGTGAACTTGGTGGGCGCCTGCACCGCGAACGTGATGCCCTCGGGCGCCTCGATCACCACGGGATGGCTGTAGCCGAGCGCGAACTCCAGGTTGGTTCCCTTGAGCTGCACGCGGTAACCGACGCCGTGGATCTCCATCTTGGTGGTGTAGCCCTCCGTCACACCCGTGACCAGGTTGGCCACCAGGGTGCGGGACAGCCCGTGCAGCGAGCGGTTCTGCCGCTCGTCGTTCGGCCGGGCCACCACGATGGCGCCATCGTCGTTGCGCGACACCGTGATCGGGTCGGCGACGGTCAACTCCAGGGCGCCCTTGGGGCCCTTGACCGAGACGTTCTGGCCGTCGATGGTGACGTCGACTCCGGACGGGACCGGAACCGGTTGCTTACCGATACGTGACATGTCTGCTTACCCCCTTACCAGACGTACGCGAGGACTTCGCCGCCCACGCCCTGCCTGGCTGCCTGGCGATCGGTGAGCAGACCCGAGGACGTCGAGATGATCGCCACACCGAGGCCACCGAGCACCCGCGGCAGATTGGTGGACTTGGCGTACACCCGCAGACCGGGCTTGGAGACGCGCTTCAAGCCCGCGATGCTGCGCTCGCGGCTGGGTCCGTACTTGAGCTGCACCACCAGCGACTTGCCGACCCGAGCATCCTCGGTGTGGAAGTCGGTGATGTAGCCCTCGCTCTTGAGGATCTGGGCGATGTTCGCCTTGATCTTCGAGTGCGGCAGGCTCACTTCGTCGTGGTACGCCGAGTTGGCGTTGCGCAGCCGCGTCAAGAAGTCTGCGATCGGATCCGTCATAGTCATCGGGCGCTACTCCTCTTCGTCGCTGCGCTCCGCATCGTCGTCATCGCGGTCATGATCAAGTCCCTACGTCCCGTCACCAACTGCTCTTCTGCACGCCGGGCAGCTCACCCGCATGCGCCATTTCGCGCAGGCAGATCCGGCACAGCCCGAACTTGCGGAACACCGCGCGCGGACGGCCGCACTTGCTGCAGCGCGTGTAGCCGCGTACCGCGAACTTCGGCTTGCGTGCGGCCTTGTTGACCAATGCCTTCTTCGCCATTACTCAGTTCTCCTTGAACGGAAAGCCGAGGGCCCGCAACAGCGCTCGTCCTTCGTCGTCGTTCGTCGCCGAAGTGACGACGCTGATGTCCATGCCCCGCACCCGGTCGATCTTGTCCACGTCGATCTCGTGGAACACCGACTGCTCGGCGAGGCCGAAGGTGTAGTTGCCGACACCGTCGAACTGCTTGGGCGACAAGCCGCGGAAGTCACGGATACGCGGCAGCGCGATCGAGGTGAGCCGGTCCAGGAACTCCCACATCCGGTCGCCGCGCAGCGTGACCCGGGCGCCGATGGGCATGCCCTCACGTAATTTGAACTGCGCGATGGATTTACGCGCTTTGCGAATTTCCGGACGCTGCCCGGTGATCAGGCCCAGGTCGTTGACCGCGCCGTTGATCAGCTTTGCGTCGCGGGCGGCCTCGCCCACTCCCATGTTGACCACGACCTTGGTCACCGTCGGGATCTGCATCACGTTGGCGTAGCCGAACTGCTTGTGCAGCGCATCGCGAATCTCGTTGCGGTAGCGCTCTTTCAGGCGCGGCTGAGTTTTCTCTGCAGTGGTCATGCTAGATGTCCTTGCCATTGCGCTTGGAGATGCGGACCCGCTTGCCGGTTTCCTCGTCGACCCGGTAGGTGATCCGGGTCGGCTTGCCGTCGGAGTCCACCACCATCACGTTGGAGACGTGGATCGGAGCCTCCTGGGTGACGATGCCACCGGAGCGGGCGCCGCGCTGGTTGGTCGAGACAGCGGTGTGCTTCTTGATCCGGTTGACGCCTTCGACCAGTACCCGGTTGCGCTCCGGGTAGGCCTGGATGACCTTGCCTTTGGCGCCCTTGTCCTTGCCGGCGATGACCAGCACGGTGTCGCCCTTGTGGACCTTCATCTACAACACCTCCGGTGCGAGCGAGATGATCTTCATGAACTTCTTCTCGCGCAGTTCTCGGCCGACCGGGCCGAAGATGCGGGTGCCGCGCGGGTCGTTGTCGGGCTTGATGATCACCGCGGCGTTCTCGTCGAACTTGATGTAGCTGCCGTCGGGACGACGGCGTTCCTTGACGGTGCGCACCACAACGGCCTTCACCACGTCACCCCGCTTGACGTTGCCGCCGGGGATGGCGTCCTTGACCGTGGCGACGATGACGTCCCCGATGCCGGCGTAGCGTCGCGACGATCCACCGAGCACCCGGATGCACAAGATCTCCTTGGCGCCGGTGTTATCGGCGACCTTCAGCCGCGATTCCTGCTGAATCACTCGATCTCCTGACCTGGTTTTGACGTGTGCACGGCAGGAGAAACTCACCCAACGTGCGCGGTCTGTTCGTCACCGAAGAGCACGCAGGGCCAGCAGGTGCTCTCGCATGCCGGCCGAGGTCTGCCCAAGGCAACCCCCTGAGTCTAGGGGAAGGCCAGCTCAGCGCCAAATTGCGAAGTGAACGCCACCCGGCGGATCAGTGACGCCGGCGTTTGAGCCGCCCGGATCAGGCAATACGCCCCGCGTGCGAATAGTCATCACCGGAGCATCCGGCAACGTCGGGACCGCGTTGCTGCGCAGGCTGACAGCCGGTGGAGCAGACCACGAACTGATCGGCGTCGTGCGACGCCCACCACCGCCCACTGGGGTCTATCAGCGGGTCCAGTGGCACGCGATCGACCTCGCCGAGGCAGACTCGGCCGCCGAGTTGCCCGCCATCGTCGCGAGCGCCGACGCCGTCGTCCACCTCGCCTGGGGGTTCCAGCCCACGCGCAACACCGAGTATCTGACGCGCCTCGGCGTCGGTGGAACCACCAGGGTGCTCCAGGCGGCGCACTCGGCCGGGGTGGGCCAGTTGCTGCACATGTCGTCGGTCGGAACCTACGCGGCCGGACGCTACGGCGAGCGGGTGGACGAATCGTGGTCGACCAGGGGCATTCCGTCATCGCCCTACAGCCGCGACAAGTCCGCCGCCGAGGCCCGACTCGACGAATACCAGAGCACGCACGGCAAAGATGCTGTGCCGATCACCCGGATGCGGCCGGGCTTCATCGTGCAGCGTGCCGCCGCCAGCGGGTTGATGCGCTACGCGCTGCCCGGGTACGTGCCCATGCGCGTTGTACCCCTGCTGCCGCTGTTGCCCCTGGATCGCGGGTTGACCATCCCGTTGGTCCACGCCGACGATGTCGCCGACGCTTTCATCGCGGCGCTGGAGCGACGTGCCACCGGAGCCTTCAACCTGGCGGCCGAACCCCCGATCACGCGGCAGGACGTCGCGCAGGTGCTCGGCGCGCGGTCCGTGCATGTGCCCGCCGGCCTGCTGGGCACCCTGGTGGACCTCAGCTGGCGCGCCCGATTGCAGCCCATCGACCGGGGCTGGTTGGATATGGCGTTCGGCGTCCCGCTGCTGGACTGCTCGCGCGCCCGCGCCGAGCTGGACTGGAATCCGCGATTCTCATCGGTGCAGGCGCTTGCCGAGGTGATCGACGGGGTGGCCGGCGCGGCGCACACCGACAGCGCGCCGCTCCGCCGCCGGTCGATGTTCGAGCAGCTGTACCGCGACCTCACCAAGGGTCCGTTGAGCACCCGTCAGCTGCCCTGACCGAGCTGAGGTGGGCGGCGACGTCGGCGGCGAGGCCAGGGGCTCGTCTGCGGAACGACCGCAACGGGCCGATCAGCGGCTCCTCGTAGCCGGCGAACCACAATCCCGCTGCGGCGCTTGGTGTTCCATTCACCAGCGGCGCACCGTCTGCGTCGAGCACGCCGAGGTGACCGACCATCGACTCGAGTCCGCGCCGGTATCCGGTGGCGGCGATGACGACGTCGGGTCGCACCGTGGTGCCGTCCGTCAGCAACACGCTGTCGCCGTCGAATCGTTCGACGGCTGTCACGATCTCGATCCTGCCGCCTCTGACCTTGGTTACCAGTTCGTCCGCCACGGTGGGGATGCGACCGTCCTGGAGTAGCGCACTGTAGATCCCCTGCGCCGGGGCCGGCAGCCCGCGACCGCTCAAGTCGCCGAACCACAGGCGTTGCGCTACCGCGGCGGCGCGGTCCAGGACCGGCACCGGCAGATGACTGAAAGCACCGGTGAACGCATCGACAGGCAGTCCGGCGACTGCGCGCGGCACCAGATGCGGTGGTGTTCTGATAGCCATCCGGACCCGACCGGCGGCGCCGTCACACAGTTGCAGGGCAATGTCGGTGCCGGAATTTCCCGAGCCGACCACCAGGACGTCACGCCCGGCATAGGGCAGCGCGTTCTGGTAGTCGGCGGCGTGCAGGACGGCACCGGTGAACTGTTCGAGACCGGGCCAGGGCGGCAGCATCGGCGTGTGATAGTTGCCCGCAGCCACGATCACCGCTGTGGCAGTGAAGGTTTCGTGATCGGTCACCAGCCGCCACCTACCCGCGTCGCGGTCCAGCTGGTGCACCGTCACACCCAGGCGCAGTCGCAGGCCCTGACGCCGTGCGTACTCGTCGAAATAGCTGACCATGTCCTCGCGGCCCGGCCAACGCCCGTACCGGCGGGGAATGCGCTGACCCGGCAGATGGGACCAGAAGCCGCACGTGTTCAACCTGAACCCGTCGTAGAGCTGCCGCCACGACGATGCCGGGGTGTCGGCGCGGTCGAGCACGAGTGCGTCGATTCCCCGGTCGTGGCCCAGCTGGCGAGCCACGGCCATGCCGCACGGGCCGGCGCCGATGACGACGACCTGCTCGGAGCTCAGTCTCCCTGCCGTATCCACGCGCAGATATACAACGTCATCGCCACCACCAGTCCGATCAGCACCCACTGCACGATAGCCTGGTCGATCCAGGAACCGGGTGGTGGCGAGCCGGGCAGGAAATTGCGCAACGGCACCACGGCGAACAGCATCGCGGCATACCAACTGGCGATGGGCGGCAGGAACTTCCGTTTGTTGAGCAGCATCGGAATCGCCACCAGCAGCGCCAGGGTGGGCAGCGCGATCAGCACCAGGCAGATGCCCAGGTCGAAGATCAGCGGACCCTTTGCCCGCTTGAAGGTGATGACGACATTTCCGTTCTCCATAGTGCGTGACGTCGGCAACGCGGCGGGGTCGTGGACCCGGCTGACGCTGATGTCCCACCCGTCCAACGATCCGGTCACCTCGACGCGGGCCGGCACCTTCCGCAGGCCTTCGGCAAGGCTGACGAACGCATCTGCTGAGATCGGTTCAGTGCGATACGTGTCGAAGGGCCAGTTTCCGGGATCGCCGTGCGCCTCGACCGTGCTGGTGAGTTGGGCTGGAGCCTGCCCTTTCGGATAATGCAGGTCGCCCAGGTCGCTCGGCGGATACAGGCGCACGGCGACATCGGTGCCCAATACGTCGAAGCGGTTGTCGTACGCCGAAATTGCCGGATAAACAAGAACATTCACGGTAAGCCGGTTGGTGACAGGCTTCAGCTCCTCTAACCGCAGCTGCACGATCGTGGCATCGCCCCCGCCCTGGCTCAGGTCCAGCGGCGGTAGCGGCCCCGCTGACTTCTGCAGGAAGTGAACGCCGATCAGGGACAGGGCGTAGGTGATCACGACGAGCGTGACCACCCCGACGCCGATCAGGATGCGGGGTTTGTCCGGCTTCTTGCGGACCGGTTTCGTCTTTGCGGGCGGTTCGCCGGCCGCGTCTGGGGAGCTCTCCGCCGCCGGACCCGGCGGCGCTGCGGTGGTCATCGACCGCTACCAACCCAGACCTGCGTATCCGAGCCAACTCGTCGGGACACGGGGTCCGATGCTAGCGAACTCGTGCCGCCTGCGCGTCCCGGGTGAAGTAGCTTCACCCGCAGTCCATCTCGCGGTAATGCGCAGGTCGCTTTGCCTGCGGCCGAGGGGGCACACTCCCTGTGAGATCGGTGTGGGAATCATTGGGCTACAGACGGTTTGGCGACGCCCAGGACTGGTCGAACAGCCGCCGGACACCAGGGATTCATCCGGTGCCGACGGACGGTTCATGCACTGTTCGCTTGCGCACCGATTTCGGCGGTTGTAAATGTCAAGGTGCGTCGCAACCAGGACGACGGGATCGATTGCGCCGCTGCGCATCGCTGCGCGCGGCTGAAACCTCTGTTGTTCTCAAGGGAGCCATAGCATGAAGCGCCACCGACGTAGTGGGACGATGGCCGTGCTGGCCACGGGGGTGCTGGCCCTCGCGGGGTGCAGCAGCGCGGCCCATGCGACCCTGCCGTACACCAACGGAGCCAAAGTGGACTGTGGCGGCAAGCAGACGTTGACGGCCAGCGGGTCGACAGCGCAAACGTTCGCGATGCAGCGCTTCGTCGACGCCTACCAGACCGCCTGCCAGCAACAGACACTCAGATACGAAGCGATCGGGTCGGGCGCGGGTATCAGTGAATTCCTCTCCGGCAAAACCGATTTCGCTGGTTCGGACACGCCGTTGTCCGGTGATCAGTACGCCGCCGCCAAGCAACGCTGCGGCGGTGCCGACGCGTGGAACCTGCCCGTGGTGTTCGGCCCGATGGCCATCACCTACAACCTCCCGAACGTGGACTCGCTGGTGCTCGACGGTCCCACGCTGGCCAAGATCTTCAACGGCACCATCACCCGCTGGGACGACCCGGCCCTCACCGCGCTCAACGCATCCATGCCGGCAGCGGAGATCCGGGTCATCTACCGCAGCGACGCCTCCGGCACCACCCACAACTTCCAGTCCTATCTGCAGGCCGCATCCGGCGGCGCGTGGAGTCAAGGCGCCAGCAAAACGTTCAGCGGGGGCGTCGGCACCGGGGCGGTCGGCAACGACGGCACGGCGGCGCTGGTGAAGTCCACCGAGGGCGCGATCAGTTACAACGAACTGTCCTTCGCCCTCAAGCAGGGGCTCTACGCCGCGGAGATCAAGACCCCGGCGAGTCGCCGGTCGCTGCGGCCGGTCCGGATCGGCACCGACGCGCTCGGCAAGACCATTCGGGGCGCCAAGATCGTCGGCCGGGGAAACGACATCGTGCTGGATATCTCGTCGTTCTACAACCCCGCCCAACCCGACGTCTACCCGATCGTCATGGCCACCTACGAGATCGTCTGCTCCCGGTACCCCTCGCCCGATGTCGCGATGGCAGTCAAGGCGTTCCTGCAGGCGGCGATCGGCCCCGGCCAGGTCGACCTGAACCGGGTCGGTTACATCCCGTTGTCCCCGCAGTTCCAGGCGAGGGTCTCCGAGGCCGTGGACGCGATCAGCGCCCCCGGCGCCGCCCAGGCCGAAGAATGATCTGCCGACCCGGGCGGGTCAGTCCGATTGTCTTCGATACGCGAAGATGAACAGGGTCATCGCGACGATGAGTGCGAGCACCACCCACATCGTGATGGCCTGGTCAACCCAGGAGCCGGGCGGCGGCGAGCCGGGCAGGATGTTGCGCAACGGCACCACGGCGAACAGCATTGCCGCAAACCAGGAAACGAACGGAGGCAAGAATTTCTTCTTACCCAGGGCCATGGGAATCGATACCCACAACGCCAAGGCGGGTAACGCGATCAGCACCACGAGAATGCCCAAGTCAAATATGAGCGTGCCTTTGGATCGGTGCAGCGTAATGACGACATCGGTTGGTCGCTCTGCTGTTCCACTGTATTCGCCGGGAACACGCTTGACAGTGACATCCCAACCGTCGGGTGCTCCTACGACCTCGATACGGCCGTCTTCGACAGTGCGGTTGTCGCCGGTCCCAAGTATGACATCGGCTTGGACCAGGCCGGTGGTGTACGAGTCGAAGGGCCAGATCGCGGGATCACCTTCGGCCTCTATGACCGTGCTCGCTTGAGCCGGCGTCTTACCCACCGGGTACTGCAGGTCGCCTAAATCGTTCTCGGGGTACAGCTGCACCGTGATGGGCTGCGCGAGCGCCTTGTCTTTCAATTTCTCCTTTTCAGGAATGACAAGGACATTCACCGTCAGACGATTGGCGACCGTGTCCAGCTTCTCCAGTCGCACCTTCACCACGGTGTCATTGTTGGCTTCCAAGTCCACGTCTGGTGCGCCAGTGGACGTGGTCAGCAGGTGTACCCCCACCAGCGACAGCACATAGATCAGGATCACAGTGAGGACCACACCGATATCCACGAGGACGCGCTTTCCTCGGGCCCTCGCCTCGGATCCCGTCTGATCGGCCGGCATCGTCGGCGGCGGTGCGGTCGGCGGGGCCTGATGGCTCATCGGACGCAGCCTTTCATTAGCAAGGGCGAAGAAAGGCTATTGAAACTCATAGATTTTCCCGCCGCAATGCGCCACGCGAAATTATTCGACGCGGGTCGAATCCGCCGCACAGCGAAATCCGATGTGGGTTGTCGCGGTGTCCTGCGACTGCGGCGAGCGGGCCGCGGGACGGTACCGGTGACAGTATTCCGGTGCGCACAGATGCGAACCGCCTTTGAGCGTCTGGCTCACCGCGGGATCGGCCGGCCCGGCGGGGGCGCAGCAGGCTTTCGGGGGCTGGTCGGGTCGGTGGTGGGCGCTGAATTCTGTTGTGGTCCACTCCCACACGTTCCCGATCATGTCGAGCAACCCGAAGCCGTTCGGCGGGAAGGTACCCACCGGTGAGGACCCGACCCAACCCAGCGCGCCGTCGTTGCGGTACGGAAATCTGCCCTGCCAGGTGTTGGCCATCAACCGGCCGCCGGGCCGCTCGTCCGCGCCCCACGGGTAGGCGCTCACCGTCCCGGCTCGTGCGGCGTACTCCCATTCGGCCTCGGTCGGCAAACGCCGCCCGGCCCACCGCGCATAGGCCGCAGCATCGGGATAGGCCACCTGAACGACAGGGTGGTCGGCTTTGGCGGCCACCTCGCTGTCCGGGCCGAGCGGGTGCCGCCAGCACGCGCCCGGCGCCCAGTCCCACCACTGCCGCCAGTCGCGCAAGTCGACCGGGCCCGGTGTCGTCCGGAACACCATCGCGCCCGGACGCAACTCGTCCGGAGCCACACCGGGATACAGTGCGGGGTCCAGGGGTTGCTCGGCTACCGTCACATAGCCTGTGGCAGCGACGAATTCGGCGAACTGGGCATTGGTGACCGGGTGTTTCTCCAGCGCGAAATCAGCCACCGACACGGTGTGGATCGGCGCTTCCTCGGGATAGAAACTCGTTGACCCCATGCGGAAAGGTCCACCGGTCACTGCGACAAGCTCGGTCAGCACGTCTTCAGGGTATGACGACGGCGAAATCCTGCGTCAACGTGGATTTGGCTGCGCTGAATCCGGGGGAACCGGATCTGCCCTCGAGATGAATGGTCACCAGGTATTGCTTGGTGTTCGTCCAGATGTGGGTGACGCGGTCGGCGAAGTCGATCCCGCCGGAGGGCCCCTGCAGGGTGCCGGTGAGCTGTTCGCTGCTGAAACCACAGAACGGCGCGCCCGTCACCGATAATTTCAGACGCGGCGCCGTGCCGCCGACGCCGGCGGTATGGCGCAGGAAAGCGCTCTCCGGTTCCAGTTCCGTCGCGGTGATGGTCACCGTGGCGGACATGGCGTGCGGACCGGTCAACGTCAGCGCCGTATCCCCGTCGCCGGGTGCCGTGCTCCACCCGTCGGGGACGCTGATCGTGATGCGCGGCGCGGCCGGGTCGGCGACCGCGGCGACCGCGGCGGGGCCGTCCCCGTCCGGGGCCGCAGGGCAGACCAGCGTCTCGGGTGCCAGGTTCTCGGACTGGGTGGCCGCGATGCCCGGCACCGGCATCGCAGGGTCCGAATGCTGAGGCGGTGCGGCAGTCCCCCCGGTGTTCTGGCAACTGACGACCACCATCGAGATGCCCAGCAGAAAACCCAACCCGACCAGCCGACGCACCGCGGACTCAATCCCGCGAAAAGGCAAGGGCGATATCTTTTTCCACGTCTTCGTAAGGCCGGCCCGACAGGTCGACGGTGACCTGGGCGACGGTGGCACCGGTCAGGATGAACGGCGCCTTGTAGCGACTGGACACGCTCGAGCCACCATTGCGGCCCACCGTGAGGCCGGCGCCGGCCAACCCGAATGTGCCCGGATGGGACACCACTTCCGGCAACGTCCCGACCACGTGCTCATCGAAATAGAGCGTCACGTCGCCGATCGGAGTGTGACTGTTCGGGACGGTGCCGCTGCGTTCGTAACGAACACCGAACAGGTGCCGACCCAGCGGGATAGGGCCATTGGACGAGACCTCCTGCTGGCGCTCACCGAGAAAGTTGTAGACGTAATGCAGGCGCCCGTCCTGCAGGAACAGCACGTGCCCGCCGTGCGCGCTGCCCTGTTTGAACAGCACGCCTTCGGCTCCGGTGGTGTCCACGGTGACGTCGGCCAGCACCGCGAACGAACGGCCGCGAATCTCGGCGACCGAGCCGATGCCCACGTCGGCGCAGTTGGGGTAGTAGACGTAACTGTTGCGGTCGCCGCTCAGATAGGGCCGGAACCTGGTCAGCGTCTCGAGCATGTTCAGGTCGGCCAGCGGCAGCCCGTTGTACTTCTCCGCCTCGGCGAACCACAACGCCTTGAGTTCTTCGAGCTTCTCCGGGTGCTCGGCGGCCAGATCGTGGCACTGGCTGCGATCGGCGTCGAGGTGGAACAGCTCCCACTGGTCTCTGTCGAAGTGCGACCAACCCGCGGGCGAGGCGGCGTGGATGGTGTTGGCGAACCACCCTTCGTGCCAGATCCCCCGGGTGCCGAGCATGGTGTAGAACTGCGTCTTCTTGCCGGTGTCTGCCGCTGGATCATCAAGGGCGGCTTTGAAACTCACCCCGTCGAGGGGTTTCTGCGGAATGCCCTTGACGGTGTCCGGGGGCGTCATTCCCAAAAGTTCGTACACGGTCGGGGTGATGTCGCAGACGTTGATGTAGTTGTCGCGGACCGCACCGTGCGCGGCAATGCCGTTGGGCCAGGAGATGATCGCGGTGTCGGCGATACCGCCCTCGTGCGACGAGTAGCGCTTGAACAGCTTGTACGGCGTGTTGAAACCCATCGCCCAGCCGATCGGATAGTGGTTGTAGGTCTCCGGCCCGCCGAGGTGGTCGAACTGCTTCATGCTTTCTTCGACGGTGTCGATGTAGCCGTTGAAGAATTTGCCTTCGTTGACCGATCCGTTGGGACCGCCCTCACCGCTGGCGCCGTTGTCCGAGATCACCACGATGATGGTGTTGTCCAACTGGCCGGACTCGTCGAGATAGTCGAGGATCCGGCCGATCTGGGCGTCGGTGTAGCTCAGGAAGCCGGCGAACACCTCGGCCATCCGGGCGAACAGCTTCTTCTCGTCGTCGCTGAGCGAGTCCCAGGCCCGTACGGTGTCCTGCAACGGCCACGGCTCGCCGTTGGGTCCTTTGACGTCGATGTAGGGGTTCATCGGCGACAGTTCGGTGTCCGGGGGCACGATGCCCATCGCCTTCATTTTCTCCAGCGTGATGTCCCGGTAGGCCTCGTAGCCCATATCGAACACGCCTGTGTACTTGTCGGCCCACTCGGTGAACACGTGGTGCGGCGCATGGCCGGCGCCGGGGCAGACGTAGCTGAACCACGGCTTGTCGGGTGCGATCACCTTGGCGTCGCGGATGAATTGGATTGTCCTGTCGGCGATGTCCTTGGACAGGTGATAGCCCTCCTCGGGGGTACCGGGCGGATCAACCGGGTGGTTGTCGTACATCAGGTCGGGGTACCACTGGTCCGTTTCGCCACCCATGAAGCCATAGAAGCGTTCGAAGCCGCGCGAAGTCGGCCAGTGCCGCTTGGTCGCGGCCATGCTGGACTCCTCGAGCGGGGTCAGGTGCCATTTGCCCACGCAGTAGGTGTTGTAGCCGCGCTCGTTGAGAACCTCGGAGAGCAGGGCGGTGTCAGCCGGGATGCGGCCGTTGCAGTTCGGGAAGCCGTCGGTGAATTCTTCGATGGTGGCCATGCCGACGGTGGTGGCGTTGCGTCCGGTCAGTAGGGACGCCCGGGTCGGTGAGCACAGCGCGGTGGTGTGGAAATTCGAGAGGCGCACACCGCGCTCGGCGATGCGCGTCATCGCCGGCATCTCGACCAGCCCACCGAAGCAATCCCAGGTGGCGATGCCGATGTCATCCCACACCATGTACAGGATGTTCGGCGAGTTCTCCGGGGCGGTCGGCGCAGCGTACGGGCCCCAGTCCGGCTCCGAATCGCGGATGTCCAGCTCGATCTTGCCCCGAAACTCTGTCGACCCAGTCATAACCGTCGGCCTCACTCCCGTAGTGAACTCATTCGCCGGACATCGCGTGCGAGATTACACCGCGGTGACAGTAACCAGTGGACCGAAGAAAAGCCTGAGAGAAAGTACTTTTCAGCGGAATTCCACGACCAGGCTCTGCAGACCGTTGCGGCGGTTGCTGCGCGCCCACTCGACCGGGGCCACGATGTCCAGCCGTTCGAAGCGCGGCAACAGTTCCCCGAAAAACACCCGCAGCTCCAGCCGGGCCAGGTTGGCGCCCAAACAGTAGTGCACACCTTGACCGAAACCCAAGTGCGGGTTGGGTTTTCGGGTGATGTCGAACTCGTCCGGACGGTCGAACACGGCGGGGTCACGGTTGGCCGAGCCTTCCCACACCAACACTTTGTCCCCCGCCTGGACCGGCTGGCCCCCCACCGTGACGTCGCAGGTGGCGGTCCGCCGCTTCGACGGCGACGGCGTGGTCCACCGCACCATTTCCTCGATGGCCGTCGGCAGCAGGCCCGGGTCGGCACGCAACCGGCGCCACTGGTCGGGTCGGTCGGCCAGGGCGAGCAGGCCGACACTGGTGACGTTGCGGGTGGTGTCGGCGCCCGCGCTGAACAGTTGGTGGAAGAACAGGTACACCTCATCGTCGGACAGGAACGGGGCGCCGTCCACGGTGGCATTGGCGACGATGGACAGCATGTCGTCGGTGGGCTGCGTGCGTTTGCGGGCGATCAGTTCGCGGCCGTAGTCATCCCGGCGGGATTCCGGGTTCTTCCCGAAAACCGTTGATACGTAGTCTTTTCGGGAACCGCGAAATTCCAGCACCGTTTCCAGCTCGGCCAGCAGCCAGTGCCGGTCCACCTCGGGCACGCCGAGCAGGATGCAGATCGCCTGCAGGGGCAGTTCCGGGGCGATGTCGACCGCGAAGTCGAACGGCGCGCCCGGTTCGATCCGGTCGAGCAACCGGCGCGCCCGCCCGCGCAGGTCGTCCTCCACCCGGCCGATCATGCGCGGCCCCAGGCCGGAGCTGACCAATCGCCGGATGTCCGCGTGCCGTGGATCGTCCATCATGTTGATCACCTGGCCGGCGACCGGCATGTCCTGCAGCAGCGTGCCCCCGAACGGCCGCTTCCCACCGGTGACCGACGAGAAGGTGGTCGAATCACGAAGCACCGCAATGGTGTCGGTGTATCTGGCGACCGACCAGAAGCCTTCGCCGTCGGGGGTGTGTTCGGTGGGTTCGTGCCAGAACACCGGCGCCTGCTGGCGGTGGCGTCCGAACACCTGGTGCGGGAACCCGTCGGCGAAGGTCGTCGGATCCGTCAGATCGACGCCGAGCGGATTGCCAGCTGCACCCGCAGAGTAGGTTCGCATGTGTTCCGTTTCAGGCGGGAGGACGATACAAGTGGCGCAAGATCCGGGCGTGCAGCAGTCCGGTGCGGTGGCGGCCGACGGCACTGCAGTGGAAATCTACCGCCGCCTGCCGTCGCTGGGCGAGATCGAGTACATCCAATCGCAACTGGCGCCGCACAGTTCGGTGCTCGACCTGGGTGCGGGTACCGGACGCATTGCCGATCCGCTGGCCGAGCTCGGTCACCGGGTCACCGCCGTCGACGACTCACCGGACATGTTGGCCCACATCCGGCATGCGCGCACAAAACAAGCCCGCATCGAGGACCTGCGGCTCGATGAGCAATTCGACGTCGTCCTGGTGATCGGCAACATGGTCAACTACCCGGGTACGCAGCAGCGCAGGTCTGTGTTGGCCACCGTGGCCCGCCATCTGAAAGCCGACGGGCAGGCCATCATTCAGTGGGCGCCGGCGTCACTGCTTGGCGCCCGGCCGGCTGGCTGGTCGAAGTCGCTGACCCTGGACGGGGTGACGACCACCCTGACGATCCACTCCAACAGCGGCGGGATCAGTGCGGGCGAGTTCACGCTGGCCGCCGACGGCCGGGTTTGGCGCCAATCGCTGACGGCCGAGGAGATCTCTGCCGCCGCGATCCGGACCGAGCTGGATCGCGCCGGCCTGGAGTTGACGACGGCCGATCCCGACGACACGCGCTGGCTGCATGCAAAACGGCGCCGGTGACTCATGTCCGCGGCGCCGTTTGCTGGGGAAGATCATTCGCAGGCGTCGTCAGCCTTGTAGATCGGCATCGAGTAGACGACCTCGGTCTCGCAGAACAGAACGTCGTGGGCCATGGGAATCTCCTTTGGGTGCAGTGCGCTTCGTTGCTTCATAAATTAGCGCCGTGCCCCGGTGCAGGGATTCCACCGATCGTCGCTACCTTCGGGGGGTTTCCGGCGTCCCCCAATCAGTGGACAAGCGTTGTGGTCCCACCACGTGGTGCGGCTGAGATCGGTGTGTAATGCGCTGCGTCACTGGTGAATTCGGGTTTGCCGTAGGTAGCCAGCCGCAGTTTGAGCAACCCGATGATGTACTGGTCGACGAGCTCACGCAACGCCGGGACGCGGGCGAGGCGACTCACGACGAGATACCGTCCGGCAATGAACGGACCGGTGAGCGCGATGCGTGCGCGGTCCGCCAGTCCGATCGAGACGCCCATGGCGGCAGCGGCGGCGCGGTTGCCGTTGCAGAACGCCCGCACGAAGGACTCCTTGCTGTAACTCTTTTCCACCGCCTCAGCGGCGCGGTCGAACAGCGTGGTGCCCGGCCGCAGATAGGCATCCATCGTGGAGTCGACGAGTTCGCGGCAGACCGCGTCGAACCCGTCGCGCAGCAGCGCCGCGCGGGCGTGCATGACGTGCACGGTGTCACCGGGCGTGGTGGGCAGCAACTCCTCCGGCAGCCCGAGCAGGAAGCAGCGGTACCGGCCGAATTCGACGAGGGCGCGTTCCTCGTCGTTGAACTCCGTGCGGCCCTGTCGCAGCACCTGCTGGGAGGTCAGGTACTGGCCGATCATTCCGGCCGGCATCTGATCGACCTGCGGCACCGGTATGCCGTAGATGTCGACGTCCCATTTGCCGGACTTCTTCAGTGCGTTGTAGCGGACCATCGAGTGCATCAGCCGCACCATGGCGGCCGCCTCAAACCCTGGCCCGTAACGCTTCAACGCACCGGGCAGCGTGGTGACGGCGAAGAAGCTGGCCGTCTCGTTGACCCGACGCGCAGCACGGCGGCCGGAGAGCGCACCGGTCAGACCCATCGGCAGCGCGGCGTAGGTGTTGGTGAACGTCGCGATGAAGGCGCCCCGGGTGATGAAGTGGGCGATCAGCGCCGCCGAGATGCGTGCGGTCTGAGCACCTTCTTCCACCAGGTCGAGGTTGATCCAGTCCGGGGTGGCTTCCATGGCGGCGATGAACGCCGCGAGTTCTTCCGGCGCATCGGGTACCGCCTCGATGCCGTGGCGGCACGCCGTCTTGAGCATGTCGATCAGCGCGGCCACGCTGTAGCGACTCATCAGCGCCGCATACGGGTCGGCCACCACGTCCCCGAGCATGGTGGCCGTTTCCATCAGTTCCCGCACCCGGTCGTCGTGCAGGATCGACTCGCGGTCGCCGACCCAGTCCGGCAGCGACGACTTGTCACCGGGCTGCCCGGTCAAGCGGTAGGGGTGTGCGTCAAAGTCGATGTCGCCGTAGAGGTCTGGCTGTAACTCGCGCTGGCTTGCGACCCGTCGGGCGAGCTCCGGAAAATAGGTGACCATCAAGACCTCTCAATAACTAACACTTTGTGAGCAATAGTCACAAAGTGTTAGTTATGCTGTCAAGTGTGACCCACGCGACCAGGGACGCGCCCAAGCGGCGGATGACAGCCGAAGGTCGGCGCGAGCAGATCCTCGACATCACCCACGCGATCGCCGACGCCGAGGGATTTCACGCGGCGACGCCGAACCGGATCGCGCAGGCGGCCGGCATCAATCGATCGCTGATCTATCAGCAGTTCGGTGACCCGGCGGGCCTCTTTGTCGCGTTGATCGACCGGGAAGCGGCCCGGGCCGGCCAGCAGTTCTTCGGCGCGATCAGCGAGTTGGGCGAGCCCAGCGAACGGAATCAGACGCTGGTGCGCGCGCTCGACGGGGTGCTGGCCGCGGTGGACGCGAACCCGGCGACGTGGCGGTTATTCCTGTTTCCCCCGCAGGGCGCTCCGCCGCAGTTACACACCCGGCTGGCCCAATCTCAGGAGTTGGTCCGGGGATTCCTGACGGCGGAGTTGTTGCGCATCAATCCGGACGTGCACGATCCCGAATACACCGCCCGGATCCTCTACGCCGCCGGCCGGGAACTGCTGCAACTGCGCCTCAGCGATCCCGAGAACGCCACCCGCGAACGGCTGCGCGCGTTGCTGCGGAACCTGCGTTAGTGGCCGGCTACTTGGCCTTCTCGAGAATCTCCACCAGTCGCCAGCGCTTGGTCGCCGAGAGCGGACGCGTCTCCATCAACGAGACGCGGTCGCCGATGCCGGCAATGCTGTTCTCGTCGTGCGCCTTGACCTTCTTGGTGGTCCGAATGATCTTGCCGTACAACGGGTGCTTCACCCGGTCTTCGAGTTCGACGACGATGGTCTTCTGCATCTTGTCGCTCACCACGTAGCCGATGCGCGTCTTGCGACGTCCGCGCGGCTTCGGCGTAGCCGGAGTGTGCTTGGGGCCCTTCTCCTTTGGCGCCGCGTCCGTAGCTGCTTTCGAACTGGAAGCAGCCTTCTTGGGTGCCGCTTTCGCGGGAGTGTTAGCGTCTGCCATCACGATTCCTTATCGCCGTCGGGCCCGGAAGCCAGACCCAGTTCTCGTTCGCGCAGCACCGTGTAGACGCGCGCGATTTCGTGGCGCACCACGCGGAGCCGGCGGTTGTTGCTCAGCTGCCCGGTCGCCAACTGGAAGCGCAGGTTGAACAGCTCTTCCTTGGATTCCCGGATGCGCTCTTGTAGCTCTTCGTCGGTGAGCTCACGCAGTTCACCCGGCGAAATTCCCACTGCCATCAGAACTGATCCTCTCGGGTAACAATGCGTGCCTTGATCGGCAGCTTGTGAATCGCCCGGGTGAGCGCCGCACGCGCGATCTGCTCGTTCGGGTAGCTGAGCTCGAACAACACCCGGCCCGGCTTGACGTTGACCACCCACCACTCGGGCGAACCCTTACCCGAACCCATCCGGGTCTCGGCCGGCTTCTTGGTCAGCGGGCGGTCGGGGAAGATGTTGATCCACACCTTGCCGCCACGCTTGATGTGCCGGTTGATGGCGATACGCGCGGACTCGATCTGCCGGTTGGTGACGTAGGCGTGCTCGAGGGCCTGGATGCCGTAGTCACCGAAATTCACCGCGGTGCCGCCACTGGCGATACCGCGCTGGCGGGGGTGATGCTGCTTGCGGTGCTTGACCTTGCGGGGAATCAACATGATTCAGCTCTCCGTGCTCTGCGCTTCTGCTGGGGCCGCCGCTTCGGGGGCAACAGCAGTCTCTTCGCCACCGGCCGCACGGCCGGCGTCGGTGCCGGTCGCCGTCGTACCCGAGGCACCGCTGCGGCGCGGACGGGTGCCCGACGGCCGCTCCCGGCGCGGACGCTCCCCGCCCGCGGGGGCGGCGGCGGCCAATTCCCTTTTGCCGCCGACGATGTCGCCCTTATAGATCCACACCTTCACGCCGATCCGGCCGAACGTGGTCTTGGCCTCGTAGAGGCCGTAGTCGATGTCGGCCCGCAACGTGTGCAGCGGCACCCGGCCTTCGCGGTAGAACTCCGAGCGGCTCATCTCCGCACCGCCAAGGCGGCCCGAGCACTGCACCCGGATGCCCTTCACATTGGGCTGCCGCATCGCCGACTGGATGGCCTTACGCATCGCGCGACGGAACGCCACCCGGTTGCTCAACTGCTCGGCGACGCCCTGGGCCACCAATTGTGCCTGCGACTCAGGGTTTTTCACCTCGAGGATGTTGAGCTGCACCTGCTTTTTGGTCAGCTTTTCCAGGTCGGCGCGGATCCGGTCGGCCTCAGTACCCCGCCGGCCGATCACGATGCCCGGCCGGGCGGTGTGGATGTCCACCCGTACCCGGTCGCGGGTGCGCTCGATCTCCACGTCGGCGATGCCGGCGCGCTCCAGGCCGGTCGACAGCAGGCGCCGGATCGCGACGTCCTCCTTGACGTACTCGGCGTACTGCTTGTCGGCGTACCAGCGCGACTTCCAGTCGGTGGTGATGCCCAGGCGGAAGCCGTGCGGATTGATCTTCTGGCCCACTAGTCTGAGCCTCCCTTCGCGTCAGCAGCCTCAGCGGTTTTCGCGGGTGCCTTCTTGGCAGGTGCCTTCTTGGCGGGCGCCTTCTTCGCGGCCGAGGCGGGCCCGGCCTTCGCGGCGGCCTTGCTGCCTTCGGCGCGACGGGTCCGCGACGACTTCGACGACCGCTCGTCGCGGCTGGGCCGGCTTTCCACGATCACCGTGATGTGGCTGGTACGCCGGCGGATCCGGAACGCGCGTCCCTGCGCCCGGGGGCGGATGCGCTTGGCGGTCGGGCCCTCGTCGGCATACACCGTGGCCACCACCAGGGTGGCCGGGTCCAGTCCGTTGTTGTTCTGCGCGTTGGCCGCGGCACTGGCGATCACCTTGGCCACCGGCTCGCTGGCGGCCTGCGGCGCCCAGCGCAGGATGTCGAGCGCGTCGGTCACCGACCGCCCGCGCACCAGGTCGATGACCCGGCGCGCCTTTCGCGGCGACACCCGCACGAACCGCGCCTTGGCGGTCGCCGACGGATATTCGGTAGTGGTGGTACTCATCGCCTCTTGCTCTTCCGGTCGTCCTTGATGTGCCCCTTGAAGGTGCGGGTGGGAGCGAATTCACCGAGCTTGTGGCCCACCATCGATTCGGTGACGAACACCGGGACGTGCTTGCGGCCGTCGTGCACCGCGAAGGTGTGCCCGATGAAGTCGGGAATGATGGTCGAGCGGCGCGACCAGGTCTTGATGACCTGCTTGCTGTTCTTCTCGTTCTGCACGTCGACCTTCTTGAGCAGATGGTCGTCGACGAACGGGCCCTTCTTGAGGCTGCGTGGCATGGTTGGTTACTCCTACCGGCCGTGCTTCTTGCCGGTGCGCCGGCGTCGGACAATGAGCTTGTTGCTTGCTTTGTTCGGGTTGCGGGTACGGCCCTCGGGCTTGCCCCACGGGCTCACCGGGTGCCGACCACCCGAGGTCTTACCCTCACCACCGCCGTGCGGGTGGTCGACCGGGTTCATCACCACACCACGGACGGACGGGCGCTTGCCCTTCCACCGCATCCGACCGGCCTTGCCCCAGTTGATGTTTGCCTGTTCGGCGTTGCCGACCTCACCAACGGTTGCGCGGCAGCGCACGTCGACGCGGCGGATCTCACCACTGGGCATCCGCAGCGAGGCGTAGGTGGCTTCCTTACCGAGCAGCTGGATGCTCGACCCGGCCGAGCGCGCGAGCTTGGCGCCACCGCCGGGGCGCAGCTCCACCGCGTGCACCAGGGTGCCGGCGGGTATGTTGCGCAGCGGCAGGTTGTTGCCGGGCTTGATGTCGGCGTTGGCCCCCGACTCGACGATGTCACCCTGCGAAAGACCGTTCGGCGCAATGATGTAACGCTTTTCGCCGTCCAGGAAATGGAGCAGGGCGATGCGGGCGGTGCGGTTCGGGTCGTACTCGATATGCGCGACCTTGGCGTTCACCCCGTCCTTGTCGTTGCGGCGGAAGTCGATCACCCGGTAGGCACGCTTGTGGCCACCGCCCTTGTGGCGGGTGGTGATCCGGCCGTGCGCGTTACGACCACCGCGACCGTGCAACGGGCGAACCAGCGACTTCTCCGGCGTCGTCCGAGTGATCTCGGCGAAGTCGGACACGCTGGCACCGCGGCGACCCGGTGTCGTCGGCTTGTACTTGCGAATTGCCATGTCTGATCAGCTCTCTCTCGCGCGCGGCGCTAGGCCGGTGCTCCGAACAGGTCGATCGGCTTGCTGCCCGGTGCCAGGGTCACGATGGCGCGCTTGGTGCTCTTGCGCTTGCCGTAACCGGTCCGGGTGCGCTTGCGCTTGCCCTGCCGATTCGCGGTGTTCACCGATACGACCTTGACGGCAAAGATCTTCTCGACAGCGATCTTGATCTGCGTCTTGTTCGAGTCGGGGTGCACCACGAAGGTGTACACATTGTCGTCGAGCAGTCCGTAGGACTTCTCCGAGATGACCGGCGCCAAAATGATGTCGCGGGGGTCAGCGATGGTCGCCATCTACGCCGTTACCTCCTCGGAAGTTGCCTTATGACCGGTGTTGGCCGCGATGTAGGCGTTCAACGCCTCGACGCTGAACACCACGTCGTCGGCTCGCAGCACGTCGTAGGTATTGAGTTGGTCCGACGGCAAGATGTGCACGCCGGGCAGGTTGCGCACGCTCTTCGCGCCGGCCTCGTCGCTGCGGCCGATGACCACCAGCACCTGCTTGCGGTCGGTCAGCGTGCCCAGAAAAGCCTTGGCGCTCTTGGTGGATGGGGTCTGCCCCGACACCAACTCGGTCACCGCGTGGATGCGCCCGTTGCGCGCCCGGTCCGACAGCGCCCCGCGCAAAGCGGCGGCGATCATCTTCTTGGGCGTGCGCTGGCTGTAGTCGCGCGGCTGGGGACCGTGCACCACGCCACCGCCGGTGAACTGCGGGGCACGGGTCGAACCCTGCCGCGCGCGACCGGTGCCCTTTTGCCGGTAGGGCTTGCGGCCACCACCGCTGAGGTCGCCCCGGGTCTTCGTCGCGTGCGTACCCTGCCGTGCCGCCGCCCGTTGGGCGGTCACCACCTGGTGCATCAACGCGATGTTGGCCGGTGCGTCGAACAGCTCGGCCGGCAGCTCGATGGTGCCGTCGGTGTCACCCGCCGGCGTCTTCACGTCGAGTTTGAGCGCCATTACTTCTCACCTCGTTTGATCGCAGTGCGGACCACGACGAGTCCACCGGTGCGGCCGGGAACCGCGCCCTTGATCAACAGCACACCGTTCGCGGCATCGACCTTGTGCACCACCAGGTTCTGCACGGTGACGCGGTCGCTACCCATCCGCCCGGCCATCCGGGTGCCTTTGAACACCCTTGCCGGAGTGGCACATCCGCCGATCGATCCCGGGCGCCGGTGCACCGCCTGGGCGCCGTGGCTGGCGCCCTGACCACGGAAACCGTGCCGCTTCATGGTGCCGGCGAAGCCCTTGCCCTTGGAGGTGCCGGTCACGTCGACATAGGCGCCGTCAGCGAAGATCTCCGCCGTCAGCTCCTGACCGACCTGATACTCGGCCGCCGCCTCCGGATCGTCGAGCCGCAACTCGGCCAGGTGCCGGCGCGGGTTGACACCCGCCGCGGCGTACTGGCCGGTGACCGGCTTGTTGACCTTGCGCGGACTGATCTCCCCGTAGGCCAACTGCACGGCGCTGTACCCGTCCTGCTCGGGGGTACGGATGCGGGTCACCACGTTCGGACCGGCCTTGACGACCGTCACGGGCACGACTCTGTTGTTCTCATCGAATACCTGCGTCATGCCCAGCTTGGTACCCAGAATGCCTTTTCTCGCCATTGGTCGCCGATCTCCTACTGGATGTTGACGTCGACACTGGCCGGCAGATCGATGCGCATGAGTGCGTCAACGGTCTTCGGCGTCGGGTCGAGGATGTCGATCAACCGTTTGTGTGTGCGCATCTCGAAGTGCTCCCGCGAGTCCTTGTACTTGTGCGGTGAGCGGATGACGCAGTACACATTCTTCTCGGTCGGCAGCGGCACCGGTCCGACGACGCTGGCTCCGGTACGTACGACGGTTTCGACGATCTTGCGCGCCGACGCGTCGATAGCCTCATGGTCGTAGGCCTTGAGCCTGATGCGGATCTTCTGTCCCGCCACGCTTCTCCTACCTCTTCTTCCACCCAGTGCCACCCGACGCGCGAGAACGACGCCCCTCGGGGGCCGCTCTAGCGTTGCGCCGGATACTGCGCCGCTGTTTACCTGTCGTGGTCCAGCCGCTCCCCCGCGCCCGGATGTGTCACCCGCACGCAGCCTTGTAGGCGACCGAAATTGTCGCGCTCCAAGGTTGGGACCGGACGCGCCCTGGTGGGCGCTGGTCGTATGCCCGGCCAGGCGCAAACCTGGCGCTGGGCAACCTGAACAGTATGCCTGAAGATCAGCGCTCGGCCAAATCTTGCGACGTCGTGCCGACTGCGGCCGCAGATTCCTCGCCGGCAACGGCCCTAGCTGGGCTTATAGGGCGGGTCAGGCACCTGCCGATCGGGTGTCCGCCGCGTCGGCGCGTGCCTGGGCGCGCTGCACGTACAGGAAGCCGTCGACGGCCGCCTGCACGGTTTCGCGGTAGTCGAAATCCGGCAGGGTGGATAACCGCCCTATGGCCACCGGTCCGATCAGCAGGGCAATCGCGCGGGACCGGTCGACCTCGCCCAGTTCGGCCACCGCCTCGGGGCTGCCGAAGATGACGTCGAACGGTGCCGCGTATTGCTGGGCGATGCGCTCGCGCAAGGTGGCCATCGCGTTCGGCGTGCCGCTGCCGTCGCCGGGCCCGGGCAACTCCTGCAGATCCGATCCCAGCGCCAGCCACGCTGTCGCGGTCAGTACCGCGGGGGCTTCGGCGATCAACTCGGCCTGCGCCAGCAAGAGCGCCACCAGCCGGTCCCGCAGCGGGCCGTCTTCGGGCGGTGTCGGCGCGGCGGGGATGAGGCTGCTGAAAGTTGCTGCCAGTAAATCGTTTCCGCTCGGGAAGTGGCGGTACAACGTGGCTCGGGCCACGTTGGCGGCTCGGGTGACCGCGTCGATGGTCACCGCACTGGGACCTCCGGAGCGCAGCAGCGCGGCGGCGGCTTCCAGCAAACGGGCCCTGGACCGCGCCGGGCGAGGATCTGTGTCACTCACCTGCTCGATTGTGATGCACCTCCGGGTTCGAGTACAACATTCGCCGGCTATGGCCGAGACCCTGAAACCTGCCCTCGGCTGTCATCGTCGCGAGTCGGCGGTCCTGGCCGGTCCCCGGGCTCCCGGGCTGCGGTGGGTCCGGAACGCATTCCGCCAAAACGGCACGCGCGACCGGCGCTGCTGGTTACCATCTGTTCGGGGGCAAGGTTCGTCGGCGGGCAGCGGACTCTATCTAGGCCAACTGAGGGAACCGGAATGTCGTATGTGATCGCAGCGCCGCAGTACGTTGCCGCGGCGGCAACGGATTTGGCGAACATCGGATCGGCGATCAGTGATGCCGGCTCGGCAGCCGTGGGTCCCACGACAGGGGTACTGGCGCCCGCGGGCGCCGACGCCGTGTCGGCGCAGATCGCGGCATTGTTCGGCGCGCATGCCGAGGCATTCCAGGCGATCAGCGCCCAGGCGAACCAATTTCACAACCAATTCGTGCAACTCATGAGTATGGGCGCGCAGCAGTACGGAATCAGCGAGGCCGCGAACAACTCCAGCTTCGAGGCCGAGGCGGCAGTGCCCCAGCAGACGCTCGGGCGTGCAGCGCTGAGCCACAGCGCTGCGGTGGCGCCCGCTGCCGCACAAGCGGTGGCCATCAGTGGACCGTTGGGGCCGGGGGGCCCTGCGACAACATCGGCTGTGCCGGTGGGTTCGTCGGGGTCGGCAGTAGCGGCGAGATCGGTGGGGTCGGTGACACGTCAGCCGATCTCGCCGCTACGGACCGTCCCGGACGAAGTGGTGGAAGTGGACGCGCCCGCAGCATCGGCGTTGCCCGCACCGCTGGCGGCCCGGGCGGCGGCGGCCGCGCAACCTGCACCGGTGGCACGTGTGGTGATGTCCGAGGAGCCGGCGGCGAGCCACGGCTGACCGCTTGTCAGGCCACGAATTCGGCCGCGCGGTGAGCCAACATCACGATGGTGGCGTGCGGTCCGCGACTGGGCACCACCGGCAGCACCGAACCATCGATCACCCAGAGGTTGTCCAAACCCTTTACCCGACAACGGTTGTCGACGACAGCGTGCGGATCATCATCGATACCCATCGGGATGCTGCCGCACAGATGCTGCGACGTTGACCACACGGCTTGGCCGAGATGCGTTGATGTGCAGAGCAATTCGCGTGCCAGCGTCGTGCCGTCCCGCAGTTGCGCCAGGTCGGCCGGCTCGCTGTCGTAACGATGCTCGATCCGGGGCGGGACCGAGGGATCGGCCGACACCACCGTCACGCGGCCGCGCGCCCGTGGCCGCATGAGCGCCACCCCGACGTGCGGCCAGTCGCGGTGACCGGCGCTGCCGTCACCGGTCATGGCCACGAAACCACCTGTGTAAGGCCGTATCTCGATACCGTCGGCGGTGCTCAGCACCACCTCCAGCACCGGACGGTCCACCGCCACATCCCAACTCGTCGGCATCACCTGTTCCGGGTGGTCGCTGCATCGCTGTCCGACCGGCAGCGCCTCCCGCACCGCTATACCGGCCGCCCGCAGCACCGACTCGGCACCGATGCCAGACAGCATCAGCAGCTGTGCCGATCGTATTGCCCCGGCGCACAACACGATTCGTTCTGCGCTGAAGGTGACAGGGCCGTCGGGACCGATCGTGTCCACCCCGGTCGCCGACCCGCCGGCAAACCGCAACCGCAGCGCCCGCGTCTGTGCCAGCAGGGTGAGGTTCGGGCGATGCAGTGCGGGTATCAGGAAGGCGGCGCCCGACCCGGTTCGCACCCCGTCGACGATATTGAGCGGCACCGCCCCCACCCCCGCCACCGGGAGCGGTCCGACGTCGTTGAGGTCGGTCAACCAGGGAAACCCGGCGCGCCGGGTGGCGGCGACAAAGGTTTCGGAGGCCCCGGTGAACTCCGCGGTGCGCCGGACCGGGATGGGCCCATTGTCGCCGTGCCCGGGAGTTTGGTAATCCAGGTCGGTCTCGATGGCCCGGAAGTGTTCGAGTACGTCGGGCCACCCCCAGCCGGGTAGGCCGAGGCTGTCGAAGTCGTCGGGGAGCCCGCGGCAGAAGTAGCCGCCGTTGACCGCACCGGAGCCGCCGACGGTCGTCCCCCGCACGATCGGCAGCTGCCGGACCGGGTGGTCGGTGAGGTTGGCCAGGTAGCGCTCGGCCAACGGACTGCCCGTGCCGATGGGCAACTGCAGCCCGTTGCGGGTGCGGGCCAGCAGATCCGGGTCGACCAGTCCGGGGCCGGCCTCCAATACCCGCACCGTGCAGCGGGAATCCGCGGAAAGGCGTTCGGCGACAACCGAACCGGCGCTTCCGGCGCCCACGACCAAGATGTCGCTGTGCCGGGCGGCTGCGGACAAGGCGGGCGTTACGTCCGAATCTGCGGCTTGAGTGCGCCGATGTTGCGTTCGCGCAGCACGCCGTACCACAGCCCGATGCCGTAGGCCAGATCGTCGACCCGCTTGAGCAGCAGGTAGGTCAGCAGCCCGATCGGCTCGGCGTCGTCGTCGACGGCGTCGCGGCGGCGAAGCCAGTCCGTCACACCGTCGACGACCGCCGCCACCAGCACGACCCGCCGGAAGTGCCGGGACAGGATCGCCGCGAACAGCGCCAGCGGCCAGTAGTGCCGACAGAGCGCCGACGCCAGTTGCAGCGCCGCCGACCACAGGCCCCGGGTGGCGACCACGACCACGTCCCACATCGTGGTCTCGGCGCTGCGCATGACCCGCGCGATGCGCCGGCCCGTCAATACGGCGATGGCCACGGACGCCAGCTGGGCCAGGCCGCTGCCGAGCGACATCAGGATCCAGGCGATCAATGCCCACCCCGAGATGACCACCGGCGCGGTCTTGTCGGGGTGGCGCACCGACAGCGGAGCCGCCGACCCGCCGTAGAAAGCCTTGCGCGCTATCCAGACCCGGAGCTCGGTCCGATGGTCGTGCGCAACCCGCGCGATCGGCTCGTAGCGCAGCCGGGCACCGGCTTCCACCAGGCGCCAGCACAAGTCGACGTCCTCACCGGAGTGCATGGTCTCGTCGAAGCCGCCCACTTCCCGGATCGCCGAGGTCCGGCAGACGATCGCGGCGCTGGGCACGTAGGACACCGTGCTGTGCGGCAGTACCGGCGCCTCACGCAAACCCAGGTCCAGCGACGAATGCACCGCTTCGTAGCGGCTTATCACATTCTCGGTCGGCGTCAGGCCGACGATGCGGGGCGCGACCAGTGCGACAGTCGGGTCACAGAAGTGACCGAGCAGAGCTTCCAGCCAGCCGCGGCGCGGTGCCACGTCGGAATCCAGGAACGCGACGAAATCGGTAGAACACGCGGCCAGCCCGGTGTTGCGGGCGGCCGCCGGGCCTCTGCTGCGGACGTGATGCAGCACTTCGACGTCACAGTGGGCACCGGTGAAATCTTCCAGTTCGACCGGGCGGGAGGAACCGTCGTCCACCACGATCACCCGCAGCCCGCGCAACGACGCCACCAGTCGGCGGAGACCGGATACGTTGTCGCGCACCGGGATAACGACCGTGACATCGCGGTGCGACGGTCCCGTGGCCGGGCGCGGGTGGGCCACCGTGGCGTCGAGCAGGGTGCGGGCCAGCTGGGCGCTGAGCTCGTCGCTGACCTTCAGGCGACCGTCGGAGAGCATGCTCTGGGCGGCCGGCGCCAGCCGCAGCAACCGGGTCGGCGACCCGCCCAGCAGCGCCTTGCCGTCGCCGAGCACCCGCACACGACGATCGACCTGTACCGCAAACCCGTCCGGCAGGCGGGTCTGCGTCATGTGCGCCGCTCCTCGGCATCGCCGCACCTCTGCACCGTCGCCGGCGCCGTCATGTCAGCATCCCGTCGCCCGCAGGCAGCCACCGGGCAATTCGACGCACCCCATCGTCGACCATTTCAGCAAAGATCCTTTTCCCCTCGACCGCCGTGGCAGTTGTCGGATCACCCAGCACGCCGATCTGGCTCACCGCCGCGACCCCGCCGCGGCGCATCGCGGGCAGCAACTCACGCAACGGCGCCTCGTTGCCGGCGAGCATCGCGTCGGTACGCACCTCGTCCGGCGAAATGAGCAGTAACACCGACGTTTCGGTATGCCCGGCATGCGCGTCACCACCGGCTGTCACGCACGGGCACCAACCGACGTCGCGACCTTCGGATCGCAGCACGCTGGTCGCCCGGCCCAGCGCCGGCACATTGCCGCCGTGCCCGTTGACGAAGACCACGCGCCCGGCCCAGCAGGTTGCCGAGCGGCCGAACTCCACCAGCAGGGTGGTCAAGGCCTCGGTGCCGATCGAGATCGTGCCGGCGAAGTCCTGGTGCTCGCCGCTGGCGCCGTAGGCGATCGCGGGCGCCACCAGCCAGTCCACCCGCTCGGCGATCGCACGGGCGACGGCCGTCGCGATCCGGGTGTCGGTATCCAATGGCAGGTGCGGCCCGTGCTGCTCGGTGGATCCGAGCGGGACCATTATTGACGGCGGGGCGGATATCGAGAGTTGCTTCGACGTTGCACTCCCCACCTCGCCGAGCATTGGCACTCGCCGATGGTAGGCCGAATTAACCTGTCGTGCACCAATTGTTGCACTACCTATTCAAATTTTTTCTGTCCACATTGATCCAGTACGCGAATTCGATGCTCGTTCGCCACGACTGCCCCGCCCGTACCATGTTTGCCGGATTCGTCATTTAAAGCCCTTTCGGCGCAACCACATTTGTGGTAACCGCAGAGCGCCACCCGAATCGGGGGGGCACCGCTCAGCCCACGCCCAACGTCCGGGTGAAGCCGTCCGGAACCAGGATGTCGTCGGCACTGAGCTCGTGCACGGACGAGTGCCCGAGGCCCATCAACGCCGAGTCGATGCCGCCGCGCAGGATGTCGAGGACGTTCTCCACGCCGGGTTGGCCTGCTGCGGCCAGCCCCCACAGGTAAGCCCGCCCGATCATCACCGCGCGGGCGCCCATCGCCACCGCTTTCACGACATCGCTGCCGCGGCGGATTCCCCCGTCGAACAGCACTTCGACCTGGTCGCCGACGGCGGCCGCGACAGCGGGCAGGGCACGGATCGACGCGGGCGTGCCATCCAGGTTGTTGCCCCCGTGGTTGGACACCGAGATCGCCGAAACACCGGCGTCGACAGCCCTTTTGGCGTCGTCGACGCGCATCACGCCTTTGAGCATGAACGGTCCGCCCCACAGATCGCGCAGCCAGGCGATGTCTTCCCAGGTCGGCGGCGGCGTCCCCATCCACTCGCCGTAGGCGTTGAAGAACGGCGGGCCGGGCTCGCCGCGGCGGCCCTGGTTGGGCACCCGCAGGTCCGGCGGCCGCAGCGTCTTGCCGAACTTCCACAACCACCGCGGCTTGGTGATCGCCTCCGGCGACATCCGCAGCATGGTCTTGAGGTTCATCGCCTCGGGGATCTTGGGGCTGCCCCAATCCCGGCCGTGGGAGAACGTCCAGTCGGTGGTGACGATCAGGCCGACGGCACCGGCCTGTCGGGCCCGCTCGACGCGCGCGGCGATCGCGTCCCGGTCGCCGAGCCAGTAGATCTGGAAGAAGATCTTCGGGTTCGCCGCCACGACCTCCTCGATCGGCTTGCTGGCGAACGACGACAAACCCATTGCCGTGCCGCGAGCGGCCGCCGCCCGGGCCACGGCCACCTCCCCCTCGGGGTCGACCGCCTGCACGCCGGTGGGGGAAATGAGGACCGGCAGGGAAATGTCCTGGCCCATAACAGTGGTCGCGAGGTCGCGTTTCTCGCTGGCCCCGACGACGTGCGGGGCAAAACCGAGTTCGCTGAACGCCGCGACATTGTCGGCGACAGTGACGCCTTTTTCGCTGGCCGAAATCAAAGACGAATAGACCGATTTCGGTAGCCGCCGCTTGGCACGCTGTTGGGCAATGGCAACAGTTTCAAACCATTGGTCTGCCATGGCTATACGGGACTTTCGTTGCAGATCCGGCTCGGTGGCCGCATCGAGAGCGTGAGCGGCACCGGGGTGCTGATGCGGCGACCGCGGGAGTGATCGACGCGCGGCCGGGGCGTCTCGCGTTCGGTCGCCAGCGCCGGTGCGCCGTAACCCTGGACGCATTCGGGGTCGGGCCCGTCCAGCGGTAGGCCGGTGAAGAATTTGGCGGCCATACAGCCGCCCCGGCAGCTGTCGTAGTGTCCGCAGCTGCCGCAGGCTCCCGCGGACTGCGGCTCGCGCAATTCGCGGAACAGCGGCGCGTTCTTCCAGACATTGTCAAAGCCGCCGTCGGACAGCACGTTGCCGGCCAGGAAGCGGTCGTGGATGGCGAACGGGCAGGCGTAGACGTCCCCGACCGGGTCGATCAGGCACACCACCCGTCCGGCGCCACACATGTTGAGCCCGGCCAGCGCACCGGCGGAGCCCAGCGGGGCCAGGTGGAAGAACGAGTCACCGGTGAGCACCCGCTCACCCTTGGCGACCAACCAGTCGTACAGCTGGACCTGCTGCTCGGCGGTGGGGTGCAGCTCCTCCCAGACATCGGCGCCGCGACCTGAGGGGCGCAACCGGGTGATCCGCAGCGTGGCGCCGTAACGGCTTGCCAGCGCGGCGAATTCGTCGAGCTGACCGACGTTGTGGCGGGTGACCACCACCGAGATCTTCGCATCCCGGAAGCCGGCGTCGGCCAGGTTCTGCAAGGCACGCACCGCCATGTCGAACGAGCCGGCGCCGCGCACGGCGTCATTGACCTCGGCGGTCGCGCCGTCCAGCGAGATCTGCACATCGACGTAATCGCTGGCGGCCAGCCGCGCAGCCACCTCGGGACTGATGCGCACACCGTTGGTGGAGAACTTGACCCCGACGTGGTGTGCGGTCGCATAATCCACCAGTTCCCAAAAGTCCGGGCGCACAGTGGGTTCGCCGCCACCGATGTTCACGTAGAACACCTGCATGCGTTCCAGCTCGTCGATGATGTCCTGGCACTGGCGGGTGGACAACTCCCGGGGGTCGCGTTTGCCCGACGATGACAGGCAGTGCACGCACGCCAGGTTGCAGGCGTAGGTCAGCTCCCAGGTCAGACAGATCGGCGCATCCAGTCCGTGCTCGAACTGCTCGATGAGCCGGGGCACCTTGGCCGGTGCGGTCATTCGTCCTCCTGCGGCAGCAACATCGTGGAATCGGCCAACACGCGCAGCGCGTGTAGATACGGGCCCTGGTCGGCGTCGTCGACGCCCGCGGCCTGTAATGCCGAGCGCACGTCGGGATGCTCGGCCAGTGACCGCACCACCGTCAGAATGGTGCGGTTTTTCAGGAACGAGAGCTTGCGGGTGCCGAAGTGATACAGCAGCGCGCCAAAGGGTTCCGGCCGAACGGCCACCTGCGGGTGCAGACGCCAGCCGCGGCCGGGGTCGAACGCGGCTGCGTCGAGCTGCCCGGCGTGCGCGGGCACCGCCACGGTCAGTAGACCCCGCACATACCGTCGATGGACACCTCTTCGACCAGCGTCTCGGAGACCAGCTCGGTCTCGTTCTGGTTCTCGTTGTCCATCGTGTCGTCGTTGTTCACAGCGTTCCCTTTCGCGCGGGTCTCGACAATCCTGAGTGGTTCTGGTCACAATATGGCATCGAGTGCCGAAAAGGAAGGGCGGGGGCGATGCTGCACGGGTCACGGGTCGGCCGGCGCCGCTCGACGACTCCGCTGCACATCGCCGACATCGCCATCGACCTGTTCGCCGCCCGCGGTTTCGCCGACGTCAGCGTCGACGACGTCGCGCAGGCGGCCGGAATCTCCCGGCGCACCCTGTTCCGCTACTACGCCTCCAAGAACGCGATCCCCTGGGGAGAATTCGACAGCTACCTGAGCCAACTGCAGGAGCTGCTGGACGACGCAGACCCTGCGGTGCCGCTGCGCGAAGCACTGCGCACCGCGCTGCTGGCCTTCAACACCTTCGACGAATGCGAAACGGCGCGACACCGCCAACGGATGCGGGTGATCCTGGAAACCGCTGAGCTACAGGCATATTCGATGACGATGTATGCCGGCTGGCGCGAGGTGATCGCCGGGTTCGTCGCGGCCAGGACGGGGACCAAGACCACCGATCTGCTGCCCCAGACCGTCGCCTGGACGATGCTCGGCGTCGCACTGAGCGCATACCAGTACTGGCTCAGCGACGAGTCATTGGCGTTGCCGGCCGCGTTGGGCAACGCCTTCGACGTCGTCGGCACCGGGCTGGACGGGCTCGGGTGAGCCGCAACGCACACCTGCTACACACGCTGCGCTCCCAGGGCCGTTTCTGCGCAGCCGCCGGGTCGACCATGTACGGCGAGCTGTCCGAGCGGGTGGCCGCCGACGTGGAGTCCGGCGGCGTATTCGCGACCGTCCTCGCCGGCTACCACGACGCGCCCGCCGGGCACGCGGTGCCGCTACGGCTGCTCGGTGGCCTGCACCGGCTGGTGCTCGACGGACGGGCACCGCAACTGCGGCGCTGGTATCCCAGCATCGGCGGCACCTGGGATGCCGAAGCCGCGTGGCCGGAGATCCGCCGGGTGGCCGCCTCGAGCGTCGAGGCGTTGCGCGCATCGCTACAGCAGCCGCCGCAGACGAACGAAGTGGGCCGGGCAGCCGCCCTGATCGGGGGTCTGCTCTGCATCAACCACGATTTCGGTTACCCGATAAGGCTTTTCGAGATCGGCGCGAGTGCCGGACTCAATCTGCGGGCGGACCGGTATCACTACCGGTACCCCGGCGGGCGGTGGGGCCCGAACGACTCCCCGGTGCTCATCGACGGGGCGTGGCAGGGCCAGTTGCCGCCCGGGGGCGAGGTGCGCATCGTCGAGCGGTGTGGATACGACATCGCCCCCCTGGACGTCACCGGCACCGATGGGGAACTGACCCTGCTGAGCTACGTGTGGCCCGATCAGGACGCCCGGATGCAACGCCTGCGGGGGGCCATCGCGGTCGCCCGCGAGGTGCCGGTGCAGGTGCAGCGCCGGACGGCAGCAGATGCGGTGCAAGGGCTCACCCTGGCCGACGGGACGCTGACCGTGCTGTGGCATTCGATTACCTGGCAGTACCTGTCCGCCGAGCAGCGGGCTGCGGTGCGCGCCGGCATCGACGAGGTCAGTGGCCGCGCCACCGCCCGATCCCCGTTCGCGCATCTGACCATGGAGCCGGCCCGCGACGGACCCGGTGCGCCGCTGAAGTTCCTGGTGCGCGCGGCCCGGTGGCCGGGCGCGGATAAGCCGGTGCTGGCCGAGTGCCATGCGCACGGCCCGCCGGTGCGCTGGCAGTAGAAATTTCTTCGGACCGGGCGTCGGATTTCGGGCCGTCAACGCGACGATAGTGGTGTGAGCGCCCAACCAGACCGCCACGGCGACGCGGCCCGTGCGCTGTTGGCGCTCTACGACACGGCACTGCCGGTGGTGTACGGCTACCTCGTGCGCCGCTGCCGCGATCAGGGCACCGCCGAGGACCTCACCTCGGAGACCTTTCTGGCCGCGATGGACGCGGCCCGCAAGCCGGACCCGCCCCCGATCGCGGTGCCGTGGTTGCTCGGAGTCGCGCGACACAAGCTGGCCGACCACTACCGGCGCCGAGCCGATCCCGAGCCGGTGGCCGAACCACCGGTGGATGCCGTCGACGAGTGGGACGCCGAACTCGATCGGCTGGTCGCCGAGAGTGTGTTGACCCGGTTGAGCGATTCGCACCGCACCGTGCTGGTGCTGCGCTACATGGACGACTGCAGCGTGGGCGAATGTGCCGCACTTATCGGGCGCACCGTGCATGCGACCGAGGCACTGCTGGTCCGCGCGAAAAGAGCGTTCAGAAAAGAGTATCCGGAAGGAGGCACGTCATGAGTCGGCCCGACCCGTTGCGCGTGCTGCACACCGTTGACCTTCCGGTGCAACCCGATCCGGCCTTCGCCGCGCAGTTGCGCCGGCGGCTGGCGGCCACCTTGGCACTACCCGCAGAAAGGATCGACATGACCAGTACCACCAATCCGCAGGGGACCGAGGTAGTTCCGCGGCCCGCGGCGCTGCCCTACCTGTGCGTGGCCAACGCCCGCAGTGCGCTGTCCTGGTACACCGACGCCTTCGGTGCTGTGCTCGCCGGTGAGCCGATTGTCATGCCGGACGGCCGAATTGGGCACGCGGAGATCGCATTGGCCGGTGGCGTGCTCTACCTGGCCGACGAATATCCCGAGCTGGGCTTGAGAGCTCCTGAGCCAGAAGCGGTTTCAGTGAGCCTGATGCTCCAGGTGGCCGACACCGATGCGGCGCTTCGGCGGGCGCGTCAACACGGCGCCGAAGTGGTACGCGAGATCGGTGAAAGTCATGGGTCGCGCAACGCGACCATCGTCGACCCGTTCGGCCACCGCTGGATGCTGACCGGACCTGTCGGCGCTGTGATTCAGCCGGGCGACCTCGGATCCATCTCGATGCGGGTGCCCGACGCAGATCGCGCAGCCGCGTTCTACGGTCACGTCCTGGGCTGGAGTTACGACCCCGGGACGCATCGGGTGACCAACACCGACCTGCCGACCGGCATCCACGCCGCCGCGGGGCGGCCGACCCTGATCTGCTGCTACGCGGTTGCCGACCTGACGACCGCCCGCGCAGCGATCACCGCAGCCGGTGGCACACCCGGCGAACTACGTCAGACCGAGCGCGGCACACTCCTCGATGCGACGGATTCGCAGGGCGCGGCCTTTGCCGTCCTGGCAGCGACACCGGGACGGAAACGCCCGGAGCTCAACGGGTCCGGGCCCGGGGAGCTGTCGTATGTCACCTACGAGACGGCCGATTCCGCTGCGTTCCGCGACTTCTACGGTCAGGTGCTGGGGTGGACTTTCGCACCGGGCCGGATTGCCGACGGGTGGCAGGTGCTGGACGCCCACCCGATGTCGGGTGCTGCGGGCGGCAGCACGCAGCCGGGTGTCGTACCGATGTGGACCGTCGCCGACATCGAGGCTGCGGTGGCGCGGGTCCGCGCGGCCGGCGGCACCGTGCTGGCCGAACCGTCGCAACAGCCCTACGGGCTGTCTGCCGAATGCGCCGACGACCAGGGCGCGCGGTTTTACCTGGGGCAGTTCTAGCCGAGCATCTCGGCGATGGGCGTGGCGTTGGCGATCTTGGCGCGGACCTTCATCACCTTGCCGGGCAGGCCGCCTCCGACCACCCCGACGAACACCCCGTCGCGCTCGTAGTACGCCAGGAACTTGCGCCCGTCGTCCTCGATGAGGTGCACGATGTCGGTGGCCTCGGGTTCCCCCAGGCACTGGATCTTGACGTCGTACTGGTCGCTCCAGAAATACGGGACGACGACGTTGGACGGCACCTCGGCCCCCAGCATGGCGGGCACCACCACCCGGGCCTGGTCGGCAACGTTGCTCCAATGTTCCACGCGCGCTTGGTGTCCCGTCGCATCCTTCCAGGAAGCAACGTCGCCGAGTGCCCAGACGTGCGGCGCGCTGGTGCGTCCGGCCTCGTCGCAGACGACGCCGTTGGCGACGTCGATGCCGCTGTCGGCCAGCCAGTCGGTGGCCGGCAGTGATCCGATGCCGACGACCACCAGGTCGGCACTGATCTCGGCGCCGTCGGTGAGCACCACCGTGTCGACGTGACCCGCGCCGCGGACCTCGGCCACTCCGAGTCCGGTGCGCACGTCGACGCCCTCGGCGCGGTGCAACCGGGTGACCAACGCACCGATCTGCTCGCCGAGCACCGATGCCAGCGGTGTCGGCTGCGGTTCGACCAGGACCACGTCCACGCCGAGGCCGCGGAGGCTGGCCGCCACTTCGCAGCCGATGAACCCGGCACCGATGACCACCGCTTTTCTCGATGCTGCCGCATGGGTGCGCAGCGCCATGCTCTCGTCGAAGGACCGCAGCACCCGGACGCCCTCGAGATCAGGAAAGCTCGGGATGCGGCGCGGCACCAAGCCGGTTGCGATGACCAACTCGTCGTAACCCAGCTCGCTGCCGTCGGCCAGGCTCACCGTCTGAGCGGTGGTGTCCAGACCGGTGGCCGCCGCACCAAGTCGCAGCGTGATGTTCTTGTCGTCGTACCACTCGCGCGGCTTGAGGGCGACGTCGTCGACCTCGCTGCGCAGCACTTCCTTGGACAGCGGCGGCCGGTCGTAGGGCAGGTGCACTTCGTCACTGACGATGGTGACAGGGCCGTCGTACGCTGCCCGGCGCAATTGCTCGGCGGTCCGGGCGGCGGCAAGCCCACCCCCGACGATCACGATTCCGTTGTTGGTCACGTGGAGTTCATAGCACGATGGCCGGTCAGTACTTTAGGGCACCCTTATCCACAGGTATCTGCGTGCCCGACAACGTGCCCGAGCCGGCGCCCGCCAACCACACCACCACATCGGATACTTCGTCGGGGCTCATAAACCCCTTGTACTGCATCGGCATTGGCGGGAAGGCGTGTACGAACCGGGGATGCCTGGCAAACACCTCCATCATGGCCTCCGGCTCGATCATCGGGGTGTCGACCGAATACGGGTGGATGGAGTTGACGCGGATTCCGAACTCGCCGAGTTCGATCGCCAGCGTATTGGTGAGCGCGGTGAGCCCGTATTTACTGGCCGCGTAATGCCCGTTGCCTGGCGTGGCCTTGATACCTGCTGCGGAGCTGACCACCACGATGGCACCACCGTTGCCGGCTTCGATCATCGCGGGGATGGTGGCCCGCAGGGTGCGCCAGGTGCCGGTCAGATTGACCCCGATCACGGTGTCCCACTGCTCGTCGGTGAGCTCCCACACCCGGCCCCAGCCCAGCACGCCGGCGTTGGCGACCACGACGTCGAGCCGGCCGAACTGTTCCACGCCGTCGGACACCAACTTTCGCAGCGCTGCGTCGTCGCGGACGTCGACCTCCCGCGCCAGCACCTTGCGACCCTCGGCCTCGACGGCACGGACGGTCTCGGCCAGGTCCTCCGGCGTGGACGGGGGGTAGGTCAGATGGTCCGAGACCGGGGCGCAGATGTCGGAGGCGATGATGTCGGCGCCCTCCCGGGCCAGCCGCACCGCGTGCGACCGACCCTGGGCGCGCGCGGCGCCGGTAATGAAAGCGACCTGTCCTTGCAGTGATCCAGCCACGTGTCGTCCTTTCGCCGCTGTCAGGCTAGCAGCGAAACTGAAACGTGTTCTAGTGCGTCCCGCAGATCAGATTTCGGCGATGATCTGAGCCCGGCGAGTGGCGTATTCGTGGTCGTTCAGCACACCGTCGGCCCGCAGCGACTCCAGCTCCTGCAGCCGGTCGGCGATCGAGGCCTGCGGAACCACGAACTCCGCGGCCGGCGCCGCCTGCTGACCGGCTGCCCGACGCACCACGGCCAGGACCTGCTGGCGCAGCGCCGGATGGGACCGGATATCCACCATGCGGTTGAACGGGAGGTTGTTGGCCTTGAGGATCTGCAGGATCTCCAGCAGCGGGCCGGCCTGTCCGCTGAGGTCGTAGGTCCGGTTGTCTTCCTCGACGGTGAACTGGGCGGGCAGCTGGCCGGTGACCAATGCGCTTCGCTCCCAATCGATTTGGTATTCGTTCGAGCCGGGATCGACCAACACCACGCAGTTACGGGAAGTCAGTATGCCCAGCCGGCCGACGCTGGCTCGCACCCGGTCCTCGCTCTCGAACGGCGCGATGCCGGGCCCCGAGATGTGCAGGCGCACCTTGACCACCGGTTGGTCGTTGATCGAGGTCCCGGTTTCGGTGAGGCCGATGATCTGTGCCAGCGCCAGCACCCCGTGCTGCTCCAGGAACTCCGACCTGGCCTGCGCGTTTGCCCCGTAGTAGGTCAGCGCTATCGCGATCAGCACATCGGCGATCGTGATGAGCAGGCCGACGTAGAACATCCAGGACATCCACTGGCCCAGCCCGGCGGCAAAGTAGACGACCAGGAAGATCGGCCCCACCAGACCACCGCACAACAGCACCAGCAGTTGCATCTTGATATACCGCGCCAGCATGTGACCGCCCTTTGAGACGCCGGAAAGTTGCTGCCACAGTAACGCCCGCGGTCCGGCTACCGATCACAAGAAGAATCTGTTACCGCCCGGCGAATTGACACCGGTGGTGATCCCTGGCCCACCGTTGCCGCCGTCGACGCCAAGCAGGAACCCGCGGTGACCGCCCGCTCCGCCGACGCCACCCAGGGCACCGAATTCCAAATACCCCAAGCTCGATCCGCCTGATCCACCGGGGCCACCTGTTCCGCCGTCGCCGAATATCCACGCCGACCCACCCGCGCCGCCGGCGCCACCAGCGGAGGCATATATGCCTGTGAAGGCACCGAATTGGTACTGCGCACTGGCCCCGGTGCCACCCCGTCCGCCGGCACCGCCGTCGCCGTACAACAGACCACCACGCCCACCCGCTCCTCCGTTCGTACCGGCGCTATACCCGGTGCCGTCCGGCCGGAAGGCGCCGTTGTATCCGGCACCGCCGGCACCACCATTACCGAGCAGGCCCGCCGAGCCGCCTCGTCCGCCGGCCATTCCGATGGCATTGCTTGCGCCGCCGGCGCCGCCGTTGCCCCACAGGATCCCGCCGTCCTCGCCGGCCAGTCCGGGTGCCCCTGCTCGCCCGTCACCGATCAGCGGGCGGCCCAGCAGCAGTCGGGTGGGGGTGTTGATCGCGTCGAGCAGTTGCTGTTGCACGTTGGCAGCTTCGGCCGCGGCGTACTGCGCAGCGCCACCGTTGAGCAGTTCGACGAACTGGTCATGAAAGAGCGCCGCTTGTTCGCTCACCACCTGATAGGCCTGCGCATGCGCATTGAACAACGACGCGACCGCGGCCGACACCTCGTCGGCTCCAGCGGACAGCACCGCCTGGGTCGGCAGTGCGGTGGCGGCGTTCGCAGCACCGAGGGTAACGCCGATCCTGGCCAGATCCGCCGCGGCGGCGGATACACAATCGGTTGTGGCAGTAACGAACGACATTCGACCCTCCTGACTCGGACCCGGTGTGAGCTGAGCCTACGGACGGGCGCTGCCATGCGCTTGCGTAGTCGACTACCCCAAAAAGGCAGCAGACGCAAACGCCCCCGAAAACCTTCGCTTTCGGGGGCATTTGCGTCTGGCGGCCGGGCGTGGCCCGGGCAACGCTGTCAGAAATTACTTGATGATGTTGGTGACCCGGCCGGCGCCGACGGTGCGGCCACCTTCCCGGATCGCGAACCGCAGGCCCTCGTCCATGGCGACGGGCTGGATCAGCTTCACCGAGATGTTGGTGTTGTCACCGGGCATCACCATTTCGGTGCCCTCCGGCAGCGTCACCACACCGGTCACGTCGGTGGTGCGGAAGTAGAACTGCGGACGGTAGTTGTTGAAGAACGGCGTGTGCCGGCCGCCCTCGTCCTTGGACAGGATGTAGACCTGGCCCTCGAACTCGGTGTGCGGCGTGGTGGTGCCGGGCTTGATGACGACCTGGCCGCGCTCGACGTCTTCACGCTTGACACCACGCAGCAGCAGACCGACGTTGTCACCGGCCTGGCCCTGGTCGAGCAGCTTGCGGAACATCTCCACACCGGTGACCGTGGTCTTGGTGCTGGTCGGCTTGATGCCGACGATCTCGACTTCCTCGTTCACGTTGACCACGCCGCGCTCCACACGACCGGTGACCACGGTGCCGCGGCCGGTGATGGTGAAGACGTCCTCGACGGGCATCAGGAACGGCTTGTCGGTGTCGCGAACCGGGTCCGGGATGGACTCGTCGACCGCGTCCATCAGCTGCTCGACGGACTCGACCCACTTCGCGTCGCCCTCGAGCGCCTTGAGCGCCGAAACCCGCACGACCGGAGCCTCCTCGTCGAACTCCTGGGCGGCCAGCAACTCGCGGACCTCCAGCTCGACGAGCTCGAGCAGCTCCTCGTCGTCCACCGCGTCGGACTTGTTCAGGGCGACCAGGATGTAGGGCACACCCACCTGGCGGGCGAGCAGCACGTGCTCACGGGTCTGCGGCATCGGGCCGTCGGTCGCCGCGACCACCAGGATTGCGCCGTCCATCTGGGCGGCACCGGTGATCATGTTCTTGATGTAGTCGGCGTGGCCGGGGGCGTCGACGTGCGCGTAGTGACGCTTCTCGGTCTGGTACTCGACGTGCGCGATGTTGATCGTGATACCGCGCTGACGCTCCTCGGGGGCGTTGTCGATCTGGTCGAACGCCTTCGACTCGTTCAGGTCGGGGTACTTGTCGTGCAGGACCTTGGTGATAGCCGCGGTCAGGGTGGTCTTGCCGTGGTCAACGTGACCGATGGTCCCGATGTTGACGTGCGGCTTGGTCCGCTGGAACTTCGCCTTCGCCACTTCTGTGTCCTCCTGGACTGTTGGTGCTTAAAAAAGCAGTGTTGATTTTTCTGGTTTTGTTCTTGCCGCGGTGCTAACCGCGTCAGCCTACTCGCAGGCTTCTCCGGGCCTACTCCCCCGTCGCCTTCGCGATTATTTCCTTCGACACGTTCGCCGGCACTTCGGCGTACGAGTCGAACACCATGGAGTAGTTCGCCCGGCCTTGCGTCTTGGACCGCAGGTCGCCGACGTAGCCGAACATCTCCGACAGCGGCACGTGCGCCCTCACGACGCGCGCACCGGCCCGCTCCTCCATGGCCTGAATCTGACCACGGCGGGAGTTCAGGTCGCCGATCACATCACCCATGTAGTCCTCGGGGGTGGTGACCTCGACGGCCATGATCGGTTCCAGGATCACCGGCTGGGCTTGCGCCGCAGCCTTTTTCAGCACCTGCGAACCGGCGATCTTGAACGCCATCTCCGACGAGTCGACCTCGTGGAAGGCGCCGTCGAGCAGGGTGACCTTCAAGTTCACCAGCGGGTAGCCGGCCAGCACGCCGTACTGCATCGCGTCCTGGGCGCCGGCGTCCACCGACGGGATGTATTCCCGTGGGATGCGCCCACCGGTGACCTTGCTCTCGAACTCGTAGGTCGCGCCGTCCTCGCTGGTGAAGGGCTCGAGGGAAATGAGCACCTTGGCGAACTGGCCCGAGCCGCCGGTCTGCTTCTTGTGGGTGAACTCGACCTTCTCCACGGTCCGCTTGATGGTCTCCTTGTAGGCCACCTGCGGCTTGCCGACGTTCGCCTCGACCTTGAACTCGCGGCGCATCCGGTCCACCAGGATGTCCAGGTGCAGCTCGCCCATGCCGCCGATCACGGTCTGGCCCGTCTCGGCGTCCTGGTGCACCTTGAAGGTGGGGTCCTCTTCGGCGAGCTTCTGGATCGACAGGCTCAACTTCTCCTGGTCGCTCTTGGTCTTGGGCTCGATAGCCACCTCGATCACCGGATCGGGGAAGGTCATCGACTCCAGCACGATCTGGTTGTTCGGGTCGCTCAGGGTGTCACCGGTGGTGGTGTCCTTCAGGCCGATCACCGCGTAGATGTGACCCGCCGACGCGGTCTCCACCGGGTTCTCCTTATTGGAGTGCATCTGGAACAGCTTGCCCAGCCGCTCCTTCTTGCCCTTGGTGGCGTTGATGACCTGGCTGCCGGAGTCGACCTTGCCCGAGTACACCCGGACGTAGGTGAGCTTGCCGAAGAACGGGTGCGAGGCGACCTTGAACGCCAGCGCCGAGAACGGCTCGTCCGTCGACGGCTTGCGCACGATCTCCTCGTCCTCTTTGCCCGGCGGGTGGCCGATCGCCGGCGGCACGTCGAGCGGGGAGGGCAGGTAATCGATGACGGCATCCAGCATGGGCTGCACGCCCTTGTTCTTGAACGCGCTACCGCACAGCACCAGGTAGGCCTCGGAGTTGATGGTGAGCTTGCGCAGCGCACCCTTGATCTCCGCGGTCGACAGCTCCTCGCCGCCGAGGTACTTCTCCAGCAGCGTCTCGTCGGTCTCGGCGACCGCCTCGATCAGCTTGGTGCGGTATTCGTCGGCCCTCTCCTGAAGGTCGCCGGGGATGTCGACAGTCTCGTAGGTCTCACCGAGCTTGGTCTCGCCGCGCCACACCTTGGCCTTCATCTCGACCAGGTCGACGACGCCCTCGAAGTCGCCTTCGGACCCGACGGGCAACTGGATCGGGATGACGTTGGCGCCCAGGCGCTCTTCCATCGTCCGGACCGAGAAGTAGAAGTCGGCGCCGATCTTGTCCATCTTGTTGACGAAGCAGATCCGCGGCACGTCGTATTTGTCGGCCTGCCGCCACACCTGCTCGGATTGCGGCTCGACACCCTCTTTGCCGTCGAAAACGGCCACGGCACCGTCGAGAACACGGAGGGAACGCTCCACCTCGACGGTGAAGTCGACGTGGCCCGGGGTGTCGATGATGTTGATCTGGTTGTCATTCCAGAAGCAGGTGGTCGCTGCGGACGTGATGGTGATGCCGCGCTCCTGTTCCTGCTCCATCCAGTCCATGGTTGCGGCGCCGTCGTGCACCTCACCGATCTTGTAGCTGATACCGGTGTAGTAGAGGATGCGCTCGGTCGTCGTTGTCTTGCCGGCGTCGATGTGCGCCATGATGCCGATATTGCGGACCTTCGTCAGGTCGGTCAGCACGTCCTTCTGTGCCACAGAAGTCTTCCCACTCTTTCGTTGCTCAGTAAATCGCTATCGGTTGCACCCAGCGTGTCCGCTGGTGGCTGTCACCAGCGATAGTGCGCGAAGGCGCGGTTCGCCTCGGCCATCTTGTGGGTGTCCTCACGCCGCTTGACGGCGGCCCCGAGGCCGTTGGAGGCGTCCAGGATCTCGTTGGCCAGCCGCTCGATCATGGTCTTCTCCCGGCGCTGCCGCGAGAAGCTCACCAGCCAGCGCAGCGCCAGCGTGGTGGACCGGTCCGGACGCACCTCGACCGGCACCTGGTAGGTGGCACCACCGACGCGGCGGCTACGAACCTCCAGGGCCGGCTTGACGTTGTCGAGTGCCCGCTTGAGGGTGATGACCGGATCGGTGCCGGTCTTGTCGCGCGCCTGCTCGAGCGCCGCATACACGATGCGCTCGGCCAGCGACTTCTTTCCCTGCATCAGCACCTTGTTCACCAACTGGGTGACCAGCTGCGACCCGTATACCGGGTCGTTGACCAGCGGGCGCTTGGGTGCGGGGCCCTTGCGCGGCATCAGCTCTTCTCCTTCTTGGCGCCGTAGCGGCTGCGCGCCTGCTTACGGTTCTTCACGCCCTGAGTGTCCAGCGACCCCCGGATGATCTTGTAGCGAACACCAGGCAGGTCCTTCACACGTCCACCACGCACCAGCACCATCGAGTGCTCCTGCAGGTTGTGGCCTTCGCCGGGGATGTAGGCAGTGACCTCGACCTGACTCGTCAGCTTCACACGCGCCACCTTGCGAAGCGCCGAGTTCGGCTTCTTCGGGGTGGTGGTGTAGACACGCGTGCACACGCCGCGGCGCTGCGGGCTGCCCTTCAGGGCCGCGGTCTTGACCTTGGCGACCTTGTCACGGCGACCCTTGCGGACCAGCTGATTAATGGTTGGCATCTACCGGCTTTCTCTGTTCTCGTTCACGTCAAGTCTCTGTACTGCAGTTATGCCCTCGAAGGGGACCTCGCGCTCCCCCCGCGTGCGGGCGTGTCGCATACGGCCGAGCACCGGAAGCACTCCGATGCTGCGCGGACATGCGAATTAGCCCGGCATTCGTTCCCTTACGTCAGGCGCCGTAAGCCGCCAGGCACGAGCCACCACATTACCCGCCAGCGGTCTGGCAGGTCAAAGCGACGGCGACGGCTAACGGGTCAGGCGGCGATCCCCGGAATGGGGGGTGCGCGAGTCCATGCCGGCCGCCAACCGCAGCACCATGTCAGTGAACACGGCGTCGGTGTCGATGTCGTCCATCACCCCGGTCATCTCCAACAGCACGAAGCCGTGCATCGCCGACCAGAATTCCAGCGCCGCGTAGAACGCCTCGTCGCCCTCCAAACCGTAGGAAGCCAACACCGCGATCACCGGCCCGGCCGCATTCTTGGTCGCGGCGGAATATTCGGGGTCGTCCCCGCCGAAGGGCATCCGGGTGAACGCCGAGTACCGCCCCGGGTGGTGGTGGGCGTAGCTGCGATAGGCGCCCGCCATGACCAGAACGGCATCATCGCGGGCGCGCCCCTCGCCGACCCGATTCAGCATGGTGATGATGTCGTCGACGACCCGGATGCGCACCGCGCGGCGCAGATCCTCGAGGCTGTCCACGTGGTTGTACAACGATGGACCCTTGGTCCCGAGCTGGGTCGCCAGCGCGTTGATGGTCAGGGAATCCCAGCCCTCCCGGTCCAGGAACGTCAGGGCGCCTTCGACGATGCCGTCGCGGCTGAGCTTTGCTTGGCGGGCCCCGGTTCTCCCGCCGCGAGCGCGCCCACCGGACGGCGGATCGGGCTGAGCTGCCATGGCGAATTCGCCCTTCGATCGGAGCTACCGGTGTGGGTCAACTAATGACTCTAGTTGACCGGGCCGCCCAACCCCCGCTGCACAGCAGTTGGGTCTGTCGTCCGAGCGGCCGTTGCCCGTAGGCTCAGACCCACATCTCCCACCCGACGAAGGGGGGCCGCAGTGAAATGGACAGCCGCCGGCGCAGCGCTGGCATGTTGCGTCACCACCATGGCCGTGACCGCCCCGGCGGCGCAGGCCAAGAACGGCGACACCCACATCACCGGGCAGGGCGTGGAGACCACGATTGACTGCAACGATTCCACGCTCATCGTCAACGGGACGTCGAACATCGTCACCGCCAAGGGCACCTGCTGGGCGGTGACGATGATGGGGACGTCCAACACGGTCATCGCCGACACCGTCATCAATGACATCACCGTGTACGGCTACGACGGGACGGTGCTGTATCACAACGGAGATCCGGTCATCTGGGACCGCGGCCGCGAGCTGGGCATGGTCAACCGAATTCAGCGGGTCGGTCCCTGACCGGGGACCTCAACATGGAGGGTATCGAGTAACTATGCGCGCCAATACATTTGGTAACTCCTCTCGAGCTTCACGGGCGGCCGCTGCGGTAGGCGCGCTGGCCATCGTGGCCGCCGGCGGGCTGGTCGCGTGCAGTTCGACCGCCAGCCCACCGGGGGGCAGTACGGCGTCGTCGTCCTCGAGCAAGTCCTCGTCGAGCTCGTCGGGCAGCGGTACCGCGGAGAGCACCAGCGACGAGAACCCCACCCTGAGCACGACGGTCGAGGTGGGTGACACGGTCGTCTACGCCTACATGGGGCAGACCGCCACCATCTCGTGCGAGCAGGGCAAGTCGTTGAACGTGACGGGTTCGGACAACACTCTGACCGTCAACGGCAGCTGCGAGACCGTGAGCGTCGGTGGCACCAAGAACAAGATCACCATCGACACGGTCAACACCCGCATCACGGTGCTGGGGATGGACAACACCGTCACCTACAAGAACGGTGAGCCGAAGGTGAACAAGATCGGCCCCAACAACACAGTGACCAAGGGCGGCTGACCTACGCCGAACACCGCGGGCTGCTGCAGGTCGTCGCGGCGCGCGCGGAACTGGAACCGGTACGTCGGGCGTCGACCCCGGCTGCGAGAGCGCCGGCGACCGGTCCCCCCTCCTCCAACGCTAGGCGCGGGCTCCGTGCCGGCCCGCACCGGCAGCGAAACGTGCTGCGCCGTCCAATGTTTCAGCCGCCACCCGCGACATGCTGCCGAACTCGACATCCATCGCCGCGGCCTCTGTCATGCCCCACTGACCCAGCGCCGACATCCGGTCCGCCCGCAGGCACTGCTGCGGCAGCGCCGCCAGCTCGGCAGCGAGTTCCTCGGCGCGTTGCCGCGCTTGGCCGGTGGGGACGACGCGGTTGGCCAGCCCGATCGCGTGAGCCTCCTCGGCGTCGACGGCGCGGCCGGTCAGGATCAGATCCATCGCGCGGCTGTGGCCGATCAGCCTGGGCAACCGCACCGTCCCGCCGTCGATCAGCGGGACACCCCACCGCCGGCAGAACACCCCGAACACCGCGTCCTCTTCGACCACCCGCAGGTCGCACCACAGCGCCAACTCCAGGCCGCCCGCCACCGCGAACCCGCTGACCGCGGCGATCACCGGCTTGGACAGCACCATCCGGCTCGGACCCATCGGGCCGGGTCCGGTGCGATGCACCGGGTTCGACTCGGGTGTGCCGATCGCCTTGAGATCGGCACCGGCACAGAAGGTTCCGTTGTCGCCCCAGAGCACCGCGACCGACGCCGTCTCATCTTTGTCGAAGTCGTCGAACGCGGCGTGCAGCTCCAGCGCCGTCGGGCCGTCGACGGCATTGCGGGCGTGCGGCCGGTTCATGATCACCGTCGTCACCGGCCCGCCCTTCTCCACTCGCACACCGCTCATCGTCGGGCCTCCGTCAATTCGACACCGTCGCGCCGCGCGACCAGTTCGGCGGCGAAGTCCTGGTAGGAGTGGCGCAGCGCGGCGCCCGGCCAGTCGGCGGGCAGCAGCGCGTCGGGCAGCACCGGGTCGGTCAGCAGGTGGCGCACCACCGCGGCGGCCACGGTGAACCGGGTCGGGATGTCAGCGGCTGCCATGCCGTCCAGCAGCTCGCGGCCCCGCACCGCCCACCCTGACAGGTCCCACAGCTTTGCGGCCAACCCGGGCGGGTCGGCGTCGCGGGCCGTCAGCATCCGCACCCGCTCGACCACCTCCGGGCCCAGGTCGACCACGACGTTGTCCGGACGCATCCAGACCCCCTCCCGCAACTCGCCGAAACGCTTGTCCTGCAGAGTGTTCCGCAGCGAGGCACGGGTGGGCGCGTCGGTTCCGACGCTGGTGACCACCAGCATGGCCCAGCTGCCGTCCCAGTCCCGCCGGCGCGGATTGATGGCATCGTCCTGGCGGCGCTGGCGGGCGAGCAGCCGATCCGAGAGCCGGTAGCCGTCGGCGGACCGGATCAGGTCGCCGGCGCTGACCATGCGGGTCAGGGCCACCCGCAGTGTGGATTCCTTGATACCGAAATCTGCTGTCAGCCGGATCAATTCGCCGGCATTCGCCCAAGCCGGGTGGGCACCCAGCAGCACGCTGAGCACTACCGACCGGGCGGTCATCCTGCGCATGTCGTCAAACCTGGGAGGCGCGCCGGCCGTAGTCGCCGAATGGCTCGTCGCGATGTTTGACCGCCTCGCGGAAACCGTGCTCGACCGCGTCTGCCACGAAGGCATGCCCCTCGGGTGTGTGCCGGGCGACGCCGTCGAAGACGGTACTTACCATCCTGCTGGTGGCCACACCCTGCTGCAGCAGCGGCGCATTCAACGCGAGCTTGATCATGATCAACTGATTGACGGGCAATGCGGCGATGCGGGCCAGCAGGCGCTCGGTGCGCTCGTCGAGATCCTCGGGTGCGGGCGCCTCGACCGCCAGACCCCACTCGGCGGCCTGCGTGCCGGTGATGCAGTCGCCGGTGAACAGTAGGCGTTTGGCGCGCTGGTCCCCCAGTCGGTGCGCCCACAGTCCCGCGGCCGGCACTCCCCAGACCCGGGTCGGCGGGTAGCCGATCTTGGCGTCGGCGGCTGCGATCACCTGGTCGGCGTGCAGCGCGATGTCGGTGCCACCGGCCACGCAGTAACCGTGGATCTTGACCACCGTGGGCTTGTCGGCGTGCATCAGGCTGGCGAAGCCGCGCACGAAGCGGCTCATCATCTGGTAGTCGATCATCGGGTCCCAGGGCTGATTGGGCAGGTGATTGATGCCCTGGGTCTTACCGTCCAGCACGGTGCCGTCATACGCGCCGGTGCCGCCCGCCGAGCCGGTCCGGTCCGCGTAGGCGGACAGGTCGAAGCCGGCGCAGAATCCCTCACCGCGCCCGGACACCAGGATCACGTGCACGTCCGGGTCCAGGTCGGCACGTTCCACGCACGCGGAGAGTTCCAGCGGAGTGTCGGCGATGATCGCGTTGCCCTTTTCCGGGCGGTTGAAGGTGATGCGGGCGATACGGCCGGTGACCTCGTAGGTCATCGTCTTGAGGTGGTCGAAGTCGACCGGCCTGATCGCGTGGGTCATGTGCGTCGCTCCCCGGCGTCGAGGCGCGTCACCCCTTCACCAGCGCACGCTCGATGATGGGCGCCAGGTCCAGCCCGGTTGGCATGGTGCCGAAAGCGCCACCCCATTGACCGCCGAGCCGGGTGGCCAGAAAGGCCTCGGCGACGGCGGGGTGTCCGTGGCGCACCAGCAGCGAACCCTGCAGCGCCAGGCAGATGTCCTCGGCGACCTTGCGGGCCCGGTACTGGATCGTGTCCAGGTCGCCCAGTTGCGGGCGTAACCGCTCGACGTGCGCGTCCTGCCGCGGGTCCTGGCCGGCCGTACCGGCCAGTTCGTCGAACAGCACCTCGACGGATTCGGGCCGAGTTGCCATGGCGCGCAACGTATCCAGCGCACTGACGTTGCCCGAGCCCTCCCAGATGCCCATCAGCGGGGCTTCCCGGTACAACCGGGGCATGCCGGAGTCCTCGACATAACCGTTGCCGCCCAGGCATTCCAGCGCCTCGGCAGCGTGCGGCGTGGACCGTTTGCACACCCAGTACTTGCTGGCCGCCAGCCCGATGCGGCGCAGCAGCGCCTCACGCTGATCGCCGCGGACCGCCTTGTCGGTGGCACCGGCCATCCGCATCGCCACCATGGTGGCGGCTTCGGCTTCCACCGCGAGATCGGCCAGCACGTTGCGCATCAACGGCTGGTCAATCAGGTAGGCGCCGAACGCTTTTCGGTGTTGTGCATGATAGATGGCACGGGTCAACCCGGTGCGCATGCTGGTGGCGCTGCCCAGCGTGCAGTCCAACCGGGTGAGGTTGACCATCTCGATGATGGTCGGCACGCCGCGGCCCTCCTCGCCCACCAGCCAGGCGGTGGCGCCGTCATATTCGACCTCACTGGAGGCGTTCGCGTGGTTGCCGAGCTTGTCCTTGAGCCGTTGCAACAACATTCGGTTGCGGGTGCCGTCGGGCAGGATGCGCGGCAGCAGGAAACACGACAACCCGCCCGGCGCCTGGGCGAGCACCAGGAAGATGTCGCACATCGGCGCCGAGGTGAACCACTTGTGACCGCGCAGGCGGTAGGTGCCGGAGCCGGTAGGAACGGCTTCGGTGGTACCGGCCCGCACGTCGGAACCACCCTGCTTCTCGGTCATCGACATCCCCGCGGTGACACCGGCTTTCGTCGTCACCGGTTTCAGTTCCGGGTCATAGACGCGGCTGGTCAGCAACGGTTCGTAGACGGCGGCCAGGTCCGGATTGAAGCGCAGCGCCGGCACCACCGCGTAGGTCATCGAGATCGGGCAGACGTGGCCGGGTTCGACGTTCCACACCGCCATCTTGGCCGCGCGCACCACGTGGGCGCCGGGCCGGCCGTCGGCCCAGGGGGCGCCGTGCAGACCGTGCGCGATCGCGGTGCGCATCAGCTCGTGGTAGGCGGGGTCGTACTCCACCTCGTCGACGCGGTGTCCCACCCGGTCATGGGTACGCAGGATGGGCCGGTTGCGGTCGGCCAGCTCACCCCAGCGCTGCGCCTCCGGGCTGCCTGCAATCGCCCCCAGTTCGTTCACCTCGTCCAGGCCCCACTGCCCCCCTTCGCGGATCAGGGCTTCGGTCAGGACCGGCGAGGATGCGGGGTTGTAGTTCTCCAGGGGCGGGACCTGATTGGTCACGACGTGCGTATCGGGCATGACCGCAATATTACAGTTTCCCGACAACCGCACAAGACTTGTAATGCGGGTCAGTCACCGATCCGGTCCCGCAGAAAGGCGATGTCGTCCTTGCGGCCCTCCTCGGCCGTCTCGCAGATCACCGGCGCATCCGCGGCCCGGACGACGGCGACGAGCAACTCCGGGTCGATCTGGCCCATGCCGAAGTTGGCATGCCGGTCGGCTCCGGAACCGGCCGCGTCCCGGGAGTCGTTGCAGTGCACCAGGTCGATGCGACCGGTCAGTGCCTTGATCCGCTGGACCGAGTCGACCAGCGCCTCGCCTGCGGCCCACGCATGGCAGGTGTCCAGGCAGAAGCCGATCCCGCTGTCGCCGATGCGGTCCCACAACCGGCCGATGGTGTCGAAGTGACGGGCCATCGCGTGGTCACCGCCCGCGGTGTTCTCCAACAGCACCTGAACGTCGGTTTCCAAGTAGTCGAGCGCCTTGGCCCAACGTTCGAAGCCGGCCGCCATGTCGTCGTCGTCCGCGTGCCCGCCGTGCACGATCACCGCCGTCGCGTTGATCGCCGCCGCGGCGTCGCAGGTGTCCTGCAGGATCTTGCGCGACGGGATCCGGATGCGGTTGTTGGCAGATGCCACGTTGATCAGATACGGCGCGTGCACATAGAGCGGAATGCCGGCCGCTTTCAACGTGTCGGCGTCCGCACGGGGCCTGGGCTTCTTCCAACTCTGCGGGTTCCCGAGGAAGAACTGGACCACGTCGGCGCCGTCTGCAGCGGCCGCAGCCAGGGGATCGTCCTGGTGGACATGTGAACCGATAAGCACTTGGCCAGTTTAGTGAGTTGCGGCAGGCCCGGCGCTTAAGGTGTGAATCCGTGGGCCTTTCAGTCGGACGGGGCATCGCCGACATCACCGGCGAGGCGGCCGACTGCGGCATGCTCGGCTACGGCAAAGTCGAACAGCGCACCGCAGGCATCCACCTGCGACTGCGATCGCGCGCATTCGTCTTCGACGACGGCGGCGCCCGCGTCTTGCTCGTCGTGGCCGAACTGCCGTTGCCGATGCAGAACGTGACCGACGAGGTGCTGCGCCGCCTAGCCAAGTCCTACGGCGACACCTACTGCGCCCAGAACACCGTCATCACCGCCACCCACACCCACGCCGGCCCCGGCGGATACTGCGGGCACCTGCTGTACAACCTGTCCACCAGTGGGTTTCGGCCCGCGACGTTCGGCGCGATCGTCGACGGCATCGTCGAATCGGTCCGGTACGCCCACGACGACCTGGCACCTGCCGAGGTCATGCTGTCCCACGGCGAGTTGCACGACGCCAGCCGGAATCGTTCGCCGTCGGCCTTCGACCGTAACCCGTTGGCGGACAGAGCGTTTTACCCCGACCGAATCGACCCTCTGACCACCCTGGTGCGTATCGACCGCGGCACCGGCCCGGTGGGCGCCATCCACTTCTTCGCCACCCATGGCACCAGCATGACCAACCGCAACCTGCTGATCTCCGGGGACAACAAGGGTTTCGCCGCCTACCACTGGGAGCGCGTCCGGTGCGGTGCGGACTACCTGGCCGGACAGCCCGGCTTCATCTCCGCATTCGCCCAGACCAACCCCGGTGACATGAGCCCCCACGTGGCGGGACCCATCGGCTACGGGCCGGGCACCGCCGACGCGGAGCGGGACCAGACCCGACAGATCGGGCTGGCCCAATTCGCCGATGCCGTAGCGCAATTGGACACCGGGACGCCGATCGGCACCGGGGTCGAATCGCGGTTCACCTACCTCGACCTCAGTGCCGTGCGGGTGCGCGGGGAATACACGCCGGACGGTCGCGAACACCGTACCGGGCGGCCGATGATCGCCGCCTCGATGTTCGCCGGCACGGACGAGGGCGAAGGCTTCCGCGGCTTCCGTCAGGGGCAAAACCCGTTCTGGGACAGCATTTCCCGAATCTTCTACCGGGTTGTCGGGCCGGCCCGTTCGGTGCAGAAACCCAAGGGCCTGGTGGTGCCGGTGCGGTTGCTGAACCGGTTGCAACCGTTCATCCAGGAAGTGGTGCCCGTCCACCTGGTACGGATCGGCCGGCTGTATCTGCTCTGCATTCCGGGTGAACCGACCATCGTCGCGGGACTGCGGTTGCGCCGTACCGTGGCCGCGATCGTCGGCGCCGAGCTCAATGACGTGCTGTGCGTGGGTTATTCGAATGCGTACATCCACTACGTGACCACCCCGGAGGAGTATCTCGAACAGCGATACGAGGGCGGCAGCACCCTGTTCGGGCGGTGGGAGCTGCCGGCATTGATGCAGACCGCCGCCGGACTCGCCGAGGCGATGCGGGACGGCCGGCCGGTGCCACCCGCACCCGGGCCGCCGGCCCACCGGCCGCGCAGTTGGCTGCGCAGCCCGCCCGCCGACCGCGGCTCGTTCGGAGCGGTCCTGGCCGGGCCGGGCGGCCCGCACCGCCGTGGCGAGGCGGTGGAAGCGACGTTCGTCAGCGCGTACCCGAACAACGATCTGCACCGCACCCGGACTTTCCTCGAAGTGGTGCGCGTCGAAGGAGATCGTTGGGTGCGGGTCGCCGACGACGGCGACTGGTCGACCACCTTTCGGTGGCAGCGCGAGGGTCGGGCCGGGTCGCGGGTGCACATCCGCTGGGACATCCCCGGCGATGCGGTACCCGGGCAGTACCGCATCGTGCACCACTACACCACCCGGGACACCCGCGGCCGGCTCGAACCATTCGTCACCTCGACGCAGGAGTTCACCGTCGCCTGAGGTTGGCGAGCAGACGTAAAAGTCCCCAAATCCCTTGCTGATTAGGGGCTTTTGCGTCTGCTCGCCAGGTGGTACTCGAGGCGCTCGGCGAGCCCAACTGGGTCACCGCGGACGTCGTTCACCGTGAACGGAACCGACAACCAGCCGCATTCCTGCAGCCGCGCGGTCTTCAACCGATCATGCAGTAACGCGTCACGCCCCAGATGCCACTGCACGCTGTCGTACTCCGCAGCCAGCATGACATCCGGCCAGGCAAAATCGACGCGCCAGACCTTCCCGTACCGGTCCACGATGCTGTACTGGAGCTGCGGCATCGGCAGTTTGTTATCGATGAACACGAGTCGCGCCTCGCTCTCCATCGGCGACTCGGGCCGTCGGTCGGCGCAGCCGATCAGCTCCCGCACCTTGACGATGCCGCGCCGGCCCTTGTGCTCCCGGATGACTGCGTCGAGTTCCCCTTTGGTGCACGCCTGAATGTGCAACGCCGCGTCCAGCGTGGCCAGGCTGCGCGGCCGCCTCAAACTCCGTGCGACCTCAATCGCCGTCCACGCTGGGGCGGTCGCCAGTCGGCCCTGAACCCGTCGTAGCGGCGCACCGATGCGCTGGTGCACCATCAGACCCTTCGTCGGTCGCATGCGCACACCAGGATCAAGGATGTGTAGCCGCGAGGTGTTCTCCGTGTCGAATCCGTAGAGGGCAGCGGCGGTACCCATGCAAGCGACAATTTGCTCACGAGCCAGCACGTCGAGTGCTGCGAGCTTTCCCAGCACGTCTGGTTCGGCGTGCCCGTAGACGCCATGGCAGACCCGAATGAGCTTGCCTGCCTGAACAAGTCCTGCCAACCGCTTGCGGGTCATGACGGTGAGGAGTTGGGCGGTGGTCGCAAATTCGCCACGCGGCAGCGTGGTCTCGATGTCCATGAACCAGACGATGAAGCCAAACCGGTCCATATAGCTAGGCAGCGATGCGCCATATGTGGATAGGCGCGCGGGTGAGGATGTGCGAGCAGACGCAAAAGCCCCCAAATCCCTTGAGTTTTGGGGGC